>DDZZ01000013.1 GCA_002346535.1 Opitutales bacterium UBA2995 | reverse complement strand
ATATCGATTTCATCGGCGAGTTTCTATCGTTTTGAATGAGCTGACGGATACGTTTTTCAATGCGTTGGATTTCTTTATCAACCGTTTTGACCATTCGCTGGATGGGTTGTTTGATAAACTTGGAGCTGTTTTGAATACGGTTGTTTTCCCGCGCCATCTGTTCGGTGAGATGGCTTCTGCGGTCCAACAAGGATGCCAGCTACTACCGGACAGGTTCAGGGGGTGGGAGCGCTTGTAATTATTTTTCCTCAGCAAATTCGGAGATCATCAAGGCGTCTATGGGATCGGTCCTGGCCGCCCGACGCTCTCTACTCTACAAAAAAAAGGAAATGGACTCATCAGGTTTTCAGGTCTTTTGGTAATCTAAATAGGCTTTTTCGAGTTCTTTGAGCTTGGTGGGATTTTGGTTTGCAAGGTCATTGAGTTCGGTGGGGTCGTTCTTTAAATTGTAGAGTTCCCAATCATCGCCATTGACTTTGACGATCTTCCAGTCGCCGACGCGTACCATGCGGAAACGATCGGTGAAACCGGAAATAATGATGTCGGGCTCGGCACGGGATTCTCCTTTGAAGAGTGGGACCATGGATTCGCCATCGAGAGTCGGAGTGGGTTTCCCATCGAGAGTATCCGGATATTCGGTACCAGCTAATTCAAGCATGGTCGGGTAGATGTCGGTGAGGTGAGCCATATCGTGATTTAATCCCGGGTTAATGGTGCTTGGCCAGTTTGCGATCAAGTGGGTATGGGTGCCCCCTTCGTGGCCGTATTGTTTAAAATAGCGAAAGGGCGTATCTCCTACCAAGGCCCAGGCAGCTGACAAAGTGCGATAACCTTCCGCAGGTCCGGGAGGAACGGCGAAGTCGACATTGGAGTCGTAGGGGCAGGATCCATTGTCGGTGAAGAACAGGATCAGGGTGTTGTCGCGCTCCTTGATGTCCTCGAGCTTTTGCACGATCCGCCCAATATTCTGGTCCATGCGGTCGATCATGGCAGCAAAGACGGATTGTTCAAGGTCGAGCTCATCTTGCTCCGCTTCATCAACGGAGTCCCAAGGCCGGTATTTGTAGATATTGCCTCGGTAGGGTCCCCGGAACTTGTTGATATTGGCTTCCGGTGGACTCAACACCGTATCGGCCGGGACCAGACCCATTTCTTTCTGGCGTTTTAGTCGTTGCTCCCGAAGCACATCCCAACCGATCTTGTATTTCCCACGGTATTTGGCGATATCCTCTGGGCGTGCCTGAAGAGGGTAGTGAGCCACGTGAAAGGGCAGGTATAAAAAGAAGGGCTGATTGTTGTCGTTTGCCTTGTCTATATAACTCAAGGCGTAGTTGGTCATGACGTCTGTCTTGAATAGCGGCTTTTGGTGGACATCCATATCCTCCGGATCAATGCGAATGCCATTCAAACGAAAGGGGTACTCGAACTGCCCGGTTTCCGGTCGGACAAAGAAAGAGTTGATTTTATAGAAAACAAAGGAGTCATGGAAGGCATTGACGGCGAAGCAGCGAGCCGGGACCCAGGAGGTAAAGTGCTCCTTCCCGACCATGGCCGTGTAATAGCCGGAGTTGGCCATGAGGGTGGAAAAGGGGATGGCGTTTTCGATATGCTTGCCTTTGAGGAATCGGCCGGTGTGCAGTGCGCTGCGGGTTGTTTCACACTTGGCCATGTTGTAAAACTGAGTGAAACGCAGTCCGCCATACGCAAGTTTGTCGAGGTTGGGTGTTTCGATCTCTGAACCGTAGCTCCCCAAGTCAGAAAAACCGATATCGTCGGCGATCATCAGGATCACGTTGGGCTGGTCTTGTGCGGCCAATCGAAGGGTAAAGGCGACAGTGCTGAAAATAAAGAGAAGCAGTTTTTTCATTTGGGGTAGATGTTCTGAAGAAAATGGGTCTGTGGTCAACATCGCTTAGAAATCGTTTCCTTCTGGGACTTCACCAAAATCGCTTGGGTTTCTGGAAAAATAAAATTCAATTACCGTTCCGATACTCAATTTACGTCGCAAAAATGGAACCGAAAGTGTTCCCCGCGTGACTCATTGCGGTTAAGATGATGTGACCGTTGGAATAACAACTGCAACCAAGATGGCCGTGGCCATGGCATCCTCAAATTCTTTAATCGCGGGTATCCATTTCTCGATTCCCGAACAGATTGGCGTTAACGCGCAGGCGGACGCGATCTTCGATGCGCGAATCGTCTTTGGAGTATCGGTTGTAGTTAAAGGTCCAGAGAAAGGTATGTTCTTCTTCTTTAAGGGCTCCCATCTCCACCAACGTTTCAAGCAGAATCGATTTAATTTTCTTATAGTTCTTCGCCAACTGGCTCACCCAATAACTCAGTTTTCTGACCTTGTTTTTTGGCGAATCGTTGGATTGCCAGATCGAGAATTGGACCGTCCAGCAGCTCAACTGGCCAGATGGTCACTTACTCATCTTGAATCACGATTTTACCTAAAAGCATCAGTTCAAACAGAACAGCTCCGGCCAAAGCTAAAGAGAGGACGTTGCAATCGTAGGCTACCGGCTTGCCTTGCTCGTCATCCAGGGAGAGCAGCAGGAGTTCTTCGGAGAAGCTAAGTTTTTCGGGGTGTGCGGACATAATACCAATTTAACCGTTCATTGGACATACTATTCAATATTCTTTGGTTTTACATCATGGGTGTTTGTTTCATTTTTTGACGATATGAATTCTCAGGTCTTTTTCGATTAGTTTGCCTTTTAGGATTGAGCTTGGCTTCCTTCAGCTTTTCTTACGCGAATCCGGCTGGGTTGCCTGACGGTTATGCGTTGCAGTACGAACAATCATTCGACTCAAAGCATGCTTGGAATGATTTTATGATGACCGATCTCCCAGCTTGGGAAATCCTGAGGCCTGAGGGAAATCGTTTATTGGCCATAACCGGCTTGAGTGACTACGAACCACCACACCGGTCCCCCTCCAACATCTCTCTTATCAAAGGTATGACTTTCGGGAGCTTTGTTTTGGAAGTGGATATACTACAATCCGGGGTGAAGGGTACGCCCATCAAGGAATACATGACTCAATATTCAGATGTGGCCAACGCTCCCGGGTATGCGCATCGTGATCATTGTTTTTTCTTTCGTTTCCAGGATCCGGCTGGCTACATGTATATACATGTAGCCAAGCATGCTGACAACAATGCCCATAACGTATTCGTGGTTGATGAGGCGGATCGGACTCCCATCACCGACTTTAGAACCATTGGCGGCGAAGTATGGAAAAAATCCGTATTGTGCGCGATATAGAGAAAGGGACGGTTGCCCTCGCCCTCTATTTTGACGACATGCTCATCCCGATCATGATCGCCGACGACATTCTATTCGAACAGGGCTTTGTCGGATTTGGATCCTTCGACGATAACGGGTGGGTCGACAATATCAAGATTTGGGCGCCGTCCTCGAAGGTCTCGAAGAAGGCTTTCTTCGAGTAAAATAAACTCCTCAATCTTGAGTTTTTCGGGTCAAAAAACTGACCTCATCCAACCAGACTTCATAGTCTCCAGTGGTTTCAAGATGGAAATGGATGGCTTTCAAGTTTTTAGGATCAAGCGGGATTGAGTGCTTCCCTTTGGTTAGCAAAAACTGTGTAAAGGGGATTTTTATTTGTTGCCAACTTTCACCTACAGAAACGACCGACTCAAATTTCCCGGGACAGTTCTCAAGACAAATTCCCCCTTCATCTTTTGAAGCCGTGTCCGTAGTGTCCATTGCCAATTTCAATTGAGACAAGCCCACGGCTTTCACCCAGAAGTGGAGCCCGGCATATTGGGACGCATCATACACGCCCATGGATTTGGGTGAAGCTTTGCCAACCAGGTGAGCGCTAAGTCCGGCTCCGGTGTTTTTCCAATTGCCCCCTTTAACGTAAAGAACGCTGTTTCCCTTTCCGGGTGCGGTCTGCTCCTGGTCAATTGTCAGGTATTGAATTCCATCAGTCGTGTCATCGAACTGCATCCAACTCCAATTACGCCCGTCCGCCATCAGACCGTTCAGATCACCATCCTCTAAATCGTCAATCATGGGTTCGGAACCCTTGGCTAAAACGGTAAACTGCTTTGCGGCAATTTTTTCATCGATTACCATATTTGGATAGAGATCCTGAACCGATTTTGGTTTGGAGCAGGCGATCCATAAAAGGCTCACCAGGATTAGTAACCCCAACTGTTGGAAACCTCGAGTGGCCGATTGAAACTCCATAAAACTTAAGATCCTTTAGGGGCGGGTAGTTCCCACAATTCAACCCGGTTTCCATAAGGATCATTAAACCATCCGAACCGACCGTATTCGTAGTCCTCTTTGTTAGGATCTATCTTGGCGCCCCCTTCTTTGGCCTGGAGGCGCTTCCCTAAGTATTCGGTGTCCTTTCCAAAGGGCGACCGGACGCTGGAGGCATTATTCGGTAGTTCTGCTCTTTGGAACGGTACGTAATTTCCGTCGGCCTCCGGCAACTGTAGCCATTTTCTATACCATTTTGCCAATGTCGCAGGATCTTGAGGTCTGAAAAATACTCCGCAAATACCAAATGCTTTTGTCATTTTGCCAACTCCTTTCCGGTTTTATTTTAAGGGGATATCTGATGCCTCTTTGTTTGCCTGATAATTATCGGACAGCTCCGCGTAGGTTTGGGTTAACTTGGAAATTCTTTGGCTGAATGTTTCTTTTTCGGATTGGGAAAAGGACTCAATCAGGGCGGGTATCCGGTAACCCGTCCAATAGGCATTTGTACGAGCGTAGCCACCCGGATCTAGACGGAAGACCTCTTTCAGAATTCTCAAATCATGACCGATGTTAAAGGAGTCCCTCGAATCCTCGTGGCTGAAGAGGTAATAAAAATTATCATAGCCTCCCCACGTGATGGCTGACAAACAAAGCGTGCAGGGTTCGTGTGTAGCAAAAAAGATACAATCTTCAGGGGATGGTCTGCTCTCTTTTGGTATTTGATAAAGCAGCTCCATGGTGTGTATTTCGCCGT
Organism: Opitutales bacterium UBA2995; assembly: GCA_002346535.1. Taxonomy (GTDB): domain Bacteria; phylum Verrucomicrobiota; class Verrucomicrobiia; order Opitutales; family UBA2995; genus UBA2995. Next base: position 20,578 of record DDZZ01000013.1, on the reverse strand, counting down.
GGTAAAGCGGATTGGCCATTTCCTTGTTTGTGCCGGCCACTACCAATGATAAATCGTCCTTGCGCAATATTGCTCCTCCGAAGACCTTGTTGCCTTCTTTGACGCCTTGCTGTGTAAGCGACAGTAAATCGGTTTCCATGACCGATAGAAGGCGGTCAACGATTTCCTGGTCTGAAGCGGTTACACCGGATGGAGCCATGGTAGCAAATTAGAGGTTGCGGTGATTCGGTCGAACCAAATTAAAGTTTCTATTTGTATAAGTGCAGTTACAACAGTATCCGCGCTTAAATCGGCACAACGGTCATTCGATTTACACAATCGAAGGGACCGTTCATCCCCAGCAAATGAGACTGCCTGTAATCCTACATCATTAGCCGTCCAGATATAGTTCAGCAAATCGTTGCTGAGGTAGAGTGCTTGACCAGCAGCAATGCATCTTCTCCCCAGAGCTTCCGTTAATTTTTCAAACAGCTCTACCGAGGGCTTCTCCAGGTGTTTCTGGAAGGACCAAAAGCAGAGGTAATTGTCGAATCCCAGATCTCCGAGCGTGGGACCAATAAAAGCCTCCAACTTGATTGGCGTATAAAACTGTGCGTTGGAAACAATGCCCATAGGTATACTCCTGCCTTTTAAATTTTTGAGAAAATCCTTTAGGATTGGCCTGGGCCACCCCGGGTTCACCGCACATTCAAATCTTATAGCCATTTCTTGGAGCACTTTCATGGATGGAGCTGTGATTGAAAGCTCCTTGAGAAAACGTTTCCAAATACTGAGGATATCGACTTCCGGATAGTTTGCCTCCTTGGCTTTCGCGGCTGCGTGATAGGATTTAATGAGCCCGTAAAACCGGTCGGTTAGAGAACCGCTATCCATGCCAACCAGCGAATCTATTGTATCAGTAACTTTACCGCCAAACAGAAGACAGTGAAAGGGATGGGAGATCTATTGGAGGATTGCAACATTACCAAAGTCAAAGATATCATATTGGAAAAATAAAAACCATCTCGAAGGGCGGAATGCGTCTCAAAGCCTTCCAGACAGTTTGGTTGGCCTTGACCTAGGAAAGGAGATCGGAATTCTTGCCTTTAAGAACCACACTTAACGGGAACTTCTTTTTTAGGCAAATTTGATCGCTAAGTTACTAGTCTGGATCCTTTACCGCATCCGTGTTTCAGGGAGGCAACACATCCCGAAAGATGGCGGAGCAGTTATAATCAGTAATCATGTGACTTACTTGGATGTGGTTTTCCTGACAATAGCTTCGGGACGATCTGTACGTTTCATTGCTTCCGACACTTTGCAAAAGACCAATCGCTTGCGCTGGCTTATCAAGATTTCAGCTATTGAACTGATCCCGCAGGCAAAGACCCGGCCTTCCTTCGAAGACAATCTCGAATTCGTCAAACAGGGAGGACTCTTGGGTATCTTTGTGGAGGGGCAGGCTTCCCGGACAGGTAGTTTAATGGCTCTGCAACATGGATTTGATTCCTTTGCTCGCGACAGTGGTGTGCCAGTTATCCCAATATTTATGGATAACCTCTGGCAGACCCGTTTTTCCTTTTTCAACGCGACGGGGATGCATCGAAAACAAAAGCCCTTTAGGATGCGGATCAATATTGCGATCGGGAAACCCATAATACCTGGCGATGTATCCATGTCCTCAGTAAGGGAGAGTCTTTTGGATTTGTCCGAAGAATCTTTTCAGCGACGGAAGGAATTGGAGGGACATGTGGCCGATTACTGCTTTCGCGGATTGGCGCGCCATCCATTATTCGAACGAATTGTTGACTATACTGCGGCGAGAAAGTCTTTAAAGTCGGGCCTGCTTTTGTCCCTGAGTTTAGGTATCAAAAACTATGTTTTAAAAAACCTACGCGGGAGGAGGATTGGAATCGTATTACCGCCGGGAATTGGGGTTACCGTCGCAAACCTGGGTGTGGTGCTTGCCGGACGTATCCCTGTAAACCTCAATTTCACCGCCGGTAAGGCCGCCATAGAATCCTCTTTTCAGAAAGGTGATATAGACGAGGTGATTACGGCAGAGGCGGTCATCAAAAAAATGCCCCAATTTCCGTGGCCGGATAATATTATCGATATTTTGCCCATTTTGCATGGAATGGACAAAAAAGGGATTCTGTTACGTTTTCTGGGTATCCTTTGCCTGCCCTGCTTCCTTTTAACACGGCTTCATGGTGTGCCGCGGCGGGGAAATAACGACGAGGTTGGGCTGTTATTTACGAGCGGGAGTTCAGGGGAGCCGAAAGGCGTGCCTCTATCCCATCGAAACGTTTTAACAAACGTGCTTCAGATCGACGAGATTGCGCTTTTGAGCAGACAAAATACGACCTTGATGTGCTGTCTACCTGTCTTTCACAGCTTTGGATTTACAGTCACACTTTGGTATCCTTTGATTCGGCGCATCAAGATGGTCACCCTCCCATCGCCCCTGGAACAAAAGAAAATAGCCGATGCTGTCGAAGCCGAAAAAGTCTCTGTTTTCTTGGGCACTCGCACGTTCTATAAACCCTATATTCAACGAGTTGCTCCGGAAAAGATGAAGAGCCTGGATTTGGTGGTAGCCGGAGCCGAAAAGGTGACTCCGGAATTCTTTGATCTGTGGAAGGGCACTTTTGGCACGGATATTCATGAAGGCTATGGGCTGACCGAAACCTCTCCGGTAGTGAGCGTAAATTTGAAAGATCCAATCCAGATCGATACGGAAGGACTTCCGCAGGCGGGTTATCGCCGGGGGGCAGTAGGACGATTGCTGCCAGGAGTGACAGCTCGTATTAAAGATCCTAACACCGAAGATCCACGAAGTCTTTTCGAGCCGGGGATGCTTTATTTGAAGGGCCCCAATATTTTTGGCGGTTATCTGGATGATCCGGACCGAAACGCCGAAATATTGAGTGATGGTTGGTTTAAAACGGGAGATCTTGCCCGGTTTGATGAGGATGGATTTCTTTATATCGAAGGCAGGCTGTCCCGGTTTTCCAAAATTGGTGGCGAAATGGTTCCCCATGAAACCATTGAGTCCAAGATTGTGGAGGTATTGAATCTCAAAGAGGAAGAATTAGTTCCGGTGGTAGTGAGCGCCAGGCCTGACGACAAAAAAGGGGAGGCCTTAGTCCTCCTGGCGAGAATTCTTGTCGATGAAGATGAATTGCGGCAAAGGCTTACCGAAGAAGGCCTCCCGAATCTCTGGATTCCCCGCATTGTGAAACAAGTGGAGGAGATCCCGGTGCTGGCCAGCGGGAAACTGGATTTAAAAGGCTGCCAGGCCTTGGCAGCTGAGTAATATCAACATTAGTATAGGGACCACTTCAAAAGCATTCAGCTTTCCGGATGGATGATCAATGTGTGTGCGGTTTTTCCGGGGAGGAAAGGCAGGTAGGCTTCACCGCTCCAGGGTTCGTGCATATCCCGGTAATGCCTGGAAAACGGGTGGGCCACTTTGTCCACGGCCCATTTGAAACTTACCTGCCTCTAGTTTACCTGGGTTGACGATAAATCGGACGCCGGAAGCAAGGCTGTGGCTCAGCACTTTGGACAGTAGTGATCTATGCGAAATACTTGCTGCCGTGGTCGACATACTTGGGGTTTCCCATTTTCCTACCGCCCTAACATCGAATCTCCATACCTGTGTGGTGTCATGGGTGCATTTTACCAAATCATCCAGCTCAGTTTTGCGAAATACTCACCTGAGATGATCAAATTTATGGGTGATGGTGTTTGGTTGTTTGGCAGAGGACTTTCGAAGACCATCAATATGCGGTTTCCTCCATTTAAACCGCCGATACCAGCGCCTTCGGACAAGTCCTCACTTCACTTAAGGAATGCCAAATCCTCTCGGGTAGGGAATCTCGATCGGCTTAGAATCCAAACTGCCCTTTGATGGTGACTACATCCGTAGGCCAATCAATGTGGCTACCCGACTTTGAGGGGTTTGTCCGGATGGAAAGGTTTTGTCGATAAATCAGTTCCCAACATGAACCCTGCTATCGAGAAGCGCGAAACGACCGTCGAGGCCAAAACATACGGCAAGTATTACTTTTGGTGTGTGCCCTCAGCAACCGATTCTTAAGAACCTCCAGCGTTGACCCTGCGGTGGACCTTTCAAATATGGTCCTCCAATGTTTGACCTTTCGTTCCAGCAGCTTATCATCCAACTGCATGTTTTTTCAACACTCCTCATGACCGGAGTGGTTTGGCATATGCAGGTCGTACATTATCCCATGTTTTTGGTTTTCAAAAAGGAAGATGGTGTCAGAGCCACAGAATTTCACCGGCAAAGGACTGGCTACCTAGTAATGCCTGTCATGGTGGTTGAATTTGTGACTGCAGTTCTTCTTACCAGCAGCAGTTGGATGATGCTCTATGGAAACTTTCTGTGGTTGAACTTGGTGCTGCTGGTTTTGATTTGGGCAATCACATTCCTGCGGCATGTTCCACGACACAAACGCTTATCGGAATCGTTTGAGCCGGATACTGTCCATGCTCTTGTAAGGGCGAATTGGGTACGGACGCTTCTCTGGACCTTGCGATCGATTCTTTTGATACGATTTTTGGGGTAGAAACTGAAGTTTAATGAGCTTCCAGCCAATTGGATCCGGTACCTACCTTTACAACGATAGGTACGGAAAGAGGCAGTGCTTTTTGCATGCAGTCCGCAATCTTGTCCGGTAGCGAATCTTGTTCGCTTTTATGCAGGTCGAAAACAAGCTCGTCGTGAATTTGTAGGAGCATCTTGGTTTGGGTTTCCTCCTTTTCGAGCAGTGATTGAATACGATGCATAGCAATTTTGATCATGTCTGCCGCGGTGCCTTGAATGGGTGCATTTACGGCAATCCGTTCTGCTCCAGCCCTGACCGTTCCATTTGCTGAATTGATGTCGCGTAGGGGACGTCTCCGACCCAGCAATGTTTCGACGTAGCCCAAGGCTCTCGCTTTTTCGATGGTGGACTCCATCAGCTCCTTAATCTTGGGGTACTGCTTGAAATACTCTTCAATGATCGACGCGGATTCACTACGTGGAATGCCAAGCCGTTGAGCCAGGCCATGGGCGCTGATTCCGTAAATGATTCCGAAATTCACCATCTTAGCTGTCCGGCGCATGTCGGAGGTGACCTCCTCCAAATCAGTGCCGTAAACGCGGGCTGCGGTTGATGAATGGATATCCAGATTGTTGATAAAGGCTTCCATCATTGCCTCTTCTCCGCTGAGCGCTGCGCATATGCGCAATTCAATTTGGGAATAATCGGCTGCCAGAAGGACATAATCGTCTCCTTCGGCAATGAAGGCTTCCCTGATCTTTCGACCTTTATCGGTTCGAATGGGAACATTCTGCAAGTTGGGGTTGTAGGAGTTTAAACGACCGGTCGCTGTGATCGTTTGGTTGAAGGTGGTATGAATACGACCAGTGGATTCCGAAATAAATCCGGGCAAGGTATCGACGTAGGTGTTTTTCAATTTTGTGGACGCCCGGTGATCCAATATGCTTTGAACGATTTCGTGCTTCGGAGCTAGGCGGGTGAGCACCTGTTCGTTGGTAGCATACTGTCCGGTCTTGGTTTTCTTCGCTTTCGGATCCAACTTGAGAATATCGAACAGCACTTGCCCAAGCTGTTTCGGTGAATTCAGGTTAAAATCCGTTCCGGAAAGTTCCCTGATTCTGGCTCCTAGGGATTGAATCTCCTTCTCCAACTCATTGGAAAACGCCACCAAAGTGCCCGGATTAATTTTGATGCCTGCGCCCTCCATTTTTGCCAAAACGGATATGAGGGGAGCTTCGATCTCGTGATAAACTTTTTCCTGGTTCGATTTATTGAGCAGCGGATCGAGTTTGTCCTTAAGCTGAAACGTAATGTCCGCGTCTTCCGCAGCGTAGTCGCTGACCCGGTCAACAGGTATGTCCGCCATTGATTTTTGGTCCTTACCCTTTTCGCCGATCAAAGAGGTGATTGAAATGGGTTGATATCCGAGATAAGCTTGCGCCAGAAAATCCATGTTATGCCGCTGATCCGGATCCACCAAAGTATGGACGATCATGGTATCGTAGAGAGGACCCTCCACTTCGATTCCGTTCTGCAAAAGTACGGTGTAATCGAACTTTATATTATGACCTATTTTCTCCGAGTCTGGGTTGGCAAATACCGGTCCTAGGACATCCAGGAATTGTTTTTTACCTGACGACTCTTGGGGGATAGCTACGTAAAACCCGGTCTTGGCTTTGTAAGAAAATGCGATCCCGAGTAGTTGCGTGGTCAACGCATCCAAACCCGTCGTTTCCGTATCGAAGCAAAAAGACTTCTTTTTGTTCAGGTCGGCGGCTAATTTCTTCAGGTCGGCCACCGAACCGACTAACTTGTATATGGGCTTTTCCGTTTTAAACGACTTAAGCGAAACGGGAGAATAATCGGAGGCATTATCCGAAATCCTATCCTCGCCGATGGCCAGATCCATCTGGGCGCCTTTCCCTCGGCCCGCTATAAAGTTATCCCCATACAGCCGTTTGCCCATAGCGTTGAACTCCAGTTCGATCAAAAGTGGTTTCAGCAGGGAGTCTTCAGGCTCCTTGATTTCCAGTTCATCCACCGAAACTTCAATTGGCGCATCCGTCCATATGGTTGCCAGTTTCCGGGAAATGCGGGCCTGATCGGCAAAATTTTCGAGATTCTCTTTTTGTTTACCCTTCAGCTGGTCGGTACTGGCCAGAATGTTTTCCATCGATCCGAACTGTTGGAGGAGTTTTGCGCCTGTCTTTTGGCCGATGCCCGGCACACCCGGAATGTTGTCCACACTGTCTCCCCATAAGCCCAATAGATCGATGACTTGCTCGGGATTATCGACGCCCCATTTTTCTTTTACTTCATCGATGCCCATAATCTCTGCATCCGATCCCTGGCGGCCGGGACGGTATAGGTAAATGGAGGATTCCACAAGCTGGGTAAAATCCTTGTCGGGTGTGACCATGTAGACCTCGAATCCTTCGCGAACGAAGCGTTTGGCAAGTGTTCCAATGATGTCGTCCGCTTCATAACCGTCCTTTTTGATCGCCGGGATGTTAAAGGCCTTGGTGATCTCGTAGACCTTTGGGATGGCGACCCTTAAATCCTCGGGCATTTCTTCGCGTTGAGCCTTGTATTCCGGGAAATCAATGTGCCTTTGAGTGGGAGCCGATGTATCAAATGCGACGGCGATGTGGGTCGGGTTCCTGTTTTTGATGAGATCTAAGATGGTATTGACGTAGCCAAAAACTGCGCTGGTGTTGAAACCCTTTGAATTAACGATGGGATTACGGATAAACGCGAAATGGGCTCGGTAAATGAGCGCCATTCCATCCAAGAGATAGAGGGTTTTTGCGGAAGCCATTTGGCCTACACCCTAGCAGGGCTATTCAGGAATGAAAGCGGAAATCCGCTTAACTTATTGAGTATTGGTCAGTCTAATTTCGTGTAAATTATGTTTACGTTCATACAACTGCTTTGGTAAGTGAATGAGAGAATGATGGATGAGTCATACAGCGGACTCGACGCTGAGTTTTACGATGAACTGTTGGAGGTTGAATTGAGTGATTACCCTTTCTGGAAAGAGTTGGTTCAACAAACCTCTGGAGTGTCTCTTGAAGTTGGGTGTGGGACGGGTAGAATTTTGATCCCGCTGCTTCAAGAAGGCTTCGTTGTAGATGGCATGGATCGTTCTCAAAAAATGCTCGGATTGTTGGACAAAAAAGCGGATGCCCATGGGTTGTCTGTCAATGCCTCCATCCAATCCATGGAAAGCATGAACCTTGGAAAAACATACGCGCTGATTTTTATTCCGGGATTTTCTATGCAAATGGTGGAGGATCGTTCTGCGTTTGAGTATGCGTTGGCGCGATTCAACCGGCATTTGGAGCCGAGGGGAAATTTGGCTATTTCCATTTTTTCCCTTGGGAGGAACTGGCTTACGATGGGCCTGGTGAATGGCGATTGCGGAAAAAGGTAAAACGGAAAGATGGATTGAGCTTGGAGTGTCACCAGTCTACCGAGATGGATGCACATGCTCAAGTACTCACTGTCAAAAACCGCTACTCACTGTTTTCCAAGAGCTGCAAAACCCTCGAGGAGGAGGAGCGTGATGTGAAATTGTTGTGGTTTTATCCTCATGAGTACCATTTGTTGCTGGAAGAATCTGGGTTTGAAATCGAAGCTATCTACGCAGATTTCGAATTCGAACCTTTGGACGAACTGACAGCCTATGCTGTTTTCGTGGCGAGAAAATCGTCTAATTAATTTTAAATGATTGAGTTGAGAGACATTTCGCTCCGATACGGACCGAAGGTGATTTTTGATTGTATCGGGGCCGTTATTGGTGCTCGAGATCGCATCGGTTTGGTCGGTTCTAATGGCACCGGCAAGACTACTTTACTCAAGGCATTGCTTGGAAAAGCTGAAATCGATGCAGGGCAGATTGAATCCGCCAAATATGTCACCTTGGGTTATTTGCCTCAGGATGGCGTGAGTACTTTAAATTTACCTCTTTTCCAGGAAGTCGAGGAGGCGTTCCAATCAGTAATTTCCATACGAAATCGGCTTGAGGATGCGAACACCAAACTGGGAGCCTTGTTGCCCGAAGATGAGGAATATCATGAATTGCTCGAATTGATTGGTGGGTGGGAGCACGAATTGGAAGCACACGAGGCCCACAAACTTCAAAGCCGCGTAGAAGCTGTCTTGCTGGGCTTGGGATTTCAGATGTCTGATATGGATCGACCAACAGGTGAATTTAGTGGTGGTTGGAAAATGCGAATAGCCCTCGCCAAGTTGCTTCTTAAAACCCCGTCTTTGCTTCTGCTTGATGAACCGACGAATCACCTGGATATCGAGTCGCTACGGTGGCTCGAAAACTATTTGAAATCATACGAAGGTGCCTTGCTGCTCGTCTCACACGACCGGGCTTTCCTGGACTCGCTTTGCACCAGGACCTTTGCGCTCTCTATGGGACGGTTAGATGCTTATGCCGGTAATTATTCCTTTTTTGACCGAGAGAGCAAGGTGCGGCGCGAGCTTCTCCAGAAGGCCCAGGCTAATCAACAGCGAAAAATTGAAAAAACCCAGCGTTTTATAGAACGCTTTCGCTACAAAAACACAAAGGCCAAACAGGTTCAGAGTCGTATAAAAGCTCTGGAAAAAGTGGATCGTATTGAATTAGAGGATACGGAAAAAGAAATCAGTTTTTCGTTTCTTCCGCCTCCGCTGTCTGGTCAGAAGGTGTTGGAGGTGGAAGGACTGCACAAAAATTATGGTGATCTCAAAGTGCTGTCCGGAATCGATTTCAGCATGGACCGAGGTGACCGTATTGCCGTAGTGGGGGTAAATGGTGCCGGTAAATCAACCCTGGCGAGAATCATCGCCGGCGAGGAGCCTTACCAATCGGGTTCAGTGAGACTCGGACACAATGTATCCCCGGCCTATTTTGCCCAACATCAGGCGGAAACACTGGATGATGAGGAGACAGCACTTAGTGTGGTTGAACGGGCGTCTCCTTCCGGACAAGTTGACCGAGCCAGGACGGTTCTAGGAACTTTTTTGTTCGAAGGTGACGATGTATTTAAACAAGTAAAAGTGCTATCCGGTGGAGAAAGAAACCGCCTGGCACTGACTAAGATACTTTTGTCTCGAGCGAATTTTCTGATCCTCGACGAGCCTACCAATCATCTGGACATACAATCCAAGGATCATTTGCAGGCTGCATTGGCTGATTATTCAGGGACTCTGCTGGTTGTCGCCCACGACAGGGATTTTCTGGAGCCATTGGTGACCAAAGTCTTGGAGATCTCACGCAATTCTATTCGTTGGTATTACGGCAATCTCTCACATTACGTTGCCAAGAAAGAGGAGGAAGCATTGTCCGCGCAGGAGAATGTATCTGCGGCCGTGGAGGACAGTGTCGGCGTGAGTTCCAAGGAACGGCGACAGCATAACGTCAAAATCCGCAATCAGATGAAGCCCTTTCGAAAAATACTCGAAGAATGCGAAGCCAGGATTGCTCGGTTGGAGGAAAAAATTTCGAGCGTGGAGCAGGAAATGAAAGATCCGGATTTCTTCAAACGAGGGGAAGAAACCCAACAATCTATGTCCGAATACGATTCGACCAAACGTAAGTTGGAGCGATTGTTTGAGGATTGGGAGAAAGCGATGGAGAAAATAACTTCTCTTAAGGAAGAGCTTATTTAGGGCCCGTTTTTTGCTGGTAGGAATCGCAAACTCTTGCAGATTTATCTGTTCCTATATCATGGTACTTAGCATTTTGTTTTAAATTATGAATCTACGTCCAAATTCTAAATACGCTCTGGTGGTCCCTACCAGTATGGGCATTCGTTTCACCCCTGCCAACCGACAGCCCGTACATTCAAGCTCCTTGTTTGAAGCGCAGGTCACGAGCGCCGAAACCAATGTGGGCAGTATTATTTCTTACTTGGGAAAGCCGGTGAAAGTCCTGACCAGTTTTGTCAAAGACAGCCCCATATCCAGAATGATTAAGGATAACCTGTCCTGCCGCCATATGGATTGGGAAGGTGCGGAAAAAGTCCAGGAGAGCCCCTGGGGATACCGGCACCAGATTACTTTTGCCGACAATGGATCTGGTTCACGTGGTCCTCGAGTCTGGAATGGTCGGGCCGGGGAGGTTGGCCGAGACATGAGTGTCGAGGATTTTGATTTGGAAAAATTATTCGGGGAAGATGGAGTCCAGATCATTCACTTGTCCGGTCTGGTCGCAGCCGTGTCTCCGCAAACCACACAGCTATGTTTGGATCTTGCTAGAAAGGCCAAGGAATATGGAACCTTGGTTTCGTTTGATCTTAATCATCGCGCATCATTTTGGGTGGGTCGCGAGCTGGAACTCGCTGATTCGTTTTCGGAAATTGCCAGCCTGACGGATATCCTGATTGGAAACGAAGAAGACTTCCAGTTGTGCCTGGGCTTTAAAGGCCCTGAGGCAGGCGGAAAGGACATTGCCACTACGATCGACAGTTTCAAAGAAATGATTGGTCAGGTTAAGGAGCAGTATCCAAACGCTTTTGTTTACGCAACTACTCTTCGGGAAGTTGTGCACACCAACCTGCACTTGTGGGGCGGTATAATCGCGGAGGGAGATAATTGGCATGTTCAGGCTCCTCGTGAAATTGTGGTCCAGGATCGAATCGGTGGTGGAGATGGCTTCGTTGGTGGAATGCTCTACGCGATACTTTCCGGATGGGAGCCTGAAAAATGGCTTCAATTCGGTTGGGCAAGCGGCGCGATGGTCACGACCTTCCTCACCGATTATGGTCAACCCGCTGACGAAGACCAGATCTGGAGCATTTGGAAGGGCAATGCCCGCGTAAAACGGTAATTGTCATTCAAAAATGCTGAAAATCGCGCCTCAACTTTTGGCCGCGAAACCTGCTTGAATTTCTGTGGCTAATCCACAATGTATCTTCTTTTACCCGTTTTCATGCCCATGAAAGTATTTAAAATTCTATCACTATTTCTGTTAATTGCTTCGTTTGGTGTACCTTCCCATGCGCAGCAAAAAATTGGTTTTGTCAGTTCGCAGGCTGTCATCGCTCTTCTACCGGTAACGAAAAAAGCGAATGAAGAATTGGCGGAAATGCAGACCAAATTTTTGGCCCAAAGCCAACAAATGCAGGCTGAAATGAAAGCCAAGTTGGATGATCTCGTTGCTCAAAATGAGGCCGGATCGCTTTCCGAAAACATGAAGCTTCTCGGTCAGCAGGAAATCACTCAAATGCAGCAGGACCTTAACGATCACAACCAGCAATCGCAGGAGACTTTGACCAAACGCCGTTCTGTTTTGTTCAAGCCCATATTCAAGCAAGTAAATGAGGCTATCCAGACTGTTGCGAAGGATGAGGGTTACGATATCGTGCTCGATATCGATAATGGAGGTCTTCGCTATGGAAAAGCAATGTATAACCTGACGCAGGAGGTGCTGATCTCTTTAGGTGTAAACATGGATAATATTCCAGAGCCGACAACTGAGTAATCCTTCAAAATATTTTTTTAAGGCCGGTCGTTTAAACGCGTCCGGCTTTTTTTCTTCAAACCATCTACGCTTATGATTTGATCATCACAGTTTTGCTTGGCCATTAGGGTTTCTTAGTACTCACGATTCGCTTGAATAATCTGCTTTTCGAATGAACGGAAACTCAGGTAATGTCTCTAATTCGTTTGCGTTGGCTGTATGACTAAAAAATCACTCTCCTTTCTTCTGCTAGGGCTGGGCATAGGTATTGTTCTTACCGCCGTTGTTTTTTCTCTCATTATCGGGAGCGGTCAAGCTAGAGGTGGAACGGGGAAAGTCATGTTGAAACTGGCGCATGTTTTGCCGGCTTCAGCTCCGGTGCACAAAGGTATGGTTCGGATGTCCGAGCTGGCCGCTGAGAAATCAGGTGGATTGGTGGACATTCAGGTTTTCCCTAATGGCCAGCTAGGTTCCGAGACCGATACCATTGAACAATTGCAAAGAGGTGCGCTGGCCATGGTTAAATCTTCGACGGCACCCCTTGAAAGTTTTATACCTGAGATGGCCGTGTTCTCCGTGCCCTATCTTTTTCGAGATGCGGATCATTACTGGAAGGTTTTGGAAGGTGAAATTGGTAAATCCATCCTCAGTAATGGCGGAGACACAGGCATTCGCGGTTTGTGTTATTACGACAGTGGCGCACGCAGTTTTTACACTATTCAGAAACCCGTGCTCACACCGGATGATCTCAACGGCATGAAAATCCGGGTCATGAAGAGTAAAACGTCCATGGATATGGTCGATGTTCTGGGTGGTTCACCTACACCGATACCATTCGGTGAGCTCTATACCGCGCTTCAACAGGGCATGGTTGATGGTGCTGAAAACAATCCACCGAGTATGTACGACACACGACACTGGGAAGTTGCCAAACACTATAGCATCAATGAACATGCTCGCATTCCTGACATTGTTCTGTTTAGCCAAAAAATTTGGGATTCTTTGTCGCCTCAGGTTAAAGGTTGGGTGCAGGAAGCAGCCGATGAATCCGTTACTTACCAAAGGCAGATCTGGAATCAATACGTCGGCGAGTGTTTGGAAAACCTCGAGGCCGAAGGAGTTACGATGTACCACCCGGATAAATTTGGATTTCAAGTATTGGCCAAGCAGATGTACGGGAACTTTGATGGGACGTCTATCGAGTCATTGATCGAACAGATCCAGGCAATAGAGTAATTGATTAAAGTATCCATGAGACCATTACGGGATTGTTTAGTAAAGGCTTTGGAGGTGTTTCTCATCGCATCCTTTGCGCTACTTACCCTGGATGTTTTGTGGGGTGTCTTTTCTCGATATATATTGGGAGCTCAGAGTCGATGGACTGAAGAAATTGCCATTAATTTGTTGATTTGGGTTTCTTTGTTGGGCGCTTGTTTGACTTACGAGGAAAAAGGGCACCTCGGCGTCGATTATTTTGTGGGAAAACTACATTCCGATGCCCAAATAATCGGAGCTATATTTGTTGAGCTGGTCGTTCTTTTCTTTGCAGGATTCGGTTTGTTGTACGGGGGATGGTTACTTGTCAGTGAGACCTTGGCCGCAGGTCAACTGACACCTGCGCTGGAATGGCAAAAAGGTTATATATATTTAGCTGTCCCTATTTCGGGTGTCTTTTTCATAATTTTCAGCCTCGAACATTTGTTGGGTTTGTTAACGCCACGAGGCGATTTGGAAGGAGAGTAGGGCTAGTGGACGCTCAAGCATTAATTCTTGTGGTAGTCTTTTTTGGCCTGCTCATTCTCCATGTCCCCATCGCAGTCTGCATTGCTGTGGCCACGATTGTAACCATTCTATCGTTGGGTGATATTCCGACTGCCTACATCGTCTCACAGAAGATATCCAATGGCATCGCTAGCTTTCCCCTACTCGCAATCCCGTTTTTTGTGCTTTCGGGTGTATTGATGGGTGAGGGTGGAATGGCCAGACGCCTGATGGATTTTGCGAATGCCGTGGTTGGTCGATTCCATGGCGGCTTAGCCTATGTAAATACCATGACTTGCATGATGTTCGGGGCGATTTCGGGATCCGCTGCCGCTGCCGTATCCTCCATTGGTGGCTTCATGATTCCTGAAATGGAAAGAAAAAAATACGGCCGGGAGTTCAGTGTTGCACTGACCACGGCTTCTGCAACTACCGGTCTTTTGATTCCCCCCAGCAACATCATGATTGTCTATGCGGTTGTTGCTGGAAACGTTTCAGTAGCCGGGCTATTTTTAGGTGGGGTTGTTCCGGGAATCATTATGGGTCTTTTAATCATGGGGGCATGTTTCTTGATGAATCGAAGTCAAGACGTTGGTTCCGGAGAAGTGGCTTCTTTGAAACAGGTCTTGGTTTCTTTCGGCCAAGCATTTCCAAGCTTATTGTTAGTGTTCATTGTTATTGGCGGTATATTGGGTGGCGTCTTTTCTCCCACCGAAGCCTCGGCAGTTGCTGTGGCCTACGCATTAGCACTGGGCCTTTTGTTTTACCGTGAAATTAGGTTCATCGATTTCCCCCGTCTTTTTCTAAGAGCTGCTAAAACGACCTCGGTGGTAATGATCCTAGTCGGCACCAGCCAGGCCATGGGGTGGGCTTTGGCCTACGAGCAAATCCCCCAAACGGTTAGCTTAGCCCTTTTAGCGATTTCCGAAAACAAGCTGTTTATCCTGATTATCATTAACTTGTTGTTACTCATCATCGGGACCTTCATGGACATGACTCCAGCCGTATTGATTTTTACGCCCATACTATTACCGGTCGTAACAAAACTCGGCATCGAACCGGTTCATTTTGGCATCTTTATGATCGCCAATTTGTGTATCGGACTTTGCACCCCGCCGGTCGGCACTTGTCTCTTCATCGGCTGTGGAGTTGGTAAAACAAGCATCGCAAAAGTCGTGCGACCTTTAATCCCAATATTTATCGCCATGGGAATTGGTCTGCTACTGATCACCTATGTGCCAGCTTTCTCGATCTGGTTACCGAGCGTGTTTGGTTTTTAAAGTTTTAATCAGATTGAGATCTTGGGTGAACAATGCAGGAGCAGCTCCTATTTGGGAAATTGAAATTATAATGGAAAATTATTTTCCGTTTCGATCCATCCGGTCAGACCCCTAGATTTTCTCCGTAGCTCCAGCCTGGGCGCACGGGTTCCTTGATATATTTTTCCAAGCCGGGGAAATTGGTGACTACCATATTTTCTGCGTCCCACTCTATGCGGTGACCCAGACGAATAGCGAGTGATCCAAGGAGGATAACTTCTGTGAGTTTGGCCGAGTAGTCAAAATTGGATCCTGATACAGGGCCTTCACCTTTGATATCGCGGAAAAGTTCTTTGATGGGTCCACCTTGGACACGGGGAATGGTTCTCTTTTTCAAAACCTCCCTGTATTCCTGCATGCGTTCGCGGGGCCAAAGCTGAACGCTGTTCGGTCGCATATCCTCATGGTAGGCAATTTCCTGAGAACCAATCATGTACATACCATTACCGGGCAATTCCTCCATGCCTTCCAGTTTCCGAGGTCTAGGTCGGCCCTCGTACCAATGCATGGTCACGGGTGGTTTATCGCCTCGGGCCGGAAAGTGGTAAGTTACATGGGCTCCGAATGGGGTAAATTGGTTGTTGGCCGGTTCATCCAATTGAACATCCACTGCTGTAGGAATTCCGAGATCGAGCGCCCAAAAAGGTGTGTCCAATGTGTGGCACCCAATATCCCCCAGGCATCCCACGCCATAATCCCACCAGGCACGCCAACGAGTGGGCACATATTCTGTGCTGAAGGAACGTTCTTTGGTGGGGCCTTGCCAGAGGTCCCAATCGACATTTCTTGGAGTTCTTTGCCGTTTTGGCGGGATACTATCAGGTTTAATAAACCATGGTGGGATCGGGCGATCGGTCCACGCATGAACTTCCCTGACTTCTCCGAGGACTCCTTGGTCATACCATTCTTTGATAAGTCGAGCCCCTTCAAAAGTGTGTCCCTGGTTACCCATGTTGGTTTTTACGCTATAGTGATGGGCTGCTTTCTTCAGAGTGCGCAATTGCCAGATGTTGTGGGCAAGGGGTTTTTGGACAAATATAGGCAGCCCGTACTCCATCGCTGCCATGCTGATGGGGAAATGGGTATGATCGGGAGTGGAGATCAATACCACATCCAAGTTCTTGTGCATTTTGTCGAGCATACGACGGAAATCCGTAAACGATTTTGCTTGGGTGTTGTCGGCAACCGTTTTGGACGGATTGCCGAAACGCCAGACAGCCTCATCCGGGCGCCAGTCGACATCGCAAAAGGCAGCTGCGTTTTCAGCGAGCGCCTCTCGGACTGCGTAGTTGCCCATGTGCCCGATTCCAACGCAACCAACGTTTAATTTGTTGGCAATCATTCCTTTCTCAGACGATTTGGCAGTATAAGGGAAAGCAATTGCACCTGCGGCACTAGCTGCGGTCTGGGAAAGAAATCTTCTTCTTGAAATGGGAATTTGCATAACTTAATTGGTAGGGCCCTAAGTCAATGGATTGAGCTGGGGTGTTCCAATTCAAAAATTTTAATTCTTTCGGATCCTCACTTGCCTTTGACATTTTAGAATGCTTCACCGTAAATCCACTTTTTAGCCCTGAAAAAATCATGAGTTTTATGAAAGCCCTCGAGCTGGTTAAGTACGGGAAATTTGAATACAAAGATGTCCCAGTCCCTGAAATTGTACCGAACGAAGTCTTGGTTCGTGTCGCGGTCTGTGGTATTTGTGGAAGTGATGTCCATGGTATGGATGGCTCCAGCGGCCGACGCATTCCTCCTATTATCATGGGGCACGAGGCCTCGGGAACGATTTTTAAGGTAGGCGAAGCAGTTGATGGCTCCAAATGGAAGGAAGGCGACCGCGTCACCTTTGATTCCATGATTTCGTGTGGTAATTGTTGGCATTGCAATCGGGGAGAAATCAATTTGTGCGAAGACCGAATGGTTCTGGGTGTTTCTTGTGGGGATTACCGACGGCATGGTGCTTTTGCCGAGTTCATTACAATTCC
Organism: Opitutales bacterium UBA2995; assembly: GCA_002346535.1. Taxonomy (GTDB): domain Bacteria; phylum Verrucomicrobiota; class Verrucomicrobiia; order Opitutales; family UBA2995; genus UBA2995. The sequence continues at coordinate 3,504 of DDZZ01000013.1, read as the reverse complement.
CGAGCGGATTCTCTATGCTTTGCCGGACAACATTACTTTCGAGCAAGCAGCCATGGTTGAACCCGTTTCCGTGGCCGTGCATGCCGTTGAGCGTAGTCCTCTGCATCTGAATCACACCGTTGTTGTGGTGGGTGCCGGAATGATTGGTTTGCTTTGTTTACAAGCCGCAAAAGCAGCGGGCTGTGGTACTCTATTCATTGTCGATTTGGACGAATCGCGATTGGCCGCTGCGAAGGAGTTTGGGGCTGATTTTTGCCTGAATCCGACGGAAGCAGATGTCTTAGAAGCTGTGAAGGCAGAGACCGATGGTCGAGGAGCGGATATTTCCTTTGAAGCTGTTGGTATTTCTGCTTCTACCGAGACTGCGATTAAAGTTCTGCGTAAAGGAGGCAGTTGTACTTTGGTGGGCAACATTGCCCAATCGATCGACCTGCCGTTACAGGAGGTGGTGACCCGCGAGTTGTCACTCATCGGATCTTGTGCCTCAGCCGGTGAGTACCCAGCGTGCCTGGACTTGATGGCGAGTGGGAAAATCCGGGTGGATTCTCTCATTAGCCAAAAGCGTCCTTTGGAGGAGGGCCAGGAATGGTTTCATCGTTTGCATGCGGGTGAAGCGGATCTGACCAAGGTGATTTTGAGCCCCTAATCGTAGTGTAAAAAATATTATATGACACTACAAGAAGCACACAAGGCACAAAAATCAGGAATGCTTAAGGCCCAACCTCCTGTGGTTTATGTGCTTTCTGTGGTTAATTAATATAAACCATGGTTAAGACCGGAATCATCGGAACGGGCAAAGTCGCCCACCTACACGCCCTTGCTCTTCAGCGTAATCCTAAGAGTGAGTTTACAGCAGTCCTTGGGCGTACTCCTGAACGCACTCAAGCCTTTGCCGATCAATATCGAGTAAAGGCATATACAGACCTGGATGCATTTATCGAGGATTCCGGAGTTCAGGCTTCCACGATTTGTACCCCTCATCCCGCACATGTGGACGCCGCGGTTCCAGCGCTCAAGAGCGGAATGCATCTTTGCATTGAAAAACCTTTGGCGGCCTCCCTTGAGCATTGTGATGTCATACTGGATGCTGCCGAAAGAGGCAATGCGAAACTCGGGATGGTTTGCCAGCGTCGGTTTTACGAACCAGTCCTTCGCGTGAAGGGGGCTGTCGATTCTGGAAAAACCGGGCTCCCTATTTTAGGTATGGTTACCATGCTTGGTTGGCGGGATCAAGACTACTACGATGCCGATTCTTGGCGTGGCACATGGTCCGAGGAAGGTGGTGGAGTTTTGGTGAACCAAGCTGTGCACCAATTGGATTTATTGCTTTGGTTTTTGGGGGAGGTCGATGAATTGGTCGGCATGTGGGATAACCTGAATCATCCGGGTATTGAAGTTGAGGATACCGCGGTGGCTTCTCTTCGTTTTAAGAATGGTGCAATGGGCCACATTCTCGTGAGCAACTCCTTCAATCCGGCTCTTTTTGGCAAGGTGAGCGTCTTGGGAAATACGGGTGCCAAAGTGGGTGTTCAAACGGATAGCGGGCAAATGTTCATTCCAGGTATGGCCGCGATTTCCGAACCACCCCTTAACGATTTCTGGACTGTGCCGGGGGAGGAGCACTTGCTTGAGCAATTTCGTAAGGAAGACACAGAACGATTTGAAAGCCTCAATCCGGAGGAGCATTATCACCAACTGCAAATAGATGACTTTTTAGACGCGATTGAAAGCGGTCGGGAACCTTGCACCACCGGTCAAGAAGGGCGCGATGCTGTCGAACTTTTTACTGCTATCTATCGCAGTGGCCGGGACGGTAGGTCGATCAAGTTTCCACTCAAACCGGAAAGCGATAGAGATGACTTTGATGGGCGCCTAAGCTAGTTGGATTCGATTTGCTCGAGAGCAACATCGAAAACTTCTATGAGAAAATCCGCGTCGGCTTCAGTGAGGCACATGGGCGGTTTTATCCTGATCGTATTTCCATAAAGGCCTCCTTTGCCAACCAGCAGGCCTAGTTCACGGGTCCTTTCCATAAATTCTGCGGCCTCCTGTGTAGCTGGTTCCTTGCTGTCCTGGTCCTTTACGAGTTCGATTCCCAGCATCAATCCGCGACCCCTCACCTCACCAATCAAGGGGTGCTTGTCTTGAAGACCACACAATCCGTCCACGATTCGATCGCCAATTATTTTGCACAGCCCTTGGGTGTCATCACGGAGCATGATCTCCAAGGTTTTGAGTCCTTGGGCCATGGCCAGCGGATCGCCTCCAAACGTGTTGAAATGTATTCTGTCTTTTAAAGTTGACGCAATTTCATCGGTAGTAACAACGGCTGCCAGTGGGAATCCATTGGCAATACTCTTGGCCATCACGACGATGTCAGGGTCAGCATCCTGGGTTTCGAAGCCCCAAAAATGAGTTCCGGTGCGTCCGAATCCTGACTGCACCTCGTCGGCGATGCAGACACCTCCCGCATTTCTTGCGTGCGCATAAGCCGCCTTCAGATAACCCGGAGGAAATTCTACTGAGCCTCCAACACCCTGTATCGATTCGGCAATGAAGGCCGCCACTTTACCGGGTGCGCCGAAGCGTATAAGATCTTCCACGTCATCCGCATATTTTTCTCCAGCCTGTGGATCTTCCATTCCCCAAGGGCCTCTAAAAGGGTAGGGGGCTTTGGCATGATGGACACCCTGCACGCTGGGCAAATTGTATTTCCAGGTACTATGAGAGGTCATCCCCATTCCTGCTATATTTCCTCCATGGTACGCATTTCGTAGGGCAATGGCATCATAGTTGCCTGTGTAAAGGCGCGCCATAAGCAGTGCCAGGTCGTTTGCTTCCGAACCGGAATTGACAAAATACACCCGCGTCAGCTTATCGGGTAAAGTACTCGTGAGCAGTTTGGCAAATTGACCGATTTTGGAATGCAAATATATTGTAGGGGCATGTTGGATACGCGATGCCTGGTCGGAGAGTGCTGCTACGACTTCCGGATGGCAATGGCCTACGCTTACCGTACAAATACCTGCCAATCCGTCCAGGTAGCGCTTCCCTTCATGATCCCATACGTACTGCATGTGCCCTTCGGCGAGTAGCAGTGGATTTTTGTAGTACATGAAAACGCCTTGGTTGACCCAAGTCTGGCGCATTTCGAGGACCTCTTCATATGAGGGTCCATCGTAATCTTTTGGTTTGTGGTCGATGGGCGGTAAAGTGGGTATCAAGGTGGTGCTCATATTGGTAAAATTGTGGTATATTATCCCGTCATTTGTATCGGTGTGTCGAGAATAAGAAGCAACCAATCGCTTGTACCTCAGACATTCATCCTCCCAAGGCCTGGGATCCTTACTAATAAGGTTTGACTTTAATGTAAATCGTCCGAGTTTTGTGCGCTTTTAAGTGCCTCTCTAGCTCAATTGGTAGAGCAGTTGACTCTTAATCAATTGGTTCGGGGTTCAAGTCCCCGGAGGGGTACCATGCCGGCGTAGCTCAATTGGTAGAGCA
>DDZZ01000052.1 GCA_002346535.1 Opitutales bacterium UBA2995 | reverse complement strand
GCCGCCACGCCGTTAGCTGTTCATACCAAGGTCTTCCCAGTATTCGTGACGGCGCCTGGAAACTCATCCTGGGTCCAGGTTCCGGAGGCTGGGCAAAAGGAAGCGAAGACGAGCCAATCCAGCTTTACAACTTAGCGGATGACATCGGGGAGATCAGAAACCTGGCTGAAACACAACCCGAGCGAATTGCGAAGATGCAAAATGTATTAGAAACCTTCATACACAATGGCCGCAGCACACCAGGCCTGGCGCAGAAAAACGATGTGAAAGTAATACGCTACCCGAAGTAATGATCAGGCCAAAACCAGTTCGCATTCTAAGCTTCGTTTTGACCGTTCTTTTTTTATCGATTCGCATCCATGCAGAAAGGCCAAATATTGTTTTGCTACTGGCTGATGACCTCGGTTGGACCGGCCTCGGCAGCTTTGGTAGCGACTTCTATGAAACGCCGAATCTGGACCGAATGGCAGCGAGGGGGCTAAAATTTACAAATGCCTACTCCGCCTGCACGGTTTGTTCGCCGACCCGGGCCAGTATTGTAACCGGCATGTATCCAGCACGATTGCGTCTGACCGATTTTATCGCCGGCCAACACCGACCTTTTGCTAAAATGGCCATTCCTGATTGGACCAAGGGATTAGATCCCGGATTAACAACCTTAGCTGAAGCCCTAAAAGCCGGAGGCTATCGAACGATTCACATAGGTAAATGGCATTTGGATTTTCCGAACCGGGACAACCAAGGCCCAATGGCTCATGGATTTGAAGTAACTCACGAAAAACCTGCCGGGACTCAGGGCTATATTATGAGCAGCAAGATGGTCCGGAAATTAGGACTTACTAGTAATTATACTACAGATTACTTAACCTATAAGGCAGTGGAGGAAATCAATAAAACCGGGAACCAGCCTTTCTTTCTCTATTTTGGATATAATGTGCCTCACACGCCGATTCTCGGACGTAGTGACCTGGTTGAGTATTTTATGGGGAAGTTAGATCCGTCGGCTATTCACAAAAATCCCATTTATGCCGCTATGATGAAAAGCCAGGATACCAGCGTGGGACGAATTTTGGAGGCTTTGGAAGGAAAGGGAGTAGCGGACAATACACTTGTCGTTTTCATTTCTGATAATGGGGGTCTCACGCAGCGATTCGATAAGCATGATCGGTTTACCGAGAACCTTCCGTTGCGACGGGGAAAGGGTTCAGCCTATGAAGGCGGGGTCCGTGTGCCGGGAATCGCTTATTGGCCTGGAAACATTCAAGCGGGGCAGGTTTCTGAAACCCCGATTATGTCCATTGATCTGTATCCAACTTTCATAGACGTGGCTGGAATCGCTGGAGATTCAGATCATAAGAATAAGATGGATGGATTGAGTTTGTTATCTGTATTCAGAAACCCGGCACATACGTACAACCGAGATCTATTTTGGCATTATCCGCATTACCACGCCGGCGGAGATGGCCCCTATAGCGCTGTTCGTTCGGGCGACTGGAAATTGATCGATTTTCATGAAGATCGTCCTTGCGAATTGTATAACCTGAGTTACAATATTTCCGAGTCGGTCAACTTGGTGGGTCGTTATCCTGAGAAATTGGAGGAATTGAAATCGAAGCTCGATCAATGGCGTCATTCCGTAAAAGCGCAGATGAGTGCACCAAATCCGAATCACGACCCTGATCGTGAAACAGTTCTCGCGAAAAACTCCCGGTAATTTTTCGTGTAAATTAGGTTTTTTTGGATGTTTTCTTTGGGGATGAGGCACACAGAAAAAAGGCCCAAAAAAATTGTTCTCTTAATGGGCGGGTTTTGCTAATAATAGGATTATGAAAGCACTCCTATCAATTGCCCTCCTCGCCTTCGGTGCGTATGCTTGGGGCAACAAACCTTGTGGTTGCACATTGCTTTTGTGGTTTGCATGAAAGCTGGACGGATTGTTGCTCCACGTTCAATTGAACTGGTTGATTTGGCTGAGCCAAAGTGTGGCCCCGGAGAAGTGATCGTCCAACTCGAGTATGCCTGTTTGTGCGGAACAGACAGCCCCTATTTTGCCTACGATTTCGATGCATTGAGGGTCGAAGGAAAACGGCTGATGGAACGGCGCTTGGATTACAGTCGAGAAAGTCTCTATCCGATGCAGGTGGGACTTCCCATGCATGAATGTGTCGGCATGGTGATTGAAAGCCGGTATTTCGGATTGGCGCCGGGGGACTTTGTCCTTGCCTTTCCCGCAGGGATGGACGGCTTTCAAGAACTCCTGCTCCTCCCGGGTGAACGGGTCTATCCTTTGCCCCTGAAGGGAGTGCCAAAAGAGGAAATGCTCCTATGCCAGCCTCTGGGAACAATACTCTATGGATTTCGAAAATTACCCGAGCTCCGGGGAAAGTCGGTTGCGGTGGTTGGGCAGGGGCCCATCGGCCAGCTGATGAATGCAGAACTGGCAAGGCTGGGCGCTCGCAATATTATCGGTATCGATAAGTTGGGTACTCGATTGGAAAAATCCAGGGCGATGGGGGCGACTTCGGTGATCAATGCATCGGAAGGGGATATGCTAACCCGCTTTATGGATATCAATCAGGGCGACCTGGCGGATGTGGTGATCGAAGCGGTAGGACATGTTGAGCTTGCGGTGAATCTTTCCATGAATCTCGTGGCGCAAGACGGTCAGGTACTTGTCTTTGGCGCTCACGATGCAGATCTGGTGGACGATTATCCTTCCGGTGTTGCCATGCGAAAGAATGTATCCGTCCACCATTCGATCGGCGCCTGGCATGCCGAACACTTCTTGCCGGCTGCGGAGATGATAGCGAACCGAGTATTCAATCTATCCGGGCTGATCACGCACCGTTTCCCGATTGCCAGGGCTCAGGAAGCGTTTGAGACTTTCGTCGACCGGAAGGATGGTTGCTTGAAGGTGCTGTTGGAGTTTTAAGCTTTGACCCCATGGAACGCAGATCAGTCGATGGTGGACCCGTATGAACAGAGTTTATATATAGAAACTAAATATGTAGTCAGTGAGCGGCGGTTGCCAATTTGGACAGTGGATAGCCAGCATTTTCCCATCCTACTGTTAGCGTATTTAGCTAGACAAATGAGGACCAATTTCTCTGTGAATGGTAGGTGTTTCCCCAATGCCCAATCCAAGTGTTTATAACTCATTATATTACCATGAAGATACCCACAATGGCATCACCTTTTTATCAATGCGTATGGACAGCTTTTCGACCGTTTTGCCTGAGAAACGATTTTGAAAAGCAATTCCACATCATCCCTCGCAAACGAACATTCAGTGGCAATGGAAGTGTCTTTCCACGCTTGCAACTGGCGATCCCAGTCGGAGCTTTTATATTGACCTCCGTCTTTTTTACGTGCTAGCTTTTGAATCTCCAACCCATTAGAGACGCTTCGGCGTCTTTTTAAGGCCCCTGCCACCACAGGGGCTTTTTTATGCCCAGTCATCATTATTCACCTGCCTTTGCTAAGGCTCAGTATATGCTTGGTATAACATCGCTGCCGCGAATGGGGAGGAATATGCCAAGAAAATGAAAGCATCGGTCGCCGAAGAAATGACCAAAGAGCAAATTGCAGAAGCCGAGAAACTCTCCACAGAAATGGTTGAGGCCAATCCGAAGCTGTTGGGCGACTAGCCCACTGCATCAACCGCCTCCGAAAAAATTGTTCTCTTAATGGGCGAGTTTGTTATCAGGTGGTTGATGAAAAGATCACTAGCCCTTCTCGCTGCCTTTGTCATTGCCTCTGGCTACCAGTCTCTGTCCGGGGAAACTTCCGGCGATTGGACATACACGGTTACCGATAACCAAGCTACCATCACTAGCTATTCAGGTGATGGAGGGGAAGTGGTTATCCCATCTGAATTGGACGGGGTGGCTGTCGTTAAGGTCGATGGAGGCTCTTATAAGTCTATCTTCGACCCCTCATCTTCCTCCGTGACAAGTGTCACCATCCCAGACAGTGTGACGAGTATTGGGAATGCTGCGTTCTATGGTTGCACCAACCTTACCAACTTCACCATCCCAGACAGCGTGACGAGCATTGGAGCGGGTGCGTTCGATTCTTGCACCAGTCTTATCAGCGTTACCATCCTAGACGGCGTCACGACCATTGGTTATAGTGCGTTCATTTATTGCACCAGCCTTACCAGCATCACCATCGGAAACGGCGTCACGACCATTGGTGATACTGCGTCTATGGTTGCACCAACCTTACCAACGTCACCATCCCAGACAGTGTGACCAGCATTGGGAATGGGGCGTTCATTTCTTGCACCAGCCTTACCAGCGTCACGGTTGGAAACAGCGTCGAGAGTATTGGAAGTGATGCGTTCGGTTATTGCACCAGCCTTACTAGCGTCACTCTTCCGGGGACCCTCTTTATGGAAGGAAACTATACTGATTATAGTTTGTCAGCCAATCAAGTTCGTGCGGAAAAGACTTCAATAGATGCATTCGTAGCTAATGCAAAAACAGCCGCCCGCACGGCAGGTCAAATTGATGTCACCAGTGATCCGGCAACTTATAGTCTTTATACGTCTGGCGAGCTAGTTACTGCTGCATTGACGGCTCGTGCTCTTGAGAAAAGTGATATTATTAATAATCCAACCATTCACGGACTATTTGGTGAAAACACTGTTGAAGACGTAAGAATAGGTATGCCGATGATGAGGAAGAACAGTGAGGGTAAGCTGTTGTTTAATTTCCAAATTCAAGCTTCGGACGACCTACAAAATTGGACCACCCTTGATAGTCCAGAATACGAAGTGATTCCAAGCTCAGACAAAGAGTTTCTGAGAGTTAGGGTTTCAAACGAATAGATCAACCGCCTCCTTCCGCCAGAACCTTGTTCAGTTGCCTCTTCTGTTCTGTTGTGTATCGTTTTGATTTCATTGTCTGGATCCTTTATAGGTGCCCAGACTAATTTTTCAAGTGGCCCGGTTTCCGTAATCTCGACCACAAAAAATCGCACCGAGCTTGCGAGATCAACCTACCAACCCTTGTGCGGCATCCCCCATCTCCATGAGTGATAAGGAGTCCATTCGCTGGAAGGAGCGGACATTTTTCTCTCTTGGAACTCGTACCCCTGTTCATTGCTTTGTCACCTATTCAACCACCATAATCCCCCGCATCATTCGCCAATGCCCTGGAAAAGTACAGAGAAAGGGATAATTGCCTTTCTCAGAAGGTGCGGTGAAATTCAGGGTAAAGCTTTCTCCAATATCGACCAATGGAGAATAAAACAAGATCCCCTCTGATTCTGGAATATACTGGCGTTCCTGGGCATCAGCTTCTGATGCCATTTCGTCAGCCTTTATACCGACCGTTTCTTTAAATCCCTGCTTAACAAAGACAATATTGTGGACCATATTATCATTGTTCACAAATACCAGCTCCACTTGTTTGCCAGCCTCTACTCGAATGGTATCCTGATCATACATCATCTTACCGGGCAGCGTTTTCAATGTCAGTCGAATGGTTTGATCCTGCGGCTCTTCCCTCTGAACGTTTTGGGTCTGCTCGAGAGAATTTTCAGCCAAAAATTTCTGATAGGCTACTGCATCCGATAGCGCTTGATGTTCAGAAAGTGGTGGCAGTCTTTGGGCCTGCTTTTGCCATTCAGGATCACCTTTCAAAAATCCTGGGATCTCTGCCAAGGAGGAATCCCGAAGCAGCTGAAAAAGAAAATTTGCTTTGAGATGGTCATCAGCAAGAAACTGTCGATCTTCCTGAAACAGGCGCATCCATACCGGGTGCAAATGCACAAATGCTTCTTTGAGTGCATACTCCAGATGCTGATCAAGAGGTTGATCCATTACTCCCAATAATGCCATGACAGCAGCCTCAGTCTCAAAATGGCTGATCGATGCAACCGCTTCCAGGCGCACTTTGGGAGAAGGATCCTGTGCAAGCGCTTGTAGCTGTTCCCATCCTTGATCGAATTCTCCATACCAATCTCTTAGTAATCTGACTGCAGCGGTTCGGATGTTCTCATTGTCTGAATTCAACAATTCAACCAGCAAAGGAAAATTTGGAGAGTCGCAGCGAACATACATCCACAACACTTCCAATTTCAGATGGTCAGGATCGGAGGCGAACCAACTACCCTCCTCCATGAGTGCATCAAGTTCTGAGACGACCTCTTTCGCAGGATAATCACTCAGGCTTACTCTGGCTCTGTATCGCTCTCTCAATTCTTTCGACTTCAATTGATCTAACAGCTCTCTGATTGTCATAGAGCTGAGATCCTTTGTAGAAGTGGTCGACTTGCCATTATAGGCAATTCTCCATACCCTGCCGTGTGCATGGTCCCTCAATGCTTCCCGAAATCCTTGCTCGCCATGCTGGACGATGGGACTGAACCAATCCAAGACGTACAAGGCACCATCCGGACCAAATTTGAGGTCTACTGGTCGGAAGTTCGGGTCTTTTGACTGAAGCAAGGGGACTAGTTCTTTGGCAGTATATCCGCTGCCATCTTTGATCAGACGATGGTGGCGGATTCCCTGAAACCCCACAAAGGTATTCAGCAAAATATCTCCCTGAACCTCCTGGGGGAAGTTCTGACTGGAGATGATTTCAATGCCACAAGTTTTGGGATGTTTAGGAGTGGTGAGAAAGCCCTTATGCACGGTGTGTTTCTTCGGATAGTCGATCGCTACATTCAGAGGAGTCGCATAATAACACCTTCCCGTAGAGGCATCTGCAATAAAATGATCTCCATATTCATTGAACACATTGCCCCAGGGATTGGCATAGGGATAGGAAATATAGTTGTCCAATTTCAGATTCAGAGGATCGAACTGCCAAGTCGTCCCGTACACTCCTCGTTGTGGTCCATAGGGGGTTTCTACCTGTGTATGCAGGAAGGTTCCCATCTGAAGATTCAGCTTCCCACTCGGAGACCAGGAAAAATTGCCCATGGAATGATGGGAATCTTCGGTTCCAAACCCATGCAAGAGATGGGATTGGTCATCTGCCCGATCATCTCCTGTATGATCTTTCAAAAACAGCAAATCCGGTGCCTGGGATAGGTATACACCTCCATGCCCAAACTCAAATCCCAAGGGAATATAAAGGTTCTCTGCAAATATGCGATGCGCATCAGCTCTACCATCTCCATCCTCATCCGATAAAATGACCAGTTTGTCACGTGGAACCAGACCTGGCATATAGTGCGGATAGGTCGGCATACTGGCGATCCACAATCGACCTTTGGCATCGAAGTTCATAGCCACCGGATTCTCGATGGGGAAGTTTCTTTCAGAGGCGTACAGCTCTATCTCAAAGCCTTCTTTAAGGACAAAGGATTCTTTATCAGGCTGATATTGTTCCTTTGGCTCGAAAATCCCTTCGACCTCTGAATTGAAGGAGACGATTTCTTGGAGCTGTTGGACCATGGCTTCTCGATCTTCCTCTTCATAAGACCAGATCAACCCATCCAGGCGACCGACCATTTGTCCAATATTCTCTTGCTCAGCTGCCAATGTTTGTCCGCCGGGCCAGTCCTTTCTTCTGCCAACCATATATTCACTGTTGGAAGGGCGGTAATAATAAAAGAAATGGCGGTTTTTCTCATCAATGAGTTGTTGTAAGGCGTGTGGCCACTCCTCGGGCTGATAGCTAACGATTGGAATATCTAGTTGCTGAGCGAGAAAACTTGCCGCCATTCTGTGTCCATCATCATTGAGGTGAATGCCATCCCTTGTTACTCCTTCCGATCGAACCTCTGAAAGGGCTCTAAGGGAATGGAATAGTTCGAGAAAGCGAATGTCGTGTTTTTCGGCAATCTGCATCATGGCATAGTCATAGCGCTCCAACTCTCGATTAATCTCAGTGGCTTCTGGAAGCTGTTCGTGCAATTGCTCATAAGCAATCGGGCCAATGAGGTATAATCGTGGAGGTGTTCGCCCATTGAACTGCCTGTTCTTGAGATTTGTCAGTAAGGTTTCCAGATTCAGCGCAAAGTCAGCCAACCCCTCCTCGCCTTGAAAGGATTCATTTAAGCCGAAACAGAGAAAGATCACATCCGCTTTTAGCTCAAAAAGTTGTTGCTCCAAAGTCGGGAAGTGAAGAGGTCTCGTCTGTAAGCCTACTTCATCTCCGCTCCAGCCCATATTCCGCACCCTAAATTGCCTGCCAGGAAAGTTTTCGTATAAGAGCGTCTCAAAGTAACTGTATCGTGAGAGGTCCTCTGCGAAAGTATTGCCGACGATCACCAAGGTCTCTCCTTCTCGAATGAATTCTCTCTCTGGTCGGAAACATCCAGAGATACAAAAGAAAAGGAAGGATGAAAAAAATATCCGAGACATGTGGATGATCTTGGGTTTGAGTGAAAAATTATCTATTTAGCTTCCACATTGGAGAATGCACCACTGAAAAGCAAATTCCTATCAGCCCCTCATCGGGGTTTCCCGGACTGAACACAGATGAAAATTCAAAGCCCTAAGCTGCCAGTTGACTCCTATAAACACTGCAGCTTTATAGGATTAATGGGAGTGGAAATATTGACTTACGAGACCGTTTAAGATTACTATAGACCGTCCGTGTTCAAAGCGTTTTTGCTATTATTCAAATATAACCCAATCACTATCACTATGATATCCATTCACTCTTTTCCGTCCCGTTATTCAAGCCTGCTAAATACACGCATTCGGATAGGCTTAGTTATGGTGGCCATGACCGGATTTCTCCTCTTCTTCGCTGCGCACGCACAGCCGTCGGGCAAGTTACTTAATCTGCAACTTGAAACCACGCTCGTGCCTAGTCCCGCCTCGGTGGATGTTTTGCTACCACCGGGATATGAACAATTCAACGATCCCATCCCCCTTTTCATCTGGTTGCACGGTGGTTCTTCCGGCTAAGGTCATCTCGAAAATAGGATGCAGCCGTATATCGAAAAGGCTTGGGCTTCTGGCTCCCTCACCCCTGCGTCGTTGTCACCCCTGTTACTGGCTCGTCTTACTACATGGACTGGCATGATGGAACAAACCAATGGGCCGCTTTCATAACCGGGAAGATGCTTGAGTATGTGCGCAAGCACCACAATGTGCGCGCTACCACTGCATA
>DDZZ01000041.1 GCA_002346535.1 Opitutales bacterium UBA2995 | reverse complement strand
CGTTTTGCCGATCATATTGTAATTACAGATGACAATCCTCGAGGAGAAAATCCAAGAAAAATTATTGACGAGATAAGACGCGCAGTAATTGATCATCCAGATGTCCGAATTGAGCATGATCGTGCTAAAGCAATAAGGGAAGCTTTAGTTAGAGCAGGCCCAAAAGATCTGGTGCTTGTGGCCGGCAAAGGCCACGAGACTTGGCAATACAGGGCAGGGAAGAAACATAAATTTGAAGATGTTGCTGTAGTAAAACAGACATTAGGAGAATACGCGTGATGCCACGGACGCTTTCTGCTGCTGCACAAGAAGCCGGTGGTGAGCTTGTTGGTCTTGATGCCGTTTATAGCTCTGTAAGTATAGACAGTCGAAAGCTTGATTCTGGGGATCTGTTTGTCGCAATCGCCGGTGAAACATTTGATGGTAATGATTTTGTTGCTGATGCGCATTCTAAAGGAGCAGCTGGCGCACTAGTTTCTCGATTGACTTCTGTGCCACTTCCTCAAATTCATGTGACAGAGACTAGACAGGCTTTTGGCCGCATTGCTAAAGCCTGGCGCAAAAATTTTTCTATTCCGGTAGTTGCTGTTACGGGCAGCAATGGCAAAACCACAGTAAAGGAATTAATAGCTAATATTTTAAGTAGTAGTCAGAGAGTATGTGTAACTCACGGCAACTTAAACAATGAACTGGGCGTCCCGTTAACACTGCTTAAACTAAATAAGAAACACGAAGTCCTGGTGATTGAACTTGGAGCAAATTGTGCGGGGGAGATTGATTATCTGAGTAAGCTTGTGAAGCCAACAGTGGGAGTCATCACTAATGCCAATGCAGCGCATTTAGAAGGCTTTAAGTCTATTGCGGGGGTTGCTGAGGCTAAGGGAGAACTCCTAGATAATATAGTCTGTTCAGGAACAGCTGTTGTTAATGCAGATGATGAGCATTGTGCTGAGTGGTGCAATAGGAGTAATGCGAGTCAAATATTGACATTCGGGATAAAAGCTCGAGCAGATTGCACAATTATTGGCGAGATAAAATCTGAGCCAAGTGGCTCACATTTCACGCTTTGTTTGCCCGATGCTTCTCAGGTTGATGTTTTGCTGCCTCTATTGGGCATGCACAATGTACTGAATGCGCTAGCTGCATCGACTGTGGCTTATACACTTGGTGTATCAAAAGAGGAGATAAAAAGGGGATTAAGCCAAGCTAGCGCTGTAAATGGCCGCTTAAATATATTGCCTAGTCGTAGCGGCGCTAAAATTATTGATGATACTTACAATGCCAATCCAGATTCGGTGCGTGCTGCGTTAAATTGCTTAAAAGATTTGAGCGGTCGGCGTGTTTTTGTATTAGGTGACATGGCAGAGCTTGGGGAGACCAGCATCGATCTCCATCAAGAAATAGGAACTTATGCTAAAGATTGTTGCGATTTTTTCTTTACAGTAGGTGATCTTAGTCTGCATGCGGCAAAAGCCTTCGGACATAAAAGTGTTTCTTTCTCCAATATAACTTCTCTTCAACAGGCACTTGAACCGCTATTAACTGAAAACACTGTGTTATTGCTCAAAGGTTCTCGATCGATGGGTCTAGAGCGAGTGGTGGAATTGATTATTAGAGGCCAGAAAGATAGGGAGTGTTCCCTGTGTTGATCTATGTGACAGACTATCTTGCTCAGTTCCATTCCGGGTTTAATGTATTTAGTTATCTCACGCTGCGAGCAATATTAGGTGCGCTTACAGCTTTAATATTGTCCTTTGCAATGGGTCCGTTATTCATTCAGCGTCTATCATCACGTCGAGTAGGTCAGTCTATTCGCAAGTTAGGCCCGGAGAGTCACTTTCCTAAGGCTGGAACACCAACCATGGGGGGGGCATTAATTTTAGTGTCAATATTGGCTGGCACTTTACTTTGGGCAAATCTCAGCAATCGGTTCGTCTGGATAGTTTTGATTACAACAATAGCATTTGGCGCTATTGGATTTTTTGATGACTACAAGAAGTTAGTTCTCGGTAGTAGTGAAGGGCTCAGAGCTTCCACAAAATTTTTCTGGCAGTCTTTAGTTGGGGGCTCCGCAGCTTTGATGCTCTACATGACAGCTGAAAATCCAGCAGTTGAGCATGCCTTGCTTATTCCATATTTTCCTAATTTGCTTATTCCTCTTAGTGGAATTGTGTACGTTGGGTTTGCCTACTTAGTGATAGTGGGCTCATCAAATGGGGTAAATCTAACTGACGGGCTTGATGGTTTGGCCATTATGCCAGCAGTTCTTGTTGGTTCTGCGTTAGGTATTTTTGCTTATGTTGGTGGCAATACTGTGTTTTCTTCTTATCTCGGCATTCCGTATGTTCAGGGTGCAGGTGAGATGCTTGTTTTCTGTGCGGCCCTGGCTGGCGCCGGTCTGGGCTTTTTGTGGTTTAACACTTATCCAGCTCAAGTTTTTATGGGCGACATCGGAGCGCTAGCTCTTGGTGCCGCTCTTGGGTTGGTGGCAGTGGTTGTGAGGCAGGAGCTTATATTGCTCATTATGGGCGGTGTGTTTGTCGTTGAAACCGTTTCAGTAGTTATACAGGTTGCCTCCTACAAGATGACTGGCCGGCGCATTTTTCGAATGGCCCCACTACACCATCATTTTGAGTTAAAAGGTTGGCCGGAATCCAAAGTTGTCATAAGGTTTTGGATACTGTCATTGGCCTTCGCTCTCGCAGGGTTGGGAACCCTAAAACTCCGCTAATCTTCATGCAAATATCCAAAAATATATCTTCCTGGCTCACCAAACCCGTGGCCGTTTTTGGAGCTGGTGTCAGCGGTAAAGCAGCGGCTGACTTAGTTACTCATTTGGGCGGAAAATCCATCGTTTACGACGAGAAGAATACTGACTTTCCAACCTCTTTTACTGCCGGGCAGGCAATTGATCATAATCTGGTGATTGCCAGTCCGGGCTTTTCAATCGATCATGCCTGGTTGGAAACGGCGAGAAATGCCGGTTGCGAGGTGATTGGTGAACTCGACTTTTCGAGCTTGCTCTGGGATGGCCGAATCGTAGCCATTACAGGAACCAATGGTAAGACCACTTTGGTTGAATTCATTACACATTCGCTTAGTTACGCCGGGTTAAATGCGTTCGCTGTCGGCAATATCGGCTATCCTTTTGCGAAATTGTTGACCAAACACAACAGTCCTGACTCCTGGGCCGTTGTCGAAGTGAGTTCTTTCCAGGCGGAACTCATACGGTACTTCAGATCGGATTCCACCGTATGGTCCAATTTTTCGGAAGATCACTTGGATCGATACCGTGGGATGGAAGAATATTTTCAGGCTAAACTGCGTCTTCTCGAAGTGACCCAACCTAAGATCACGTTGATCGGCGAGGATGTGGAAGCTTTCTTCGATATCCAGAAGGTGACTCTTCCTAAGAGCACGTATGTCATGCGGGAATCCAGTTTTCGGATTCCGGAGCATTCCATTTTCAGCTTAAAACCTCAGCGTAAAAACTTTCAGTTGGCTTCGAATTTGTTCTGTTTTTGGGGTTATGATCCGGAACTGCTTCAGGAGTCGGTAAAATCGTTCAAGCAAAGTCCCCACCGCCTGTCACCCGTGGGGGTTGTGGACGGCGTTGAGTTTTGGAATGATTCCAAGGCTACCAATTTTTCGTCTGCGGAAGCTGCTGTTAAACAATTTCAAAAGCCCATTTTCTGGATTGGCGGTGGCCGCAGGAAGGGTGGAAATATCGATGCGTTTGTGCAGCGGATTGGCCATCGAATCAAGAAAGCCTTTCTTAGTGGTGATACTGCCGAAGAACTTGGCGACCAATTCAAACAATCCCATGTAGCTTGTCAAAGGTTTGAAAATTTTGAGGATTCGATAAAATCCGCCTACCAACAGGCATCGCCAGGAGTTGTGATTCTGTTTAGTCCGGGATTTGCCAGCCAGAAACCATTTCGCAATTATTCGGAGCGAGGAAATTGTTTTGAGAACATTGTCTCCGATCTTAAGGTTAACTTAAAACTAACACCTAAGTATTAGCATGAAAGCTCAAGTATTTTTAACCGTCCTGGCGTTCCATATTGTGGTGATTGCCGGCTTGTACTTGTTATCGGCTTGTTCAACCAGCACGAAGACATCCGGCAATCAGGGAGCATCCTCCACTTCGACCGGAGGATCGAATTACGATCAATATTCTCAGCTAAAAAGCCCCAGTGAGGACTCTAACATGGTCGTTACCGAGGTTCGCCAACCCCCAGCTTCCACCCGCACTTTGGATCCAGCCTTTAACAGTGGTTCTAATACTCTGGGTAGTTCAAACTCGAATATATCCGGTGGCCGATTTTCTCCGACGCGTCCCTCTGACTCTTCTCTTGGAATTACCGGCCAATCAGTCCTCAACGAATTTCGTGATGATGATGTATTGCAGCCTTTGACATCGACCAATGCATCAACTTCACCCGTGGAATATGTGGTTAAGAAAGGGGACAGTCTATGGAAAATTGCACGCGATTTTGGAATCTTCCTAAATGATTTGATGGCAGCCAATAACCTTAATGAAAGCTCCACAATCAAGGTGGGCCAAAAATTGACGATATCCTCCGACACATCCGGTCCTCCACCTTCCCTTCTCTCCGAACCCCAAACATCAGTTGGACCTTCTTCATCGGAGGTTTATACAGTTGTCCGCGGAGATACGCTCTCCCGAATCGCCCGAGATTACAACACCACGGTGAAAGATATCAAGGTGGCTAACAATTTGAGTTCTGATATTATCCAGTTAGGACAAAAAATGACGATTCCAGTCAACAGCATGTCGTCAGGATCTAGCAGTGCCCCTTCCATAGCTCAAATATCGACCGCATCCACTCCGGTTTCGATCACAACCGACTCAGGTCGAATTGTCGGTGACATCGTACACAAGGTAGAACCAGGGGAGACGCCCAGTGGAATTGCCAGATTATATGGCATCACAACCAGCCAATTAATGAATGATAATGGTATCGGTGACGCCCGATCGTTAAGAGTTGGCCAACAGCTTCAGGTCCGGCTCAGGCCGGCCCAGCCAAGTTCCACACCTTCGACTCTCCCTTCGCAGCCGGTGAGAACCCCGACCGCATTTGATAATACTTTGTTTGAGAATCTCGAAGAATTTCCCGAGGTCGAAATTGTGCCTCGTTCCTAACCATTCCATAGCCTCGTTCCTTCCTACTGAGATGAATGATTAATGTTCAAAAAGAAGAACTAGCCTCCGGCCATTCGTTTTACCAGAGGTTGCTTATCATCATAAGTGTTTCTACGCTTATTTTGATAGGATTGATTTCCATTTTCAGTGCGACTCAATCATTGGATGCTGGTTCATACCGCTTTCTTGAACGGCAGATAATTTGGCTCGGCATCGCTGTAGTGGCTGGTGTTTTCGTATCCCTTGTGAGCTTGGAAAAACTGAAAAAGCTCATACCACTGGCGGCTATCGCCGCGGTAGCTTTTCTGGTGCTCGTCCTGCTTCCTCAAGTCGGCAACATGGTTAATGGAAGCCGTCGCTGGATCAGTTTTGGAGCAGTGGGGTTCCAACCGTCGGAATTTGCCAAAGTGCCTTTTGTATTTCTTCTCGCCTATTACCTTTCGATGAACCAGCGGTACTTAAAAACTCTGTTGAGAGGGTTTGTGATACCGGTAGGATTTATCGCTTTATTCTGTATCCTGATACTCGTGGAACCGGATTTCGGCACCTGTGCATTATTTGGCGTGGTTGGAATGATGATCATTTACCTTGCCGGAGCCCGACTGATTTACCTTGTGCCGACCATTATCAGCGGCGGCACCTTGTTTTTATACCTCATTTTACAAGATCAGGTTCGACTGCGCCGGCTCACATCATTTCTCGATGTCGAGGCGAACAAGAATGATGGAGCGTACCAGCTCTATCAGGGCCAGATGGCGTTTGGTAATGGAGGAATCATGGGTGTAGGTGCTGGAAACGGACGTTTTCAAAACAGTTATCTTCCCGAAGCACACACGGATTTCATTTATTCGATAATCGGCGAGGAATTCGGTTTTGTGGTCACATGCCTTGTTTTGGTACTCTTCATGATTATTTTTTGCACGGTCATATTTTCCATGCGCCGTGCTCCCAACCTCTTTGAAGCATTGTTAGCGCTTGGCTCTTTGCTGATGATATCCATGCAAGCTTTGGTAAACATGGGTGTCGTGACTGGCCTGTTGCCAACCAAGGGGATGTCCCTTCCTTTCATCAGTTATGGCGGATCGAACCTGGTAGTAATGTGTGTTTTTACCGGGCTTCTGATTAATTGCCTGCGAAGCTGGGAAAAGCTTCCCATGCGCGCGGAGCGGCGAAAAATGGTAGAAATCACGAGCTGATGGCCAAAATACTCATAGTCTGTGGAGGTACGGGTGGACACCTTACTCCCGGTATCGCTATTGCTGATACATTGCAAAATCGCGGTCATCTTTGCACTTTGGTTGTTTCCCGGAAGAAAGTGGATTCCCGCCTAATTCGGAATTATCCGGATATGAATTTTGTCAACGCTCCCGGAGCCCCGTTTTCCTGGAACCCCATTCGATTGATCCAATTTTTATGGGCCCAATGCCATTCTTTTATCTTTGCCCTCAAGCTCCTGACCCGGATTCGGCCAGATTTAACTTTAGGATTTGGCGGGTTCCTTTCCGCTGGAATAGCGTTACCGGGTTGCCTTAAGGGGATCCCCTTTGTTCTGCACGAGGCCAATCGGGTAGTTGGGCGGTCGAACCGGATATTGAGTAGATTTGCTGACCAGGTTTTTTTACCGGTAGGTATCGATCTTCCGCGGTTGAAACCGGGACGGGTTTTTCATGTCGGCCTGCCTTTGAGGAAGGAATTTTTTCCAATAAAAAAAGAAGAAGCCCGGGCCCGTTTAAACTTGGAATCTACAAGAAGGCTGCTGGTCGTATTTGGTGGCAGCCAAGGTGCAAGTTCGCTTAACAATTGGGCCTTTGAAAATTGTCCACATCTCGCTGAGCAGGAAATTTCCGTTTATTGCCTGACTGGTTTGAATAATGAGTTTCCCAAGGAAGTCATGCACGAATCATCCTCTCATGGCCCTGTTCATTCGCGATTTGTTCCTTTTTCGGATTTGATGCCCGCCGTGCTTTCTGCAGCAGATGTTGTCATTTCGAGAGCTGGTGCAGGTAGTATCGCGGAAATAATCCGGTGTGGAACTCCGGCAATCCTGGTTCCGTATCCCTTTGCCCGTGATGACCATCAGACCGCCAATGCCAAATATTTGCTCAGTCATGAAGCAGCTGTTCTAATTGAGGATTCCCAGTTGGAAAAATTATTTGGTATGGTAGCTGATTTGTTTTCAAGCTCGCATCGCCTAAAACATTTGGGGAACAACCTTAAATCTCTGGATCATCCCGAAGAAGCTTCCATGTTGGCCGACAAACTTGAAGAATTATTTTCTGCAAAATTCCGGGATCAACCTCCCGCAAGACTTCAGTCCAAGCAAGTATGATCATCCAGGACGCAGATTTTTCCGATAAACATTTTCATCTCTTAGGTGTTGGTGGCATGGGTATGGCACCGTTGGCGATTTTTCTAAAACAAGTCGGGTGCAAAGTATCCGGTGAAGACGATAATTTTCATCCTCGAGTCCACGAATTATTGTTGGCAAATGAAATTGAAATCAGCCAAAAGCCTAAACTCGAGACCGTTGAAGGCGTTGTATATTCCAATGCTATTGCAGATGCACATCCAATTATTTCTGCTGCCGAGGCATCGGGAATTCCAACCACCCGTCGCGGCCATTTTTTAGCCGAGTTATCCAGTTTCTATAATACCGTCGTAGTGGCAGGTTCCCATGGCAAGACCACCACTTGCGGGTTGTTGATACACATCTTAAAGGAATTTGGATTCAATTTCAGCTATATTCTTGGAGGTCTCTTTTCGAGCGACTTGAATCTTCCTGCAGGATTTAGCGGGCAAAGTAAGTACTTAATTATAGAGGTGGATGAAAGCGACGGAAGCATCGATGCCTTTAAGCCGTCCCTAAGCCTTTTAGTAAATGTGGATTGGGATCATTCTGATTACTACGCAACGCGGAACAAATGCTTAGATGCGTTTAAGGGGCTTCTTTCGCGCACGACCTCCGAGGTCTTTGTAAATCAATCATGCGAGAACTCGAGAAATTTTAATTTGAACGATTTGTCCGCAACGATTCACACTTTTGGGGAGGATGGGCAGACCCGGATCGAGAAGTTTGAGAATGGAGTCCTCACCCTGGGTGGCAAGACTTCTTCACAAAGTTTCGCGATTCCCTTCGAAGAATTATTTAATGTTCAAAACGCTTTAGCCGCCCTCAGTGTAGCCCGTCATTTGACCAATTCAGTGGATAAGTCGGCTCTTGAGAATTTTCCAGGCCTGTGGCGCAGGCAGGAATATCTATATCAGTCTGATACTTTTTCAGTGGTAGAAGACTACGGTCATCACCCAACCGAGATTCGAAATCTATTCGAGGCACTAAAGAAGGATGATCCGTTTTTGACCGTGGTATTTCAACCACATCGTTACTCGCGAACGCTTCAATTCAAAAGAGAGTTTGCCGATGTCATGAGCCAGGCTGATCGCATCCTGTTTATGGAAGTATATGCTGCTGGCGAAAAACCAATCTGCGGTGGGATGGGTATTGAATTATTTGAAATGTTTACGGAGATGGATCCCGAAAAGGAGGCTTACTTTTGCAAGGACCATTCCTGTGTCATGGATCGTCTCAAAGCGCTTAATCCTCAGAAGGGAATTTTACTTTTTCTCGGTGCAGGTGATATACAAAGCGTCGCTGCCGAATTTGCGAAGGGTTTGATTTGGCAGGCCGGGTCAAACGGCGATGCGTTTGTGGAAAGTGTCTCATCGAAGCTATCCCCTGAATCTACAATCAGAGCCCAGGAACCCCTGGCTTCAAAAACGACCCTAAGGGTTGGCGGTTCAGCTCAATTTTTTGCAGAGCCCAACAGTGAATCCGATTTGCAGACTCTCCTTCTTGAGGCGAGCAAAGCTTCCCTCCCAATTTATTTTCTCGGAAGAGGATCCAATCTCATTGTACCCGATTCAGGGGTGCAGGGTTTGGTGATACGTCTTTCAAAATCTTCTTTCCGTAAAATTGAAAAGTTGGTGGATGGTCGAGTACGAGCCGGTGCCGGTGTGAGGTTGAAGGAATTATGTGGTTTCATGAGGCGAAACGAGATGACGGGATATGAGTTCCTTGAAGGGATTCCTGGTTGCGTAGGCGGAGCCTTGCGGATGAATGCCGGGGCTATGGGCGGATGGATTTCCGAGGTCATTTCTGAAGTGGTCTTAATGAACTATCTAGGTGATGTGTTTACCCTTGCTGCCGAGGAGTTGCATTTTGGATACAGGCATTGCAGGGAAATGCACGAATCTATCGCCTTGGCCGTTATGTTCAAAGTAGGTGACGCTTCAAGCATTACTACGATACAGCATAACATGGATACCTATCAAAGCTCTCGCAAGGAGTCGCAACCTAGATTGCCGAGTGCAGGTTGTACCTTCAAAAATCCGGAAGGTTCGGCGGCGGGATTGCTAATTGATCGTTGTGACCTAAAGGGAATGACAGTTGGCGGGGCAGAAGTGTCGGATGTTCACGCCAATTTTTTGGTAAATAATGGATTTGCCACCGCCGCAGAGGTCATTTCCCTGATTAATAAGTTGAGGAAAAAAGTGTATCAGAAAACAGGATATAAGCTTGAGCCTGAGGTGATTTTATATGGTGATAGCTGGGAGAACTTTTTGGACCCACTTCCGGAAGAGTCTCATAGAACCCATCCTATCTCTCAAACTTAGTTTCTGCCTGATTCCTACCAACTAATGCCCAGAAATAAATCATCTCATTCTCATAGATCCAGTTGGAAAAAAATTCCTCAAAGGGCGGGCAAAAAACCTATCACCAGAGAATCAAAAATCATGCGTTTGCGCCGCATGGTTCGATTTATTATCATCAGCCTTAGTACGGGATCTGTGGTATTGGGATTATCCCTACTTGGCTACTATTATGTGAATACTCGCAAGGCCCCGGCTATTCATGCAACCGCAGCCTCTTTTACTAATATCGAGATTGAAACCGATGGAGCTCTTCCCTCTCCCTGGATTGAATCAAGGATGGGGCTGGAACAAAATTTGGGCCTGATGCAAATTGACATGCGTGCTTTGAAGGCCGAGCTGGAACGTTTTCCGCAAATCAAGGAAGCATCCATCGAACGTCGTTTTCCGAATACGCTTTGGGTGGGTGTGCATGAGCGTTTTCCCGTTTTTCGGATCAAGGTAAAAGGTTCTAATGCTGAATCCCAAATACTCCTGGTAGATGACGCGGGATTCGTATTCAGGAACATAAGATTCCCTGACCATATGATCAACGATTTGCCTTTTTTGGCGGGTGTGAAACTGTACGATACCGAAAAAGGTTACCTGCCGATTGCCGGAGTGTCTCGGTTGGCTGAACTATTTCATATTGCCCGTAGGGAATTTCCAAAGCTAGCTGAGAATTGGATCATCGTTTTTGCCGATCAGTTGATCATGGCGGATAGCTTCACCGAGGGGTATATTCGCGTTCGATCCAAGAGCGTTAAGGAGATTTTGTTCAGTCCTAAGGAATTCAGAAAGCAGCTGGAAAAACTCCAATACATCATCGACAGTCAAGGAGGTTCTTCTGTATCTTCAATGTCTCGGGTAAACCTTTCTCTAATTGACCAACCGACTGTAGTTTTTGCCAACAATTCTTATCCTAAACCTTACCAATAATCCTTCCTACTTATCGCTATGGTGACCTCCAAAATTATCGGAGCTGTAGAGATTGGAACCAGCAAAGTCGTGGTTCTCATAGGCGAAATTGTTAACGAAAAAACGCTGAACATCGTCGGTATGGGCGTATCCTCGAGCCGGGGTGTCAAGAAGGGCGAGATTATCGATTTCAACGCTGCCAGCGATTGTACCCACGCCGCGATTATGGCGGCTGAGGAAAGTGCCGGCGTCCGTGCAGATGCCGTTTATTTGGCGCAATCGGGCTGTCATCTGGAAACGTTTTTTAATGACGCCGAGGTTACCGTAAAGTCCTCTGACAATATTGTGCATCGATCTGATGTCCGTCGGTTGCTTTCCGAGGCTAAGAGCAAACAGTTACCGGAGTACAGGGCGATCATTCATCATATCCGAAACGGCTTCATCCTGGATGGAATGCCCATTGACGATCCTGAACACATGGAGGGCCATAAGCTGAGGGTGGGTTACTGGAACATCCATGGATCCGTGCAAAAAATGAGTGATTCGATCCATATCATTAATGGCTTCGGACTGCAGGTTGAGGACCTGATTGTCTCCAGCCTTGCCTCTGGGAAAATGGTTACGACCGACGAGGAGCGCAAAGCCGGCGTGCTGGTACTTGATATTGGGAGTGGCTCTACCGATTTTGTGTTATTTAAGAATGGCTATGTCGTTTACTCAGGGGTGGTTGCGGTCGGAGGAGACCATATCACTAACGATTTGAGTATCGGCCTTCGGACCAATGCCAAGTTGGCTGAAATGCTAAAAGTTAAGAACGGCAAGGCCACTTTGGAGCCGAAGTCCAAAAACGATAAGGTCATGCTTATCGGCGACCTCACCATTGGGGATCGGTCGATTTCGCGATCTGCAGTATGTCAGATAATCAATGCGCGAATGGATGAGCTTTTTAAGCTGATTCGGGGCGATAAACACATCGCTCCACTATTTTCTAATCGGGAATTAGCCTCCGTTGTCCTGACTGGTGGTGCCTCCAAACTGAACGGAATCGAAGACCTGGGAGAAAAGGTGTTCGGCCTGCCGGTCATCAAGGGTGAAAATCCATCCTGGGTAGCTTCCGATCTTGCGAGCCCGGATTTCAGTACCGCTTTGGGACTTCTCTATTTCGGTTTCAGCTACAAGGACGAGAGTCAATTTACGGAGCAGCGGAAACAGACCAAACTTATACGCGGAATGAAGCAATTACTTGGATTTTGAGCATGGATTCTAAACAACTTTTAGAAAGCACAGTACGCATCAAGATTATTGGAGTCGGGGGCGCCGGAAATAACGCTGTGGACCGAATTCGAATGGATATGGAGCAGTTGGAGGGCCTCAACCTTGCCTGTGTCAATACGGACCTGAAAACTCTGTCGGATTCGCCGGTTGGCGAAACTCATTTGATAGGCCGAAACATTACCCGCGGGCTTGGCACAGGAGGGGACCCGGAATTGGGTCGCAAGGCTGCCGACTCGGATAGAGAGATTATTGGGAGGCTCGTTGAGGGCTACGAACTGATTTTCCTTGTGGCGAGCGTGGGCGGTGGCAGTGGTGCAGGCATTTCCCCGATCATTGCCGATATTGCCAAAAAGAACGGTTCCTTGGTGATCGCCTTTATCAACATGCCGTTCACTTTTGAGGGGGAGCGGCGTTTCAAAATGGCTGACATGGCTCTCAAAGAACTGCGGGCTGTTTCGGATGCGGTAATCCCCTTGCCGAATGACATGCTATTGCAGGAGGAAGCCGCGCAGGATTCCGTATTGAACGCATTTTCCAAGGCCGATGAATGGATTACTAGGGGTGTGAAATCCATCTGGGCCATCCTATTAAACTCCGGGTTGATAAACGTTAACTTTTCCACCCTACGGGAAGTTTTCAGCATTTGCGGAGGAAAAACCCTTTTCGGATTAGGAAAAGGGCAGGGAGCTAATTTTATTCAGGATGCGTTGGACGATTTGGTATTATGCCCATTACTGCATGTCCCCGACTTTTCCAAGGTAGCCGACAACCTCCTGGTAAATATCGTTGGGGGAACCGATCTTTCCATGTCCCATGTTCAGGAGATCATGAATTTTGTGACCGAAAAATTTGGAAGCAAAGAAAACACAGTTCTCGGGGCGGTCATTGATGAAGGGAAAACCCAGACCGTTGAGATATGCGTGTTGGGGACGACAGCCGCCGGAAACTTGCGCTCCTTCCGTCCAAAGCATTCGATTTCTGCTTCACGACCCCATCATACACCGGTTAAGAAAACACCTGTGGTCGCCTCCAAATCCTTGCGCGAGCAGATACCGGCGGGTGAAGCACGGCAAAATGGGCAATTGGAATTTCTTCCGACTATTCAGGAGGAATTGGGATTCGAGGGAATGGACGAGCAACGCGGATTTTTCGAAGAAACGGGCCGCAATGAGCATGAAGGATTTGATCTGGATGTTCCGACATACCTGAGACGAGGGATAAGGATTGTTATATAGGCGTTCGGCAGAGTGTGGACGCCCTTTTACAATCTTTCTGGATTGGATCGGTATGGTTTGGCTACTGCCGCTCGAAGCGCCACTTTCTAGGACGTTATCTTAACCGCCATTACTAACCGTAACGTCCTTCGATATAATCGGCTGTACGAGAATCCTTGGGGTTGAGGAAAAGCTCCTCGGTCCTTGAGTGTTCAATGAGTTCGCCCAGCAACATAAATATACATTCATCACTGGCTCGACGTGCCTGGGCCATGTTATGAGTGACAATAAGAATGGTATAGCGATCTTTTAGGGAGTACATGAGTTCTTCGATGGCGCTGGTACCTCCAACATCAAGCGCTGAGCATGGTTCATCCATCAGGATGATTCGAGGCTTTAAAGGCAGTAGACGGGCAATGCAGAGTTTCTGTTGTTGCTCAAGTTGGAGATCGATGGCTCGCCGGTTGAGATGATCTTTGAGATCGTTCCACATCCCAACTTCCGTCAAAGCCTGTTCAACAGCTTCGTCGAGTTTAACTCGATTGAGGTCTTTGCGTGATGTGTGGATTTTTAAACCGAATACGATGTTTTCATATACGGATATCGGCAACGGATTGGGTCTTTGAAATACCATTCCAACGGCCTTTCGCAACTCGATCAGTGACACGTCATCGTCGTAGATGTTTTTACCGAGTAGTTTGATAATACCTGTGCTGGTAACGTATCCATAGCGCTCATTGATACGATTAAAGCATCGAAGTAGTGTAGTTTTACCGCATCCTGAAGGTCCGATCAATGAGGTGATCAAGCCGTCCTTTACTTTGACAGACACGTCGATGAGGGCCTGAAATTTCTCATACCAGAGGCAAAGGTCTTCGGTTTCGATGCCGAACTGTTGTGGCTGGTCACTCATCCGAAAATACCGTTGATGTAATCGTAAGTCCGAGGGTCGTTCGGACTGTCGGAGAAGATGACTTCATTTGTATCCAGTTCGACTACTTTGCCTTCCCAGAAAAACATGGTTCGATTCGCAAGTCGGCGGGCTTGTTGCACCAGATTAGTCACCAGAATAATGGTCATTTCTTGCCGTAGTTCCTTTAGGGCATCCTCAATTCGCATCGTTGTTACCGGATCAATGGCGATAGAAAATTCATCAAGACAAAGAATCTCCGGTTGATGTGAAAGGGCCCGAGCAATAGTCAGCCGCTGTTGTTGTCCTCCGGAAAGTTTGGTACCGAGTGTGTCCAGGCGATCCTTGACTTCGTCCCACAGTGCAGATTGGCGGAGACATCTTTCAACGAGCGAATCAAGTTCACTTTTAGAACTCAGTCCGGAGCAGCGAGGTGCGAACGCCACGTTATCATAAATAGACAAAGGCAGGCCGACAGGCAAAGGTGCGACCATGCCAATCCTGCGGCGCAGTTCATACACGTTGTGAATATCCCGTACCTCCTCGCCATCCACCTTAATACTGCCCGAAACGGTGGCTCCTGGGCTCAGTTCAATCGTCCGATTGATGCAGCGAAGCAAAGAGGTTTTCCCTGACTGAGCCGGGCCGATGATTGAAAAAATTTCATTTTGTTCGATATCAAAGGAAATTCCGTGAATCACTTCCTGATTCTCATAGGAGAGTCTAAGATCAGTAACTTCAACTTTCTTATAGCCACTCATCGAATTACCATTTTTTCCGGGAACGCAGCCACATCCGCAAAGTGATTGAAGTGGCGTTAATAGCCAGTACCAGCCCAAGTAAAGTGATTGCTGTGGCAAATTTCATCGATTCCGCGACGTTGGGGACCTGAGTGGAAATCGCGAACAGGTGCATTGACAAGGCCATGCATTGTTCATCCAGAAAATAGGGAAACAGATCACCCTTTTCGACCGCTTTATAGAAAACAGCCCCCGTGAACATGATGGGCGCTGTTTCACCGGCGGTCCGGCTTACTTCGAGGATAACGCCGGTGAGAATTCCGCTGATGGAATTGGGCATGACAATTCGGCGGATGGTCTGCCACTTGGTTGCACCTGTATTCCAGCAAGCTTCTCTGAACGCAATTGGCACAGCATTGAGCGCTTCACGTGTGCTGGTAATAACCACTGGCATGGTCATAATTGCAAGGGTCAAAGATGCCGAAATAATTGAGTAGCCGAATTTAGCCGCGTAAACGAAGGCTCCCAAACCGAACAGAGCGTGTACGATGCTGGGAACACCTGCCAGGTTGATCACCGCCAAATTGATGGCTCGGTGAAACCAGTTATCTTTGGCATATTCGTTCAAGTATATAGCTGCCATTACTCCGACCGGGGCAGAAATGGCGAGCGCAACGAGCACCAGATATACTGTTCCAACCAATGCCGGCCATATACCACCCTGCGTCATGCCTTTTTTCGGCACTTCCAGGAAAAATTCCAAATTTAGTGAAGGAGTCGCGTGAATGAACACATAGGTGACCAGCGATACCAACGGCAGGATCATCAATATCACCATTCCTAAACAAAACCACTTGGCGGTTTGCTCGGCCTTCAACTTCTTTCGTACCAAGTTGGTTTCCACAAACCTTTGGGAGGCTACTGTGTATGATTCCGCTGGTGTTGTTGCTTCCATTGATCGGTGATTATTGTTTTCTCCGGATACCTCGGACGACCAAGTCAGCGGTCAAGTTGACCATGAAGGTGATGATGAAAAGTAAAACTCCGGTGAGGAAAAGAACTCGGTAATGGTCGGATTGAGTCGGAGCTTCGCCCAATTCGGAGGCGATATTGGCTGTCAAGGTTCGCACTGAGTCCAAGATCCAGCCAAAAGGAAGGCCTTGGGGAATTTGCACTGCATGACCAGTGGCCATAAGGACCGCCATTGTTTCGCCGACCGCCCGGCCCACACCTAGGAGCACGGCCGCAAGTAGACCATTTTTGGCCGCTGGTAGCAGGATTTTATAAACGATTTGCCAGCGAGTGGCACCGAGAGCCATGGCCGCTTCTCGGTACGAATCGGGAACAGCCTTTAACGCGTCTTCCGCAATAGAGGTGATGATCGGTACGCACATCAGTGCCAGTATCACTCCGCCATTGAGGACATTGATGCCGACTTGAGCGCCCGTGTATTTCATCACCAAGGCGCTAGTTACCGTCAGTCCTATGAATCCCCAAACGACACTGGGTATGGCGGCAAGTAATTCTATAATAATTTTCAGTGCCTCTTTGGCCATGGGTCCACAAAACTCGGATATGTAAATTGCCGAACCCAAACTGAAAGGAACTGCAACGACTACCGCCAGTCCGCTGACGCACATGGTTCCTACGATTAAAGCCGCAATTCCATAGCGTACATTGGTTTCCGAAGTGGGATACCATTGCGTACTGAATAAGAACTCACCGAGGCTGAATTCTTCGCTGCCAAAGATCGGAAATGCCTCCTTGAAGATGAAATAAAATATGGCCAGTACAAAAATAATGGCGCTCATCCCGGCTAATCGGATCAAGGTTTCGAGAATGCTTTCTCCGACTACTGCGATCGTTGAGCGTCGGGGAGGAGGCCGCTCAGCCTTAAATCGGACAGAGTTTGGTGGCATAAATCAGGGACTATTTAGTCTCTTGAACGTGATTTGGTGGTTCGGTGAATATCAAATACGGGCGTTACTGAAGAGGAACGTATCCTGCTTCCTTTACAATTTTTTGGCCCGCATCGCCCATAATCCAATCCAGATAGTCTTTCACCGTTCCTTCCGGCTGTCCAAGTGTGTAGGAGTAGAGAGCCCGGGCGATTGGATAAGTTTTGTTCAATGCGTTTTCCAAGGTTGGCCCGTAAGCAGTATCTCCTTTTTTGGCAGCCACTTTGAGCATCTTTACATCCGGTGTGGCGTAGCCCATTCCGCTGTAGCCGATTGAGCATGGAGTTCCGGTAACTAATTCAACCACTTCTTTTGAACCATTCATGTCCCGAGAGCCTAGCTTGAAATCTTTCTTACCAAGTACGTGTTCGCGGAAAAAAGCATAGGTGCCAGAGCTAGATTGGCGACTGACCAGAATAATCTCGTCGCTACTGCAACCAGGGACTTCGACGCCCAGTTGCGACCAATTGGTAATGTTTCCACCTTCAGCGTAAATTTCTGTAAGTTGTTCGAAGGTGATTTCTTCGAGGGGGTTGTCTTTGGAGACAAAGACGGCCAATGCATCATAACCCACCGTAAATTCAACCGGGGCCTTACCGGTATTCTTGGTAGCCAGTGCTTTTTCCGAATCTTTCATGTCGCGACTGGCATTGGCGATGTCGACGGTGCCGGCGATTAAAGCAGCAATACCTGTTCCTGAGCCTCCCCCTGAAACTTCAATGCTCACACCCAAACCGACATTCTGATACTCTTCTGCCCAGGATTGGGCCACGTTGACCATGGTATCGGAGCCTTTGTTTTGGATGGTAGATTTTCCGCTGCCTGATTGTTCTGCAGGTTTGCAGCTAATCAGGAGGAAACTCATCCCCATCAGGATTGGGAAGCAGATACAAAATTTTACGAAGTTTATTTTCATATGATGATGATGGTAGTACTATTTAGTCAATTTGGGTTCCAAGAATAGCCTCACCGAGATCTTGAATGTTTGTATGGATAAGATTGTAGGTTTCTTCATACGCGGATTGGATTTGGTCGTCTGTGCCTTCCTTTGCGGATGGATCGTCGATGTGCCAATCCAGACAGATCGTTTTGCCTGGGGGCTTGGGAAATAGTTTTCTGGCGCGTTTGGAAAGAGCGATGATTATGTGAAAATGATCCAGGTTTGGAATGTGATCGGTCGAGAGGGAAGATTGCCGTGATATGTCAATATTCTTAGATTCCATATACCGAATGGTGGAATCCACCATTTCTTTTGGCTCTAGACCGGCGCTTCTGAAAAGTAGTTTGGGTAAGCCGATGGCATTTCCAATACCTTCAGCCATTTGAGTGCGGCAGGAATTGTGGTCGTCTACAAAAAGGATTCTCCAGACTTCCTTACCCTGGTGTTTGGCGTATTCGCCGGTGCACATATAAAGTACTTCTTCACACAGGTTTTTCGCTTGATCAGCTACCCGTTCAAACCGTCGACCGATTGTAAGGAGTGGGGTCAGGGATTTGAAGGGTATTTTTTTTTCCTTATGAAGCTCGTACATCTCGGTATTGATCTGGTCGCGGAGATTGTTTGTTTCTTCCTCGATTTCCATCGTTTGCCGTGCCAGATCCGCGTCTTCCTCTAAATATGACTTAACGGCCGATTCCAGCATAGAGATGGAGAGATTGGCTATTGCCTCGAATAAATCCAGCGGCGGTTGCCTTGTTACAGTACTAATCTTTAGAACCTGTCGGGCGACGCTCTCTGCGTAGTCACCGATTCGCTCCAATTCCTGATTTATTTTTATGGTGACGTATGCAAAGCGGAGGTGCAGAGCCACAGGTTGTTGTCGAACCAAAAATTCCAAACACAGGCGGTCGATTTCTTTTTCCAATTCGTCGATGCGCTCATCTCTAAGGATGATTGAATAGGCCTGCTGTCGATTACAGGCCTTAAAAGAATCAATGGCTTCGCTCAGGGCACGGTGGTCCAATTCATACATTTCTGTGACCTTGCCACGGATAAAATCGACATCTCTCTGGAGAGTTTTTTCGTAAAGAGGTTGTTCGATAGTCATTGGTAATGAAAGCTGATAAATTATTAATACATTTTCGGCTTCTTAAATCATCACCTTTTCAGGCTAATGCGGAGCACTAAAGGCCGTGTCGCCTTCGAAGTAGTTTGCGGATGGATGGTAGGAATTTGGTTTTCAATTTTAGAGCCGCCTAGTTTGGATTTTAGATTCAAGAAATGAAGCCACTTTTGTAACGAATACAATAACAATCAAAGAATTGGGTGAGGAACTTTCCATTTGGTATTAAATTTATGTTTAAGAGGCCTCCGGCTTGAAATCGATATTGACTATCTCGGTTCTTTAGCTTCCCGCTGCACGCGCTCTCGTACGATTCTTTCGATCATGTTGTGCCTTGGGTTCATTAGCGCAGGGCTGAATTCCCAGGTTACTTGCGACCATATTTGGAAGTATGCCGTATTTCATGAAGATGATGAGAATCCGGTAGTTCAAAAGATCGCCTTTACAGGCCGTCTCCAAGGTGAAGCCTACTGGTTCGATGCGGACCAGGGAGATACAAATGATGCTATTTGGCGGCGTTTAAGAATGGGATTTAAAAACGCTGTTTTTGATGGGTGTACATTTCATTTTGAAGGGGATTTTAATCTTAATGCCGATGGCTCCTACAATCGCCTTACGGATGCTTATTCCTCAGGAAAGCTAAGAAATGGAGCTACGCTGAAGATTGGGAAACAATCTGCTGGATTTACTTTAGGGGGAGTAACTTCTTCTAAGAGTCTGATCACGATTCACCTTCATAATGAGGGCGAACAGGTGTTCCTGGATGAATTTTAGACTGCACATTATTTGTATCCTAACAGAATTGTGTTAAGTCTTTATTTTTGGAAATTTACGTAAAGGAACTTAGGTGACAAAAGCAGGAGGGCCGCTTGACTGATGATCCAATATCCGCTCCATTTAGCTGCCATGTTTGTGGATGAGGTCGATGTTACCCTTATTGCTGGCAAAGGCGGTGATGGCTGCGTCAGTTTCCGGCGTGAAAAATTCATTCCCCACGGAGGCCCCAATGGCGGCGACGGCGGAAATGGAGGCCATGTAATTTTGTGTTCCGATGAAAACGTCGGCGACCTCAGTGCCTACCGCTATGCACATACTTACAAAGCGAAAAACGGGGAACCGGGTCGCGGTTCTGATCAAAACGGTAAGACTGGGCAGAGCAGGGTGCTGAAAGTCCCGATGGGTACTGTGGTAATCGACAAATCTACCGGCAAACGAATCAAAGAATTACTCGAGCATGAGGAGGAGTTTATTATTTGTAAGGGAGGTTCGGGTGGATGGGGAAACACTCACTTTAAGAGCTCTGTCAACCAGACTCCTAAACGGTCAAATCCCGGAACCGAAGGCGAGTCGGGAGAATTTGAGCTGGTTTTAAAAATAATCGCGGATATCGGTCTGGTTGGTTTTCCGAATGCCGGGAAATCTTCCCTGACAAACGAGATTACCCGCGCTCATCCTGTGGTTGCCGACTACCCGTTTACCACACTCAATCCCAATATCGGAGTCATCGATTATTCTGATGATTACAAATGTCTCCTGCTTGCTGACATCCCTGGATTGATTCAGGGAGCAAGCGAAAATCGGGGATTGGGCCACCGTTTTCTGCGGCATATCGAGCGGTGTAAATTGCTTTGCATCATCATCGATATGGCTGGAACGGATGGGCGAGATCCAGCGGATGATTACACGGCTCTTTTGACTGAACTAGAAAATTACGATCCAGGGTTTTTGGATAAACCGAGGTTGGTGGTTGCTAACAAAATGGATGAAGAAGCCGCTTCTGGAAATTTAGATGCATTTAAGAAAGCACACCCAGTTCGAGTTTCGCCAATTTCATGTTTGAGCAACGAAGGTATTCCTGAACTATTGGAACGATTTCTTTTAAAAGTTTCCGGAATCCAAAAGGAAGAACAAGGTACTCAATGAAATTAATTGGCTACACTTTAGTAGCCTTGGTCTTATTAAGAGTAACTTGCACCTATATTCCTCAATCTATATCCTTCAAGTTCTCTTAGGGAGTGGAAGCGCCCCGATTTTAAATTCGATTCCACCGTCGAAATTCGTATCCAGAAATTATGTTAAATGACCTATTATGGCTTCGTTTTTGATTCCTCTTTAATTCGCAGTTTTTTAATATAACCAAGGAAGAAGTCTCATCCTTCGTTAAGAATATTGGTAAGCATAGCGAATCCAATCTGAACATTGAATTTTATCAGTTTTGAAAGTCGCAGATGGCTATTTTTCGAGGTTGGTGAAAATTGGATAAGGATTAGTGGCGGCTTGTCTATTGTAGAATTAACTAATGCTGAAAATTTTCAGAGGCTGTTCAGAAATTTTGAGGTCGATGGTCATCTTAAGCCAGGCATGGAAAATTTGCCTGATAAAGGGATCCACAGAGACAACACGATTACCGTTTCAGCTCTGGGTAGTTTTAGGCTTGTTGGCCTTTTCACATAGAGCGCGGATCCACTTTAAGAGACTTATATGAAATAGCATTGGGAACAAAACCGTTCAATCGCAGAATATTGCTGGCTCGTGGACCAGAAGGAAACGAAAGAATTAGAGTCGATATTAGAGATATACATTCAGCCACATTTGAATTGCTCGACAACGATTTACTGTTTGCCGATGGTAATTGTATTGCAGCAGGGGCCACGCTCAAAACCAAAGATGGCGATAAGTACATCGAAGACATCATCGAAGGGGATTACGTTTTAGATCACAACTTTGAGACTGGTGAGGATATTTATTTCTTGGTTCACAATATCCATTCGAACCTTACGGACAGCATCGTTTTTTGAATAATCGGTTAGCTCTTACCAGCTCTCATCCACTATGGAAAACGGAGAATGGGTAGCAGCTGCTCTCATATTTGGGCATTCTTCTCTTAAGGTTTTCGATGACGAGGCCGTCCTAACAAAAAGAAGATTTTCTAAAGCCAATATTACCATCTATGACTTGAGTGTTGATCCTCCGTGCAATTTTTACGCAAACGGAATTTTAGTTCACAAAAAGATGTTTTAATTTGTTCGGTTGTGAAAATTTTCAGTGGTAAATTGTGGCCAATACACACACCAAATTGGCTTTTGTTTTTCAATTAAGAATTTTACCGTCTTTGAAAACAGTTTTTCCGCTGACGATGGTTTGCTTGATTTGACCGGTCAGTTTTTTTCCCAGCCAGGGAGAGTTGAGTGACTTGCTGAAGATGGTTTCTTCGGTGACTTGCCACGTTGATTCCGGTTCCAGTATTGTGATATCCGCGACCTCACCGGGCGATAGAGTCCCTCCAGGTATGTTCACCAGTTCTGCTGGTTTGTAAGTGATCCATGAGATGACGTCATTCAAAGCAATCCCTGCCTCCTGGCAAAGAATTTCATGGGAGACTGCAAAACAGGTCTCCAAGCCTATGATGCCGAAGGGCGCGTAATCAAACTCCCGGTCTTTTTCGTAATTGGTGTGAGGTGCATGATCGGTAGCCAGGATATCGATGGTTCCGTCTTTGAGCCCTTCGATTAACGTCTTCCGGTCCTGTTCAGTCCGGAGGGGTGGATTCATTTTGAAATTGGTATTGTAATCCTTGATACAACTGTCAGTCAGCGCAAGGTGATGTGGGGTAGCCTCTGCCGTTACATTGACTTTTCGTTGCTTTGCCCAGCGTAGGATATCAACGGATCCGGCAGAGCTAACGTGTTGCATGTGGACATGTGCACCGGTCATTTCGGACAGCAACACATTGCGGGCCACGATGATATCCTCGGCCGCTGCCGGCCAACCTTTCAAACCCAGGCGAATTGACCATTCACCCTCGTTCATGACCGCATCTTCCGTAAGGGACGTGTCCTGGCAATGGTCCATTATTGGCAGATCGAACATATTGGCGTATTCCATGGCGCGGCGCATGATTTCGTTGTTTTGTACGCAATCACCATCGTCGGTGATGGCCACGACTCCCGCTCGTTTTAGACTTCCCATCGACGTCAAGTTTTCTCCTGTCCTGCCTTTTGTAATACACCCGGTCGGGTAAACATGAACTATGGCAGCCCTTTGAACGGTATCCATGATGTACTGAATGGTTCCGGCGGTGTCTGCAGCCGGGCTTGTGTTGGGCATACAAACAATCGATGTGAATCCGCCTGCTGCCGCAGCCCATGAGCCGGATTCTATGGTTTCTTTGTGAGTTTGGCCTGGTTCTCGCAAGTGTACATGCACGTCTATGAACCCGGGGCAAACTACTTGGCCTTTGGCATCGATAATCTCCGCCTTTGCCAGTTCACCTATGGAGAGTGATTTAGCAATTTTTCCGTTTTTGAGGTACACATCGGCCATTTCATCCCGTGAATTTTTGGGATCAACGACCCGGCCGTTCTTAATTACACGTATAGTACTCATTCCTTGGAAGTTTCAAGTGCGCTGATCGATCCGCCTGTGCAGAGGTAGAGCACTGCCATGCGGGTTGCGATTCCATTGGTTACTTGTTCAAGGATCACCGAGCGTTCGGAATCCGCCAGGTCCGAATCGATTTCCACACCACGGTTGATGGGGCCGGGATGCATGATAATGGCGTCGGGCTTAAGCCACTCTGCGCGGCGTTTGTCTAACCCGAATACACTGGTGTATTCGCTTAGGGATGGAAAGTGGGTAGAGGATTGTCTCTCATGTTGTATTCGCAAAAGCATGACGGCATCTGCATCCGTGAGAGCGGTTTTCAAGTCATGTATGACATTGACGCCCATGGAAGCAAAGCTGCTTGGAACCAAGGTGGTTGGCCCGGCAACCGTGACCTCCGCTCCCATTTTTGTAAGTGAGAAAATATTCGATCGGGCTACACGGCTAAAAAGAATATCTCCGAGTATGGTGATTTTTTTACCGTCGAGAGATTTAAGGTGTTCGAGCAACGTAAATCCATCGAGCAATGCCTGAGTCGGATGTTCGTGGGAACCGTCGCCCGCATTAATAACCGGAATATCGATAATCTTACTCAAATAGAACGCGGCACCAGGTGCGGAGTGCCTCAAAACAATAATGTCTGCATTGAGCGCTCTAATATTGCGGGCTGTGTCTTTTAGCGTTTCACCCTTCACGAAACTGCTGGCGTCCGCATTCATGGATATAACGTCGGCACTCAGTCGGGTGGCTGCCATTTCAAAGGCCAATCGGGTGCGCGTGCTGGGCTCCAGGAATAGGTTTACGATGGTCCTTCCCCGTAAAGCGGGAACCTTTTTTACTGACCTGTCTAAAATCCTTTTGAAGCCGGATGCTACCTGAAAAATGGTTTCCAGTTCATCTCTGCTAAGTGATTCGATTCCTATCAGATCTTTTCGAGTCCATTCCATAGGCTTGGTCTGGTGGTGATCAAAATGCTATCGGGGGTATCAGATTGGTTGCTGATTGTTGTTTCGATGCGTTGCTCTTTATCCGTTTCTAAAGTTAAGCCTACAAAATCCGGCTGAATGGGCAGGGATCTTCCTCCACGGTCGACGAGGACGGCGAGTTTTACCGAGTCAGGCCTGCCTTGATCAAAAATTTCGTTGAGGGCTGCTCGTATAGTTCTGCCGGAAAAAATTACATCGTCGACCAGAACAATACTTTTGCCTTTCACATCAAATGGGAGATTGGCAATGGATTGTATGTTTGGTACCGGATTCGATGAGATGTCATCCCGGTGAAAGGAAATATCAACTACTCCGCATGGGATCTCCTGTTTTAGCTTTTCGGATATCAACTGGCACAAGCGCTTTCCCAATTCAATGCCTCCTCGAGCTATTCCAACGACTGCCAGATCCGCATCTCGGGTAAAACTATTCGCCAACTCAACGGCCAATCCGGTGATCGCTTCCGCGATCTGTTCGGAGGTTGGTGGCTGGATCGTCTCCATGTTGATCCTTACAAAGAAGTGTATTTTTTCGTTTGGGCAATGACTTTTTAATCCCTTTTTGCCTAACTTTAAACTTGGGATTGTGCCTTATCCGCTTCCAGGACCTTTTCTATCCGCGTTTTTGATAGTTTTCCTGAGTGGCCACTCCAAATAACCTGCCCATCTTCATTGATAATCACGGCATAAGGAATGTAGCTAACCTTGAGAGCTCGGCCGTAGAGGTCTCGAATGTCCACTGCGACGGGATATTTTAGTTGCCTCGCGCGAACAAACTCTCGGGTGAGTTCGAAATGTTCGTTTGTGACAGCGACAAATTGGATGTCGATATCTTTCAATTCCTCGAACATGTTGTTCAGGTGTGGAAACAAACGGTGACACGGGCCACACCAGGTTGCCCAAAATTCGATGACCAACGGCTTACCTACCTTGGGACCATCTCCCTGCACCATATGAAAGTCGTAGGCTGCCAGATCGGATTCCAGAAGCGCATCAGGATCTGTTTGTTTTGCACAACCTGTCAGTAGCCAAATGACAGTGATTGCCGGTATTAAAAAGATGGGGAATCTCATTAACGGTGAACAGTTTCTAAAGTCTGGAGTTTTCATCGATTCAATTTATTACGAATTCGATCAGGCTCTCGCATTCTACGTTGACAACCAACGCGTTAGCATCTCCAGGCTCATTTGGCATTCTCCAGTGGGGTTGCGGTCAAAAGGATGATGCTCAATTGCGACCGGCCCGTTATAACGGATTTCAATCAGCTTTTCTACACAAGATTGCAGAGGGACAACGCCGTCATCGTAGGCGGCCGTTTCCTTGCTGTTTTCATTCACAAGGTTTTTGAGTTGGACCATCTTCAGGTTCGGGGCAAGTTTCTCAATCGCCAAAAACAGTTCATTTCCCAGAGTGGCGTACCAACCCGTGTCAATGGCGACACCAATCACGTCATGATTGTCGGTACCAACCTTTTCTAGGAGCTTTTCTGCGGATGTTTCCTGGTGATTGACAATGGCTAATTCCAGCCGGTGTTTCCTTAGAATTTCGATTGCCGCCTGCCGATTGTAGTAAAAATAAGAGGCACCTCCCACCAGGAGCCGGAGTTCCATGGTGTTGGCTAATTTGCAGGCTGCTTCGAACTCCATCCTCGTTGCTCCAAAGTTTCCAGCCAGACTGGCAATCTGTAGGCGGTGTTTGGCGATGAGTGAATTGGCAATTTTGGTATGTTCCCTAGTTGCCCAGGCCCAATGCAAGTGTGCTATCCACAGGTCTATGGCCTGAAATCCTAATTGCTTAATTTCCTTCAACAAGGCTTCGAACCGTTTAGGAAAAGTATCGATAGGCCGGAAGTAATCATTGGTCGCATTGTTTCCCTGGTGCCAGCCTTCGGTTAGCGCAAAGCCCGCTTCACGAGCCACAAAATTGGCGGTGATGAAGGATATGGTGTTCATCGGTGGGGCATTATGAATTTACATTTTAGCAAGGCCAGCCGGAAAACATGGTCTATTTTGGAATTCGCAGGCCTTTTACCCGGTAATTTTTGGTGACCCGGTCGAAATAGAAATTCTAGAAAATGGTGATCCTTCGTCCAAGGTCCAATCCGAACAGTTTGTTCGACGTGTCATTTAAAAATCCCAGGGTTTTATCCGAGAGCAAGTTCACCAAGTCCTCCATTGCTGCGTCGCTCAGGGCGTATGGAAAGCCGGAAAAATCAATGTTATGGTCAACAAAGTGTCCGAATATCTGGTAATCTTCGGTTTCGTCAATGGACGTCCCCTTTACCAGGCAGTGTGACAACCATCCTTCTGCCGAGTACCCGTGGCTTTCCAGGCAGTTCTTTCTCCAATCAATGAGACTCACATGTTCGTCAAAATAGTTGTCAATCAGTCTCATGCTCTGCTGGGAAATTTCTCCACGCATTTTTTCGCGGCACTCCCAACACATCGCATATTCAAAAAGGGTTTCGTCCTTTTTAAACGCCTTCTCAATCAGGTAGTTTTCACGATCTTCCATCAAATCTTTGCCACATAGATTGCACGTCTGGAAAGGTTCCCCCGTTTCAAAGGAATAGAACATTTCCGGGATCGGGCAAAAATCTTCGAAGGGCTCCATAGCTTTCCGCTCCTAAATCCCTAGCCGGATAGTGTGGGCATATCCGGCAAGTCGTACATAGCAATCATGTAAGGGTGATCCTCTCGGTATGTTGTGAGTGGTTTTCCTTTTTTGATTCTTCCGGGAGGGCGTACGTTTTTTCCTGCCACGCTAGTCGCCTCGTCGCCGATATCCTTCCTGATTTCTTCCGCTTTTTTGCTCAGTCGCTCAACGATGTCTGGGAATTCATCATAGCGGTTTTGCTCTTCCCCAGGGTCTTCAATGAGATTGTAAAGGGCCTTCAACTCTTCGTTTCCTTTTCTGAAGTGTAGTTTCCAATCCCCGATTCGAACGGCTTCCAAGGAATTCATGAGGTAGTAGTGGAAAGTGTCACGCGGGCCTTCTGAATCATCCTCGAACATGACCGTCTGCATATCCATACCATCTATAATTCTGTCGTTTGGCATGTCGATTTCCAGCATGTTAGAAATTGTCGGGAAAATATCCATAGCCGTGGTTATTGCGCTCGATGTACTTCCTGCTTGAATACGCTTCGGCCAACGCATGATACAGGCGACCCGTTGTCCACCCTCCCAGGTGGTTGCTTTGGTGCCACGGCAGGGTTGATTGCTTCCGCCTTCCTCCCGCGCACGTGAACCGTTGTCGCTGGTAAATACGATCAAGGTATTTTCTTCAAGTCCGAGTTGTTTCAGGTGATCCATGAGTATGCCTGTACTCCAGTCGATGCACTCTACCGCACCACCATAGGCTCCGTTGTTGGAACTTTCCAGAAACTGCTTAGGAACGAATAGTGGAACGTGCACATACATATGCGCCAAATAGAGAAAAAAAGGTTTTTCTTTATTCGCATTGATAAATTGCAGGGATTCGTCGGTATAGCGCTCGGTAATTCCTCTTTGATCGGGTTGTTCCTGAATGACGGTTTCGTCGCGTAGCAGCGGTAAAGGAGGATTGTATTTCCTATTGGCCTGATATCCCATGTCGTTGCTGTAGGGAATACCGAAATACTCATCAAAGCCGTGTCGGGTTGGGAGGAATTCCGGTTGGTCGCCACAATGCCACTTTCCGACAATTTTTGTGGCATACTTCGCTTTCTTCAGCTGCGTAGCCAGTGTCGTTTCATCGGGGTTCAGTCCGATCGAATCTCCCGGGAAGAGGACCACCTCCCCATTAAATTCACCGAAA
This sequence comes from Opitutales bacterium UBA2995, assembly GCA_002346535.1. Lineage (GTDB taxonomy): Bacteria > Verrucomicrobiota > Verrucomicrobiia > Opitutales > UBA2995 > UBA2995. Next base: position 66,773 of record DDZZ01000041.1, on the reverse strand, counting down.
CTGATTCTTGGTGGATAACAACCGGTCAACAGTGCACCCCTTGAGGGCGAGCAAAGCGGTGAAGCGACATAAAAATCAGTGAACCGTTTCCCCTCTGAAGCCAAACGGTCGAGATGAGGGGTGTTGTTTTTGTCGGATCCATAGCAACCTAAATCCCCGTATCCGAGGTCGTCGCAATTAATTATGATGATATTCGGCTTTTCTTTCATCTAGGAAAAGTCTGCCATCGGACGCTTCGTTGGGTCAAGAGCATGGTGCGAGGTCTCTGCTGACTTATTATCCCATTTAGACGGCTTCGGTTATAAACGGTGCAATGGGAGGATCAGCATCCGGAGCGCCGGTCGCCAGGTTGTCGTAGATGTTGTTGATCGCACCGATTTCGCTGAAGTTGTTAAAGGAAATGAAGGAAGATTCCTTCTGACCTGATGTTTCATATACCGTACCTTTTATGAATAGTCGACCATCCATGAGATCTAACATAATGGAAAAGTCTTCTGATTCCCAAGCCGGTACTGGCACAGGTTGGCCGGGTTCTCCTGGCAGACCGATATCCCTTTCTGCAAAGGCAGACAAACCGGCGTTCTTGGCCGAGAGTGGAAGGATATCGTTGGCACGAAAAACCACATCGTAGTTTTCAGTTCCTTCACCACCTAGCTGAGTAATCTGCGGATTATCGAAGTCGTTTTCCGTTCGCCAACCAGAAACGGGGTAGTTGAAGTGGTTTGGAGACAGGTTCAAGAAATCATCCTTGCGAACACCGAGGGTCAAAATGACCCGGTCTTCCTAGAAATAACTCTGAGTTGCCAACATTAGAGAGTCGATCTCACGTGTATCTCGGAAGCTTTGGTTTTGCTCGAAGTTAGAAGTGAGGGTTCGTCCGTCTTTTGTTGACTCACACGACTACTGCCACGCATGGCCAAGGAAACGGCGGTGATCGATACGCCCGATTCTTGGGCGATTTGTCGCATTTTAACTCGGGGCATTTAATGAAGTTAGTGAAGCCACTTAGCAGGGCAAGGGGATAGACTCCAGAATTCAATTAAAGAAGGTCGAGGATTCCTGAAATTGAATTCCGTTTGACCCAATTCATGAGTACCATAATACCTTAGTTATGAAAAAATCGCTTCAGCTAGTTTCAGTTTTCTTATTAATCAGTGCTATTTCTGCGTTTGCAGGTTTGGACGTAGGGTCCAAGGTTGAGCCTTTTGCGGCTAACGACGATAACGGTTTACTTTGGCAGCTATCGGAACACCTTGGGAAAAAGAACGTCGTGGTGTACTTTTATCCGGCAGCGATGACAGGTGGTTGCACAAAACAAGCATGTTCCTATCGCGATCAGTCGGCGACGATGAATGAAGTCGATGCGGTTGTAGTTGGTGTGAGTGGTGACTCCGTGAGCAATTTGCAACTATTCAAGCAAGTCAATGACTTGAACTTCACCCTCCTTTCAGATCCGAACGGTAGTATAGCCAAGCAATTTGGTGTGGCCACACGCGGGGGTAATTCAATCGAACGCGAAGTCGATGGAATTACGCATACATTGTCTCGCGGCATTACCACCATGCGATGGACGTTTATCATCGGTAAGGACGGCAGAGTTTTTTACAAAAACGATAAAGTTCAAGCCACTGAAGATACGGCCACGGTCATCAATGAAATTAAAAAACTCGGCTGACTGAACGTTTTACCGGATAGGTATTACCTTAATCTATTTATAAGAGCGGCTTTACGTGCTTCAATGCGGGCGTAGGCTTCTTTTTGGTAACGTGCCACGTAAGCATACATGCTTTCGGGATCCTTTAGGTTTTCCAGTGCTTCAAGTGCATGATCCTTGGATTTTACCATCCACTTTTTGAGGGTAGCTCGAGAAAAATCCATTTGGTCTCTGTAGTCCGGGTGATTTGCCAGGTTGTTTAAGCAGTCCGGATCGGTTCGGATATCGTAAAGTTCCTCAATTACACGGTGATTAAAGAACCGTAAGCGTTCTTCCATTACCGGATCTGTCTGCGCTATTTCGTTCATCCGTACATAAGTCAGCGTACCCTTGGTGGCTGTTTTAAATTTGTTGGTACCGTCAGACCAAGGATTGAAAAGGTATAGATATTCTTTCGTCTGAACACCTCGCATCGGGTGACGGCCACCGGCTACGTTTTCGTTGTACTCTTTTATAATATAGCTTCTGTTATTTTGGGTTTTGCCGTGTAATAGAGGGAGAAACGAACGACCATCAAATTTAGTATCGGTTTGGATCTCAGCTGCTTCGAGCAACGTCGGCATCAGGTCGACAGCAGATATCATGTGTTGGTCATCTATGCTATTCGGTTGAGTATTACCGGGCCAACGAACCATCCAGGGTGTGTGCGTGCTATGGTGCCAGAGAGCAGTTTTGGCAAAAGGAAGTGGCATGCCGTGGTCAGACAGAAACATGACTAGGGTATTTTGAGATTGTCCGGATTCTTCCAGGGCTCTGAGCACTTCTCCGAAACAATCGTCTGCCCTGCGAACTGACATGTAATAGTAGGCCAGCTCAAACCGGACTTGAGGATCGTCGAACAGAAAACCCGGGACAGGCATTTCTTCTCGAGTAAACATTTTGGATGGTTTGTAGGGATCGTCCTTCAGCTGCTGTCTGGAGGTCATGCCGTAAAACGGTTTATGCGGATCCGAAATATTGACATTCAGAAAAAACCGTTTCCCGGCTTTTTTGCTTTCAGCGATTCCGCGCCGGGTTGCCCGGTAGTAGGAATTAGGATCTTTGATGTGAAGTTTTTCCCCGTCTATGACATCGAGATTCAAACTCCAATTCCAAGGTGTATTGGGACTCGAATGGGCAACCTTCCCAAATATTATTGATAAATAACCACCTTCCTTCATCAGGTCGCTGATGTGGGGGTAGTCGGGATCCGAAATTTCATAGAATCCTTCCATCCTGTTGTTGTGTGAAAATAGGCCCGAGAACATTACGTTGCGACCAGGCATACAATTCCCAACCTGGACGTGAGCATATTTAAATCGCAGACCCTGCTTTGCAAAGGCATCCATATTCGGGGTAGTCCCCTCCAGCTTTGAACCAAATACACCAACCGAGTCACAATTCATGTCGTCCACGGTAACAAAAAGAATATTTGGTCTTTCTGCTTTTAAAATTCCGAGGCTGAAGACCATTAAAACAGAGCAAATGAGAATTCTGAAATTTTTCATGATTTAGGATAAAAATGTATTTCGGCATGTGTGAAAACCTCATTCTTTAGCCCACAATCCCTAATGGTTGGACATTCTTCCGACTGTAAGTAGCCTTATTACCTATGAATGCTTCCTCTTCCGACACTCACCTGAACGCTAAAAGAATTGATCGGCGAATGATTATGAAAACCGGACTGGCCGCCGCTGCAATGAGTGCTGTACCTTTGAAACTTCCTTCCTGGGCCTTTACCCCGGAAGCAGATGACGAAGTGTTGGTATCCTTCCTGGATATGCCGCGTAATCAGCAAAACCGTCTAGATTGGGAACAGTTGAACGACTGGCTGACACCTGTCGATCAGGCTTTCAACGTGCAGCACTACGGTATCCCAGAAGTTGGCTTGGAAAATTTCCGACTCGAAATTGAAGGCTTGGTTAAGCGTCCGCTCACCTTGACCATGGATGAGATCAAAAAGCTTCCACGAAAGGATGAATACATGACTCTCGAATGCTCTGGAAATGGCTCGAGCAAGGGATTCATGAATGCGATCTATAACAGCAAATGGACCGGCACTCCCTTGAATTCGCTCCTGAAAAAAGTCCGAGTTGATTCCAAAGCAATCGAGGTCGTTTTTTACGGGGAAGACACGAAGGTGGAAACTCTTAGACCAAGTTCCAAGCGTGAGTTGGAGGTGGAGGTTCCGTTCGGGCGCAGCCTCTCACTAGATGATGCCCTTGGTGAAAATTGCCTTTTGGCTTACGAGCGCAACGGAGAACCGCTTAGCCAACGTCATGGCGCGCCCTTAAGGCTGATCGTCCCTGGTTGGTACGGTATTGCCAATGTTAAATGGCTGACGCGGATCGAGCTGCGATCCCAGCGTTACGTCGGTCGTTATATGGGCCGTGACTATGTTACCGTTCGTGGAGAGCGCTGGGGGGATCAGGTGGTCAATGTCGAACACTCAGTGGGTCGTATGCGGCTGAAATCAATCATCGCGCGTGTAACTCAAAGGTCTGAGCAGAATGGAAAATTTCCGATGCGGGCCTATGGGGCTGCCTGGGGGGACGGTACTCCCATTAAAAAAATTCAGGTTAAAGTCAACGACGGTCCCTGGCAGGACTCTGTTTTGGATCGCGAGCCTAATCGAAAATATTGCTGGAGGTTTTTCTCGGCCGACCTGGGTGCATTTGATCCAGGTAAACACAGCCTGGTATCGCGCGCTATTGATGTTAATGGAAGAATTCAACCTTCATCTGAAGATGATGAGATCGCCCTCAAGCAAACCTATTGGGAAGCCAATCAACAATGGGTTCGTGAAGTTGAGATAGGGACTTAGCTTTCCACACTGAAGAATTGTTCCGCAGTTTCTTGTATTGGCGGCTAATTTTATTGGAAAACCGTTTTTTCTGCTTAGGTGCTCGTTGGCCAGGTTTTTGGTTTCTCCAATTTCTGCGGTCAGGTCATAAATTTCTATTTCGACTCGATACGCAGCTTTTACTTGATCGATGTTGCCCGTATGCAAGTTTTGAAACTTCGGTAGATTCAGACGGGCCAGAATTTTCCACCTCCTATGGCGAATTGCCTCGCGGTGTTCATTGATTGCATTGTAATAGGCCCAGACCAATGGTTTTCCCTTATGAAAGGCAGGTTCTTAAATGCGGGAATGAGGCTGATGCCATTCAACTTTCTTTTTTCTGGAGGTGCCATTCCGGCGAGCTCACAGAAGCTGGCTGGTCGGGATTTTTTTGGTGGCCAGTCAATGATCGAAACCAAAATCGTCCGGTTGTTGTTGTATGGGTGAATTGAACTCGGAATCGCAGTGCCATTTACCAGCCATGGCTGTTGCTTAGCCTCCTTTTTTGAGTAACTCAGGAATTGTTGTTTTATTTCTGCGCATGTGCACTTGTTCACAGACATTCGGCTTCAGGTCTCCAGCTTCGGGAATCCGATCATAAACACCTGCCCGGTTTGGGCTGCGACCTGTTAATAATCCGACACGAGCAGGCGAGCATACAGGAGCTACCGAATAAAAATCGGTAAATGGAATGCCTTCAATAGCCATTTGATCAAGAACTGGACTCTGGATATGGGATGACCGTAACTGGCCAAGTGACCTTATCCCAGATAATCGAAGAGAATAACGATTATGTTTGGGCGAGGCGCTCGTAATCCGCAACTGGCTATAAGGAGCAGAGACAGGATTATATGTTGTATCCTCCGATCCATTACTAGTTTATTTTCTCCCACTTTCGCGTAAGTTATAAATCGTGTTTTGCAATATGCCGCTTACCGGCTCTCCTTTGGATCCTTCAAGCTCGTACTCCAGCAGCATCTGCCAAACGGGTTCAATCCCTGGAATGGCCAGGAAAAGGGTTTTTCTGTCCTCGGATAACCGGGCGGAAGACACATTTGGATATTTTTTGTTGTAGTGAATCGAACCATATTTAGATGATCTTTTGAGGTCCCAGGTTGACAAAGAGTAATTTTCGGCAATTTCAGCTGATTTTGTATTTAAGGGATCTGAAAAAGTGATTTCCAGTCCCGTGTCGTAGGCTTTTAAGTCGGTTGGTAAATGTACCGGTTTTCCCGTTGCACGGATCCGGTACAACGCGCCTGGCAAGTCCATCTGGTTAGTTCCCCATGCGGACATACCGCATACAAACAAGTCGCCGTTGGGGTGAAAGCGACCCCGCATGATGCCAGTGGGAAGATCCGGAATAGGCAATCGAACCATGCCCCCCTGGTGCTGACCATTGATAACTTCGAAGGGTAGGATTTCCAGCCGGCCGTGGCCGTAAGATAGGTTCAGTAAACTGCCATTTAGAGGCCCCCAGCTTTCGCTCTCGACCCACAAGAGTTCCGCGGGCGACCTGTCAAATCCTTCTGCAATCCATACAAGTGGCTGTTCCATGGCCGAATCAGAAGTGTCCTCAGGTGCGCCGTAGCCATACATGTTGCCATAAAACCGATTTCCGGGTTTTACCCAGTTGATTCTATTCATCGGATTCCAATGGCCTTCCTGGTCGGTGACAATAAACGTTCCATCTGGATTAATACAGACACCATTAGCCGCGCGGAATCCGTGGGCGATGATTTCGCTTTGGCTGCCGTCGGGCGAGACCTTGATCAGCGTGCCATGTTGTTCCACCAATGAATCTTTGGCATGGCGCGCGCTTTTCGCGTAATAAAAATTACCTTCCTCATCGATTTGCAGACCCATGGCAAACTCGTGAAAGTGCTCGGTGGTTTGCTGGTCCGTGTTGAAGGCTTCGTAGAAATCGGTTTCTCCGTCTCCGTTGAAATCTCTGAGTATTACCAATTGATCGCGACAGGTGAGGTAAATGTTCCCATCCACTAATTTTACACCCAAAGGCTGGTAAAGTCCCTCTGCGATGCGATGCCACGTTACGGTATCCTTGTTTTCTGCAATACCATCCACCCGCCAGACTTCGCCGTCCCAACAGGGAATGTAGGCGGAGTTCCCGTCCGGAGAAAAGTCTACACCTGTTGCCCTGAGTTGGCTATTCCATGGATTAACCAAAGGTCTGGACAATTTATCCCACGTGAACCCGCCAGAGGTCGGACTTTTAATGATGGGTGTTTCCAGGACTTGTGGCCAGCGGCTGGGCCCGCCTTTGGTAAGTGGCGTCAAGTCTTCGGGATTGATGTGGGCGGCAAGCTCCTCCAATTTTCCTGACATTTCCTTGGCCAGGAATATTTCAATATTCAGGGGTGTCGCCTCGGCGGGAATCTCCAAGGTTAATATATTCCCCTCCTTTCCTTGTTTCACCTGAGTGCTTGTAGTGGTGATTCCAATACCGAATTTGGCAATTCGGGTTATCAGATCACTGGAGGATTTTCCAATGTTTAGGATTCGTGAAAAGACAGGTTTTGATCCGGAATCAATGAAGCGGTGCGATTCCAGGATTTTTGTATCTCCGATTCTGTAGGATATGACCTGCCGATTACCATACTGGTATAGCCCAAGATATTTTGCCCAGGAGTCTGGAAGGGGTCCAAATCGTCGTCCATCTTTACCTATAAAGCGAGGATCAGTGAACTTTCCGTTTTTGGGGTTAGCCCAGCCAGGTCCATCAAGTAATTCGAATTGAGCTTCTCCTACCGATTTTGCATGGGCTTCATGCGTGCCATCGAGTTGTATTTCATTCCAATCAATAAATCCTTCGCCTATCCATGCCCCCACCAAGCGGAGCGTGTCATGCTCGAATAGGGTAAATGCCTTGCCTTTGGGCATGCCGCCTTCGCCCTCATCCAAACGCATGGCAATGCCTTTGTAGGCGATATTTGCATTTGGCGAAAGGGTGTCGGCCCTGGGGTTTCCCGCTCTTTCCCAGGCAATTTGTTCCGCGGTAAAACGGGGCTGAGGTAGAGTATCAGGCCCCACCAATTCCAAAGATTTCATTATGAAGCTTCCGTAATGGAAATCTTTCCAGGGCTCTCGTTTGACTGGTTTTGGGCCACGAGAAGTTCCCTTGGGCAAGCCTTCCAAGTAATCTTTGGTTACTTCAAAATATTGGCCTGGATTGTTCGGCTTAATGTATTTCTCGCGAATGAAGTGAATCACTTCGTACTTTTCCTTCGGGGTCAGCTGAACCAGGGGAGCCATTTTACCCCAACCACGTGTAGTGCTGAGGTACATGGTGTATGGATCGTTTCCGTGCTTGAACTGTTCTTCGCTGAATCGCAAAGAATCCGGGATTGAACCGGGCAGGGCGAGGTCACCATGACAATTATAGCAGATGTTCTGGTAGGTTAGGTTGCCCCGAGTCAACACACCGCGATCGACATCCATACTGATGTAACCGGCATGGTCGATTTCCTTTTCGTATTCAGGCAGCGCAGATTCCGGCAAGAGCATTGTCGCTGGTATCGGACTATGGTCCTGAGCCTGAAGCAGATCAACGGCGAGCAATATGAGGACGCTAAGAAATGTGAGTAATGATTTCACATGGATTCTTCAAGTTCAGTTGAGGTGATTTATTTCCCCAGCAGTCTTTATAGCAAATGATATTTTCCGATTACACGATGCGTTCCCGTCTGGGATCCCAACGAACCTGACGACGTTTCTTGTAGGATTCGACCGACATAAGCATGGTGACCGCCTCGATGAAGGCTTCGTCTTCGTTGCACCAGGCCTTTTCCCTCGTACGCACGCATTGCAGAAAGTTTTCCATGTGGCTTGGTTTCCTGTGTTCTTTGCCTGCTGCGAAGGTAAAAGTGGGTTGCGGTTGTGGGTACTGCGATGGAACATAAGCTCGGTCATCTGCGTAAACCTCAAAACGCGATGCCGATTGTCCAATGTTGTTGAATATCATGCGTGCGCCGCGACCAACGAATTCTGGTGTTTGCATACGCTTTGAGTTTTGGCTGCCCTCAAATAGCATGGTGCAATTTTTATCATCCCATTGGTAGGTGGACATCCAGGTATCTGGGACTTCCCGGTCATCCTTCCAGAATGCATTTAGCCCGGAGCAGTTACAATGGCTGGGGATACCGAAAGTGGTTATGGATTGTATAAAGTCTGTTTCATGAGATAGTAGATCTCCTGCCTGGCCGGTGCCATATTCCCAGTAACAACGCCAGTGCCAAAAATGTCTCTCATTAAAATCGATTCGTTTTGAAGATCCAAGCCAGCGTTTCCAGTCGAGATCTTTTATGACCTGTTTTGCATCGGGTTTAACGTAATTTGAGTAATCTCCATACCAGCGCCAAGCTGGTCGGTCGGCCGTGCCGTTGAAGTAACGCCCGATTTTGATCAATGTAATGTCTCCCAAAGCTCCATCCTCGATCATCTTTCGTGCGACATCTGCTGCCGCATATTGGCGCCCCTGGTGCCCGAGTTGCATGACCCGGCCATATTTCTTTACCGCTGCGCGCATTCGTTTTGCGGCTGACACCGAAGTCGTCCAGCCCTTTTCGCAGTAAACGTCCTTACCTGTCTTCACCGCGTCGATGAGCATTTTTTCGTGCCAATGATCCGGGCAGGCAATGACAACGGCCTCGATTTCTGGATCGTCCAGCAGATCTCTGTAGTCGTGGTAGGATTTTACTTCCGGATTGTTCGCTCCATATACTCCCTTTTGCATGTGAGGTTTGTAAACATCGCAAATGGCTACAACTTTGGCGGAGGGAATTGAAGATGTGTATTGGAGCAGGCGGCCTCCTCGCACGCCCATGCCAATATGTGCTACCCTGACGGGATTGGCCATTGGGTCCGACCCCAAGGTTAGTGAGGGAGATGCCAAGGTGGATACAGCTGCTGCAGCGGCAGCCTTGCCACTTAGTTCGATAAACTCGCGACGCGACACCATTTTTTGTTTAATTTGAGAAGACATGCTATTTACTTACAGAGTGGTTCAGTAGAATTCCAGTTTATTATTATGAGTCAAGCGATCAGGGCTAAAGCTGGTGAAATTCTGCTTGAAAGATTCATTTGGTTGGCGTTGCCGGAAATCTTCATTTGAAATCCAAATACCCTATGAAAAATTCAGTATTACTTACGCTTCTTGTCCTAATTTCCTGGATTCCGCTCTTCGCCGATTGGCAGGATGTGGATGATTTTCAACGAGCGGACTCTCGTTATCATGGACATGGCTGGGAATCCATGAGCCCAGGGTACTGGAAGTTACAAGACAATGCCTTGCGTCGGCGCTTCAAAAACCTGGGTAATAAAAATCCCATAACTAGTTATCCCTGGCACTGGTCACAAGGGGGAAAGGAAATTGAGAACCGGCCGGGCGATCGGCTTCCGAATCTTCCCCTCGGAATGATTTGGAGAAGGGAATGGAGCCTTAAAGGAAATTTTAAGTTAAAGGGTTTTTTTACTATAAAAGACACTCAACCCAAGGGCCGTGGCGAGAAAAACGGATTCATGGGAATATGCTTTGGCGGAGAATCCCTTTTTGAGACTCGTGAATTTCGTGGGGCCCCGAAAGGCGCCTCTTCCTGGATGGTGATTTGGGAAAAGACCGGTGTGTTCAAATTGACCGAACATGGGCAAAAGGAGCGGCCCCTGGAAGGCACACGCCCCGTTCCCACACCTCAGTTCAAAGCGGGGGACTCATTGAGCATTGTTGTAGATGTCCAAGGAGACTCAACGGAGACAGCGGAAGTCACGGTTAGCTTGGAATATGGGGGGCAGGCTTTTACGATTACCAAGAAAAATGTGAATCGGTCTTATTACACAGACGGCTACCTGGGACTGGTCGCCTACGGTTCCTTGGACTTTGAGGTGAATAAAGTTGAAATCGTTCCAGGCGATAACCAACCGAAAGCAATTCTTCTGAACGAGCTGCACGTTGCGTACCCGTTAGGAGACTCGCTTCAGTTAGTTGACGGGAAGTGGGTCTGTAAGTTTATGGCGCTCTTCCGCAGCGACGGAAAAATTTCAAGTATTCGTATTTCTGACACAGAAAATCCAAGAGGAGGGTGGAGCAACGTTCCGGTTGCTGGGGAAGCTAGTATAATCGACAATGAATGGCGGCGTTATACTTCGGTAGTGAATGTAAAGTTACCGTATAATCCCGCTAACAAGACACTCTTTTATACTGTCTGGAAAGATGGTGTGGACGTAACTCCCGACCCCAGGCCCGCTCTGGAGGAAGATGGCTATCTGGGAACTAAAGGTTATGTAGGTCGATTACCGCAATTGGAAGCGCCTTATAAGATTGCTACCTTGAGCTGTCATGCTCTTCACCATAATGGATCCACGCTCCCTGAGGTGGAAACCTACCAGCGCAACTGGATTCACGGTCAGCCTATAGAAGGTGCCTATAAATATTTAGAAGATTACAATCTGCAGATTCTCAACTGGGAGGACGATGTATGGTACCTAGAATTGATCCAGGCTCCACCAAGCACTGACGATGCCTATAAGATGGTTACTTTGTCTATTGCCAATCAGACCAGTCGCTGGAAGATGATGCGGCATTGGAACATAATTAACCCAGGCGACCACGACTATGGCATGGATGACGTGAAGGGACCGGAGCAAATCCTGGTTCGGAAATTTGACGATCTCGGACAGGACAGCCAATATATGCAGCGCAACTTTTCCATAAATCATCACTTAGCACAGGGAACAGAGCACTGGATCGGTTCGGAGAATCCGAAAGATTGGCGCAAATGGAAAATGCCAAATGGTGACTTTGCGATTATGGTTATGGAGTCTCGTCTATGGCGGTCCTCACAAGACACTAATATCTGGGGCAAACAAGGTTGGGGACATAAGAGAGCCCTTTACGATCGTCGTGACGTGACCCGATCCTTATTGGGAGAAGAACAGTTTGCCTGGTTTCAAGAAAATATTCGGACAGAGACCGCTCCACTTATCATGATGACCGGAATGAACTGTCTTTTCCCAATATTTCAGGGCCTGGTATTTGATGAAGAGCTTCAAGATAAGTTCGGACAGGAAGATCGAGTTGCGGCTGATTACTCTGGCTGGGTTACAGCTGGTGTAGATCGCATGCTACAGGTTATGGGTGGCCGGCCGGGGGTGGTCAGCGTGTATGGCGACATTCATTTGGGTAGTGTGGTTGAAAATAAAGAGCATCGTTTGTTGGAGGCATCGTGTGGTCCTATAGGTCGCAATTTTGGCGGCCGCGGATTCAAGGTAGGCTTTGGCAGAGACATGGTCGATTACGATGGCCGGGAGGTTACGTTGCATGCTCTCTATTGTGGTAAGGCTAAAAATCCGGATCTGGAAATTCCTGCAGCTGATGAGCTCCAAACCTGGAATTTTTTGGAGACCGAATTTGATCCGAGTTTGAAGGATCCCCTTATTTCATTTCGCCTGCGAAATATTATTGATGCTCCGCGGGATGCACCGAGAGGCGGCGGACAAGTTAATCGGACCGCCTCAACCACCGGACGCGTACCCGATTCTTCACTACCGCCTTTGGCAACTCTCCCCACTGCGGACGTGCATCTTCGGTATTTGGATGGCCGACCGGTATTGGGAACGCGAAGCAGGGGAGATGGCACGCTGCCCGTAAATGGCATTCCCGATGTGCCGGTTGGCACGACCTTAATTCTTACGGCTAATTCGGACGATCGTGTGGAATCTCAATTGGTGGAAACGGTTGCCTATTAGGATAATTGTATGAGGGGTCAATTGAGAGCCAGGTACAAGGGCTATCGGGTGGAATCCTCCCATTGCGAAACGGTGGGTCAGGCCCTGGTTGTAGCCATGGGCGATGTTTTGAGCCCTGATTTTTCGGATGAAGCCAAGGATGCTTGGGTGAAAGCCTACACCGTCCTGGCCGAAATCAGGATTGAAGCCGCGGTACAGCCTGAGCCTTGCGAGCGCTTAGGACTCCTGGATCCTAGCCACTACAACTTACGCACGATAGAACGTGCGATTCCTTGTATCACAAGTTCAGATACGGGATACAGGTCCGGATAGTTAATATTCTCCGCCTTGAGGTAGGGGGGGGTGTCAGCTGGCTTGATAAAGCGCTTCAAAGTAGTGGCTCCGTCGATGAGGGCGGCTACGATATCACCATCGTTGGGCAGGGCCGGTTCGATGATGACCATGTCGCCATCGTAAATACCTGCATCGATCATGCTGTCTCCCCGTACCTTAAGTGCAAAGGAACGACGGGAGCGGCGGATGCCGGCGGTATTGATGTCGACCTGGATGCGGTCGATGGCGTCTCCCTGCTCGATCCCGTCGGGGTAGCCGGCGGCGATATTGCCGTAAACGGGCATGTCGATTACCTCGAGAGATTCTGCTTCGGCCGGTGCCTCCTCGGAGTTCTCATAAGTAATGCGGTAGGTCCGGGCCTGACCGGCAATGCGGGTAATATAGCCCTTGTTTTCCAGGGCCCGCAAGTGTCCGACTACGGCGTTGGTGCTGTTGAACCCGAAATGGTCGCGAATCTCTCGAATGCTGGGCCAGAAGCCTCTCTCCTGGGAAAATACTTGCAGAAAACCCAGAATTTCCTGTTGGCGTAAGGTAAGTTCATCCATAGTGATAAAATAATCACTGTTATTATGTTCAGTGTCAAGTACTGGAAAGAAGAAAAGAAGGAAGAATGAATGGGATGTTAAAAGATGTTTTTTCCTTTTCACTCCTCGTTTCTAGCCCATGCCTGTCTGAATCGTAGAAATTTTTTGGGAAGCACGGCTCAATTCGCTGTTCTGGCTGATTACTCTTTCGACAGCCCCATTCTTAGTATTGATGATTCTGTTTGGCCGTTACCAATGGGTTAAGGCTATGTGTCACCCCTGGTTGGTACCTCAACTGTTGCGAGGTCTCTACATCTATTACCTTTTTCTGGTATTTACCCTGACCAGTAATCCGGACGTGCCGGATGTAACATTGAAGGGAGTGCGGACCTTTGGAACCATCCGTTTCTTTTTATAGCCCTGTGGGTCCATCGGATGATTTTCGACTTTTTTGTGGCATGATACTCAATCGTCAGGAAGAAAGCGAAGGCGTTGCCGGTAAACTGTTGCTGGTGTCCTGATCTGGATTCTCGGGTTGATCGGCTTGATAGCGTTTGCGATACGTTATTGGGTTTTCTGAACATCTCAACAGAGGTAGGCAAAGAATAACGAACTTATAACTCTTTGAATAATTGTCTCAGTTTGAAGACCTTGTTGTGATTGCGGATACTTAATTTCTGATAAACTGGCGAGACAGGGAGTTTCATGTATGTGGTTTTAGTTGCTGAGGCTTTAGATATGGACCAATAAACCACACTGGAGCCGGTGTGAATAGATTCGATAGTTTTTTTGAGGAGGCAGTTGAGTTACGACATCCTTCGGATTTATTTCTTGCAGGGTGAAAAGGGCGTTGTGCCTGTGGTTTTCGTTATTGCCCCAATCTTTAGGAGTTTATTCGACCATGGCCTGGAATTGATCATAAGACAACATTATAGCTCTGGCTAAGTAGGAAAACCGTTCAGATAAACCTTGTCAGACGATACGAGTTAGTTTGGGTATGCTGATTGATTTCCTGCGAAAAAGGATATTTCCATTTTGAATTTAGGTGCGAACATGCGTGAATCCAAAGTTTTCGAATGCCTGTCAAAATCGTCCTTTGAAATGATATTTTTGCCTCTGACATTGACCCCGCAGAGAAGTTTTAGGAATCGTATGTCCCTTTTCACCGAATAATCATCCTAGGAACGGTTCGATTGTATCTAACCCAATTATGACAATCGGCGGTCCAGCAACCAATCGGATACATCGGCTTGGCTGATCGGATTGTTGGGGAGGTTGCCTCGGCTTTTGTTCAGCTTTCGGTTTCTGCGAGGGCCGGCAGCGAAGAAGCGATAGGTGTATTTCCAATCTTTCCAGCACAGCTTTCTCAGGGAGCGGTCAACGCGAAAAAGGCTTACCAAAAGCGAACAGGATAAGGCCCAAAGTGCGAGGCGGTGTCTTCCTTCCAGATAAGAAAGAAATTGTTTCTGGATCCAATGGTTAAAGCGGCTTCGTCCAAAACTGAGCGTGAGTTGCTTGTAATACTGGTTTTCCATGAGGTTGTCCGGTAATTCGAAGCCGTCTTTTGACCGGAATTGGACGATGAGCAGTAATCGTTGCCAGGCGCGTAAGGCTCGTGGCGTCAATCCAGCCGGGAAAGAGCCGAACAGCATCTCGTCATTTTTTATTTCCGGAGCCTTCTGTCCGGAGTGACGGCGAATGGCAAAACGATTTCCGACATAGCGGCAAATGACATAGGGATTTTTGTGGGGATAGACCTGAGCCCGGTTGTAACGAGGGTTGTGTTCGCGGATCAGCTTATTTTCCAGGCGCAGGGCGGCTTTTCCCGAGGAACACGTTTCGTGGGTGATCGTGTTGGTAGCGTTGACCAGGCGGACCAATCGCTTGTCCGCTTTTTCAGCTTTGATGCTGCGGTAAGAATTAAGCCTTTGTTTAAGGTTTCGCGATTTTCCGATGTAGATGATCCGTTCTTTCGAATCGCGAAAATGATAAACACCCGGCGTTTCCGGCAGGCTCAGAAAAAATGAATGCCCCAAGGTTTTAGCCAGGGGATTCGGGAGATCGAAAAGGAGAAGTTGTTCACTGTTTTGGTCCACTGTAGGATTGTCACAGATTATTAATGGCCCTGCTCAATACATCGCAAGCCTGATCTATACCAAACCCTTCATGGGCGGAACAAAGAAAACAGGTTTCAAATGGAGAGGGTGGCAAATACACCCCGTTTTCGAGTGCAAAGTGAAAGATAGATTTAAAGTGACTCGTTTCACTAGCTACTGCCTCTTTGTAATTTTTCACCGGAGCATCCGAGAAAAACATACAAAACATGCTGCCGGTTTGCGGTACTTGCAAAGCGATTCCTTTTTCCTGAGCGGCATCCAAGAGGGCCTGGCGGATGCGCTCCCCAAATTCTTGTAATCGTGGATACCGATTCTCAGAAGTGAGTTTATCCAGCGCTGCAATTCCGGCTGCCATTGCCAACGGATTTCCACTCAGAGTTCCTGCCTGGTAAACCGGCCCGAGTGGTGCAATTGAATCCACGATCTCGGCTTTGCCGCCGAATGCTCCCACTGGTAGTCCTCCGCCGATTATTTTTCCCAATGCGGTAAGGTCTGGAATCACTCCCGTGAGTTCCTGAACGCCACCCGGTGCGACCCGAAATCCTGTCATCACTTCGTCGAAGATTAACACAGTTCCCGCTTGAGTACACAATTCCCGCAGGTTTTCCAGGTATCCATCATTCGGGAAAATTAATCCAACATTGGCCGGGTAGGGTTCTAGAATAACTGCCGCAAGGTCATCGCCGAATTTTTCGAAGGCCGCCTGCAAGGCTTCATTATCGTTGTAGGGCAAAACTATGGTTTCGGCAGCAAAGCTCGCTGGAATTCCGGCGCTATCAGGATTTCCCAGGGTTAGTGCTCCCGAGCCGGCCTGGACGAGCAATGAATCGACGTGTCCATGGTAACAACCCGCGAATTTTATAATTTTGTCGCGGCCTGTGTATCCCCGTGCCAAGCGGATAGCTGACATGGTTGCTTCCGTGCCACTGTTGACCATGCGCACCTTTTCAACTGACGGAACCATGCTGACGATTTTTTCAGCCATGGTGACTTCGTATGGATTGGGTGTGCCGAAACTAGTGCCCGACTCCAGTGCTTCGGCGATAGAGGATCTAATAGTTGGATCGTTGTGACCATGAATGGAGGGACCCCATGTGCAAACAAAGTCCACCAGCGTCCTGTCGTCGGCTGTGGTCAGTGTCGCACCCTCTGCTCGTTTGGTAAAGAAGGGCGTTCCTCCCACAGATCGGAAAGCTCGAACCGGAGAATTCACGCCCCCCGGGATAATCTTTTGGGCGCGATCAAAAAGGTCTGTCGAGTTACTCATAGTTATTTAGTTTTGCTTGTAGAAGCGGCTTTATGCAGCGAGAATTATTCGAGTTTGATTAGGATCACGGCGTAAATCCGCTCCTACAAAATTCACATATTTCTTTCCTAATTCACATATTTCTGAACTATAGGTATTCTTCGTCCAACGCCGAAGGCCAGAGGTGTGATTTTCAATCCGGGTGCCGCCTGCTTTCTTTTGTATTCATTTAGGTCCACCTTGCGGACCATTTCATTTACAACTTTGCGGTCAAATCCCATTGCTGCGATATCCTCTCTCGACCGGCCTTCCTCAATGTAGGCTTTCAGAATAGCATCCAGGATATCGTAGGAAGGAAGGCTGTCTTCATCTTTTTGGTCGGGTCGGAGCTCCGCTGAGGGTGGTTTGGTAATCGAGGATTCCGGGATTAACTCCGTTTTACGGTTCAGGTATCTAGCGAATTCATAGAGCTTGGTTTTTGGCAGGTCGGATATAACAGCCAACCCTCCGCACATGTCGCCATAAAGGGTGCAATAACCAACCGCCAATTCGCTTTTGTTGCCAGTGGTCAGAAGCAGGGCTCCGTATTTATTGGAGAGCGCCATTAACAACAATCCGCGAGCACGGGCTTGAATATTTTCTTCGGTCACATCGCGTTCTTGTCCTTCAAACAAGGTCTGCAGAGTGGTTTCCGATGCTGCTACCACATCGGCAATGGGCAGGTAGTGAAAATCGATTCCGAGATTTTCCGCCAGATCACGTGCGTCGTCCTTACTGTGCTGGCTGGAAATTTCCGAAGGCAAGCTTATTCCGATTACATTTTCTTTGCCAAGTGCCTCGGCAGCGATGGCGGCTGTTACCGCTGAGTCGATACCACCACTTAATCCTACTATGGCTTTTTTGAAGCCGGTTTTGTGCACGTAATCCCGCAAGCCGAGGACAAGTGCTTGCTGGATGTCTTTCATCTCGGATTGGTTGAAGCTCGGTGCAATCTGGTTGGAAGTCTCGTCCAGATCGATCACCTGCACATCCTCTTCAAAAGCGGCCATGGCGCAGATGACTTCCCCCTCGCCATTAGCAACCAGGCTCCGGCCATCAAAGATCAGTTCGTCGTTACCACCTATCAGGTTGCAGTAAACGACCGGGCAATGGCATTGGCAGGCTGCTTCGGTTACGAGGGTGGAGCGGATTTCATTCTTTTCGTTATGCCAGGGACTGGCTGACAAATTAATAATTAGATCCACTTCTTGCTGATCGAGGATTTTGAGGGGATCGGTAGTGTAGCGACGCCTCGTGCCTATATTTGGGTGGGTCCAGATATCTTCGCAAATAGTTACCCCGATTTTGAGGTCTTCCAACTGAATGCACTCGGGACATTCCGCTGGTTGAAAATAGCGGTCCTCATCAAAAACATCGTAGGTTGGCAGCAGTGTTTTTCGGAATATCTTGTCGACCTGACCTCCACCGCACCATGCCGCCGCATTGAAAAAGCTGCGGCCCATCTGCTCGGTATTGGATTCCACAAATCCAATCAACATCGGCACTTTAACCGCGTGTTTGGCGATTTCGCCCAGTGCTTTTTCGTTGTCCGGGACAAACCGTTGTTTGAACAACAGGTCCCTGGGTGGGTAACCACAAATCGCAAGCTCTGGAAACACAGCCAGATCTGCTCCGTCATCGCACAGCTTCCCGTAGGCATCGAGTATTAGTGAACTGTTACCCTCCAAGTCTCCGACCGTGGTATTGATCTGTGCGATTCCTATCCGCATGTTGAGCAATAGAAAGATAATTGATAGCGTGGAAAGACAATAACGCTTTTTGGTGCTTCAATCAAAAAGAAAGTGGCCTCCATCCACGAAAAAGATTACGAGATCAGGATTTACCTTTTAGATAAACTTCTTCTTATCTGCACCTATGCTTATCCTGGCTTCCGGCTCACCTCGTAGAAAACAGTTGCTTGATTCCATCGGTATATCCTTTCGGATTCTGGTTGCTCAGGTCGACGAAGTGAACGACATCAGTGATCCTCGTGAGCTCGTTGAAACCAATGCTCAATTGAAGGCAATTTGGGCTGCCCGGAAAAATCCCGATAGCTGGGTTTTGGGATCCGACACTACGGTCGCGCTCGGTGACGAGATTTTGAACAAACCCACCGATCTGTCGGATGCACGGAACATGCTGAAACGAATGAGCGGGCATACCCATTGTGTTTATACAGCGGTTTACATTTGTCACCATGCGTCAGGCATTCATGAACTCTTTACCGTTATCAGTAAGGTCACCTTTAAGGCCTTTGACGACGACTTGATCACTGATTATTTTAAAATTGTAAATCCACTTGATAAGGCTGGAGGGTATGGAATTCAGGAAGGCAAGGAACTGATTATTGATCGTTGGGAGGGGTCCTACTCCAATATCATGGGTTTGCCTGTTAACGAGGTTCGGCATGCGTTGGAAAAGCACTCAATTCTGTAAAATGTGGAGGCTTGCCTGTCCCGAAATTTTGAATACTGTTTTGCTTTACTATTCTAACCTATGAAACTTTCCGCGCTGAATCCCGCTAATTGGCTAACTGTTATCGGAGATTACTCAAAGACGGATTTGAAGCCTGATGCCGTAGCGGGACTTACGGTTGCAGTTATGGGAGTACCGCAGGCCATGGCCTATGCGGTTATTGCCGAGTTGCCTCCGGTTTATGGACTTTATACCGCGATGATCACATGTCTGTTGGCAGCAATCTTAGGATCCTCCAGGCATCTGGTGACCGGTCCGACCAATGCCTTGTGTATGGTTATTTTCAGCCTTACCGCGCATCTGCCTGAGAAATACGGTATTCATCATCTACAAATTGTATTGCTGCTGACTTTCTTGGTCGGGGCCATCCAGATGGCATTTGGGTTACTTCGTTTGGGGGGAATTATTCGTTATGTGTCCCACTCTGTAGTGATTGGATTCACGGCGGGTGCAGGAATCCTCATAGCCTTCAACCAGATAAAGAATTTGACCGGCGTTACCTTTGAAGAACGGCCAGAACGATTTTTCGAAGTAGTATTTCAAACCTTCGCCCACTTACCTCAGACCAACCCCTATGCTTTATTTATAGGAGCATTAACCATCGTTCTCCTTATTTTAATTCCGAAGATTAATCCCCAGTTTCCGGGAGCAGTATTGGCGATTTTAGTGGCCGGTGCCCTGTCATTTTACATGGGTTGGCACGAGGTGGATATGGCGGATCGAAGGCTGGAAATTGTGCGTGATATAGGCGTCATTGAGGCCAGCTTTTCCGGAATTTTTCAAATTCCAGACCTGCTATTTCCTTTGTCCTTTGATTTGACTAGAGAGATCGGATTGGGAGCAGCTGCGCTGGCTGTACTAGGTTTGATTGAGGCCGCCTCGATTGCCCGGGCTGTAGCGAGTCAGTCCGGGCAACGGTTGGACTTCAACAGAGAGTTCGTTGGACAAGGTGCCGGAAATCTTGCCGGTTCGTTTTTTTCCTGCTTTGCCGGTTCCGGATCTTTTACACGATCTGCCGTTTGTTTCAAATCGGGTGGACGTACGCGGATGGCAGCCATCTTCTCGGCTTTGTGGACTGCCCTGACTATTTTGTTATTAGCAGATGTTGCAAATTACATTCCCAAAGCTTGTCTAGCCGGTTTGTTGATGGTGATCGCTTACAGCATGATTGACAAACGGCGGATGCTGGTTACCCTTCGTTCCGGCAGGCATTCAAGGATGGTTTTATTTGGCACGCTTGGTTCGACGCTTATCTTACCTTTGGAGTACGCCATTTTTGTGGGGGTCACCCTCTCGCTGGTGTTGTTGCTTCGTGTGACGGGAGAGACGGACCTTACACAGTTGGTCCCGCGCTCTGACAGTGGATTTGATGAAGTCCCATTTAATCGCGCAGCTCCATCTCCGATTGTGATCGTCAATATGGAAGGTGATTTGTATTTCGCGGCCGCCGAGGATCTGGATTACAAGATGCTCACTTGCATTACGCCGCAGACCCGAGTGGTCATATTGAGGATGAAACGTTTGCGTGCGGTGGGTAGTTCGGCCATGGCCATGTTAGAACATTATTGGGAGGTACTTTCCAAAAAAAATATCCAACTCGTGGTGTGTGGGATCGAAGACGAGCTCGAAAAAGTGATGACCGGCTCTGGTTTGAGAAAGCAAATCGGCGAGCAAAACATTTTCTACGCCGACAATAAGCTCTTTCAATCAACCGAATTAGCCTTTGCGCGAGCCATGAGTATTGTTGAGATGAGGCGGTCCAAAGCAGCCCGGGATAATGGAACTGTCCCAGATGCTTCTTCTGCTGACTCACTAACCGCACGATCGATTCTTAGCCCGTGCATTCTGCGGTTTGGGAACCAGCATGCTCTACGTGAGGCGGTCTGGTTGATGTATGAAATGTTTAAGAATGCGGACACCAAATCTTCTTCATCTTTGTTTTTGCAGAACAAGGAAGGAAAATTGGATGGGGAGCTAACGATTTGGACTATACTGACCGCGCTCAGTGATGATCTCAGTCCAGAGATTGCCGAATACCTTACGCCTGAAGACTTGGGTGAAATCATGCAAAGGCAATTTACGACCTCGTTAGGCGAGATCAGCCGCCGCGACCTTCCCCGACTAAGTGAACGCACTGAAATTCACAATCTGGTTGAGGCGTCTGTAAAGCAAGGTTTGTCGGTGGTGCCGATTTGTGATGAGGATGGACGCCTCAAAGGTTTAGTCCGCTCAATTGATTTATTGAAAGGAATCGGGATGGCTATCGGCTTTAATCCGGAAAAGGAGTTACCAAAAGTATGAGCACGCATGCAGATGCATTGATGATCAATCAATTCTTGCGTATCAGCACGGCACATACATTACGAGAAGCGCTTGGCCTTCTTTTGTATGGGGAGGAGCGTAAAATGAATACTGGAGCAATTGTGGTGATCGACACGGAAGGAGAATTTGCAGGTTTGTTAACTCCTGAAGCACTTTTGCGTGGTTTTTCCAAACCCGAGGAGGGAGTAAGAAATTATGAATCATTTTTGGCAGGTGTTGATGAGCAACTTTTGGAAACAGTTGAAACGGTCATGGAAAAGGATTTTCCGGTTTTGTCGCCCGATACTGGATTGGCGGAGATCATCAAGCGAATGAGCCAAGGTAAACACGAGTGTTTACCAGTTGTTGAGAACAATCGTGTCTCCGGGCTGGTTTACGTTACTGAAGTTTTCAAGGAGGCTGCCGGCCTGGCGCTCACACCTGGCGAGGATGGAATCCAGTTGGACAAGTAGTTGAGGTACGGATAAGAATCTTCTGAACCCGTTGGCGCGGGAATTTCTTTACCGGTTTGCCTTCACTCGAAAAAAGAACTATCTTCCGGTCCTTGCAGTTCTTCGGGGACCTCGAGTTTCAGGTCCAGGTCGATTGGTTTTAGCTCGATCGGTTCGACCTCTTTTTCAAGTTGTATGGCCTCCAAAATGATTTCTTCCGCACCCTGGTCTCTAAATGAAATGAGATCTGGATTTGGTGGAGGTTGAATTTGAGGTTCTTTTTCCGGAGCGTCTGATAAATAACCAGATCGTACAATATTATTCGGATTCGCTTCCTCCTCAGCTTTGGAAACCGTCCGTTGAATACTTCCCAGGGCAAATATCAATGCCACAAAAATAATAGCCAACCAGAGTGATGTCGTTGGACTAGTCAAGGCCGTCCCTTTACCGGCTCCAGAAGTGGAGAAACCTTTCAGCAATGGAGGTCTCTTGTCTTTTATGGGCATTGATTGTTAAACTTCCTTGCAAATGTATCCTTGGGTGTCAAACCGCTGCTCAATCCAAGTGTTTGGAATAATAGACGTATGTGCCTAAAGATTATTAAGCTTAGACCTCACTCGTGGACCCAGAAATCTTCCGATGGCAGGTCTTCAGCAAGAATTTTTACTAGCTGATCTTCACTGACATTTTTCATGTTTCCTAATCGGTTTGCCTGGCTGGTTATGGTGAGTTCGAAATAATTTCTGACGCCACGTCCATTGCCATAAAGCCCCATTTCCTCAGGGGCTAATGCTTTAAAGGCCTGCAAGGTGGTCTTTTTTGCGTCTTCATTGAGTTGATAGTAATGGTCTCTGCACATCTTTTCAAAAATGGCCATTAGCTCACCGGCATTGTAATCATCAAAGAGAATAACTTTGCTGAAACGGGATTTTATCCCCGGATTGGCTTTGAGAAACTCCCTCATTTTTTCAGGATAGCCGGCAACGATAATGACCAAGTTGCTCCGCTTGTCTTCCATGCCTTTGATTAATGTGTCGATGGCTTCCAGGCCAAAGTCCTTGGCATCTCCTCGGGAGGTTAAGGAATACGCTTCGTCTATAAAGAGCACTCCGCCGTGAGCTTTGGTTAGAACTTCGTGGACTTTGAGGGCCGTTTGGCCGACGTAACCGGCTACGAGTCCCGCGCGATCGACTTCTACAAGATGTCCTTTACTCAATACACCCAGGACATGGTAAATAAGCGATATGAGTCGTGCGATGGTTGTTTTGCCCGTTCCCGGATTGCCCGTAAACACCATGTGAAGCGACAAGGGGACAGCCGGTAAATTAGCGGACCTTCTCAATCGGCGAACTTTGACCAGATTGATAAGGGAACGAACTTCCTCTTTAACGCGGTCAAGGCCGATGAGTTTGCTGAGTTTTTCCAAAAGACGGTCCAGAAGTGCTTCCGGTTTGTCCAGGTAATCGAGTTGGACGTTGGGATTCAGCTCCCTTGCTTTTATAAAGTCCGCGATTCCGTCTTCCAAATTGTCTTGTGCACAATGGACGATTCCGCGTACCCGGTACGCTTCGGCTTCTTCGGGATCCAATTCGAGCGACCGACCGATTGTTTTTATAGCCAGTTGGCTGTCACCCGTTCCAAATTGTGCATGGGCGAGAATCGCGTATGCGGCTGCTCCTTCCGGGGCTAGTGCCAGGGCTGTGTCGCAATCGGCAAGGGCGGAGTCCCACTCATCGCTCGCGATATGAGCAGTAGCCCGATTTTGAAAGACAAGTGGATTTTCTGGATCATTCTCCTCCGCTTTATTAAAGGAATTTATGGCCTCATCGATTTTACCGAAATCCCTTTGCACGCAACCCAGGTTGAGGAAACCTACTCGGTAATTAGGATTGATATCAACAACTTGCTTTAAATCATTAAGCGCGGCTTCAAAATTTCGCAATTCCCTTTGCGCCAGACCGCGAAAAGTGAATGCGTTGGCGTCCTTTGGATCCCATTCGATGACTTTATTGAATGCATGAATAGCTTTTTCAAATTGACCTGCTTCGAAAGCAAGACGGCCCCTTTTAAAAAAGTTGTTTCTTTTGCGGAAATCACTGGACATGGAAAAGATAAATCGAAATTTCCTTTTGGATTACAATATTTTCCGGCCAGGAATTCGCCAAGGAGTTTGGGTTATCCGGTTCTTTTCAAGAATCCCTTAAAAAAATTTAAAGATTCCGCTAAACAGGATAGGATAGTGGCTTGGCAGTTCAAGCCGTGTTGAGTCATTAGCCACATAAGCGTGACTGTAGGGTGGGTGAAGTCCAAAACAATCTTTTTTGGTTTCTCGGGAATTGGACGGATGAGTGGAAAGGCTCCACGATCAGGTTCTTTCTTGTGTGACCCAATCCTGAACTGCTTCGATAGATTCACGGACATCGAAAAGTTCGCGATGTTCGTTGCGCATAAACTGGTCGGCTATGGCGTTGTCTAACTGCGCAACCAATGGGTCATAATAATTCCAAAGATTGGCTATGCAAATGGGTTTGACGTGAAGTTTCAGGCGCTTCCAGGTGATAATTTCCCAAGCCTCTTCAAATGTTCCACATCCCCCGGGCAAAATTATAAAGGCGTCGGCTTCTTTTTCCATGCGAGCCTTCCGTTCGTGCATGGAATCGACGCGGATTAAATTGGAAACGCCCTGGTGAGCCCATTCGCGATCAACCATAAAATTTGGAATGATACCAACTACGTCTCCCCCGTGATCGAGAACTCCATCGGCCAGACTGCCCATCAACCCGGTGCCGCCGCAGCCATAAACCGTTGTGACTCCTGCTCTGGCAAAGTATTTCCCCAAAGTGTAAGCACTCTGTAAAAAAGTTTCCGCCAGATTCGGCGATGATGCGCAATAGACACAGACTCGTTTGACCATAAGGAGGTTTAAATTAGAGGGCGCGAATTTTGGCAATCTTCGATCTCTCAATATATTTGCTCTTGCGGTTTGGAAGAACAGGTTTGTGGGGTGTTTCGGATTTTTATCTTTTTTCTTGGTTTATGTCTGGTACATCCGGCAGTTGCTTACTGGCTTGGAATGTTTGGGGATGCTCCGGATTGGAGCAGTTTGGATCCGTTTCAGGAGACAATGTCTTTTACTGAGTTAAAGGATGCTCTTTCAACCATTTACTTACCCTATAGTTACGATGAGGAGCTAATTTGCCTTTCCCCTTGCTATGTTCTTATCCGGTAAGATGGACATTCGCCGGATAGCTATTAGAAGTTACAATTTAAACCATGGGAACCGATCGCCTTTGTTGAGGAGTCCGCTACTGAAAATGCGCTTGATAAAACGGAACCTCTCAGCGGCTTGGTCTTCGCCATTGATCCAGGGCATATCGGCGGAGCATTTTCCGCGATGGAGAGGCCGAGATATTTATCTATACCGATTCGGAATTCCGCGGTGAGGCCAAGATGGTCAGCCAGAGTATCGATAGTCTTTCCGCCCACGGTGACTTTGTGCCTTTTGCAAATTCCGTAAGTTCGGTGATTGTGCGATCCAAGAATTAATTTTCCTAGCCTGAAAATTAATTCAGGATCTTATGGTATCGAGCATAGCCTGAATATTCTCAAGTTTGGCACCCTTATCGATTCCGTGTCCCAGATTGAAGATATGGCCGGGTCTGCCGTTCACCGCATCCAATACCTTTTGAGTTTCTTTGATGGTATTCTTTGGATTGGTGTTCAGAATCAGGGGATCCATGTTTCCTTGAATGGCAATGTTTCTTGGAATTCTTTTGGCTGCCTCGCCGATGTTGATTGTCCAGTCTAATCCCATTATTTGAGCTCCTGTAGCGCAAAGGTCTTCCAAGTGTTCGGAACACCCTTTGGCAAACACAATAACGGATATGTCATCACGAATGGCTTCCACAATTTGACGGATCCACTTTAGCGAGCCTTCGAAATAATCGGAACCCTTCAGGATTCCTCCCCAGGAATCAAAAATTTGAACCGCGTCAACGCCAGCCGAAATCTGCATCTTAAAATAGGCAATCACCGCTTCGGTTATTTTTCCCATCAAAAATTCAAAGTCCTCTATATGATTATGATAGAGGTCCAAGACATATTTATAATCCTTTGAGCTGCCTCCTTCCACCATGTATGTGGCGAGCGTCCAGGGTGATCCTGCGAACCCCAGCAGGGCTCTGTTGTAAGAAAGTTCTTCTCTCAAGATCTCCAAAGTTGTACGGACATAGTTTAGGCGGTCGGTTACCGCATCGTTTGAAAGTTTCTCGATTTCGGAGCGACTCCTAATAGGTAAGTCCATAGCGATGCCACCTTCTTCCCTAAAAGAGTAGGGCTGACCCATGGCTTCCGGAATCACCAATATGTCGCTAAATAGAATTGCTGCGTCGAAACTGAATCTTCGAATGGGTTGCAGGGTTACCTCTACAGCCAGCTCGGGATTTTGAGCGAGCTCGAGAAAGGAATATTTTTCCTTCAGGTGCCTGTATTCGGGCAACGATCGACCCGCTTGTCGCATTAACCAAACGGGTGGTCGATCAACGGGTTGACAATTCGCAGCGGCATAAAAGCGTTCCCTATATGTTAATGAAAGCTCTTCGGTCATCCTAGCTTTTGCAGCCAGTCCTGCGGTTTTAGGTACGTCTCGTAAAGTTTGGACTCGGGAGTGCCCTTGAGTGGATGCCAATCATACTTCCATTTGGCGATTGGAGGCATTGACATGAGGATGGATTCTGTGCGTCCTCCGGATTGAAGGCCAAACTTGGTTCCCCGATCCCAGATCAAGTTGAACTCAACATAACGACCGCGCCTGTACAACTGGAATTCTTTTTGTTCCTTCGTCCACTTTGTTTCTTTGCGTCTTTGAACAATCGGCAGATAGCCTTTTAAAAAGTGGTCTCCCACGCATTGTAGCAGTCCAAAACTAAAGGAGAAACTGACTTCAGAAAAGTCATCAAAAAAAATGCCGCCAATTCCCCGTTGTTCTTTCCTATGTGGCAACTTAAAGTAATCATCGCACCATTTTTTGAATTTCGGATAGTAGTCGTGGTCCCCTGCTTGGCAGGCTGCCCGGGCAGTTTCATGCCAATGAATAGCATCCTCCTCGTAGCCATAGTAGGGAGTGAGGTCAAATGCTCCGCCAAACCACCAAATCGGGTCTCCACCTTCTTTTTCGGCGCAGAAGAATCGGACGTTGGCATGGGTGCTTGGAATGTGCGGATTGAGTGGGTGAATGACCAGACTGACTCCCATGGCTCGAAATTTACAGCCTGCCAGCTCGGGTCTGCTGGCGGTTGCAGCTTGCGGTAATTCGGTTCCCCAAACATCTGAAAAGTTGACTCCTGCTTTTTCAAATACCGACCCTTCCATTATCCTTGATCGTCCGCCACCTCCTTCTTCCCTGGACCAGGAATCCTCATTGATTTTGAGCGCACCGTCTTCTTCCTCAAGAGCCCCACAAATTTTTTCCTGAAGTTCGAGGAGGTAGGATTTGACTTTGTTGGGCTCGGGTCGATTTGGAGTTTCAGTCATTCGATTTCTATGATGCCACAGTAGAGAAATGCCTGTACAAGGAAACGCAAATCTTCTGTTATGGACCGTGCAATTGCACCGGTGTATTTGGATAGCGCATCTGCGTAGCTAGGCTTTCACTTTTCTGTCGGGAAGGTATCGCGGTTTGTTCAGCAGGATCGCTAAACTGGAAGTAAAGTCCTTAGTGAAATCACGTGCTTGTGCTGATTAAGCACACATTTTGTAGAGTTTTTCGAATTCGGCCTTACATGCCCCAGGAAGTGTTTCCATTTCGAAAACCCAATCTTCTTCAGTCGGTTTTCCAGCGTCGTAACCGTTAACAGGTTCTTGGTCGAATCAGGAATGACATCCAAAACATAACACTTAGCCAATTCGGCGCGTTCGTCAACGTCTTGGGAGCATTCTTCGATGACCACCTTCAGATGATCTTTGGTAATGGCTCTAAAGTTCTAATGAAGGTAGTTGTGGCCTGCGAAGGTGTTGAATTGGTTCGCTTTGCCAATTCTACCTGATTGATACCAGTCTTCTCCAAATGATTCTTAGACGGGTTGAGAACAAGCTCATAAGTAGGAGAATCCTGTGTTTTTAGGGCTCCGTGTCGTTGAAAAGAGACTAAACGTCAGTTTACATCCCTTTCCTAGGTGAGGGCCACCTTGAATTTTTATTAATAGCGAACTGGTTTGCTTTTTATTTTAGGCAGAAATCTTTAAAAACCCTACAAAATAGCGTTTTAAAAGCATTAGTAGACTTTTGGAATCGGATCCTCGATGCGGTTTTTAAAGGCTATTTTCAGTATTTCTTCAAGTTTTTGGAGAATCGTCCCATCATCCAGTCCATTGAGTGCACGCAAGCTGGTAACCGACGAGCCATGATCAATGTATTTATCCGGCCAACCGAAGCGAAGGACTCGTTTCTCCAGACCCAATTCATTGAAAGTTTCTAAGACAGCACTGCCAAATCCGCCTTTCAGGACGTTATCCTCAAAGGTCACAAATAATTGCGCGGTTTTTGCCTGTATTCGCAGAAGCTCACGATCCAATGGCTTGGCAAATCGGGCGTTGATCACGCCCACATTGAGCCCGGATCTTTCTGAGACGATGGCGGCCAACCGTTCTGCATCGGCCACCCAGGGGCCTAAAGCCCAAAATTGTACGTCCATGCCGTTTCGGACAATTTTGGCTTTACCAACTTGCAGAAGATGAGGTTCATTTTTGATTTTCGTTCCCTGAGCTGCCCCGCGAGGCCAACGGATAAAAGTTGGTTGGTCGTACTGAAGTGCGGAATGCAGCATATCTACCTGTTCATTTTCGTCCTTTGGCTGCATCACGATTGCGTTGGGAACGCAGCGCAGGTAGGAGATATCGAAAAGACCGTGGTGGGTAGGTCCGTCATTAGGAGACAATCCGGCCCGGTCTAGGCAAAATACAACCGGAAGATTTTGCAGGCAGACATCGTGAATGATGGGATCGTAGGCACGTTGCAGGAAGGTTGAGTATATTGCGACGACCGGTTTCTTGCCTTGGATTGCCAATCCGGCAGCGAACAAGGTTGCGTGCTCTTCTGCAATTCCGACATCGAAGAATTGGCCGGGTAGCTCCTTTTGCAGCAAATTGAGACCTGTGCCGGAGGGCATGGCTGCCGTGATACCTATTATATCCTTATCGCGTTTTGCCAGTTTTGTGAGGTGTTCACCAAAAACATTCTGATAGTTCGGCGGGGAGCTGGGTTTTGCCGGCAAGGATTTTCCTGTATCCGGATCAAAGGGGCTTGCGCCATGAAAACGTTCCGGTTGCTTAATCGCTACTTCGTAACCACGCCCTTTCTCGGTTATGACATGTAAAATCACCGACTCTGGGGAATCTTTTGCAAACTTCAGGTATTTTTCCAGCATCTCAAAGTCGTGACCGTCGATTGGACCCAGGTACCGTAACCCCAGTTTCTCAAATAGAGACGAGGGTACGAAAAAGTCTTTAGCCTCCTTTTTTACTTTTCCTCCGATTTGGAGGATGGAATCTCCACCCGGCATCTTCTTGAGGAAGCTTTCCAGATCGCTGTGTAATCGATTGTAGGTTGGATTGGTGATCAGTTCACCCAAGTACTTGGAAATGGCGCCTACATTTTTAGCGATGGACCATTCGTTGTCGTTGAGGACGACCATCATTTTCTTGGTCGATTGCACGATGTTGTTCAGTGCTTCTAGAGCAATCCCGCATGTGAGGGTAGCATCACCTATAATGGCGACCACGTTTTCATCTCCACCATTCAGGTCCCGTGCAGTCGCCATTCCCAATGCCGCAGATAATGCTGTCCCTGCGTGACCGGCACCGTAGGCATCGTATTCGCTTTCTTCACGGGTCAGGAATCCGCTCAGGCCACCCGTCTTGCGAAGATTTTCGAATGCCTTACCCTGACGGCCGGTGAGCAGCTTGTGCACATAGCCTTGGTGTGCTACATCGAATACGAAAGGATCTTTGGGGCTGTTGAAGACGCGGTGGAGAGCAATCGTAAGTTCAACGACTCCTAGATTGGGTCCAATATGCCCGCCATTAGCCGCTGTGACTTCAATAACAAGGTCGCGGATTTCCTTGGCAAGCTGCGGTAATCTTTCAGGTTCGAGGGCCTTTAGGTCGACAGGTTTTTCGATACTTGATAGGAGGAGGTTGTCCATTGGTTCTGGCACAGATACTACGCGGTCTAGTCGTCTTTTTTGAGTGGATTGTTGGCCCTTATTCGTCCGGGTCAAAGTTTTCAAACGCCGGCTGGTCACTTTTTTCGCGGAGTTTTTCGATCTTCAACTCGGCTTCGTTCAGGCGATCATGGCAAGTTTTCAACAAGGACATTCCCTTTTCGTATTGGTCGACCAGGTCCGCCAACGGCACTTCTCCGGACTCCAGATTTTCAATAATAGCCTCCAAATTTTGAAGGGCGTCTTCAAAAGATTGTTTCTTTTTCGATGTACTCACTTGGGTTAGCTTGTTACGATGTTCATCGTTTTCAACGCATTCTTGAAATTCTTTTGTGAACATTTGAAACCTTGCCTAGCTCGGAGCAAGCTCCTAAAACGGATGGTTTCCTTTAAATGTACTGGCTCATAACAACTTTTATAATACTGCTGGTTCTTGATCTAGCAAAGTCCATTACTCTAGATCTGCTGAATGCCAAAAATATCCGGGCAAACAAAGATCGGATTCCCGATGCCTACCGCGAGGTTATGGACAAGGAAACTTATCAGAAAAGCGTGGCTTATTCACTGGAAAAGTCGCGATTCAGTCTTATTACAACGGTTTACGGAGGACTGTTGTTGTTGTTGTTGGTTCTATCGGGATTTCTACCGTGGCTTTGGTTTTTTCTTGAAAATTTCTGGGGAACTTCACTCTGGGCTCAGGCAGGTTACCTGGTTGTTCTGACCTTGTTACTCGCGATTCCTGAATTGCCCTTCGATTGGTACAGCACCTTTAAACTAGAGGAAAAATACGGGTTTAACAAAAGTACTCTGGGCCTTTGGATTTCCGATAAAATCAAAGGTAGCCTGGTCGGATTTGTCATTGGTTTTCCTCTCATTTGTTTGCTGTTAAAACTGGTTGATTGGCTGGGGCATAACTGGTGGCTATGGGGCTTCGGTGTGGTGTTTATTTTTCAGCTCTTGATGATGATTCTTTATCCGAAGCTGATTATGCCGCTTTTTAACAAACTAGAGCCCCTGAAATCCGGAGAGTTGAAAGATGAATTGATGGGCTTGTCCAACAAAGCGGGCTTCGCAGCCAAAACCATTGAGGTCATGGATGGCAGCAAACGTTCAGGGCATTCCAATGCTTTTTTTACGGGGTTCGGAAAATTTCGCCGTATTGTCCTATATGATACGCTTATGGAGCAGCTCAAAAATAACGAGTTAAAGGCGGTACTCGCACATGAGATCGGGCATTATAAACTCGGTCATATTCCCAAGATGATCACCATGTCAGGAATCAGCATGCTGGTGGGCTTTTGGTTGATTGCTTATCTGGCCGGGGCACCCTGGTTCTATGCCGGATTTGGTTTTGCGGGGATAGCCAGCCTTGCTCCTGCGTTTTTGTTGTTTTCGATTCTCAGTGGGCTTGTAACTTCTTGGCTGTCTCCATTATCCAATATCTTGTCACGAAAACATGAATACGAAGCGGATGCCTTTGCCCGTAATGCCATGGAAGAACCAAATTCCTTAGTAGCGGCTTTGCGAAAGCTTAATGAAAAGAACCTGAGCAACCTGACTCCACACCCCTTGTATAGCTGTTTTTATTATTCTCATCCCACTTTGATGGAGCGTGAGAAGGCCCTCCTGAAGTCGTGACCGCATGAATGTAAAGGACTATTTAAGATATAAAAATGCATGTTTGAATTTTGCATGATACTCCTTATTCCCAATGCAGTTTGCATGCATCCTTGCTCAGACATGCTGGTTGTTCCTCTTTCATTCTTCAATCACGCAGGAACGTGTGCTCATTCAGCTTTTAGTCATCAAACTAAACATCTCAACTCTATCACTTCTTCAGGAGTTTAGAAGAGTGGCGAGCTCTATTCTTAGGATCTCGTTTTTGTTAATGGTCTGTCTGCCGCTCAAGGCGGAGACCGTCTGCGTAGCCACTTACAATGTTTACAATTATCTGGAGTTGAATCGCTGGGCAGATGGGCAGTATCGGCGAAACTTCCCCAAGGCTGAGGTTAAAAAAGGGGCCATGCGACAGGTACTTCAGGAAATGCGTCCGGAGACCTATTTAACGGAATTGCAAAGCGATATAAGAGAGGAAGGCCTTGATTACCGGTTTCAATGACTACTCAGACGGACCTGACATTCGAATATTTTTGGGAGGTGATTGCGGTGAAGCGCCGTTTGATGGAAGTTGAATTCAAATTTAATAACCTCCATTGGAAAGTATACGGCCTGCATTTGAAGAGTAAGTGGTCGGATTTTGAAGAAGATCCGCAATCGGATGATCAGCGCCGCTCTGAAGTATTGGCCACCCGGAAGCGGATATTGGAAAAGCAGAAGGATGACGCCTTACCTTTTCTGATAATGAGTGATTTGAATGAAACCAAGGGAACTTCCACTATACGTCTTCTCCAGAAACGTGGCGATTACGTGGTCGCTTCCGCTGTTGATTGTGTAGACTCGCGAGACCATTGGTGGACACAATACTACGAAAATGAGGACGAATACCGCCCGGTGGATTTTATCATAATGTCCCGTGACTTTCCGGCCAAGCTGGTTGGTGAAAAGGGTCATATTTTTGATGGGGCTGATGGCTTGTTTGCTAGTGACCATCGGTTTGTCAGGATCGATTTGGAGTGGGGGGAGCATTGATGAAGAGAAAAACAACCGAACTTGGCTTATATTGTCATATTCCCTTTTGCGCAAGTACCTGCGACTTCTGTGCATTCTATCAGGAAAAGCCCTATCGACAGGATCTGGATCGCTATCTCGATGGAATGGAACAGGAGCTGGATTGGATCCGGCTGGATCGACCAATCGATACCGTATTTTGGGGAGGGGGAACGCCCAGTCTGCTTCCGCCTAAGGATTTAGCCAGACTTGGAGAAAAAGTTTTGGCCGTGGCCGGGCAGCAACCCATTGAATGGACAGTGGAAATGGCGCCCAGTACGGTTAAGCCGGACAAGTTAAGCGTGCTCAAAGATCTCGAAGTGAATCGAATCTCCATGGGCGTGCAGAGTTTTCAGAACTCGTTTTTGCAAGAACTGGGGCGTCTTCATCGACCAAATCAAATTTACAAGGCTTACGATTGGATTCGGAGAGCTGGATTTGAAAACGTTAATGTTGATCTGATGATCGCCTTGCCTGGGCAATCCGAAGAAGATTTGAAAAAGGATATAGCGGAGGCCATTCGCCTTGGCCCCGAGCATTTATCTGTTTACTGTCTGACCTTCGAGGAAGACACCGCATTATGGGCCAAGCTTTCCAAGGGGAAAATTAGGCAGGATGTTGAGAAGGACGCCAAATTATACGAGTTGTGCTGGAAATTGTTATCCGATTCTGGATACCAACATTATGAAATCAGCAATTTTTCCAAATTAGGTTTCGAGTGTATACATAATTTAAATACATGGAGAATGAAAGAGTGGATCGGAGTAGGGCCTTCTGCGGCTTCTCAGTATCAGAACTTCAGGTATAGAAATCCCGCTGACATCAATGATTGGCTTGCGAAAGTGGATGCTGAAATGGTGAATCGTGAAGACGTAGAGCAATTGTCGCCTCAAAGTCTTCTTCAAGATGCAATTATTTTCGGCTTGCGATTGGGGAAGGGTATTTCGGTCGAGGAGTTAAAAGGCAGATTCGGAAATCCGGAAGTGGATGCATTTCTGTCTTTCTTGAATTCTTTGGTTGAGGAAGACCTGGCTCACATTCAAAACGGAGACCGGGTTTATCTTACCTTGAAGGGCAAACTTCTCGCTGATCGAATTGCCGTCGAAATGCTCTTGATGGCCGAATGATAAAGCGCGTTGTCATCTGCGGAAACTCCGGTTCGAGTAAGACCACCTTGGCAAAACAATTTTTCGACGAGTATGCATCGGTTCACCTCGACCTTGATGAAATTGCCTGGAAAGAGGGTCAACCGGGTGTCCGTGAAGATTTATTAACCAATTTGGAAAAACAAGACGCATTTTTGAAAGCAAATGAAACCTGCGTGGTCTAGGGGTGTTATTCGTCCGTGATATATACGGCTGCTAAGCACGCGGATCATTTGTTTTTCTTGATCCAGGAATCAAGGCCTGTCAGGAAAGCTGGTTGTCTCGTCTTTGGGAACCAGCGAATTACGAGTCAATAAAAGACCAAGATGAAAATCTGAATATACTATCGGACTGGGTAGCTGAATACGAAGAAAGAGAGGATGAGTTCTCATTCCGCGAACACCTAAATATATTCAATGAATTTTTAGGTATAAAAATTGAAATCACCAAAATGAAAGAACTGGAGCCAATGCGGTGGGTATAAACCCTTGCATCATGGTTTTATCCTCACTAGCTCAGGAACGCAGTCAAAATTATGAAAGATATTCTAAGGAGTTGGTTTTTGGATCTGGGCGTTCCTAATGAACAGATCGACTTGATAGTAATCGTGGTGGGAATTGTCGCCATAGCGGTCGTTGCCTTTTTACTTCATTTCATAGGAAAGCAAATTATCCTGCGGACGGTCGTCGCCATGATCCGTCGTAGTAAGACCGACTGGGATGATGTGTTGATCGAGTATAAAGTGCTCCATCGTGTGACTCACATCGCGCCGGCGATAGCCATTAACTGGTTGGCTCCGCTGTTCTTTGTCGAATACGAAGAATTCGTTCAGGGACTCAAAATGGGGATCAATATTTACCTGATCCTTATTTTTCTGTGGGTGATCGATTCTTTCTTGAATGCTGTTCTCAGCCTCTACAATCGATCTGATCGAACCCGGAGGGTGCCGTTGAAGGGTTTTCTTCAAGCGGTCAAGTTGGTTGTCAATCTGATCGGATTGATCCTGATTCTTTCAATTGCTTTTGGAAAATCTCCAATTTATTTCTTCTCAGGGTTGGGAGCTGTTACGGCGGTTCTTTTGCTGGTCTTTAAGGATGCGATCCTTGGATTCGTGGCTGGAATTCAGATATCCGTAAACAACATGGTTCAGGTAGGCGACTGGATCGAAATGCCGAATCATAATGCAGATGGTGATGTAATCGATGTCACCCTGACTACGGTCAAAGTTCAGAACTGGGATAAAACGATATCAACAATCCCTACCCATGCCTTGATTTCCGACTCATTCAAAAACTGGCGCGGCATGTCTGACGCAGGTGGCCGACGCATAAAGCGCTCGATCAATATTGATATGAATAGCGTTCAGTTTGCGGATGAGGAATTATTGGAACGATTTAAACTTTTCGAAATCCTTAAGCCATACTTGGAAAAGAAACTAGCGGAGGTTCAGGAGTATAACAGTTCCCGGGAGGCGGATATGTCCCAGTTAATCAACGGCCGTCACTTGACCAATGTGGGAACTTTTCGGGCCTACTGTTTGGGTTATTTGAAGAACAGCGAATTGATCCGGCACGATATGACGCTCCTGGTTCGCCAACTTCAGCCGACCGCCGAAGGTTTGCCGATACAAATTTACGTATTCACAAACGATACTCGTTGGGCCTATTATGAAGATATTCAGGCCGATATATTCGACCACCTCTTGTCGGTTATTCCGCTTTTCAAACTCAAGGTTTTTCAGAAACCGGCCGGCAAGGATCTCGAAGTGCTAAAGCCGGAACAATAGGATTTTCGGAGCTAGTCGAACTGTTCCTTGAATTTCGCGAAGGCGCTTTGGAGATTTTGAATTTCGGCCTTGAGCGTTTCCATCTCGTTTTCCAGTTCTTCGATTCGATTTTTTTCGAGGACCTCACGGCATTCTGCAACACCAATTCCTTCTACTTCTTGGGTCCCGCCGAGCAACTGTGCAAAGCGCGCTTCCTTTTTCCCGGGTTGAACGGGAAGCTTTTCCACAAAGGGACCTTCTTCGTGGGATTGAAGGGATTCCAATGTTGATTCAACTTCGTCAAGATCGAGAAAGGAATACATGCGATCGCCCCTGCTTCGGAGTTCTCCCGGGGTTTGAGGCCCGCGGATAAGTAATTCTGATATGATGGCCAGGTGCTTGCCTGAGAACTCCCAATTTTCCGGGGTTGCGTATTTGAATTTGGGAACACGTGAGCCAGCGGTATCGACCCGGAAGCACAGGTGATTGCCGCGAAGTTCATCCAGAGCATCGAGAACTTCGGAATCGTCCAGATTTATGACAGGGTGCCGGTTGGACTTTTGATTACAAGCGTTGACCAGGCTGTTAAGGCTGAGGGGATAATATTCCGGAGTGGTAATTGATTTCTCAATCATGCAGCCAAAAACCCGGCATTCTATGTTGCTTAATTCAAGGTTCATTAGTGTTGGAACTATGGATAAGAAATGTATTGATTCTCAAGAAGTAAGTCACCTTTATACCTCGTTTTGCAATGGAGTCCTTGGTCTTATTTTCGATTCCTTTTGTGACTGCTTTGATAGGTTGGTTCACCAACAAGGTGGCCGTTAGGATGCTCTTCCATCCCCAAAATCCGATCAACATTCTGGGTTTTAGGTGGCAGGGGCTCATCCCGCGGCGTCAGCATGAAATTGCAGCTCAGACAGGTGAGATTATCGAAAAAGAAATCCTGCAGGACCACCTCCTCGCGGCCTCCTTGCGTGAGATGGATCTGCAACCTCACTTTCATGAATTTATTGACCAGCTCATTGAAAAATCTTTGATGGAAAAACTTCGGGCGATGCCGCTAATCGGTACTTTTCTGAATGATTCATTGGTCGATCAGTTTACCAAGTTGGCGAAACGGGAATTGGACTCCCATTCAGCCGACCTGATCGAAAAAGTGGCCGTAAATATTGAGAACGAAATCAATGTCCAACAGCTCGTAAAGGATCGCATCAATGGCCTGGATCTGGACGACTTGGAGCGTCTGGTCCATCGCATTGCAGCCAAGGAATTTCGCCGAATCGAATTGCTGGGAGGGCTCCTTGGATTCTTGATTGGCTTGGTACAATTGCTCCTGTTGTTAGCTAAAGGATATGTGGCACTTTAACCGCGCCTAGGGATTTTGTTGTCTATTGTCAGTAGTAGGACGGGAATCTTTGTTTTTAACCAGACACCTTGTTCTCGGAAAAATCGCGCCGGAATCACCTCGCAGGTTTCGCCGATAGTCTGTACAGGCATCCTTTGACCTTTGGGTGATGCATTAAAATCGTAGGCCGCCTTTATGATTCTGCCCTGCGCAGTGGCCGGTGAATCTTCTTCAGGAATTTGCACAACCCATCCGGTAAAATCTTTCCCGGCCAATGTGTTTTCTGGATCCGAAACCAGCATGCACCACTGCTTTTTCACGGGAGGAGGTTTATCCTCGTCTACATTATTAAGGAGTTCGACCTCGATATCGTCCATGATTCGGGAAACCGTTCGAATATCGAGTTCGTTGCGTTGAAGAATGAGTTTAACCAGTTCGACGTCTACTTTTGCCATAGGTGATATTATGAAACCGAAGAGACTATTATGTTCGCTACAAATAAACCAATCACCAAAAAAATCGATAATTTTGAGCCTTAAGTGGCTATGGTGCCCAAAAACTACCTCAACCAACCCGGCTTGCGCTTTACGGATTTTCTCCATTGATCACTTTCACCATCAGAGCCGCGACAAAAGGCCCGATGAGCAGCCAGAGAAAAATTGGATATATGAATAATCCGATAAATCCGCCTAACAGTGCTCCGATGCGTCCTAAT
This sequence comes from Opitutales bacterium UBA2995, assembly GCA_002346535.1. Classification (GTDB taxonomy): domain Bacteria; phylum Verrucomicrobiota; class Verrucomicrobiia; order Opitutales; family UBA2995; genus UBA2995. The sequence continues at coordinate 29,132 of DDZZ01000041.1, read as the reverse complement.
CGCGACGCGCCAAATTTACTCGCACCCATAAGCGCCAAAACATAATCCAATAAAAAGGTGATTCCGACAAATACACGGCGATCAGGATGACCCACAAACTTGCCGATGGATCGTGCACCCAGATTTTGTGGATTACCATTCCCACCCAAACGATCGCCGGGCCAGGAACAATAAGTAAGATACATCCGACCAATTCCACGAAAAAAGGTAGCTAGTAAAAAGGTTGTCAGCACAGGTTACGAAGCACTCCACCATTCACTGCCCTTGGACATAAATGAAGTTAACCAATCCATTTTGGCAAAAATTAGTCTGGTAAGTTTCTTGTAGCTTTACGTTTTGAACTTAAACCCTTAGAATTTCTTTAAAGTCGTAATAATTTTTATGAATTTCCCTAAATTTAACCGACGCCAATTCCTAAAATCCGCCGCCACTGTTTCTGCGGGTTTTGTTACTTTGCAAAAGACTTGTCAGACATTGTCTGCGACTGAAGCTATCCCTGTTTCGAAGTTTTATGGGCCGTTAATCAGAGATCCAGCGGGAGTCCTCGATCTGCCCAATGGATTTCAATACCAGGTTCTTTCGAGAATGGGCCGAACCATGTCCGACGGATTGATTACTCCTGGAATGCACGATGGCATGGCCGCTTTCGCTGGTAGTCGGGGTAGGGTAATCCTGATCTGCAATCATGAGATCAATCCGAACCAGAACTTGGCAAGTCCGTTTGGTATTCACAATCAGCTACTGAAAAAACTCCCGAAAAATAAGTTTTACGATTACGGTAATGGTGTACTGCCCGGCTTGGGAGGTACGACAACTCGGGTTTATAACCCCAAAACCAAAAAAGTGGAACGGGAGTTTTTGAGCCTAGCTGGCACCTACCGCAATTGCGCCGGAGGTCCTACGCCCTGGAACAGTTGGGTAACCTGCGAGGAAACCGTGGTTGCTTCGGGCTCAACTGAATTTGTTGAAAAGGACCACGGTTATAACTTCGAAGTGCTTGTCTCCTCTCTCGTGCGACTGGCCGACCCAATACCGCTCAAGGCCATGGGCAGGTTTAATCATGAAGCCGTTGCGGTGGATCCAAAATCTGGTGTTGTTTATGAGACGGAAGATCGTGGAGACGGTCTGATTTACCGTTTCATTCCTAACACTCCCGGCAAGCTCGCCAAAGGCGGTAGACTCCAGGCACTTGTAATTAAAGATTCTCCCGGCACGGATACGCGCAACTGGCCCGATTTGATTGGGCCGGCTTTTCCTGTAGCTAAATCCGTGGATGTCGAATGGATTGATTTGGATGGAGTGGAATCACCCCTCGACGACCTTCGTTACCGCGGGTTTGAGGCCGGCGCAGCCCGGTTCGCGCGAGGTGAAGGAATCTTTTTTGGAAACGACCGGGTCTACTGGACTTGCACAAATGGAGGTCGGATACTGAAGGGACAGATTTTTGCCTACACTCCATCTCCTTATGAAGGCACGAGTCGTGAACAGGAACAGCCGGGGAAACTAGAACTCTTCCTGCAACCTGATAAAGCAAAGATCGTGGACATGTGCGACAATATGGACGTGACTCCGGATGGAGGCTTGTTGCTTTGCGAAGATGGGCAAAAAGACAATTTTTTAGTAGGCGTTACTCCCTCGGGAGAATGGTTCAAATTAGCACGCAACGCAACCGGCGACACAGAGTTTGCCGGAGTCTGCCATTCGCCCGATGGAACAATAATTTTTGTAAATATCCAGAAGGCAGGTTTGACCTTGGCAATCACCGGGCCCTTTATCTGGCTGGATGCCTGATGTAATTGAAATACTGACCTTAGTTAAGCCTGTGTTCTAGGTAACCAACAAGGGCTTCCAAAAACGAAGAATCCCCTGATACTTGCTTGCAAAGCGCGTTTGCGGATTCGGTATTTTTTTCCACCTGTGCGCGTGCTCCATCCAATCCAAAAAGTTTTATAAAGGTAGTCTTTTCATGTTCCTGGTCTGCACCTGTCGGCTTGCCGAGAGTCTCCTTGTCAGATGTTGCATCGAGGATATCATCGGTAATTTGAAATGCTAAGCCGAGGTTTCGTCCTAAAAGGGTTACTTTTTGTAAGTCCTCTTCATTTGCTTCGGCGATTTTGGCCCCCATGGTCATGGCGACCGTCAACAAAGCTGCCGTTTTATTGAGGTGGATATAATTCAGCTGATTTTCGTTGTAATCTGAATTTTCTCCCAAAATATCCTCCATCTGACCGCCAATGAGTCGCTGGCTTCCTGCGGCTTTGCTCAGTTCGGCAACAAGGTTGTTTGCCAGCCCGGGTTTTTGGTCATAAGCTTTGCTCAGGATTTCGAAGGACAAGGTCAGTAATGCATCTCCCGCCAAAAGCGCGGTTGCCTCATCGAATTGCTTATGGCAGGTAGGTTTTCGCCTTCGCAAATCGCTGTTGTCGAGGCTGGGAAGATCGTCGTGAATCAACGAATAAGTATGGATACACTCCAGTGCAACTGCCGCTGGTATGGGATCTTCCTCCGCTTCAAAAAGTTCAGCGGTTGCGATGACAAGAACTGGCCTTAGACGTTTCCCACCTGCTTCAATACTATATCTCATTGCCTCATGAAGCTGGGATGGTTTCGTATCGCCGGAGGGAACCCATTGGTCGATACCGCTTTCAACACGTTTTTGATAGGTGTTAAGCGTTGCTTTAAAATTCATAACAATAATTATTCTGAAAATCAGATAAAATGAATCATGGCCACAATTGAGCAAGTATGGGGTAAAGTTTTTAATACCCCCGGGTGCTGGCCCAAACTATTGGTTGGGACCTGTCTTTCGCTCGTACCCATCATAAATTTTCTCGCATTGGGTTACCTTTACCGGGCAACTCTTTTGGTCAAGGCCGGAGCACCCTTTATATATCCGGATTGGGCCCGTTGGCGTGAATTGTTTCTGGACGGCCTGAAGTTTTTTGTACTGGGCCTTGTGTGGATTGGCATTCCCATGGTTATTGGTCAGTTCATATCCATGCTAGTGGGTGTAATTTCTGAAGAGCTCGGCCGCATCCCTTTTATGGCTAGCATCCCCATAGGAATTCAGCTGTTTTCGGCCAGCCTTTACCGTTTTCAAAATTTCGAGTCTTTCAAGGATGCCTTGGACCTTCCCTTGCTCATGCGTGTCTATCTAAGAACCGTCAGTTACGGCCTGCTTCCCCTACTTGGATACTGTGGAATCCTTTGGATTTTGGGCACTTTATCGATTCTTGTGATATTTATCATAAGTCTTGTCATACTAGTATATTTTACCTCAGTTTACCGCGCTATTGAATTTGGGACCTTTTAAGCCAGAGGATTCCGGACGACAAGTCTTGGTAAAAATATTATAAGAATCATGCCTAATTACGATTATGTATGCGTCTCCTGCGGTGAGGATTTTGAGTTCTTCCAATCAATGACCGACGATCCGCTCAAGGATTGCCCGTCTTGCGAAGAACCATCTCTTAAACGAAAAATTGGAACAGGTGCCGGAATCATTTTCAAAGGCAGCGGTTTTTATGAAACCGATTATAAGAATACTTCAAAGCCTGCTGAAAATTCCGACAGTTCCGAACCCAAGCAATCAGAATCAAGTGAAAGTTCTTCGAAAGGTGGGTGTAGCCATTCGGGTGGATGTACATCACAATCCGATAAATAATTATGTCCTCTGAAGGTACCTTTGATTTTTTCAGCATTTTAAAACTTACAACTGGAACCATGCTCGGGATTATTCCCGGCATTGCCGCCGCAGGTCTTTATTTCATGACCTCCGGTCAAAGAGGTAACTGAAATGGAGGAACCCAAAGACTTTAAACTGGGCTTGCATTATGTATAACAAGCTCGCACCGCGTCTTGAGCAGTTTTAGAAAAACGGTTACAATTGATCCCAGCTGAGCCTTTTTATACTCTCAAGAATGAAAATTTAAACGGCGCCGAGCTCGAGTTGCTGTGGCGAAGATTTGTAAGTGATTTTTTGTCGAGCGACCTGTCGATTTGTCTGTCTGAGAAGGAATCCGTCAGCAAATTAGAATCATTTAGTAAACTTGAGATTCAGGAAAATCGGGAGGATAGAATTTTGGATTCGTCGACATGGTATCTTTATCGAGAAGACGAAGTTGTGTTAGGTTTATTGCGGCAGGAACAGGCGTAGTTGGAGATAATGGCCAACTCGATGCTCAGCAATTGAGTTTTGAAACGGACCTGCTATTGGAACGTTTCTGCGAGTAGCAAGGTCAAGTGCTTCTAGTATACTGGCGTTGTCCACTTTGTCCGAGGTCGGCTCCTTGATGAAAGGATGTTACAACTAAATTTTAGGCCAATAAAATTCCCGGTTTTTTGCTTGAGCTCCCACAATAACTGATGCGGCAAAAATATCGTGAGAACTGGCCCCGACTTACCTGTGCGACTGGTTAGCTAAGGCCGGTTATAAACTGTCCATACCTTCGTCCAGGATGGATACCATTTTGGCCGCAATGTTAATTCTTTGCAGATTGGGAAAGATAACAACATTAGCCCCATTTGCTACCTCACTCGCCACGTCCTTTTATCTGGCGTCTGGAGCACCCGATGATCCATGCCATCTGGGAAAACGATATGCTTGGGGAGACGCTGCATCGTCTGAGTGAATTTTTGGGTTCTATTTGGCATCGCTTTGTTCCATCTTTTGAAAATTATCTTATGCGATCACGCTTGCTGAATGTTCTAGTTGTTTCTCTTTCCACGGTTGGATCCCGTGTTTTGGGACTACTTCGGGATATTTTGGTATTTTCAATTTTTGGAAGTTCAGCTCTCAATTCTGCCTTTCTTTTGGCATTTACCTTTCCGAATCTCTTTCGCCGTTTGCTGGGGGAAGGGGCTTTGACCGCTGCCATGCTGCCACTCCTCACTGAGGAAAAGGAAAAATTTGGGGAGTCTAGGCTTTTTTGGCTCTATAATAAGATCTTGAGTCGCCTGGTGACGGTCTTATTCGCTCTGGTGGCAATCTTCAGCCTAATTTTGATTGCGGTTGGCCAGATTCCCGGACTGCAGGAGCGCTGGAATTTGACGATGATTTTGGGCGTACTCCTGTTTCCTTACATGGCCCTTGTGTGCGTGGCCGCTGCATTTGCCGCTGCCTTGAATGCAATGCATCGGTATGTCGTGCCGGCGCTTACTTCGGTTTGGTTGAATTTTTCCATTCTCCTGCTCCTAGGTGGCTTGGGCTATTTTGCCACCGAGGTCTCTCTTTACCGGATGTACTGGCTTTGTACCGGGGTTCTGGTCGGGGGATTTTTTCAGGTGTTGATTCCTTGGGTGGCTTTGCGGCGGGAAGGCTGGGAATTCGAGTTGGATTTCAAGCCCACTTCGAAATTGAAAGAATTCAGCAGACTACTGTTGCCTGGAATTTTAGGAGCCTCGGTCATTCAGGTCAATTTGCTCATTTCGCGGACTCTCGCTCACGTGCTCGATGAATCCGCAGTTTCCATTTATTATCTCGCTAACCGTCTTGTTGAGCTTCCATTGGGAGTATTTTCCATTGCTATTGCCACGGTCTATTTCCCACTCCTTTCCGAGTGTGCGACCCGGGGTGATCAACGCAACTTTTCTGCTACCTTTCAGCAGGCTTTACGGCTCATGTTTGCCATAACGATTCCAGCCACGGTGGGTCTTATTATATTGGGAGAACCAATACTCAGGCTCTTATTCGAATGGGGTGCCTTTCGTGCAGGGGATACTCAGCTGACTTTGCCGATTCTCTGGGCTTTCGCATTTGGACTGCCCGTTTATTCAATGGTCGCACTTCTACTTCGTGGCTTCTATGCTCATAAGGATACCAAGACCCCAATGAAGGTGGCTACGTTCAGTTTTGTGCTGAACGCTGTTCTCAGCTTGGCCCTGATGTGGCCCTTGGGAGTTTTTGGGCTCGCCTTAGCGAATGTCTTGTCTTTTTTCGGGCAGGCAATTTTGTTGACCGCTCTGCTATCCAATTACCTCCAAAGAAATTTGGTGAGCGATATAGCATTCGATTTAGTCAAGATCCTCATAGGCTCCGCTGTAATGATTGGCGTTATATATTTACTCCGCTGGTGGATCGTATACCTGCCGTTTACGGAAAAGGGAGAAGCTGCGATTATAGTGCTTGTAGTCATTCCCGCTTCGGTTGTGATTTACTTTCTCGTGCTCTGGATTGCCAAATTTAGAGATATGGAGGAGTTGCGGGGATTAGTGGTCAGACCAGTTAGTCAAGGGCTTTCAGGGGAATGAGTAGCCTGGCAAAACGGCATTGGTTTATGTTGGCCATGCTGGCGGTTGTAATAATTGCTTTTCGTTTTCCCGGCATAGGTGCTCAGGGCGGGATTTTACGGAGAGAAATTACGATAAATTTAGCAATCATTTTGATTTTCTTCATGCAGGGTTGGATGTTGCCAACTGAAGTGTTGGCGAGAAGTGCGTTGCGCTGGAAAGCTCATTTGTTTGTCCAGACTTTCATATTTTTATTTTTTCCACTTTTGGTCTTGTTTGGGGATCTTTTTTGGAGTGGATATTTGTCCGGGCATCTCCGGATAGGCTTTTACCTGCTGGGCGTGCTTCCGACCACTATTTCCAGCGCGGTTGTTTTTACATCCCAATCGGGTGGATCAACTGGTATTTCCTTGGTAAATACAACGGTTTCCAACATAGTCGGCGTATTTATTACACCTCTTTGGATGTCCTTGCTGGTTACTGCCGGATCGGTCGAAATTGGAGATTTAAGTGCTGTCCTCCTCAAATTGTCGAAGCTAATTTTAGTACCGATTATTGTCGGTCAGGTGGCTCACTTACTGTCTCGTTCTATTATCACCAAAATAAAAAGGCCAGCCGGACTGATCAACCAGTTTGCCATATTATATATTGTATTTGCGGTTTTCGCTCAATCTGTTGACTCGGGAGTCTGGGATGAGCAGGGTTTACAAATCGTAATTGCGACGGTTGTCATCTCTCTCGTAATTTATGGGGTGGTTAACGCTCTTTGTTTATGGCTGATTCAGGCTTTTAAATTCACAAGAGAGGATCGAAGTGCTGTCTTTTTCTGCTGCACTCAGAAAACCATGGGTGCGGGAGTCCCATTGGCTGTTTCACTTTTCGGATCAGACCCGGCTGCGCTTGGGGTAATTCTCCTGCCGATGATGGTGTTTCACCCTGTTCATCTAATTCTGGGAACGCTTTGGTTCCCTTATTTCAGAAAACAAAAAAGCCCGGCTTAAATGACCGGGCTTCGGAAATATTTTTTGATGAGAACTAAACGATCTCTACTTTCCCGGATTTTAGAGCCTTGGCGGAAATCCAGATTCGCTTGACGGTACCGTTGGGCAAGCGAATGCGCTTACGCTGCAGATTCGGGCGAAATACGCGCTTGTTTGATTTGGTTACGTGAGTGCCAATACCGCCGCTTTTCTTGCTTTGTCCCTTTCGGGAAATGGATCCGCCGGTAATGGGCCGTTTACCTGTGATTGCACAAATTCTAGACATCTAAACTATCGCGGTTTGAAGTAAACCGGAGGACGGTAGGTCGGACGAATTCGATTGCAAGCGTTAATTGCACTTAGAGTAAAAGCGCTTTCGAATCAGGCAAACCACTCGTCTTCGGGATCGAACGGAGGTACCACCAAATTGACGACCTTCATTTTTCCCACGGCCCGGTGACGGCAATATGGTTTGATCATGATAGTGGTGAAGGGCGTAACGGGATATTGTTCGCCATCCAATTCCATGTAAGCTCCTGCTTGGGCTTCCAGGATGAGGTAAAACTCGGTCAGCGTTTTGTGGTAATGGGTTTTTGCATCTTCAGATATGTCCACGACGTGAACGGTAGCGGTTTCGTTACCCGATACGGCGAAGGCCCGTTTCGATATCCCGCAAGGGCAGTCTACACCGTCTATTTCACCAAAGTGTGCGATTTGAAATTTTTTCGTTTCTACTGTGGACATGCCAATTTTCCAGTTTTGTCCGCAACATATTGAATAGAGCAATTGTTTGGTGCAATCCGGAATGGAACTCGTTATTGCGTGGCAATCTTGGTGAGCAATCCCAGTTTTCGGGCCTTGGTAAACATCCAAATGAAAATACCAGCAGCGAAAGCCAAGTACACCAGGTTGAGCAATGCGGACATCCAAATTGCGTTCCAGTTCATGGTTCCTGTTTTAACCAACTCCCGCATTCCCTCGAAAATGTAAGTACTGGGAAAACACCAGGCCACCGTTTGCATGACTTTTGGAAGGATATCAACTGAGTAGAACACTGCCGAAAAAGGTTGAATCATGAATGGGACCGCCCAGGCCAGCGATTCGGCAGCTTGTCCCCAACGCAAAATCAACGATACGGAAATGATCCCCAAGGAAAAACCGAAGGTCATAAGCATGATAAAAAATGGAATCAGGGTCCAACTAAATGCATACAAGTTGAAAGCATAGAGTAGCCAGGCAATGACCGACATGACGATTACGACAATACTCACTCGCAGTACCCCCATGCAGAACATGGCCGCCAGGTATTCTTTTATACGAATGGGCGCGACAAATACATTGAGCAAGTTGCGAGTCCACATGTCTTCGAGGAAGGAAATGGAAACTCCCATTTGAGCACGGAAGAGTACGTCCCAAAAAATGGTTGCTCCAATCAGGAAACGGATAAACGTTGAAAAGTCCCCGGTTGTTTCCTTCTGGATGTACATGGTCAGAAAGCCCCAAAGCAGCAATTCCATGGCCGGCCAAAAGATCAGTTCGAATCCACGAACCGGATTGCGGATGTAGAGAAAGCTGTAGCGCTTTACGAGCGCAACGATCACTTGCGGATTCATGACTGCGGCTTTGCCTTGGTGTTGATCAGTTCTCCATCCCGTGCGATGTGGATGAAAACGTCTTCCAGGGATTGTTCCTTGAAGTGTTGTTTAATTTCATCCCGTGTACCTTCCACGATGATCCCGCCTTTGTGCAAAAAGATGATCCTGTCGCAGATCGTTTCGATATCTCTCATATTATGGGAGGTGTACAAGATGGACAAATTACGTTCATGGCGCAGGCGGTTGATGAGCGTGCGAACTTTGTCTGCGATATCTGGATCAAGGCTGGCGGTAGGTTCGTCCAGCAGCAACAGCTCCGGATCATTGAGGAAGGCTTTGCAGAGATTTAATCGGGTCGACTCCCCGGAGGAAAGTTGGCCAGTGACTCTTTTTTTTAAGTGGGAGATTTCGAATAACTCCATCATCTCCTCCATTTTTTGGCGCGGGTGTTTCACATGGTAGAGTCCGGTAAACACCAGCAGGTTCTGCCAGACGGTCAAATTAGATGGCAGGTTGGCATAGGTGGATGAGAAATTCATTCGCTTGAGAATCGGAATCCGGTTCTTTTCAAGATCTTGGCCAAAGATTTCAATGCTTCCGGATGATGGTTTTATCAGTCCCAACATCATTTGCATAGTCGTGGACTTTCCAGCCCCGTTTGCGCCCAACAATCCTAGGATTTCGCCTTTATTTATAGCCAGTGTGAGTTCATTAACGGCTAAGGTGTCTCCAAACGATTTTGTAAGACTTTTTGCTTCCAGAGCAGCAGATTTCATAAAAAAGATCGATTTTTACCACTTTTTCCCCTGTAACAAGCGGAAATCCCGAAATGGCGCTTGTAATCGCTGAAAAATTGGCCTTTAATCACCTATAACCTCAACAACGTTAACCTTAAACCTCAAAATATCGAAAGGTACCTAAATGAACAAAGCTGATCTTGTCGACGCTATCTCCGCTTCAACTGGTCTTTCCAAAGCAGATGCTGGAAAGTCTCTTGATGCCACCCTGGATTCTATCACGAATTCTTTGAGGGGTGGGGGTGCAGTTTCTTTGGTAGGATTCGGAAATTTTTCTGTTTCTCACCGGAATGCCCGCGTAGGTCGCAATCCCCAAACCGGGGCAGAGATTCAAATTTCTGCTCGCAATGCGGTTAAGTTTTCCGCTGGTAAAGCCTTAAAGGATGCTGTTAACTAACAAAGTATCCGATTAGACTTTAATAAAGGCCGGATTTTCCGGCCTTTATTATTATATGGAAATTGTCTCTTACAAATTTGAAGACGATGGTTCCATTCCGAATAATAAACTACCGTTGCTCATATACCAGGACGCATTGGATTTAGGCGTAAGAAATCCTGCTGATTCGATTGAGTCCCAATTTTCCGACCGTGGTTGGGGTCGGTTCTGGAGGAATAGTATCTACACATTTCATCACTACCACAGTACCTCCCATGAAGTGCTCGCTTGTTATCAAGGCCGAGCCGACGTTCTATTGGGTGGTGAAAAAGGTGAGCTGCTGACCATCAGGGCTGGCGATGCCGTATTGGTCCCGGCTGGAGTCGGCCACTTTAACAAAGGCAGCAGTCCTGACTTCAGGGTTATAGGGGGTTATCCTAAAGGATTTACTTGGGACATGCAATACGGTTGCCCCGGAGAAAGACTCAAGGTTCTAGAAAACATTTCGTCCTTGCCGATTCCACCACAAGACCCGGTAACCGGAAGCAGTGGAGGACTCAAAGAGCTCTGGATTTAAGAAATGTCTTGTCGCGGTTGAAAAGATGACTACTCCTTGCGGCTTCTTGAATTACTTTAATTCAGGAATTGTTCTTAACCATAGCACCAATGCACCGGAAAACGCCGTGAGAATCGGCGACAGTCGCGCTACGGTATCAGGTTACAAACCTGGAGTCCGACTTTCGGCTTTGGATTACCAAAACTTGCCGCGCAAGCAACGGATGGTTCGGCTTTTTCGGAAATTATCCTGGCTACCAATAGGGTGGAATGAGGACTTTTGAGAGTCGTGCTGTTTTTTGCACACGGCTCCCAAATAAATGTATAACTCAACAAACCGAATCGGCTTAACAAAACTTATAGCATCAGGATTTATCGCATGGTGCGGAGAAATTAGTGCTCCTCCATCCTTCGCGATTGAGAATGATACCTCTCAAGTCTACGATCTCGATCAATTCGTGATCGTATCCAGTCGGACTGAATTGCGGTTGGACCAGGTAGGAAGCTCTGTCGAATTAATCACTTCGTCGGACTTTGAAAAATTGAAACAACCTTTTCTGTTGGAATCGCTTCGAGGCATTCCTGGATTTGTGCTGCGCAACAATGGTGGAAGCGGCCAGGTGTTCGCTATGACAACCCGCGGTCTAAACACCAATCGACCAGCAGTGTTTATTGACGGGGTAGAGGTGAGTAATCCTGCTTCCGGCCAGATTCTCAATTTTGGGACTTTGGCAACCAGCGGTATTGATCGAGTTGAAATTCTCAAGGGTGCTCAAAGTTCACTCTACGGCGCTGATGCTTTGGCTGGTGTTGTCAGTATTGAGACCAAAGACGGCAGAGAAGAACCCGGTAGCTTTTTCGACGTAATGGTTGGAGGTTTTGATACATATCAAGCTGCTGCCAGCACGTGGGGGAGCAAGAATTCCTTCAATTACTTTGCAATGGTTTCTTATTTCGATTCAGAGGGATATTCGGTGCAAGATCCAGGATACGGTCCCGAGTGGGCTGACGACGATCTTTACAGAAATTTCAACGCACTGGTAAATCTGGGTTACCAAATAAGTGATGATAGTGCATTGGAGTTGGTCACCTATTTTGTGGATTCAAAGGCGGAATATGATCCTGGAGATCCTTCATTTATTTTCGGCGATCCATTTGTTGACAATTACACGGAGACAAAACAAATCTTTGCAAAGATGGCGTTTGATTTCAAACCAGCTGAAAATTGGGATTCAGAGTTAAGTGTCGGAATTAATGAATCACGGGATTTTAGCTTTTCTTCCTTTCCCTTTGAGGCGGATGGTGACCGTTTCGAGCTAAACTGGAATAATACGGTGGAATACTCCGATGAATTCCAGCTCGTGGCTGGAGCCAAGTATAAGAAGGAAAAAAATATTTCATACCCTGGTGACCGGAGCGAGGAGTCTCTTTTTGTGGAAAACTTGTTTTTCCCTGATGAAAACTTTGTCCTTACCGCCGGCGGCAGGTATGACGATAACAGTGCTTACGGTTCCGAATCCACATTCCGGGGCACGTTTAGCTACGTTGTTGACGAAATTGAAAACCGCTTTGTGAGGCTAAGGGGATCGTATGGGACATCTTTCCAGGCTCCAACTTTCTTGCAATTGTTCAGCTTTTTTGGTGATCCTGATATTAAGCCGGAATCTGGAACGGGTTGGGACCTTGGTTTGGAAAGTGTTTTTAATGAAGGAACAACAACCTTCGGAATAACCTATTTCGATTACGACATAATGGATAAAATCGTTTTCAGCTTTGCTTCAAATTCTTTTGCAAATGAGGACCGGTATTTCAGTCGTGGGTTTGAGAGTTATGCCAGGTTTCAAGTGGATAACAATGTAACCCTAAATTTTTCATATACGTATTCAGATGCAAAGTACGAGGATTGTTCGCCGGCAGAGCGTGTTCCGGAAGCAACAGTAACTGCCGGCATGGATTGGTTATCACCGAATGAAGGGGTTCTTTTTAGCCTCAATGGAACATATGTAGGCAATCAATTCAGCCTTCGAGGTGATACCGAAAAAATGTCCGAGTACCTGGTGATCAATATCGCAGGAACTTACCGGTTGAATGAGACCTGTGATATTTGGCTGCGTATCGATAATTTTTTCGATGAGGACTATGAGGAAGTGGCGGGATTCCAGACGGCAGGTTTTTCCGTTTTTGGAGGAGTCAATTTCCGATTCTGATATAGTGGATTATTAGGGAGGCGTGTGCGCAAATCGCCCGCGCCTCATTCATGTATTCATGATTTGGGCACGTTTTTCTTTGGCCCATTTCGAGTCGCCCGATTTGAGCTTAAGGATCCTAAGCATAGCGTCGATTAGCTTTGGGCCATTGTAGAGCCACGGCTTTCCCCAATAGCGCATTAAGTATTGTATGGGCCAATCTTTTTGCCCCCGGTTTAAGAGACGCTTGCTATATCGGGCAATTAGCAATCGGCAGTTCTCGTTATCGTAGTTTCGGCGTCCTGTAGTTGCGCTCACATGATGCCATACTTGGCTTTTCCCGGCAATCAGATTGCGCAAACCTTTTTCACCCAGCCGCAGGCATAGGTCTACGTCTTCCCCTCCATTCAGGAACGCTTCATCGAAACCGTTCAACGACGTGAATAAAGATCGTTTAATAACCATGCAGGCGGCGGTTACAGCCGGGAATTCTCTGTAATCGAAGGGAAAAAGAAATGGGAAGTTTTTTCCGAAGTGATCCGGTCTCCCGATCAGGTCAAAAATAATTCCGGCGTGATCAATTGAACGCGTAAAGATATTCTTTTGAATATTGCCCACGGTTCCAACGCGGAGTTTTTCTTCATAGCATTGTAACATGGGTTCCAACCAACCATCGGTAAGAACGAGGTCGTTATTCAGGAGGACAAGAAATTCTCCGGTGGCAGACTTGACTCCAAGATTTATGGATTTGGCATACCCTTGTTGCTCTTTGTTTCGGATGAGTTGTATCCGGTTGTCGCGAAGTTGGTCCAAAAATTCCTTCGAACCATCCGAGCTGGCATCGTCAATGATGATGAGTTCGAAATTATGGGCTTGGGTAGTTTGCAGCAGACTGTCCAAAAATTCCCGTGTGCAATCCAGACGATTGTGAACTGGCACAATCATAGAGAGTTTTGGGGAATCTGCACCTGACATCAGGCTCCATATTTTCTTTGGTTTCGGGATACGCAACCTTTTTAGGGTGCGGCCTTGGCCAATTTGGATTTTATTAATAATTTCGGTGTTTTGACTTGGGAGGATGGGGAAAGTGCAGACAAAACCATCATAATAGATCTCATAAACGATGCTCTGCTTGAAGGAGATGGGACTTTTACGATTCAACTTTTGGAGACATCTGGCAGTTCTGTTCCCGGCCAGAATAATTTCCAATCGATCACTGTCCAGGATAACAAAGGCGAGTCTCAAAGCTGGTTTGAATTCAGCACAGTCTTGTATTCCGGAACTGAGAGTCCGGAATCGCTCAACGTGTCCGTGGAGCGATTTGGCGATGGAGTAGGAAGAGCTTCGGTTCGAATATGATCGAACAACGCCGATGCCGTAGCTGGTGCTGGCTATTCCCCTTTGGATACCCTACTCAATCGGTATGATGGTGAGCTTGGGCATAAAACTGCAGCCATTATCCTAATTGATGATAGTCAATTAAAATTCAATGAACGAATTGGGTTGGTTTTATCCGAGCCGAGTGAAAATACTCCTTTGGGGGATCTTTCCAACGCTGAGGCCTTGATTTACGATGACGATGGTGGATCAAGGTACATGATCAATATTTCCACTCGTGGCTATGTTGGTTTTGGAGACGATAGAATGATTTTTGGATTTGTAATCACGGGAAACCGGGCCAAGCAAGGTGCTTAGTCGAGAAATCGGACCTAGCTTAACTGGAGTCGGAGTTGGCTATGCATTTCAGACCCTCAATTGAAGCTGTTTTCTGGTGGCAATTCAATTGGCACAAAAGACGATTGGCAATCGTCCACCAATTCTTCGGAAATTGGCAACTTACTGCCTCCATCCGATAATAAGGAATCTGCGATTCTTGTAAGCCTTGACCTAGGATCATATACCGTTGTTCTCTTTGGAGGTGGAGGAGCGACTGGTATCGAACTGATCGAGTTGTTTAAGGTGACCCAATTATTTAGGAATCATCTAAAGAATTTCTTGAAAAAGGCGGCCTATTAATCGGCTCGCCTTTTTTTGTGACCTTATTTCCAGCAGATGCATATGCATTTAGTAAAATGGAGGATTCTTTGCCTTATTTTAGGGGATTAGTGTTTTTTGTTAAAATACAGACACCTTGTCCCAACGATCCCAAATCTTCAAATTCTGTGCCGCCGTCGAGCGCCACAGAATGCCTGAGGGGGATAAACGGTTTAGACCCTGTTTCGAAAAGTTCGATGTTGTAACCTAATTTATTAGCCCAAATTTCGATCTGGCTGTTGGTCATGAATTGGTCGTGAAAGGCGCGCTCTTTTTCATTCACCATGTTATCGAATCGGCTCCAGTGGATATCTTCATCGAATGTTAGGAATGAAAATATGACTTTTCCGTCCGCTTTAATCAGATCTCGGGCGTTTCTTAAATATATGTAGGAATGTTCATGAAAAAGATGTGTAAAAACTGAAAAAAACAGATGAAATCAACCGTGTCTTTTTCGATTGGCAACTGTAGATCGGAGATAAGCTCAAATTTGAAACTACTTCCCGGACATTTTTCCTTGGCATATTCAAGAAATTCCTGAATTACATCGAATCCCTTGTAGTGTTTATGTTGTTCGCGATGAAGTTGGCAGGCTAGCCTGCCGGTCCCGCATCCGACATCAACCACATGGTGGTGAGATTGAAGTCCGGCATGACGCAAAAGCTCAAGTTGTAGAAATCCCATTTCTTCGAAGTCGCCACCCACCACTTCCTGGTATATCGTATCCCGGTTTGATCTGAGTCTTTTAAGCTGCCTGAAAAGCTTCGAAAAACTACCGGAATTTTTCATGGTTTGTTAGCTTTTGGTGGAAATCGGAATAGGCGGTTTTCAGTATTCAGGAAGAGGGCGTATTTCTTAATAATTGACTCAGTTGAATATCAAATTCTTTGGTGCGGAAAAGTTTATTTCCGTATTTGGTGTGAAGGCTGAAACTTACGATTCTGGTTGTTAGCTCTCTATCCCCGAGAAATTTTTGAATCTCACTGTTGATTTCGAGGAGAGGATTCAACAGAAATCCGTTTTCCATGTTGGCTGGTAGCAAACGGAAAAGCCGGGATTCGCCATTAGCGGTTTCGATGTTTATATGGACCATTTCCGGTTTAAAGAAAAACGCTACTATTTGCTGAAAGATGGATGGTGCATAACTGGATTTCATCCAGAGAGGTTTGTTTGCGAAAGTCCGGATATCCACCTTTTCACCCACGTTTACACGTCGTTCCAAAACCGGTTTAGAAAGAGATTGAGAAAATCGCTCAACCCTTTCGAGGAGCAGGTAATCCTTTTCCTCGATAACGGGTTCGTAGTTCTCTAGTACTTTCCAAATAAATAAGTTGTCGTCCGTAGTAGGATAGCGGCTATCCACACGGCCTTCACAGGCCAGGATGAAATCCGGTGGATTGGATTCCATGTGTCTCAAATTCCATCGAGCCATGTGGTCGTTCAAGCCGTGGTAGTTCTGGATACTGGGCCTTATCTTGTAGTTAAAATCATTCAGTAAAAGAATGCCATTGTGAAAACGAAGTATATCAACGGTTCGGTTTCCAATTAGCTCTCCTATCTTTTGAAGCTTATGATTATTTTTGTTGCTTGCAATGACATTGGTGAAGTCGCTGAGGTTGGACCCTCCTGTTGTAATGAATTGCCATCCAAACTTCAATTGGCTGCTTGCATGACGGTAATAAAGTGCGCGTCGGTCTGGTAACAGCCAAAAGTAAGCCACTACCCCTAAAACCAATGTGCTGGAAACCCAGATGTAGGTCGATTTTCGTCCTCCGATTACCGGAAGGATCAGAAAGGGTAAGAAGGAAGCGGTTTGGAAAATAATTGCCAAGTGAGCTCCAGCCCGGGTGAATCCCGCTTTCCAGGTTAAAAAGTATACCAAAAGGCCCAATATTAGAATTGCGAAATGGGTGATCTCACTTTTTTTGCCGGCTAACCAAAGCACCATCGGAATGGAGGAAATCCAGATCATTAGAACACTTGCTATCAAATGAGTAGGGTGTGCGTTCAATTGCATTGAGTTGGTGTAACCGGAGGAAAGGGACAAGGAATGTGCAAAATAGGCCGGAAGATTGAAAATAGACTGGCCTACAAGCGCCCAAATCAGGCAAAGCGGTAACAAATAGCTAGCCACGCAAATCAATGCTGCTTGTTGTTGTTTATATAGTAGGTAGTTTGCTACGACTATGGCGGTGCATGTAATTCCTAATACACCAAACGTAAATTTTACCAAGGTGAGCAGGGCACAATAGAATCCGAAAAATAATGTGGAGCGGACGGTGAATCTGCTCCTCAGTACACTGATGGCAGCTGCCGCAATCGAAAGCAGAAATAAAGTGTCCGGGGTTGACGCAGCCCCAGCAATCATGCCCATTGCCAGAAGAATCCTTGCCCAGTTCCTGATCTGTTTTGTTGCGTACAGTATATAAAGGATTGCCCAAAGCAGAATGAGTGCTTCCAACAATACCTGCAATTTTGGATAATAGCCGATCGAGGTGCGGGCATATAAAAAGTTGAGAGGTCCACCGGTAAAGATGAAATCTTTGCCGAACTGCCACTTATTGAAAAAAGCTTCCTCAAGAACCACTTGCCAGGATGAGTCCAAGGAGGGCACGGTGTGATAGGGAATAGGAAACAGAAATACCAGTACGGTGAGTCCGATTACACACTCGAACCAGTTTTGTTGGATAAGCTGGCTGAATCTAACGTTCATCGATCGCTAATCGAGGAGGCCAAGCTAAAGAAAAGTCTTCGTACTCCAAAGTTAGGTTGGGATTGTAAGAAGGATCAGTATGTAATTTTTCGCCCCATCTTCTGCGCATGAATTCGATCTCGTCATTTACCCGAACTTTTTTGTGTTGGTCGTTGTCATCACCTCTTGAAAGGGATTCGTGATGATACAATTGTGCGTAGGGCGTCCATATATTAAAGTAGCCCGCTTCACGAATTCTTAGGCATAGATCGATATCGTTGAAAGCAACACCGAGGTTTTCTTCTTCGAATCCTCCCACCTCCTCAAATACAGACTTTCTTACAACCAAACAAGCTGCCGTGACGGACGAAATTCTTTGAACAAGATTCAGACGATTTCTCTGACCGGGCTCACCTCGGGTCGCGTATTTGAAGCAATGACCGGCCACACCATTGATTCCCAGTATAATTCCTGCATGTTGGATACAATCTTCTGGAAAGTATAATTTTGCTCCAACGGCTCCGATTTCCGGCTTGTGAGCGTGGCTGACCATTTCTTCCAGCCAGTCACCGTTGATCACCGTCACATCGTTATTTAAAAAAACTAGTATTTCGCCCTCAACCTGGTTCGCGGCGTAGTTGTTAAGCGCTGAAAAATTGAATGGATGGGGGTAGGGGATTATCTGGACATCTTGCTCTTCAATCTCTTTGAAAAATTCTAGAGTCTCCGGATCATCGGTTTGATTATCCACTACTACTATATCATAATTCACATAGGTAGTAGCATTTTGGATACTCTCGATGCAGGACTTCAGAATACTTGATTGATTTCTCGTGGGAATGATAATAGTTGCCTTCGGAGTTGGATAGGGAGCTTTGTATTTGAGCCTCCAATGGCCATGAGCGATTGGAATGATATCGGATTGAGACATCATTCTCGAACAATGATCCTCTAAGGTCTTCAGCGAGGATTCTTTGATGTATCCCTTTTCTTCCAAGGCTAATGCCGTTGACCCCTTAATGGCTCGCCAATGGTAAAGTATGTACGGAATGTGGATAATTTCTTCGTCATCCAATGTTTCGGTAATTTTTAAAAACAGGTCCCAGTCCTGGCTTCCTTCAAGGCCTGGCATGAAGCCACCTACGTCTCGAACAAGGTCGGTTCTTGTAACGGAAAGGTGGCATAGAAAATTCTGCCCTTCCAATAATTCTGGGTTCCAATCAGGTTTGAAATACGGATCATGCCGGTTGTCCTCAGAATCCATTTTATCTTCATCGGAATAGAAGAATTTGGCTCCTGGATTTTTTTCGATGTATTCAGCTACTTTTAGAAGTGCATCTTGGGCCAGAAAATCATCATGATCCAGGAAGGTGCACCATTCGCCCGTTGCCAATTCAAGGGCCGAGTTCGAGGCATTGCATATATGGCCATTCTCTTCGCGCTTCACCACGAGAATTCGGTCATCTGCATTAGAAGCTTGTTTTATAGTATTCCAGACATGGGATTTTGTTGATGCGTCGTCAGCGATGCAAAGTTCCCAGTTGGGGTAGTACTGGTTGCGGACTGAGTCGATTGCTTTTTCAAGATAAATTTTGGGTGTATTGAAAGTAGGGAACAGTATTGAAAATTTAGGTGACGATATGAGAGCTTCGACCCTTCCTTTGGCCTGCTGGTCGGAAATAGACAGAATCGATTTATACTTACTAAGCCATTTCTGGTAGTTTTCCTTTTCTTCTGATTTGGATGCGTAGTGTGATACGGGGAATCTTGAAAAATCTTCGATTGCGAACTGTTTCCAACGGCCCTTATTAATCCTATATTCAAACTTGAGCTTTGATTTTCTAGGAATGTCGTCCAATGGAATTTCGAATCCCGACTTCAGGCAGTTTTCAAATTCGTTCTTATTATCCTCATATACGTCGATTCTTTCCAGCGCTGCTTTTCCTTTAAAAATCTTTTTTCCAGTGCGAATTCGAACATCGGTTACTGGCTTATCATCGAGGCGAAAGCACCAGCCAATGATGAGGAATTGGTGGCCGAATCTCCTGCCAATCTGAGCATGTTCTATATTTGAGTAAACGCCGCTTTTAAGAATGGATATTTTTTGGTCGGCATAAAATGTCTTCCGAATTTGTTCGGGCTTTCGCTGGTCGAAAGTGTTCCATTTTCCTTTTTCGGCTTTATATTGAAACTCGAGTACTGGATTTCCGGGGATATCTGGAGCCCTTGCTTCGAAACCTGAATAAATGGCGTTGGTTTGACCTGGAAATTCCTGAAAGACATCTCCTCTCTGCATCCCATATCTGCACTTCAAGATTTTGTTTCGGCTCTTTATCCTGATTTCTAGAATTTGCGGACCGTTTTGGAGGAAAATCCAACCTACTATTTTAGTTTTTAGCTGTTTTTGCTGTTCTACAAAGATGGTCTCTACATTATAATAGCAGTTTCTAGCTGGTTCTACGCTCTTAGCGGCTTTCTTGGCCTGTGGTTTGCCTGAAATTATTGGGATCGTCTGCAAACTCGATTGGTAAAATTCGGTCCATGCTCCGTCCTTAATTTGGCACTCCAAAGTTAATGAACCGTCGGTACGGTTTTTCGGTAATTCGCACTCAAATCCACATTTTTTAGCGTCCGGCTGATCCGCATAAATTGCGTGTGTGTCCGTTCTCGGAATATAGAATTCCGTGTCCAGTGGTTCGTCGTCCAATCGGGCTTGAATTTTATTTATTTTGAGTGGGTTTATGGCAAAACACCATCCCGAGACCACGCGTGAATCAAATGCGGTTCGCTCGAGTATACCATCCAGGTCGAAGAGGTAAGGTTGCTCAACTTTGTCTAGTTTGATTTCTGAAATTGGCTGGCTGAACAGTGTGATCGACCGTTTGGCATTTCCGGGCGTGATATTCACCGTTAGATACAAATCCAGATTAGC
Source organism: Opitutales bacterium UBA2995 (assembly GCA_002346535.1). GTDB lineage: Bacteria > Verrucomicrobiota > Verrucomicrobiia > Opitutales > UBA2995 > UBA2995. The sequence goes on along the minus strand of DDZZ01000041.1, from coordinate 8,757 downwards.
TGGAATAAAGGAAGATGCTATTAGTTTGGCTTCTTCGTTTTTTTTAGGAGTGTTCACTGGAACTTCATTGTCCAAATCCACAAATGTAAGTGGATCGTTCCCAAGGAAAACGCTAATGGTGCAGTTTTGGGGAATGAGCAAATCCAAGGTGACTGTGTAGCTATCAATTTGCAATCGGTGACTAAATTCCGAAATGATCACCTCAGGACTCGGCGTCCAAGGCAGGCTGTAGTAAATTTTATAAAGCCAGTTTTTCATCGGAGCTCTGAGGGTTTTCACCCTTTTCTGATTCAAGCCAGGGTTTCTTATACCGGGGAGGATCAGCTAATCGAAAATTTTCTTCAAAAAGGGTTAACGCAGGATTGTAGAAAGGATCATTTTCTATAACTGGCTGCCATTTTGCAGAAAAATTATCCGCCTCCTGTTGCCAACGTTTTTTCTTTTGGTGGTTGTTCTCAAACCCTCTTGAGGCCGATTCATGGTGGTATAGAGTTGCATGGGGAGTGTAGACCGTCCTGTAACCTCTGTCCCAGGCACGTAAGCAAAAATCGACGTCGTTGTAGGCCACGCTGAAATTTTCCTGGTCGAAACCTCCCAGTTCTTCGAAGACCTCCTTCTTGATGGCCATACAGGCAGCGGTCACGGCCGAGTAATTTTGGATGATTCCCGCCCGCCCTATGTGACCGGGATTCAAGTAATGAAGGAACTTGAAGGCGTGGCCTGCAATCCCTCCGACGCCCAAAATAATTCCGGCGTGCTGGATATAGCCGTCCGGGTATATGAGCTTGGCGCCTACCGGTCCTACTTTAGGTCTCAGTGTATGGCTGACCAATTCACCTAGCCATTCCTCAGAAATTACTTCTATGTCGTCGTTTAGGAAAACCAGAACATCTCCATTGGTTATTGCTACAGCGCGGTTGTTCAGCTGGCTGAAATTGAAAGGGATTTGATCTTCAACTACAGATACAGAGGACTTTTCAGAAATACCGGTCAGGTATTTCTTTGTCTCCGGTTCATCGCTTCCGTTATCGATGACAATAATTTCGTAGTTTCTGTAGGAGGTTTTCTCAAGAATGGACTCGATGCATCTCGAAAGAAATACGGAATTATTTTTGCTCAGGATTATAATGGAAGCTTTGGGGTTTCCTGGTGAGGAATATTGAATTCTGAAGGATCCAAAACTGGGCCCATTTTCAACAGTTCCCGAGGGTTCGTATTTTTTAAGATATTCCTGAAGTGCCCGTTTGCCGGACGTTACTGCGTAGTTCTTGTTTCCAACGCTGGCGCTTGTTGATTCGGTGGACATGCGCCAGTGGTACAATATGCGCTGAATGTGACGAATTTGTGTCGGCTCTATGTGGTCGAGACACCTCAGCACTAAATCCCAATCCTGAGACCCGACAAAACCTTCTCTGAAGCCGCCTGCTTTATTTAGGAGGTCTTTTCGATAGACCCCTAGGTGTGACACAAAATTGTGGGATCCGAGTAAATCGATGCCAAAGTCCGGTTTAAAGTAAGGGTCCAACCGGTAGCCGTCCGGGGTGATTTTATCCTCATCCGAATAAATGATCTGAACATCTGGGTGTTTTAGAATTTCATTAGCCACATAATATAACGCGTAGGGTGGCAAAATATCGTCGTGGTCGAGTAGAGCAACGTAGTCTCCCATGGTGATCTCAATGGCGGTATTTGAACAAGCGGATATGTGGCCGTTTTCCGTTCGGTATGCTACTTTGATTTTTGAGTCTTTTTTAGCCCAATAGCGGAGTCTCTTAAGAGTTTTTATCTCGGATGATTTGTCATCTGCGATACAGAGTTCCCAATGCTCGTACCATTGAGAGCGCACGCTCTCGACCATCTGGTCCAATAATATGGGCGGAGTATTGTAGGTGGGGACTACAATGGAAATAAAAGGCTTACTTTCAAATCGTTCTATGTGTTGGAGAACTCCATCTTTATCGGATTCTGAGAAGGTGTCGTGCTTATTGATCCATTTAGTATAAGGGTGTTTTGCCCGAATCGAATTTTCCGGATCAAAATAGGTCAGTCGTGGGCGGACCAGAAACTCGGTAATTATGGTGACCCAGTCACCCTCTTTAAATTTTCCCTCGATGGTAAATTTTGTGGACCCTCTAGGGACTTTAAGGGGGACTTCGAACCCGGAATAAAGCACTTGTTCGGAAGTGGTGTTGAATGCTTCGAGGAGATCATGTCGTTCTATTCCAAATCGTGCAATCTGCCTGCCCATAGGAGTGGTGATTCGAACGGATTTCAGAGGATTTGATTTGTGAAAACACCAGCCTCGCAGCATAAACTCCTTTTGTTTGGGCCGAAGCCAGCGAGGGCCATCCAATGCGAATGTGATCCCATCAATGGTCTCGGCGACGTCGTGCCTATAGGTCGTAATAGGCACGTATTCGCTAAATAATCTAAGGAACCAGTTGAGCAGCGGTATCAAGGTTAAAACTTCAAATTGAGAAGGGATTGATACGAATGATCAACCCTATATCTTTCCCCGGATTGAATCGAGGAATCTTACGACTGGCGAACGTCTCCGCTGAATTTTTCTCAACACGGAATCTATCGTGTTTTGGGTTCTCATCCAATCTGAAGTTTCTTTCAAATTGTTTGTTCTAACTTTTAATCTCGAGCGGATTATGGACGACTCAATTTCGGTGGCGTAGAACTGGATATTTATCCAACACACTTTGCTTGTATCGATCTTTGGCAAGTTCGCAAAAAGTAATTGGGGATCGTGGGTCAGGCTCGAGATTTCCTGACCTTTTTCCGAGACGGGGCCGAGCGTCGCACCGGTCAACTGCAATTGCTGGGGATCATTTGGTGCTTCATTCCATTCGAACAATGTTTGGTGATCCTCATTCAGTAATACCCATTTCTTCAAATAGTAGGTTCCCGGAAATTGTCCGGGGTCTATTCTCATCCATTCAAGATCCTGAGGGGGCGTAAATGGGATGGTCCAGTCTTCTTGGCTGCCAGCGTGGTACCACTTGCGCAGAGAACAGTTCTCCATTTGTGCGGGCTCGTTTGGAAAGTAAATTTGAAATTCGATAGGACGGCCTGAATCCAAATGGTCTTTCTTTTGTGAGTTAGCCTTTTTCCGCTTAAAGGACTCAATGTATTTGCGATACCGCAGAGTTGTTACTGATGGTTTGGAAATGACCTGCAGTTCATCTTCCAAAACATGAATTACCTTTTCAAGCTGGTTCCCCGGAGCCTGGGAAAGCATGTGTCGTTGGTGCGTTAATACACTTTCATAAAAACTCTCCAGTTCCAAAGTATTCTGAGTGATATTGAACCACTTTTCGCCAAATTCCATTCCTAATTCAGAAATATGTTTGGCCAGATCTTTGTTTGAAAATAGTTCCTGACAACGGGCCGCTATTTCTTCGGGTGTTGAGGTTTTGAGCAACAGTGCGTTTTCACCGTCTTCCAGGTAATTCCCCAAATTGGCCGAGGTTGTTACCAAAGGTTTTCCCATACACAGATAGTCGGGAAGTTTTGAAGGGAGCCTGTGTTGATTGTATTCGTTTATGCGGCCGGGTTGGACTACGACATCTGCCAGTTCGATAAATTGCCAGACTAGATCCCGTGAAACAAAGCCCAGGTCACGAATCCAAGTTTCAACCCCGGATTTCATTTTTTTACGCAGCTGAAGATCCGGGAATCCGGTTTTCAAAAGGATGCAGGGAGTACCTTGTTGGTTTAAAATGGCAACCGCATTGTAAAGGTCGGTCAGGTCAGACGAGTTGGCTTTGGAGGCGCCTCCAGGATAAGTGATCACTTTGTAATCTTTCGGAATGCCCAGCGCCTTTTTGGAAATCGGTGCAATGTTTTTTGTGCCGTTTTTCGATCCCTCAAACCCCGGATGCAAGCAATGAACGGGTTTTGAGGGGGGCAGTCTGTCTTTAAGACTTTCCATAATCACCGTGTAGCCGTCCGCGATTTCCAGAAAAACCTGAGCATGATCGGGGTCTATTGTGGTTAACGCTTCCTTCTCCGCGGGATGAGCGTATTGATGCACCGCCCATTCGTCATCTTCCAAGTGAATGATCATTCGGGAGGATACCAATTGCCATAGTTCCTCGCAGAAATGGCGCACCACTTCGCGGGGTGTCCAAACATGGATTATGTCCGGTGGTTCTTGTTCAAATCTATTTGGGTTTGCCAAAATATCCTCAAACGAAAAAGTCGGAACCTGGGGAAACCGATAATATTGATAAGATGGGTCCAACTCCGGCAGTGCAATCGCCGTTTTGTGGCCCAAATTCCTCATTTCCGCGGCAAAGGGGCCGATGTGGTTCATGCTATTTGAGGAAAATGAACCGTAATGTGTAAAAAGGATTTTCATTTAGTCGTTTGGAAGCAATAGGTGGGGATCATTTGAGACTTATGTTGATTAGATTCTGAGCTTCAATTTAAAGATTAAAAATTTTACCTCATTTCATTCATTTCAACCAAACCCAGCGAAATCTCTGAAAATGATACCAATCCGTACTCTTTTCACCTGATTCATTTAGCATGCTTAGACTGTTTTTACCACCACTAATGGGTTCCCTGATCACTTTCATAAGCCTGTGTCTTAAAATATTTTCAGGGAAAAAGGTGTTGAAGTATGCTTGTAAGGCCTTTTTGTCCAATAGCTTCCAAAAACCCTGACCACCCCTGACCCTCTACGATATAACAGAAAAATTCTTATGGATTATCGATTAAGCCATATTAAACAGCTCGAGTCGGCCAGAATATTGAAGCTATGACTTGCTAGTTCTCTGATAGCTCCACGCTGCGACCAGGCGGACGATTTTTGTTCAGGCATACTACCAAAGAAGTCAAAGCGATCGTTCGGGAACCCCGTTAGAAGGTGAATGTCAATACGCTCTACAAAATTGAAGAAGAACCCGAATTCAAGCTCAACGAGATTGGTCGCATCAGCCTTCGCGTCACATCACCGCTCCTATCCGACAGTTACAAAAACAATCGCACTACCGGCAGTTTTGTTCTCATAGATCCCGACACTAACTTTACTGTCGGTGAGGTCATGATTATTTGACGAAAATCTAAGATTCGATATTGCTCTTAAGATTGCTCCCTGTATGGATACTTTTTATGGATGCAATTCGTAAGCGACTTCTCAACGGAGAGACTCTGGTAGGCAGCTGGATTAATTCTGGAAGCACGATCATTGCGGAGCTAATGGCTGCCGCAGGATTTGATTTTTTATGTATCGATGCGGAGCATTCGGCTGTCGATCTTCCTCAAGTTCAGGCCTTGTTCCAGGCAATGCATTCAGGCAATCCGAACTGTGCCAACGTTGTTCGATTGCATGGTGTGGATTATTCTTTGGTAAAGCGATATTTGGATGCGGGTGCGCAGGGCGTCATTGCTCCACTGGTCATGAGTAAAGCGGACGCCGAGTTGCTGATCGAAGCTTCAAAATATCAACCTCTCGGCAACCGCGGAGTCGGTTTTTGCCGTGGAAACCAATATGGCTTAAATGTTGAGGAGAAGGTCAAAACGGCGAATGAGGATATCTTTGTAGCTGTTCAGATTGAACACGTGGATGCCGTGGACTGCATCGACGAAATATTGGACGTGGAAGGAATCGATGCAGTTTTTGTAGGCCCGTATGATCTCTCGGCATCGATGGGCCTGACGGCACAGTTTGAACATCCTGATTATATTGCTGCTAGAACCCGTGTTTTGGACGCATGCAAGCGCAGTGGTATTGCGCCGGGAATCCATGTGGTTCCGCCTGAACCGGCTATGTTCTTGGATCAACAAAAGGAAGGGTATCGATTGATGGCTTACAGTCTCGACATCACCATGGTCTTGGAAGCTTGCAAAAATGGTCTATCTAAAATCAGGGCTGCTATATAAATCACTTCCTTTCCACGTACAAATCCAACATTGCCTTTTCCTATGCCCGATTCCTTCAAAACCGTTGCCCTCTTGCCTATGAAAGCCCACAGCGAACGGGTGAAGGGTAAGAACTTTCGCCTTTTTGCTGGTAAGCCTTTATTTCGCTGGATTCTGGACACGTTGCTGGCCGTATCCGAAATCGACAAAATTGTGATTAATACAGATGCACGTCACATCCTCGAAGAAAACGGGCTCACCGAATCGAAGAAGGTCATGATTCGGGACCGGAAAAAGGAAATTTGTGGAGATGATGTCAGCATGAACCTCGTTATCGCTGACGATCTGGCGGCTGTAGAAGCCGAGACTTATATGATGAGCCACACCACCAATCCGCTTCTGAGTTCTTCAACGGTCTCCAGTGCTTTGGAGGCTTACCACAAGTGCGCCGTTCGAGACGGCAAAGACAGCCTGTTTACGGTCAATCAACACCAGACTCGGTTTTATCGAGAGGATGGATCTGCAGTGAATCACGATCCCAATGTCCTTTTACGTACCCAGGATTTAGAGATGTGGTTCGAGGAAAACTCCAATCTATATATATTTACCAAAGAATCATTTAAGAAAACGGATGCAAGGATTGGAGAGAATCCATTGCTATTTACAACCCCTACAATTGAGTCCGCCGATATTGATGACGCCACTGGTTGGCGTATCGCTGAAATTATTGCCCTGGCAGAAATGCTTGTGCAAACAGGATATCCTCCGAATTAATTTCTCTGGATAGAGGAATTCTTTGAGCGGTGATAATCGCCTCTGCTAAAAAATTTCTCGAGCCAAGCATAAAATATAATAAAGAGGTAGCGACTTCCCATCTCCTTGATTTTAAACTTTGCCGTTCCTCTTTTCCTATTTTGCCAGGTTGTTGGGACTGTGCTCCAAGAATAGCCTCTAATAATTGCTTTTAGGGGAAGTTCGACAGTGAGATTGAAATGTGGGGACAGCAAAGGTTGGCATCCATCGATCACTTCCTTGCGATAAGCTTTAAATGCGTTTGTTGTATCGTTGAGGCGAATCCCAAAAATGACTTGGATAAATTTATTCGCGAGTCGATTGAGTAGTAATTTGGGGATGGGATAATCGATAACCTTGGCTTTTTTGTTGAACCGGCTTCCGAAAACGCAGTCGTGACCCTCATTCAATTTATTCCAATAAACTGCGACATCTTTTGGACTGTCAGATTCATCGGCCATAAAAATTACCGCCGCATCTCCTTGCATATGCTTGAAGCCTTCCTGAATGGCGTTACCAAAACCTGATTCTTTCGAATTTATCTCGGAACGAATCTCAGGATGATCGTTGGAAAGACCCGCCAGCAGGGCCTGGGTATTGTCCTTACTGTAATCATCAACAATCAGAATTTCGAATGGGATGGCCGCTTGAGATAATGTTGATCGTAGATTTGAAATCGTCGGGATCAGGTTTTCTCCCTCGTCCTTAGCGGGAATAATTACGGAGAGTAGGTTTAGATTTCCTGGCATCGCATCTGAGATGTAGAAGTGAGTTTTATTATTTACCAGACTGAAATTCGATTCTCGATGTTCTTAATTGAATTTTTTGGCCCTTTTGGCCAACTTGTTCGAAATCCTAATGAAATTTTTCGACGCGGTATCAAATCTGTTTAAATCCTCCCCCATTTCTGGGCCGCTGATCATAAGCAGGCAAAGGTTGAAATCCCTCAAAGAAAGATTTAAAGGAAAACGCTGTTTTGTAATGGGAAATGGTCCCAGCCTCAACTACACACCACTTGAGAAGTTAAGTGACGATTACGTCTGGGGTGTTAATCGATGTCATTTGTTGTACGAAAGAATTAGTTGGCGCCCCCAATTTTTTTGTGCGGTGGATCACCGGGTGACTCCCAATATTGCTTCCGAGATTGACCACCAGAGTACTCAACTTCCGGATACTCTTTTCTTTCTGCCTAGCCAGTATTCGACCCTCCGTGATTGGAAAGACCGAGAAAACATTATATGGACGACTGAAAAGTTACAGGATCCGAGTCTAGGAGCCGACGGGTATTTTGCCACCGATCCATCCGATTTTCTCAGGACGCCCAATACAGTAACAATCACCTGCATCCAGTTGGCTGTCTATATGGGGTTTAATCCCATATATCTAATCGGTTGCGATGCAAATTGGCATATGCCGGATGGATTTGCCCGGGGCATTGGAAGCGTGCAGGACCCGGGCACTGGAGAAATCGTTGAGAAATTTAACCTCACCATGGAGGGTGACGAAGATCACAATCACTTTCATCCGGAATACTTCAAAAAAGGCGATCCATGGACTGCTCCCAACTTGAATGGCCAATTATACGGCTATCAGCGAGTGCATGAAAAATGCACTCAACTAGGTATTCAAATTTTCAATGCCACCGTGGAAGGTGAATTGGAGGTTTTCCCTAGAAAAAAGTTTTCGGAATTGTTTTCAGCCACAAGAGCATCTGCAGCAACGGGGTTATAGGTAAAGGCTGCTGGAGCAAACCAGTCTGGTGGTCCTCCATTTGAGGTTATCAGGATGTATTTTTTGGGTAACGAAGGTTCAGGAATTGCCTGATTTTTTTGTATGTGTCGCCCGCTATGTGCCAGTTGAAACCTCTGAACATATTGGTTGTTGGCAAGGTTTCAATCGCTTGCATTTATTCGTTTTAGTTTCAATTTCTTTCACTTCTTTCAGCCAGGTATGGTAGTCAAATCCCTCGAGTTTTTTGGCAGACCAAGTTTTTCCGCTCTTTAGGTGTCAGGTTTTTGTCCAACCATGCTGTAAATTTGGCCATGGACTCTTCTGAGAAACTAACCTCTGACTTGATCCCGGAGAACTGGG
>DDZZ01000067.1:98929-111827 GCA_002346535.1 Opitutales bacterium UBA2995 | reverse complement strand
GTAGGGGCGCTTCATGTTACGGTACGTTACAGCTCTCAGAGTTGCTGGGGTGGGGCCGGGCGTGTCGAGAATGAATGCCGCCCCGGCTACATCGCGATAGCCCACCTGGAAATTAATCGGATTCTTCACCACGACGAACCGGGCCTTCTCAGGCTGCAATCCCACTGACCGGAATTGTTCGTCCGCCCAATCATAAGTGGCATTGGACATTACCAGAACTTCAATGCCGCCCTGCTTCAGAACGGCGGAGGGCCCCATGCGACCTTCCTGCCCTTCCCAGATACCTCCAGAATAGCGGAATCGGCCATCGCTGAGTGCCACCAACTCCGCAGACCACTCGATGGGGTCGCCCCAGCGTGGATCGAGATGATGTCCCAATCTAACCGTCAGAAAGTCCCCCACAGCCCGTTGATGGCAAAGTCGAGCAGCCTCGGGATCAACCACTGGAACCAGACAGGGTTCTTCGGCGGCCAAAGCCTGCAGAGAACGCAAGGTGGTAACACTATCCCCGGCCGCGCCACCTCCACAGCAATCAGCGGTTTCCACCAGCAATACCGGGCCTCCCTCGATCCCAAGACCGCGCTTAATAGCGTCATGCGGAGAAAACACCTCAGGGTCCATATCGAAACGTCGGGACCAGTAAAGATCGGCCAGGGCCAGGGCCTTTTGACGTGCTAGTAACGGATTGTCGTCCGTGATGACCAGCCCTCCAGATCCCAGGTCTGGCTGGTCCAGGTAGGGATAAACATGAATGATGCTCGTCGAGACGACTCCTCCCACGCCCTCCCAGGATTTGGCCTCCCTCATAATGTCGGCGAAGGGTCCGTTCCCTTCGGTATTGCCGTGAACGGAGCCAACCAGGACTGGGACCTTGGCCATGGCCAAGGCGGGCCGCAGGTTGCCCTCAATGATGTCAAGGATCATCCGGGCGCCTCGTTCCCCGGTGGAGAACGCGTCACGGTGGGGATAGGTTTCCCAGGCGATCAAAGCATCGGCCAGCCGGACCATCGGCTCGGTGATGTGAGCGTGAAGATCTAGGGTCACTACAATGGGAAGTTGAGGCCCTGTGATTTCCCGGACCGCCGCCAGCAGATCGCCCTCGAGATCCCCAGTCCCTTCGGCGGCCGCGGCGCCATGCAAGGGCAGGAGCAACCCGTCCAAGGGAAGCGAGCGACGGAGATGATCCAGTAGTTCCTCCTTCAGTTGAGCATAACACGAAGCAGTCAAGGTCCCGCCTGGACAAGCGGTTGCTACCAGGAGAGGTTCAGTTTGGGCATTTCGCGCCCGGAGAACACGGAGCATCCCTCCGACGACACCGGCCTCCTGCTGCAGCACCACAGGACCCCGATTCAGTTCACTACGTTCAAAGCAGTCGATACCTGTGGGTACTCCTCCCAATTGGTTGCACTCGATAAATATCGAGCCGATCGCAATCCTGGGCGAAGTCAAAGCCATCGTCTTATTGGAGGTATTGCTTGTATAGGGCGACCAGGCCCAGAGCGAAGAGAATTAATCCGGAAACCAGCACGCCAATCCGCAGAATCCGTGGCATGCGCAAGGACCCGGGTAGGTGCTTGGCATCAGACCACAGCATGGCAAAACACCAGACTCCACAAGCCAGGGTTGAACTGACGATGGCCGCTGGGGTCAGGATGGCGACCGGGTCCTTATCGGTCAGCCATAACAACAACAGCCCTGGTATGCCGCACCAGGCTACGGTCAGGACCCGGAACCGCTGCAAGGTTACTTTACGCAAGCGGGGCATCGCCGCTGCCAGACATTCTCGAGTGGTCCGCGTATAAAGTTCATAGGCTCCGTAAATTGTGCCGAAAATTGCGAAGAAGGTCCCGGTGCGATAGACCCAGATCAGCAACACTTGAAAAAAGGCGGACTGATCCTCCCGTACCAGGAAGTTAGCCTGTCGCGTCAGCAACTGGTTCCCCTCCGGGGCGATTTGCTGCGGATTGAGGATGGCCGCTCCCAGCACAGCAAAGCACAGGGTAAAGATCAGCATGACTGAGAAGGAGGTACCTGTATCGATGAGGGGAGCGCGCATCCATTGGCGACCACGATCCACGTTCTCGGCGGATTCGTCGATGGCGCTCCGGAAAAAGAACTTCTTCTTTGTGGTATGGAGCATCCCCCAGCCTTTCTCCCGCATCATGCCCAGGTAACCGATATAGTCCTGGGTGCCTCCACCAATCGCTCCCAGATAAACGATCACCTCGACGAAGCGGTCACGCCCAGCCATAGACGGGATCTCCTTGACCCAGGGTTCGTAATCCGGAATGCGGGGAATAACTAATCCGCCCAGGACGGCGGAGAAGTCCGGATGACAAGTCGCCGCGGCAAAGAGCATGCAGACCAGGAGAATGGCGACCATGGTGGTCTGGACTTTTTCCAGGAATCCATAGCGCTGCACCAGGGTCAGGGTGATGCAGACAAGGATGAAGACGGTACCCCACATCCTTCCGAAAAATTCATAGTGTTGAGTATTTTCCAAGCTCGGCCACCCGATGGCCGAGTTCATAAAGTCGCCCAGCATTCGCGGGAGGCCGCCACCCAAGTAAAACGGCATCCACAAAACGGTCAGAAAAACCATTAGCCAGACCAGCCAGTTTTTGGGTCCTGGTATTTTAGCCCAACTTTCGAGAGGATGAGCCCCCGTCAGGACCATGAAACGCGATCCGGCATAAACCTGAATCCCCTTAAACAGTGTACTGAGGACAAAAACCCAGAGCAAGGCATACCCGAAAATGGCCCCGCCCCGCGAAGCAAATACCGTTTCACCACTGCCGATGGTGACGCAGGCCACAATGGCCCCTGGCCCAAAGAAGAGCCAGAAACTACTGAATTTTAAACGCCGAAGCGATTCAGGCGGCTCTGGATATTGTTCTTGTCCTGTTTCTTGAGAGATAGGTGAGACAAGATACCTCTATCAAAAAATGCAATCACCGAAAAAATTGTCACACTGTCTCGCCGCAGAGTTTACTCGGAGGTTGATATACAAAAAGCTTCGCGTTTTACGGCCCTGCAAGAGACACAGATAAAAGCTTGCCATGCATTGCTTGAAAAAGCGAACCACGGGCAAACTTAATAGCACATTGATCGTCACGGATTGCGCTGCGAGCGCTTTCTACACTAAGAAAAGCTAAATTAGCAGGTCGGATATAATTCGTCCATGGACATCGGTTAGGCTATGGTCTCGACCTCCATGGCGGAAGGTCAGCCTTTCATGGTCGATACCCAACTGATGCAGGATCGTGGCGTGTATGTCGTGAATATCGAGTTTGTTCTCAACCACCGCATTGCCCATTTCATCGGTTTCTCCATAGGCGATCCCCTGCCGGAACCCGCCGCCAGCCATGAAAATGGTGTATCCATCCACATGATGGTCCCGGCCACAGCCTTCTTTGATTTCAGGAGTATGGGGGGTACGGCCCATTTCCCCGGCCCAGACAACGATCGTTTCGTCCAAAAGTCCACGCCGCTCAAGATCGATAATCAACGCGGCTACCGACTGATCAGTAACCCGTGCATTTTTTTCATGCAGTTTCTTGAGCTCATCATGTTGGTCCCATGGGGAATTATTATCATCAAAACTCGGACAGGTGATTTCCACAAATCGGACACCGGCCTCAATGAGCCGCCGTGCCCTTATCGCTTGGGTACCGTAAAAATGCTGATGTTCGTCTGAGGAACCGATCCCGTAAAGATCTAGAATGTGCTGTGGTTCACTGGAAATATCGACCACCTCAGGGATTGCTGTTTGCATTTTGAATGCAGTTTCGTAGTTCGCAATGGCGCCTTCGATAGCCCTTTGTTCGGAAGACCTGGCCGCAAATTCCTGGTCCTGGATAGCTAATAATTCCAATTTGCGGCGTTGTATATCGGCCATTCCTGTAGGGGCAATGTTGTCGACTGGTACACCTTTGGCCCGCATCATTGTTGCCTCGTGCGAAGCCGGTAAAAATGAGCAGCTGAAGTTTTCCAATCCTCCGTTTGGAACCCAATCATTATTCAAGACAACATACCCCGGAAGATCCTGGTTTTCGGTACCCAGACCATAGGATACCCAGGATCCCCAACTGGGAGCCTGACCCAATATGCGGCCCGTATGGAGAAGCAGGTTTTGCTGACCATGCAGGGGAAGTTCTCCTAACATGGAACGAACTACGCAAATCTTGTCCGCCAGTTTCGCGATATTGGGAAGGAGTTCACTCACCCAAAGACCGCTTTGACCCCGTTGTTTGAATTCCCAGGGGCTGCCCAGCCAAACACGTTCCGCAGCGGATTGTGAACGGTGAGAAACAGCATCGGGACCAATTTTAGTCCCCTGAAATTTGCTTAACATCGGCTTGGGGTCAAAGGTATCCACATGACTGGGACCTCCGTCCATGAAACAGAAAATAACATTCTTGGCACGGGGTTTGTAATGAGGTTGAGGCATTATTGCCCCATAGGCCCGGTCTCCGAACAACCCACTCAATGCCATCCAACCAAATGCGGCAGACGAATGTTTCAGAAACCCACGTCGCGACAAATCGGGTGTCATTCGGCCCGGGCAGGAACAAGATCCTCTCTGATGTGGATGTTTCATTGCCAATAAACTGATAACTTCAGCGGTAATAAATAAATTCCTTTGTATTAAACAGGGCGTGGGCCAACTCAGTCCATGCGGCCTGATCAATCATTACCTCATCATTATGCACAAAAGAGTCTAAAGCGCCAGCCCAACGTTGCATCTCCGAATCGGTGGCCGGTCGAGAAAAAGCACGTCTAAACATGCCGTGTATACGCTCATGCGGTGAATCACTGCCGTCCTTTACCAAGCGTTTGGCCCAGCGTTCGGCCATCTCTTTAACGAAAGGATGATTCAGCAACAGCAAGGCCTGAGCGGGAACATTGGTGATATCCCGGCGGCCGGTGGAGAGCTTGGGAATCGGCAGATTAAATCCGATAAGGAATTTGGGCGGATCCATAATGGACATCTCGATATAGATTGATCGGCGGCCTTCCCCATCTAGAGGTCCTGATAGCAAGCGCTTTAAAGGATCTTCCTGAGAACGAACCGGATTTATCGGCGGGCCATAAAACTTTGGATCGAGACTGCCCGTTACCGATAGCAGGCTGTCCCTTATGGCTTCGGCTTCGAGACGACGGGTGGGGTAATGATGTAGCAGGCGATTATCCGGATCGCGCTCGGCCGCTACCGAACCGATCTTACCAGATTGCTTGAAGGTGCTTGTCAAAACAAGACTTCGAATCAGTTTTTTGGTAGACCATCCCTCCTCTTTGAATGTGTTCGTCAGCCAGTCGAGCAGTTCCGGATGGGAGGGTCGATCGCCCAGCTTCCCGAAATCGTTGGGTGTATTCACAAGCCCGGTGCCAAACACCCAGTGCCAAACACGATTCACGTAAACACGTGCAGTCTGCGGATTTTCGGCGCTGCTCAAATACTCGGCAAGCTCCAAGCGTCCGCTGTGTTTACTTTGATTTACGCGGTGCTTCCCTTCAAAGACGCCCAGGAAATTCCGCGGTATTTCGGGGCCCTCATCATGCACATTGCCGCGGATGTTAATCCGGTAATCCATAGGGGGAACTCCACGTTCATCCATACTGTTCACACTGCGGGTGAACCCAATCTGCTCTTCCACTGTCCGGTATTGTTTGACCAACGAAGCGATTGAAGGGGAATCAGCCATTGAATTTGGTAACAAATCCTGATCGAGCAACCAATTGATTAGATGAACGTCTTCGGGAAAAGGTTTATCCCGAGCCCAACGATCAACCGAATCAGAAAACCACTCTTCAATCATTTGCCAGGCTTCATCGATACTTAGCGGCTGTGTATCTGAATACAGTGTACTAAATAGAGCCAACGTATCGGAAGGAGTTCCTTCCTCATTATGAGTTACTATGCCGGTAAGACTGAACCAGCTGCGGTGGTTTAATCCGTCATCTTCGGCAGGCAGCTCGATTTCGCCCACATTGGCCCGCCCCATCCGGGGGGGGAAATTAGAATTCAGCGAAGCTGTGGTAATTTGCAAATAATTTTGGGTTACACCATTTTTCAGCTCCCTATCTTCTATACTCATCCACTGCGAAGGGCCACCGGGCGGGATGAAAGTAATGGTTTCATTTCCGAAAGCGTTTTGCGGTATGTCAATGTGGCCAGCCCATTCATCCCCCTTAAGTTCAAAGCTAATAAATTGACCCTCCACCAATTCCTGATCGGGCAGTTTAATTGCACCGGCTAATTTGGAGGATAGGGCATGGGTATGATAGCCTAGTTGCAACACTGAATTGATAAGGCTATCACCTGTCAGGCTCACAACCGGTGTACCCTGATTGACGTAACCGTGTACGATGCCATCCCCTTCCAAGACCCATCCTTCGGGAAATCCGGGCTCACTAAAATCCGTTACCACATAAAATTTTCCCGCGTTTTCAGTCTGCCGGGTCGCGCTCGTTTCATTCCAATCGTTAACCAGCTGAATCCAAACCTCTGATATGGTTTCATCAGTCGCTCCAAGGATGCTAGAGAACAGATGACGGATATCTTCCTGCTTCAGTTCTTCCCATTCTTCTTGGTTTTCCTCCGTCCAATGCGCGATCTTTTCGGCAGAAACCTGCGAAGTGTTTTCCTGCCATAGGTCTGCCATTTGTCCATGAATTTGAGACCGCAGGGATTTCAGCCGGTTTATTTCTGCATCATATTTTCCAGGTGCATCAATGACCCGGGGGGTCCACCGTGGCGACATGATGACACCTGCCAAAGCGTAGTAGTCCCGTTGCGAAATTGCATCGATTTTGTGATCATGGCAGCGCGCGCAAGCCACCGTCATAGCCAGGAAGGCTTTGGAGAAAGCATCGACCTTATTGTTTATCATTTCCTGGTGCACGCCGTTGAACTGAAGGCTCGTCTCATGCCGGTGTTCGCCCATGTGGTAAAACATCGGACCGATCATGCTTTCATTCACACCAGCCTCGGGATTAATTCTAGGGTCGGACAGTAGGTCCCCCGCGATTTGTTCTCGGATCAACTCATCAAACGGAACATCGTCATTGAATGCACGGATCAAGTAGTCACGGTACTCCCAGGATCCCTTGGCTGGATTGTCCCATTCATAGCCATATGTGTCGGTATACCGCACGACGTCCATCCATTGACGGGCAAAACGTTCCCCAAAATGAGGAGAGTCCATCAGCTCATCAACTAAGGCTTCAAAAGCTGAATCGGGATTTTTTTCAAAAGCTTCCCGAAAAGAATCAATTTGCTCGGGGCCTGCAGGTAAGCCGGTTAACACATAGGAAATCCTTCGCAACAATGTTTCAGAATCGGCTGGCTCAGCCTGCGAAAGATCAGCGTCCTTTAAGGATTTAAGAATAAATCGATCAACCGGATTAAGGTCCTCGGATTCTGTGTCGACCATCGGAGGATCTATTTCCTTTGGTGGTTGAAGGCTCCACCAGCCGGAACGAATTTCCAATTCGGCCTTCCATTCAGCCGATTCAGCTTCCACGGCGGAGTAGGGTCGTTTCTCCGAATCAAAGGCATTCGCCTGAAACGGAAACCCACAAGACAGGATGAAACAGGTACTCCATATGCGGCATGCTGTGTCCATCCTGGTAGAATATGGTTTATCGACTGAAAAAATCAAAGAAATCAGGAATATTGGATCATTCGGCCGTGGATTATTTTTTGTAGGAGCGGCTTTACGCCGCGGATATCGTTTCTGAATCGCGGCGTAAAGCCGCTCCTACATTCAACTCTTAAGTTATATTAGAAAATCAATCATCATGCGGAACGGGATCGTTCTCGCCGATAATCTTACCTTCCCAAACAGGTACTCCGTGATAGTAGGTCAGCACGCGATGGGAACTACCTTCAACCGGCCCATTATCGATTTTGGGCAGCCATTTGCGCATCTTTTTTAAAACATCCGGCTTTTGTGAAGCAAGGTTTGTCCATTCATCGTAATCGTTTTCAATATCGTAGAGCTCTTCCGCTCCGTCCACGTAATGGATGTATCGCCATTTTTCACTGACAATTGAAAAGTTCCCCTGGTTGTGCGAAGTGATGGCGGGCCGCTTTCGCGACGCATTTGCATTAGTTAACTGCGGAACAAGGCTAATGCCTTCCAAGTGCTTGAGTTCGGGAAGATCGCACAGATCCGCCAAGGTTGGATACATATCCAAAAGTTCCGCCGGAAGATTGCACTTTTGCCCTCCCTTTACCCCCGGACCCGCAAAAATAAGAGGCACACGCGTGGAGCGAGCCCAAAGAGTATTTTTGCCTGTGATCAGTTTTTCTCCTAGATGATATCCATGGTCGCTCCAAAGGACGATGATGGTGTTATCAGTAAATCCGTTCCTGTCCAAGGCCTCAAGCACCCGGCCGATCTGATTGTCAATAAAACTGGTCGAAGCAAGATAGGAACGAACGAGGTTGATGTCCTGGTCGTTTTCTTCGATCCACTTTTGACGCGGCTCTGGGAGGCTCCAGTGGGTCCACCAGGAGGAAAAAGGAACATCGTCCCGATCGTTCTTAGGCATTTTGGGCAGGATGGAGGCATCGTCGGGATAGAGATCGAACCACTTCTGTGTGGCGTAGCAGGGAACGTGTGGTAGGTAAAAGCCAGCAGTCAAAAAGAACGGTTTGCCCTTTGGCATATTGTCGAGCATCTCGATTGCCTTGGATGCAACCTCCCAGTCGCTTTTCGTAGTGTCATCATTATCCAAGGGCCAGACGCCCCAATCCATTAAGGCATGATCCCCGAAAGGCGTCGGTGGAATCAGCTTTTTGGGTGGCTTTGGAATACCGAATCCACCAATTGCACCCCAATGCTGAAACTCCGGATCGTCCATGTCGGCCGGTTGGTGACGGAGGCTGTGATAAATCTTGCCATTACTGTAAGTTTGATAGCCGTTGTTGGCAAAGTGCTGTGGTAAGGAGACCAGGTCCGCCCACTGCCTTACATCTCGAAACCAGGGAGCCAATCCATGAATGCCGGTAGTGCTGGGCCGGAGGCCCACCATCAAACTAGTCCTGGCAGGATTACAGAGAGGTGATTGAGTATGAGCGTTGGTAAAAAGTGTACCGCGAGCAGCCAAAGCATCGATATTGGGTGTCTTGACCAAAGGGTGGCCACCCATACAGCCGATCCAATCGTTCTGGTCGTCCATCGCCAGAAATAGAACGTTGGGTTTATGGGCTGAAAGAGAAGACAGCGAAAGGCATAGAACAGTGCTAAGAAGAAGGAAAATTTGTTTCATGAGTAAGACAATGTAATCGGATTTAAAATAAAGAAGCCGGGAAGTCGTCCCCACGACCTCCCGGCTAAATAGAAACATACTGGGTAAAAACTAATTAATAGCTAAGTGATCCACGTAATTCGAAACGGCGCTCCATCGGAATACGATACACCGGTATGGTAAGGTCCGGATTCGCAACCACAGGAATGAGGGCATCGTCATCGAGCACATTCCGAATGTTGAGCTGAACCCGCAATAAAGTATCACGACCGAAAAAGGTGCCCCAGTCGGTTTCCCAGCCTATCCAGGCATCGAGC
This sequence comes from Opitutales bacterium UBA2995, assembly GCA_002346535.1. GTDB lineage: Bacteria > Verrucomicrobiota > Verrucomicrobiia > Opitutales > UBA2995 > UBA2995. The sequence continues at coordinate 102,252 of DDZZ01000067.1, read as the reverse complement.
TGGAACTCGTCCGGGCCGTAAATCGGGTTTGCCAGATCGGGAATTAAACCGAGTTCGGGATCGTTAATGACAGGACGGCCGATTCCGACGTTGTCCTGCCATCGGGCGGCTGCTCCAATATTCCAACCCTTGAGCTTTTCGCTATCGAACGCGTAATTGGTGATCAAGTTCCAGCGCCATTCGCGAATTTCGTTGGTCTTAATGCCACCATCCTCGGAGATCTTGATTTTGGACTGGAGTAGGCCAAAACGCTCGGTGAAACTTCGGATCGTCTCAAACTGGCCCGCGTTGGTTGGGAAATGTCCAAACCGATCCAGGGTAGGATCCACGTCTTCACTAATAAATTTGTTAAGAAGAGGAGCGGTATTTGTGGCCATCACCTGCTGCTGGGAAATGTTGAACATCATCCTCCAATTGGGTGTGAGGTTTGCAACGGCCTCAATTTCCAATCCTTCGGACAATAGATCGGTCGGGAACACTAATCCAGGGGGAGTGGTTCGTATGACACTCTCACCAGCTGCGTCCCATGTAACACCCAACGTATCCTTCACGTATTGAGCGTTTTGCAGCGCGGTATAGCCGGCCAAATCCTGGATGTCATCCTGTTGCAACAGATTGGTATCTATATTCAGCTGTCGGGCCGCGGGTGGGTAGCTGCTCAGGTATGGGCCCATAAAGTTATTGAAGTTGGAAACCAATCCAGCGTCTTCACCGATCTGAAGGGTCCGGTAGTCATTGACACGAATGCTAAATCGCTCATCCGCAAAGCTGATGGTAAATCCTCGCTCCTCGGTTTCTCCGCTCACTGGTGCGAGGTTTTGACCGAGAAGATCGCTGCGTTCCTGACCGATTTGCGCGTTATCTGATTCTGAGTAGTGAAGGCTTAACCCCACTCCCCAGAAGGAATCCATCCAGTCATCCGGAACGTGGGCAACTAAACCCCAACTCGTAGAATCCGACTTGGAGGTGAAGTTGGGCGTTGACGCAAGAGCAAAACTATTTGGGCCGATATCCCGACGATTGATACCTGTCCTGGGTGGATTACCATTCGACCAGACCTTTACTTTGTCCTCACGGTAGCCATAAGTGGTAGCGATGTGATCATTAAGGAATTTGCTGTGAAGAATAAAAGCCGTGCTATCAATGTTATTCTTGGACAGAACGCCACCAGTTGGTTGGTTCGCAACCGTTGAGAATGTCCCCGTGGTATGGAGTTGTGTCTCCCGGTCGAAATAACTCATCGTATATTCCGGTTGTATATCGAGCACCGTGCTCATATTGGAGGCATTCGCACCGGACGCACTGGACTGATTGGCAATACTCTCGCTGGCATAAATAAGAGAGCCCACCGCTGTGGCGTTAGCGCCATTGGGAGGTGTGCCTTTGTTCCGGAAATCCTCACCCCAATCATAATTGGACAGTGAGATGTTTCTCGAATTTGTCCGGGCATGTTCCTCTAGAACAGTAAAGGTATGATCTCCGAGCAGCTCACCCAGGAACCCATCTGCTTTCTCCGTCAAATCATGCTTGAAGAAACCGGTAAAACGGTGGTTTTCAAGGTCCTGATCTCTTATGCGTGTAACTCCATTCCTACCACCGGCGGACCAAAATAGACGCCCGAAGTTCGGGTTTGCATCGCCATTGGGATAGGTAAGATTAACGTCCACCGCAAGAGCCTGGAAACGAGATCCGTCGTCAATTACCTGCCTGAAATTGCTATGATATTCCTCCTTATTGAAGTGATAGGCTACCCCAGCATTCCCTTCCAGAAAGGTTTGTTCCAACGAACCGGTTACCACATCAAACTGTTCATCTTCGCTTTTGTTCGGTCCATCCACCAGAAGGTTACGATAATCAAAAAGGCTTGTGTCAGTAATAACCTCGTTGACATAAAAATTTCGGGCCACAGATTTCGATATTCCATTCTGGTCCACCGGACTTCCAAGCATGTTAGCGTAGAGTTGATTGACCCCGCGCATTGTGACAAAAGACTGAAAGCGGATGCCACCCGAACCGTCCGGATTTACCGTGGACTGATCGATACCCCAGCGGGGATGGATAATAGGTACAAATGCTTGAGTGCCGTTGGGCAATGCGCCTCCACCCACCGCGGTGTTGGTATTCGGATAAGCGACAGCCGCTTCAAAAGTAAACCCTATCGGGCCAAAATAGAGGTTATCGACCTGATCCGAAGGAGTGCCTCCGGTGTAGTCGACATCCTCGCCATCCCGGTAAATGAAAAGCTGGAAACGATTGTGAGGATCGTGAGCGGGCTTTGGTGCACCCGATCCTCCATTCTGGGCCGGGTCAAACCAGCGTGAAACCATATCTTGTGGTGGAATTGAGCGAGGGCGGTTGGCGTAAATTGAACCGCTTTCGTAGGCCATTTTCAGCGTAGTATTCTCCCAGGGCCTCCATTCTAAGATCCCGTGAATGCGCCGATCGCGCTCAAAGGCCGGATCCTGCTGGTACTTGGTATCTTCGTGCAACGCTGCGACCCGGACAGATAACTTATTTTCGATGAGCACTTTTTCTACATCAAGCTCCGAGCGAATCGTGCCATAGCTTCCAGTCATAAAAGAAACTTCTCCATGATTTTGGAAAATAGGAGAGATGGTCTGGTTATTAATAATACCTGCCGGACTACCCAAACCGAAGAGGATGGCATTCGCTCCGCGGTTGATCACCACCCGACTGGTGTTGTAGGAATCCATCGCTACGGCCGACGGAAAATAATTCCGCGTCAAGTCGGCAGCAGCCAAGCCTCTCACCCGGGTATTTTGCGTGGGTCGTGTAAATTGACCATCTTGAATAGCGCCAACTACGATGGACGAATTCGGATTGGCAAAATTACCACCGATACCAAGGATTTCCGTGTTCGAGGTGTAAACCAAGAGTTCCTGCAAGTCCGTCGATCCGGTGTCATTCATGAATTCCTCCGTGACAACGCTGATTGTGGCGGCGATGTCGGATAACGGTGTGTTCAAGCGAGTACCAGCCAAGGAAGAACGGGCTTCGTAACCGACGTTCTCATCTTCACTGATTGAAAAAGGATCTAAGGTGTAAACATCTTCATCCTCTTCCGCGTTTTGAGCTAGCAGAGAAGCACTGCTCACAAGCAATCCAACCGTTAAAAAGATGGATAGGATATAAGGAGATTTGGAGCCGTTGATTTTCATGTTGTTATTATGCAGTTTAGATTTTCCGTTAATTGAAAGTAATTGAGTGCTGCAACGCTAATGGATTTTCACAGCAAAAAATTAATATCTCCCATAAGATTTAATTAATCAAGATCTATAAGCAATAAATAAATTACATTCCAA
>DDZZ01000067.1:0-98622 GCA_002346535.1 Opitutales bacterium UBA2995 | reverse complement strand
AAATAAATTACATTCCAATTTCTGAGAAATTCGTTTGCCCAAAATTATCTTACAAAATGTAAACTGAAAATGGAATGCATGAAAAGCACTCGTGTTCGTGAGAAAAGGATTCGAAGAATGTGAAGTTGCTTCCATGATCGATGTGTTGAGTTGGAACGATTCCATTGAGTCATTGATTTGTAAATTCCACTCCATGGCCATCCGGACTAAAATTGATTGTAGAAATCAACCCTAAGGCAGCTGAAATAGACCTTCAGGATTTTGATGCCTTTTTTATTCCCTTGTGGAGGAACTAGAGAAATGGAGGGGCTTGAGTTGACACCATGATCTGCCTTGCATTGGGTGGCTGCATTCGTTTATTCAGAGATCCAAATTGATCTTAAAAAAAGACATACCGTTGGAACTGATTCGGCCTTCCCAGGCGGCACTTGCCTGGATCAATCAGGAGCGCAAAGAGAACTACAGGCTGACTGGCCTGGTGGAAGCTGATGCAGCTTTGGAAGCGAAGCCCGGGCAGGCTTACGAGATCGGAATTGTCCTTTGTTCCGGGGAAATCTGTGCACGAGAACAAGTGCGAGTGACACCGGAGGGTGATAACTTTTCTTTCAGTTTTTTAGAGCCGATAAAAGAGGGCATTCCGCCCTTGCTCGATCCACCAGAGGGTTTACGGCCAATCTGGCTTGACGATCAGTTGAAGGACAAACGGTTTGTTATCATGCTCTTCTACCGGGGTCTTTGGTGACCGCCTTGCCGCCTCGAGTTACGAGGTTACGTTGAGACTGGGGTGCTCGACGAAATCCGCGATGCCGGAGGTGAACTCTATGGCATCACCAGCGAGCCACAAACCCTGGCCACGGAGGCCGAAGGGGAGTGGGAACTTAGCTATCCTATCGTTGGCGACCCGCATCATGAAATTCTCGCCACGCTTCGTGACCGCGGATACATCGATGTTTATTTCAATGAAAACACCGGCCACCTAACAGAACGCCCCTGGACATCGCATCCAAAAGGTTATTATCAACCTGCTGTCCTCGCGGTAAATGCGGAGGGTAGGGTGCTTTACCGTTGGCGCATGATTCCTAGCAAAAAGAACCAGGCTGGCGCCGGAACCCGCCCCGAATCGAAGTATGTTTGGAACGCCATTGAGTCCGCCATGGAAAGCGGAGAAGAACCGCGATTAGATGAGAATCCAGTGCTGACAGCTAAAAGCCGTTCCTGGTTTGTCTTCATGCTCCTAGCGCTTGCGCAGGGATGGTTTTTGTGGCCAAAAATGTCTCCCCTAGCGAGGGAAGGAGATAACCCGAGCCATACTCCGAAGCAACGGTGGATTCGTGTGGACGTATTTATAATGCTTTGGATTTTGGCACTTGTATTATTTCCAGTGAAATATGTTGGTTTAGCATTCGCTGCTTGGCTGGTGGCAATCATTCCTGGCCTTGTCCATATTCATCGCGTTATGCAGCTCGAATCGGATTAGCTGTCGATCAAGGATATCCTGATTGCAGGAACGTTGTTAAAATTTGAAACAACGTTGCGCTTGAACCGCTTCGCGGCAATGATCGCGGCTATGCGTCGACAGGAATAATGTAGGCATATTGGTAAACACTGAGAATTTAAATTGAATTACAATGTTCGTATCAGTGTAAATCGGTGCTATCGGAGGCTGTTTTATTTTTTAATAGCTCGTCCGAGGCTTCGAAAATCCCCATTGCGAATGGTTATCCCTTGTTTATCCAGGGACTCCAGAAAAGGAACCAGGTATTTACGGGATAACTTAGCGGCTTCTTTTAACTCACTCACCCGTGCCTCTCTGTTTTTATTTAAGTGATCAACTACCCGATTTAATTTCTCATTGTATGCCTTTTTCAGGAGAAAGCCGTTGGTGCCGATTGGAACAACGCTTTGTTTTTCCATAAGGTAACGCAGCACTTGAACTTGATCGCTTGTATCCTGGTCGATTTCACATGGTTTCTCTACATCGTCGGAAAATGTTTTGAGAAGTCTGCCTTCCGCCGCTTTAAGTTGTTCGGTCAAATGGGGCTGATGATTGATCTCTCTGATATGGGTGTCCTCGACCACATAGCCGTTCTGTGCAAGTGTATCCAAAAAAAGATGCAGAGGCATCTTTCCTGGATGGTTATCGAAACATTTCCTTATAGTTGATATCAAAAGCCCGGCGTCCTGAGGTTGATTTTTGTGATGTAAGTGAATCAATTCTTTGATCTTTTGTAGCCCTTCTTTCCAATAATTGTTCTTGATAAGCCAATCGCCGCGCATTTGGAAAATTCCGTCCTTTTCTTGCTTAATGCAAAGTGTGCCAAAGGCTTCCTCAGAAACGGGAAAGCGCCATTCAATTTCATGTCTATGAAGAAATGAATCCCGCTTAACCAGATTTTTAAGAAACTGTTCCGGTGTGTGTGGACCGGTAACCATCGTTTGCAGATAGACGTTTTGTGGCCCGCGCCTAGGAGCCGAATTCGGAGATGGAAGCGGATCTAAGACTACACCTCCGCACAAAGTCGTCTGTTCCGACCAGTCACGGATGATGAATCGATCTCCCATAATGAATACCGACGGTTTTTCAAGTTTCAGACGAGCCAATGCTTGTTCGCCTGGGAGCAATTCCGCAGTGTTCAACAGAATCAATTGTGCAGCAACATTACTGCTCCCGAAATGCAAACGGACGCGCGCATCATGCTTGAGAGGACGAAGGCCTTTTTTTAGGATATGATCTCTTCGGCCGGAACGTGTGAGCACCGTGTCGATGATCCGGATAGCTTCATACGAGTGTTCATCGCACAGCAATTGGCCGCGCTCCAATCTGTCCAGCGAATGTTTATTACCATCTACAGTCGACAAATTGATTGCCAGACGCGTTCCCGGACCTGCTTCAGGTATTTCCTGGCCATGACTTTGCAATGAACGGACACGTAAGGTTTCTTCAAACGGAAACCATGTCAGAGATTGGCCCTGAGCCAAAAATCCGCCCTGTAGTGTACCGGTCACTACGCTTCCCTGGCCAACAACCGTAAATACGCGGTCTATAAAAAATCGTGCCCGTCCAAAATCGACCGTTTCAGGCAATGATGCAGCCATTTCTTCCAATGCCTTCCGCAATTGTTCGAGCCCAGTCTGGCTCAGGGTGGAGGTTGGGATAATTGGAGCTTGGGCGTAGGCGGTATACTCTAATTGTTTTCTTACTTGCTTTACTACCAAATCTGTAATGTCCGGATCGAGGTCTGCTTTGTTTACTGCCACTACCAAACGCTTCACTTTGAGGTAGGATAAGATCTGAAAATGTTCTTCGGTCTGGGGCATCCAGCCGTCATCTGCCGCAACCACCAGGAGCCCAACATCAACGCCCCCCGTTCCGGCTAGCATGTTTTTCACAAAATCCGCATGGCCTGGTACGTCAATAATTGCCAATCGATAACGGCCCTCCGAAAGCTCCAATGCAGTGAAGCCCAGATCAATCGTGAGCCCCCGTTTTTTTTCCTCGGGTAGGCGATCGAGACCATTCCCGGTTAAGGCTTTGACTAATGCTGTTTTGCCGTGATCGGCATGTCCGGCTAGCATGAGGATGCAAGATTGTAACGGCATGGCGCCTCCTTAGTTGGAAACCGCAAGTAAGCTGCTTAAAAGATCTTCATCCTGCTCGGGAAAGACTGTCCTCAGATCCAACACCAAAGCATCCTTTTCAACGACCCCGATCACTGGTGGGGAGACGGCTCGGCACTTATCTGCAAGGGCGTCGGGACTCAAGCCGGGAATGTTCAATTTTAAGGCAATCGAAGGAACTTGTGCTTCCGGTAGGGCGCCGCCACCGATTTTGCCATTGTGTGGTTGGATGGACAACTTACCCCTCCTTCCCCCCCAGGCTTCAACGATTTTTTCGGCCCGTTTCTGTAATCTTTCTGTTGATTGCTCGAGCATTTTGTAAAGCGGGATTGTCTTTAGGGAATCGTCCTCTCCCAGGTACGTTTCCACCACTATTTGAAGTGCTGCCAGAACCATTTTGTCACAGCGTACCGCCCGATAAAATGGATGCTGCCTCGCTTTTTTTATCAGGCTTTCGCGTCCTACAATCAAACCGGCCTGCGGTCCGCCCATCAATTTGTCACCACTGAAGCACACTATATCGACACCTTCTTGCAGGGCGTCCTGAGGTTTGCTTGCATTCGGAAGGCTTGACCACCTGGATGTTTCTATTAATGCACCACTCCCGAGGTCTTCGAACAGCGGAATTCCAGCTTCATTGGCTAGTTTTGAAAGTTCAGTTCTGGAGGGAGATTCAACAAAACCGGACATCACAAAATTGCTTCGATGCACGCGAAGAATCAGAGCCGTCCGTCCGGAAATTGCCCGTTGGTAATCATCCAGATTCGTATGGTTGGTCGTTCCAACTTCCCGAAGCCGGGCGCCCGCTGCTACCAGCATGTCTGGGATACGAAACCCTCCGCCGATTTGGATGAGCTCCCCTCTGGATATCAATACTTCGTCTTTAGTGTCGTCGGTTAGCGCCTTCAAAACCAAAACCAGTGCGGCTGCGCAGTTGTTGACTACTGCGGTAGCCTCCGCGCCACAAAGCCCTGCCAAGCAGCTTTCAATATAACTTCCGCGTTTGCCGCGTTGTCCTTTGCGTAGATTGTACTCAAGAGTTGAATACTGAATTGCAATTTTATGGGTTGCCTGGAGTACCTCATTGGCCAATGGGATCCGTCCCATGTTTGTGTGGATCAGTACGCCTGTTGCATTGATGACGGGTTGAATTCGAGAGTCTGCCAGTGCTTTTAATTCCGTGTTCACTTGCTCAAGAATTGTCTCTGCGTTCAGCGCATCGGAATCGTTCCTAATGGCTTCCAAGGTTTTCCGAATCACTTTCAGGACCATCGGCCGTGGTAATGAATGATCTACTGTCTCTCGAAGGATACGGCCCACCGAGGGGATAGCGCGATTCGGATGAACTTTTTGTTTCATGAGGAAAATCCTGGGATCCGGCCTAGATCACCTGGATTAATCTTTCCTCTTGAGCGATAAGTTCGCCAATCGGAGAAAGGTTTAAGCCGTGTCTGTTCGCTACTTGTATAAATGCATTTTGTCCCTCCTCGCTTACTGCGACCAATAGGCCTCCGCTTGTTTGAGGATCGGCCAGCAACGCAATGTCGGTTTCTGCCAAATCACTGATATGATGCCCGTAACTCGACCAGTTACGATTTGTCCCGCCGGGGATACAATCCTGCGCAACATAATCTTTTACGCCAGGGAGGACCGGAAGGCTTTCCTTGTGAATAACGGCACTAATAGAGCTGCCTAGGCACATTTCAGCCAGATGTCCAAGCAGTCCAAAGCCGGTGACATCGGTCATCGCTTTAACGCTTTCGATTTGGGCAAGGCTCTCTCCTATGCGATTCAAGGTCAGCATACTTTGCTTCGCTGCGTTCAGGTCTTCTTCGCTTGCCAGGCCGCGCTTATGTGCCGTTGTTATGAGACCCACGCCCAATGACTTAGTTAGATATAGTTTACACCCAACTTCAGCCGTATCGTTTTGTTTGAGTTTATCCACATCGATACATCCGGTAACCGCCAATCCGAATATAGGTTCGGGTGAATCAATGCTATGGCCTCCGGCCAGGGAGATGCCGGCTTCTCGGCAGACGCTACGACTTCCATCCAGTACGCTACCGGCTGCCTCCGGGCTCAATTCCTCAATCGGCCAACCGAGAATGGCAATAGCCATCAGCGGACTCCCTCCCATGGCATAGACGTCACTGATTGCGTTGACCGAAGCGATTCTTCCAAAGTCAAACGGATCGTCCACTATAGGCATAAAGAAATCCGTGGTGCTGATGACGGCTTCTGTTTCGTTGATTTGGTAAACAGCGGCATCATCGCAGGTGTTGTTGCCAACCAGCAAAGCAGCATCCGGCGCCACCGAACTTCCGGAAGCTTCCAATATATTTTGCAAAATGGACGGTGCTATTTTGCACCCGCAACCGGCACCGTGGCTGAATTGGGTCAGGGGTGGATGAGTAGTTGAGGTGCTTGTATCCAGTGGCTGAGTCATATAGATGTTTTTGTGATCAAATTCCTGATTTGAGACCAATATTAGCGGAGAGAGTAGGAATCGAACCTACCTCCGCCTGATCAACAGACTGACAACGGTTTTGAAGACCGAGAGGACCACCAGGCACCTTTTTCTCTCCTTGATAGTGGAAATACAACCCTGTCCATACAGCCGGGTCAATCCATTGAATTGGCAACATAATACAATTCGTCGGTTTCTGACACGACTTAAAGTACAGAATTAATGAATTTAGGAGCTGCTTTCCAACTACGCCGAGACTTCGCAGCTACGCGCCCTGCGAAGTCTCGTGGATGGATAATTCGTGGCGTTCCGTCCTTCGCCATGGCTTCGGAGGACTATAGAAAGCCGCTCCTCGTAGGTCGTTGGTTGCTTGAAGAGCACATCCTTACTTTGATTTAAACTTACCTGCCTCTCATCTCCAGGGTGGGCTTCCTTAATGTAGACGATCAGGAATTCAGCCCTATCCTTGAAGTCCTGGTTTAGCTGTTTTAGCGAAGCGCACGCTTCGCGGAAAGGTGGTCATGTATAGCTGCCGAAGATCAGGACGGCTTTCCATCTCCTTCAAAAGAAGAGAGCTGGACGATTGTGTTTCCGTCGGCTGCTACCAATGTGAAATCCGGAGCTTCGTCGTCCTCTCGTAAATCACCGACCCGTTGTTGTTTGTAGAAGGCAATTTTCCCCTTCTGGGCCATGGGCTTTGATTGAAAGAGAGCAACAGTTATTCCCTCGAGAATGAGGACAACGATGCCGCTAATAAATAGGGGCTTTCATTTAAATTAGATGTGTTTTGAGCGACCTCGAAAATGTAACAAACTGGAGATTGAATCTACGTCGATTAGGTGAGCATTCTTCAAGTCATTCCAAAAATGGGCGCAGGTAGTTGATGCTAGTCCGGAGGTCATCGCGGACGTTTTTCTGTATGTTGCCCTCAAGTCCAATCCATCCTTGGTACTGATCCTCCTTAAGAAATTCGACTATTGGCTGAAAATCGATCGCGCCATGGCCGGGCAGAAAACGGTTGTTATCTGAAAAGTGGAAAAGCTGATATCGGTCTGCATAGGAGTTTAAAATTCCGAGCGTATCCTTCTCCTCAATGTTCATGTGAAAGGTGTCGGGCAGGATCCTGGCGCATTTGCTGTCAAAGTCTTTAACCAAATCAAAAGTGTCATCTAGAGTATTGGCCACACTGGTTTCATAACGGTTAGTGGCTTCTGTCAGGAGAGGAGTCGATGATTGTTCGGCATGCCCTACGAGTTCTTTAAGGGATTCCATGTAGGCGGTACGCGCGGCATCCGGATCGGAGCTGACACCACCTTTAGCAAATCCTAAAATGACCCCGGCATCGAAGGCAGCTGCAAAATCAATATAAGACCTACATTGATTTACGGATGCCTTTCGGTGATCGTCATTTAGTGAGGAGAGCGAGATGTTAAAGGCCTTGGCTGTCAAGCCTGAGGCAAACTGTCTTAGGACCATTCCAAAACCGGACAAAAAATCTTTCAGGTCTTCAATGTCGATACTATCCGGCTCAATAATATTTAGCTCCACTCCGGAAAAACTTAATTCCTGGAGCAGGCCGAAATTCTGAAGGGTTTCCTGATCCGACCGGTAATCAGGCGGCAGGACTGTTTGATACTCCAGTGGAAATGCGTAAGGCTGATCCATTGATCGTAATGACCATTTGCCTTACTGGCAGAGCTTGTACTTGGAGTCGATTTCGTCCGTTTTGCGGTGGAAATTGATGCGACGTTCTTCTGTCGACGGTTCTGTTTCCAGCCAGGTATCCACAATTTCCTTCGCCAAGCTTTCACCGGTATAACGCATTGAGAGCACAAGCACATTGGCATTGTTTGCCAGTTTTGAAATTTTGGCAGAATAATTGTCTACACAGAGAGCTGCGCGTACTCCAGGGACCTTGTTGGCAATAATGGTCACACCCGTTCCAGTATTGCAAAAGAGCAATCCAAAATCCACTTCCCCGGAAGCGACCTTTTTGCTGACTTCGTGCGACGAATCCACGTAATCGGCGTCTTCACCTTTCAGGGCGCCGCATTTGATCAGTTCAATTCCTTTTTCTTCCAAGTGTTCGCAAATTGATTGGGTTATGTAGGGAGTGCTGTCGCCTCCTATCGCGAATTTCATATTATAAATATAAAGTGGTTTTACTTAATGCTGCGATTGATGTCTCTCTTCAGGAGAGACTGATTGTTCAATTGCTTAATCGAGCGATCCAATAAAATCTGCTACGCCCTGACCGATGAGGTGAGGGGAATCTTCCTGGATGTAGTGGATACCTATTACGGTTCGCTCCTGCTGATTGGGCCAGGTGCGGCAAAATTCACGCTGGCGCCCTGTCAAAATGGAGCCCGGATAAGCATTGATGAAAAACTTCGGTACTTGACTGTTTGATAGCCAGTCTGCGAAGCGGTTAACCATATCGACAATGTTTTGGGGTTCCCCTGCGATTGGGCAGGATCTGGCAAAATCGTAGGTTGCTCTGCGGGACTCGCCGGGTTCGTCATACCGTTCTCGATACGCGGCCCATTCTGCCTCAGTCAAATTGCGGATTATGCGCGTCTCGATTGTGTCAATAAAGAGACCATCCCGCAAGGCCATGTCCTCACCCATGGGTGTTTTAAACTGTTTGAACAGGTCTCTTCGAACTTCCGGCCAATCTTCCCATTCCAAAGGGGTAACCAGCGTCTCCATATAAGTGATACTCTTTATCCGATTCTGGTTGCGATAGGCCCAATCGAATCCAAGCGGACCGCCCCAGTCGTGGAGGACCAGATGGATATTGTCGCCGAGATCCGTAGCCTCAAACCAGGCATCCAGGTATCGGGACTGGTCCGGAATGAGATACGACCCCGATGGAATGTCCCCCGATTTTCCACAGCCCATGAGATCCATGGCCAGGCAGCGCCCGAGGGATTCCACGTAAGGAATAATATTGCGCCATGCGTACGAAAAGGTCCCGTTTCCGTGTATAAAAACAATGGCCTCTCCTTTACCGACATCGATGTAGGACATCTCACTATCCAATACGGTGACTATCTTTCTCTCATAGGGATCGATTTCTGAGATTGTGGGCCGGGGCATTTAACTGATTCCTTTCTTCTTGATTAAGTTGAATTCTACATCTTGCGCACGGCCGTACCGCATTGTCCATCTTCAATTGATAATTGAGGATCGATACAGTGAATCAATTTGACGCTATTGCTTCACTACCAATTATATAAGCCTGCTTCTGATTCTTTCTTGAAATAACGGTTCCAAGGAGTTTCATTACTCAGCTAATTACCTCAATGAAGAAACTTAATATCGGCATCATCGGTTACGGATTTATGGGCCGAACACATTCAAACGCCTACCGCCAGGTAGCTAAATTTTTCGACACAGAGTATCAACCCGTTCTCAAGGCCGTCTGTGCAAGAAGTGAAGATCGGGTGAAAGCCTTTGCCGACAATTGGGGCTACGAAAGTTACGAGACGGATTGGCGGAAGCTCATTGAGCGGGATGACATCGATGCGATCGATATTGCAGCACCGAATCATTTGCACCGGGAGATGGCCATCGCCGCGGCCGCGGCCGGCAAGATGGTGCTTTGTGAAAAACCGCTGGGAATAAATCCCAGTGAGGGAAGAGAGATGGCGGATGCGGTGAACAAAGCCGGCGTTCCAAATTTTGTATGGTTCAACTACCGTTTCGTTCCAGCGGTTGCTCTGGTCAAGAAATTCGTCGATGACGGAAAACTGGGTCGAATTTACCATTATCGGGCCAACTTTTTGCAGGATTGGTGTATCGAAGCAGGAGTTCCCCAAGGTGGCGAAGGGCTGTGGCGACTGGATGTCAATTCAGCTGGAAGTGGGGTGACGGGCGATTTGCTGGCTCATTGTATCGATACGGCCTTGTGGATCAATGGTCCGATCGAATCCGTTTCGGCCATGACCGAGACTTTTGTTAAGGAGCGCATGCACCAGGAGACCGGGAAGGTTGAAGAAGTAGGGATCGACGACGCCTGCGCATTTTTAGCGCGTTTTAAAAACGGTACCTTGGCAACCTTTGAGTCTTCACGTTACGCACGCGGACATACCGCAGGTTATTGCCTGGAATTAAACGGGGAGAGTGCTTCCGTTGGCTGGAAACTTCCCGATCTGCATCTCTTGTCGTATTTTGATGATAACGATGGTAGCGCTGTGCGTGGATGGCGCAGTATCCATGTATCTCAAAATGACGGCGAACATCCTTACATGGCAAACTGGTGGGTGCCGGGGATCGTTGTCGGTTTTGAACATACCTTTACCCATGGGGCCTATCAATTTCTGAAAAGCCTGGAAGACAACACTCATGACCGGCAGTATTCAAATTTTGAGGATGCGCTAAAGACTGATGAAGTTTGTGCCGCCGTGCTTGAATCTGCCAGAACACAAAGTTGGCAAACTATTGCCTGAGAAACAATCGGTGCTTCGGTATTGAGCGAGTTGAAGCCAAGCTAGAATAGTTTATGAAGTATCGTACTTTGGGGGATACAGGGCTTGAGATTTCCATACTCGGGTTTGGCGGTGCTTCCTTAGGCGACATTTACCGTAAAACCGGTCCGAAAGAAGGAGAGGCGGCCGTTCATGCAGCGATTGACGGAGGCATCAACTATTTTGATGTGGCGCCCCTATACGGATTCACCTTGGCGGAGGAGCGCTTGGGTAAAGCACTGAAAGGAAAACGGGATGAGATCCTTTTAGCGACCAAGTGTTGCCGGGATAAGTTTGGGGTCTTTGACTTTTCGGCCCAACGTGTTACCGAAAGTATTGACGAGTCCTTGGTTCGTCTAAAAACTGATCACGTGGATGTTTACCAAATTCACGATGTTGAATTCGGTACGAATGAGCAGATTGTCAAAGAAACTTTTGATGCTACCCGCGCCGTACAGGAGAGCGGGAAGGCACGCTTTGTAGGTATTACCGGGTTTCCGGTACGTTATCTCCGCAAAGTAGCCGAACAAGTGAAACCGGATACCGTGATGTCCTGGGGTCACTATACGCTCGTTGAAGATGAAATGGTAACAGAATTTAAAAGCGTTGTAAAAAATCAGGGCATCGGACTGCTCAATGCCTCTCCCTTGTTGCAGGGGCTGTTGACCGAAAATCTTCCGCCTGAATGGCACCGCGCACCAAGCCCGGTTTTGGAAATGGCACCCAGGATTGCGAAGCTTTGCCGTGATGAGCACGGAGTGGATGTAGCCCAGGTGGCACTTCGTCACGCTTTGGACTGTGAATTATCGGCCTCGGTTGTGGTGGGCATGAGTACGCCTTCTAAAGTAGAACGCAATTTGGCAGCACTTGATCTCGATATACCTAAAGGATTGTTTGACCGTATCTTCGAACTTACCAAACCGATTAAAAATATGATGTGGTTTGAAGGACGCGACGAAAATAACCTTCCACCATCCGACCCGAATCAATACGTGCCGACGAATCCCGATATGACGCATTCGGATGAATGAGCTTTATTATGATAATGCCTCATGGAAAGTTATCATGTTGAAGATTTATTCGTTTATAAAACAAACATGCCATACATTCTCGAATTTAATGGGTGGTTTTGATGATTAGAGAATCGTTAAATTCTACCATATAACTCAAATTGAGCGGATATTCATCTCGAAAATTTTATGTGTCCTGAAACATTTTTTATAGTCTCAGAATTTTTACACAAGGAGCTTGTTGAAGCCGCCTACAAGCACCGTTGCTATTCTCAAGAGGATTCCGCCTACGCTGCCCGGTTTGCCACTTACGCCTCTCTGCATGGCATTCGAACGCACAATGCCATCAAGGGGCTTCATTTGGATGAGTGGTTCAGCTCCGAAGGCAACGGTTGCGATCCTTCCGCGGAAATTGAAAAACTCCCCTCTCGTTTTGCGGCCTCTGAAATTTGGAATGCCAATCGCAAGTTGGGACAGGCTACTGCCTACGCAGCGATGGAACGTGGCATTCAGTTGGCGGATGAATTTGGGATTGGTCAGATTTGCGTCGATAACGCCTTTCATTACCTTTGGGGAGGAGGTTATGTTATGGACGCGGCCAATAGAGGTTACATTGCTTATACCAATTGTACCGCCGCCTTGGCCGAGGTGGTTCCTTTTATGGGAAAATTCCCGACCATCGGAACCAATCCACATAGTTGGGGATTCCCCACCGTGGATGCCATTGGATTTCCCATCGTAATAGACTGGGCCACTTCAGTTATCGCCATGGGACGGGTTCAACAGTTGAAGCGCGAGGGAAGCTCCTTGCCTTCAAACGCCGCAGTCGACAAAGAGGGTAATGAAACGACGGATGCGAATGAAGTTGCTGCTTTACTGCCATTTGGCGCCCACAAAGGTTACTGTTTAGGGCTGATCAACGAGCTGGTTGCAGGTATGATCGGAGGTTCTTTGCCCACTTTTCGGTGCCGCGATCTAGATAATCCGGCTGAAAAGAATACTCCATGTTTTTATTTCCAGATAATTCATCCCGATGCCTGGAGTGCCGGAGCGTTTGCGAAAGGGCGCAATCAATCAGAAAACATCAAAGCTGTGATTGAAGATGTTTTAGGACATGGCAACGAAAATTGTCTCCTGCCTGGTCAGTTGGAAGCAGAGGCGGCTGTAAAATGCAAAAAGAACGGGGGTCTTCTTTTTACCAGTGCTGAACTAGATGCTTTTGACGAAATAGCCGATGAGGTAGGGGCTCCCAGATGGGATCGCACCCAATTTAAGGAGGCGGAATAGATCATTAAAAAACCATATTCAAAATGAGTATCGAAATTAAATCGGCTGAATCGTGTAAGTACGATTTTGTATCCCTGGGAGAAATCATGCTGCGCTTGGATCCTCGAAAGGGACGTATTCGAACAGCCCGTAAATTTCGTACTTGGGAAGGTGGCGGGGAGTACAATGTGGCTCGTGGAACGAGAAAATGCTTTGGTTTGTGAGATGGCGTTGTTTCCGCGTTTGCTGATAACCTATTAGGCCATTTGATTGAGGATTTTATCTTTCAGGGTAGTGTCGATACCGAGTGGGTCAAGTGGGTGCCTTATGATGGCGTGGGTAGGACAGTCCGTAATGGTTTGAATTTTACAGAGCGCGGTTTTGGAATTCGTGGAGCTGTTGGGGTTTCGGATCGTGGATTTACGCCGGAGCTGGTAATTTAAGCCGTCAAAACAGCCAATAAGCATGAAACGATTGTTTCCTACGATTTGAATTTTCGTCCCAGTTTGTGGAAAAGCATTGGCGGTCATGAAAAGGCTCAGAGTGTGAATCTACAGATCGCAAAGCATGTCGATGTGATGATCGGCAATGAATTGGATTTTACATTTTGCTTAGGCCTTGACGATAACATCTCTCATATCGATATCGTTAGTTTTAAAAAGATGATCAAAAAGACGGTTTTTGAATTTCCAAACTTCCGAGCCACGGCAACTACCTTCAGAGTGGTTGAAACGGCTACGGTGAATGGCTGGGGTGCAATTTGCTGGCACGATGGCCAATTTTATGAATCGACCGCCTATCCTGCCAGGGCCGTAAATTATGGAGCCGCTCACGGAGCCTTAGCCATGACCACCCCAGGCGACACCTCTATGGCCACGGTGGCTGAAGTTGAAAAAATTATGAGCGATGGTGGTGCTCTTGTAGTAATATAGTAATTAAAATTTATGAGTGACTATTTAAATTCGTTATTTGGCCTGGAAAATAAAGTGGCCGTTGTTATCGGCGGTACGGGTGAACTTTGTGGAGCCATGGCTAAAGGGCTTGCTCAAGCCGGAGCCGAAGTTGTCTTGGTTGGGCGAAGCCAGGAAAAAGCTGGCGCTCGACTTTCCAAAATTGCTGAGGCAGGAGGTTCAGGTTATTTTGTTGCTGGGGATCTGTCCTCCAAAGATGGCGTACAAGCAATTTTGGATGCTGTTGTGGAGCGATCAGGTAAAGTGGACATACTCGTCAATGGTGCCGGAGCCAACGCAGCTACTCCATTTTTTGAAATTCCGGAAAGGGAGTGGAATCGTATCTACGATATCAATCTCAATGCTGTTTTCCGCAGTTGTCAGATTTTTGGTGAATACTTGGTCAAGCGGGGTGAAGGTGGTAGTATCATCAATGTCGGATCCATGTCTGCCATCATACCCTTGTCACGCGTCTTCACTTACTCGTCGACCAAAGCGGCCGTACATAATCTTTCGAAGAATCTAGCTCGTGAATGGGCGGAGGAAAAAGTGCGAGTTAACACCTTGGTGCCCGGATTTTTCCCGGCCGAGCAAAACCGAAAAATCCTTTCTCCCGATCGCGTCGAAGCCATTATGGGGCACACGCCAATGAACCGGTTTGGAAATTCCGACGAGTTGATTGGTGTGACTTTGCTGCTCGCCTCGGACAACGCTGGATCCTTCATAACCGGCACTGAAATGGTGGTCGATGGCGGTTATGCGGCCATGACTATATAACTTCTTCTTTCTATGGCATTTTTAGACGACGATTTCTTCTTGGAAAATGAATCAGCCCGTACTCTGTTCAACGAGTACGCCAAAGACGAACCGATTTGTGATTACCACTGTCATTTGCCTCCCGAGGAAGTGGCTACCAATAAGCGCTTTGGGAACCTGGCCGATATCTGGCTGGGCGGGGATCACTACAAATGGCGCGCCCTGCGGAGTAATAGCATCCCTGAACAGTTGGTGACAGGCGACGCTGACCCTTATGAAAAGTATTTGGCTTGGTGCCGGACAGTTCCGACAACCATTCGTAATCCACTATATCAATGGAGTCATCTGGAACTGAAACGGTATTTTGGGATAGACCTTATCATCAACGAAGACACGGCTCGTGAAATTTGGGAGGAAGCCAACCGTCAACTAAAGACGGAGGCCCTGAGCGCTCACGGCATTTTGGATCAGTTCAAAGTGAAAGTGGTTGGAACGACGGATGATCCGACCGATTCCCTCGAACATCACAAAGCCATTGTCGGATTAGGGATCGATACCACAGTCGTGCCGACCTTCCGGCCTGATAAAGGATTGAATGTCGATCAGCCTGATGCATGGAACGCTTGGGTGGATAGCTTGGCCGAAGTTTCCGAACAATCTGTGGATTCTTTCTCCGATTTCCTCGGGGCTCTGAAATCTCGACACAATTTTTTCTATGAAATGGGTGGCCGTCTTTCTGACCATGGCCTGGAGCGGTGTTTCTACGCCGACACCTCCGAGGATTTGGTGGCTTTGATTTACTCGGCAGCACGCCAAGGCCAAGCCGCTAATGCCGACGAGAAAGAACAGTTTGCGTTTTACGTAATGCGTGAAGTAGGCCGCTGGAATGCCGACAAAGGCATGACTATGCAGTTCCACATCGGTGCGATGCGAAACAACAACACCCGCAAATTTAACGAAGTAGGGCCTGATACGGGATTCGATTCGACTGGCGATTACCCTCAAGCCGCCGCAATGAGTTGCTTTCTTGATAGCCTCGATCAGACCAACCAGTGTCCAAAAGTTATCATTTACAATCTCAACAACGCTGACAACTACGTTATGGCATCCATGTTGGGAAATTTCATGGACGGGTCGGTTGCCGGTAAAATTCAACTGGGTTCCGGGTGGTGGCATCTCGACCAGAAGGAGGGGATGATTGACCAAATGAATGCGTTGTCTTCATTGGGATTCATTTCTCATTTTGTAGGTATGCTGACGGATTCTCGGTCTTTTCTCTCATACCCACGACACGAATACTTTCGAAGGATTCTGTGCAACTTGTTTGGCAAGGATATAGAAAAGGGTGAGCTCCCCATGGACTTTGATCTGGTCGGATCGACCGTTAAAAATATCTGCTACACAAATGCAGTCCGGTTTTTCGGGTTTGAGGAATAGTACTTCAACGGCTTTATTCAGCCGTCCTTACGAACTACGTAATTGGTTAAGGTTCCAATGGGTTCGATGGTGATATTTACCTCATCGTTTGGTTGTAGCGTGAAGTCATGTCCAGGAACAATGCCAGTTCCTGTCATAAGAAATGCTCCATTCGGTAGTTCGAGTTCCCGTATCAAGTAATCACGCAATTCTTCGAACCCTCGCTTCATGTCGCTCAGTTTGCATTGACCATAGAAAGCTACCATGTGGTTGCGTTTGATGATGAGCCTGGCTTCGGTGGTCGTTGCAAGCGGTTCTGGAGTGATCAGGATGCAGGGACCCAAAGCCGCGCATTGTTGGTAGGTTTTTGCTTGAGGTAGGTACAATGGATTCTCGCCCTCAATACTTCTGGAGCTCATATCGTTACCGATTGTGTAGCCGACAATCGCTCCACTGGTCGTGAGAGCCAATGTAAATTCCGGTTCTGGAACATCCCAGGTCGAGTCTTTACGTATTCGGACATCATCTCCTGGCCCAGAAACTCTTGCCGGAGTAGCTTTGAAAAATATTTCGGGACGTTCTGCTGCGTAAATACGTTCGTAAAAACTTCCACCTCCTTTAGATTCTTCGACCCTTGCCAGTTGACTCGAATAGTAGGTCACGCCGCAGGCCCAGACTTCCTGGCTGCCGATTGGAGCAAGCGCTTCAGATAAATCGGCCTCACCTTCCTTTAAATTAACATCGCTCAGAAAGGTGTGGAGTTCATCATTCTCAAAAAGACTATCCCAATCGTTGTCGAGGTATCCTGCTTTATCACCTCGTTCGACGTAAGCGCCAGCCGGCAGTTTATAAAGTTTGATTGGAGAAGACATAATGACGGATCAAGAGTGTAGATTCTCCAGAATGTGCACTCTTTTGAATAAAAGTCGACCACCTTTGATGAACCTCAAGCCGGAGGAATTACGTACTTTAATTTAAAAGTCTCCTCCCCACTTTTATTCAATCTGATAAAGAACCCAAAGCTTAGGCGGGTGTTACTCTCGGCATAGGCACTGGTTCTATTCCCAACTCCGCATCCAATAACCTACGTGTCAGTGTTGCTTTAAGGTCTTGGGATTGCGGATCATTCCAAAGGTTGTTGATTTCACCAGGATCTGCTTCCAGATCAAAGAGTTCCCTGTAGTCTTGTTTCCAATAAACGTTCAGCTTATACCGTTCTTCGATATAAGTTCTTACGTGGATCGTGTGAGGCTGATGGCGATTTTCGACGAGAACATGATCCCGGACTGAATGAGCTTCGGCTAAATCCAATCTTCGCGATATTTTAAGCAGGAGTGAGGCAAATAAGTATCCCCTGGTCATTCCGGATGTAAATCTTGCCACCTGCATACGTCGGGTTGGTCCAGCAGGTTTTATCGATTAATTTCTTGCGGGAAATTTCTTTGTACTCTTTCGCGTTTGCCGGTGCAGTGATCAGGTTACCATCTTCAGTGAGGATTAGCAAGGTTTCACCCACGCCTATAAGTGAAGCAAATCCGTAATCTCTTACTTCCCAGTTATGTTCACCGGTGGAGGTGTTTAGTGAATAAAGAATGGCGCTACTTCCTTGTTTCCCATTTAATCCGTAGAGAGAATTGCCATATTTTACCGAGCTGGTGAATGGATTTTTCAGTTTCCGGTCGCTCCACTTTTCGGTAAGTGACTTTCCGTCAAAATCGAGTACCGCGGAGTTTGTGTTGTTATGGAAAAAGATAGCGCCCTCGTCGTTCAACATGGTGGCCGTGGTCGCATTCAGATTGTACTGCACTTTTTGATCGTGCCGGCCGATTTCTTTTCCGTTGGATGCGTTTAATATGGAAATACCGTCAGCATCTGTGGCAGCGATGTAATCCTTGCCGGATTTTGTGAAAACCACAGGCGTGCCATAACCGGCTGCACGATCTACATTGGAAATCCAGCTGGGTTCACCCGTTCTTTTATCGAGTGCGATGGTTTTACCGGCTGAGATCAAAATATCCCCTTTATAGACGACCGCCGAACTGCCGAAGCCCCAATTGGGTAATTCTATCTCCAACAATTCTATGAGTTTTGCGCTCCAATTTTTTTTGCCGTTTTTGGCGTTTAGATTAATGACCTGGCCATCTTTGCTGATCGCATAGGCATTATTGCCATCAATAACAACGGATGCGTTCGGGCCACCGACGTGCATTTTGGGAATCAAATCCCCTTGGTAAGTGTAGTCCCAGATTTTCTTACCTGTTGCTGCATCAAAACAGACGATTGTTTCTGAAGATTCACCGTCGTGGCCCATTGTGTAAGCCCTGCCATCCGCAGTAGTTACGGTCGCGTATCCGAGACCGACTTGCTCTTGCCAGGCGATTTTCCAGTTATTGAGGTCTGGATTGAAATTTTTGGCGGCCTCAACGATATTGTCGCCATTAGGACCGTGCCATCGGGACCATTCACCGGCTGTGAGTGGCTGGATTAGATAGGCAAGTGTTGCTATTGATAATACAGGCAGCGTTTTTGTGTTCATGCTATGCGTGAGAGTGGTTCGGGGTGATTTTTTCTGGAAATCGAATTTGTCATTTGAATTCCCGAGGTCAATTGGTTTCGAGAGGTTTGAGCCGTTAGCCGTTCATTTATTCACCAAAACACCTTATTGGGCGGCCGCTTCGGGCTTGCCCTGGTAGTAGAGTTGAATGAACTTTGTCAGACGATGCGATGCTCCAAAACTCTCACCCTTTTCTGCGGTTTTTGCTTGTTTGCCTCGTTGAAGGCTGAGACGCCAAATGTTATCTATATTTTGGCCGATGATTTGGGGTTTGGAAACCTATCCTGTTATGGTCAGATGACCTTGCAGGCCCCGCATTTGGGCCGTCTTGCACAGAATGGCATGAAATTCACGAGCCACTATTCCGGAGCGACTGTCTGTGCTCCTTCCCACTATATGTTGCTGACTGGAAAACATAGTGGGCGCGGGACCATTAGGGACAACGGCCATAGTTCATTGCCGGAGAGTGATTATACCCTGGCAAAGCTATTTAAGCAGGTCGGTTACCGGACAGCTTGTATCGGCAAATGTGGTGTTGGTAGACCGCCCGACAATGATGATCCATGGAAAGCGGGATTCGATGAATTCTACGGCTATTTGAATATGTTTTACGCCCACAATTACTACCCGGGATTCATGATTAGAAACGGTGAGCACGAAGCCCTGAGAAATGAAGTGTCGGAATATTTTAAAAATGAAGCCTTTGTTAGAGAGAGCCTGAGTGTAGCGACCAAAAAAGTCGATTACGCACCTCAGTTGATTTACGACGAGACCCTTAAATTCATTCGGGCTAATAAGGAAAATCCTTTCTTTCTTTATTATGCCCTGAACATTTCACATGCCAACAATGAGGTGGATTATGAGTGGTCAGCCACAGGTAAGAGATCTAATAACCCAAATGCCGATGGTATGGCTGTACCTGACGATGGAAAATTCCCCGACAGGGAATGGCCTATTCAGGAAAAGGGTTTTGCACGCATTATTCAGCACATAGATGATTGGGTAGGAAAAATTGTGGCCTTGGATGCCGAGCTCGACGCGGAGCACCCGATTCTGGCGGAGGTCGAATCCTTTAAAACGATAGATGAAGGTTATCACATCCTCGATGAAAATGCCGACGGTCATCGGTTGCTTGGAGTGGATAATCCCAAGACAATGCGGGCACCGTCTGGGCCCGGGAAGTACAAAACAGTCACGTATTTTGTTTCCAGCTGGGAAACGATGCCGCCGCGTGGACGAATCCTTCATTTAAACGAATCTTGGGTCAGGGCATCTCCTGGGTCGCGAAAATTAAATCAACTTAAGATTATTGACTATCATGAATCGATCGCATGAAAACGAACACCTTGGATTCAGTGATACGCCAGTGTTGCCAGATTCTGGATACACGGTCCACGATGGCACACGCCCTCAACCAAAAGTCGTAACTCCAGGAAGTGACGGCTCGCCTCCGGCAGATGCTACGGTTCTCTTCGACGGTACTTCTTTGGAATCTTGGGAGCCGGTTCGCGAAAATGAAACAGGGCGCTGGAAAATTTTGGAGGATGGCAGCATGGAAGTAGTTCCTTCGGAGGGGGATATCCAAACCCGAAAGTCCTTTGGGGATATTCAATTGCATTTGGAGTTTCGGTGTCCTGTTAAAATTAAAGGGAATGGGCAAGGCCGCGGGAATAGCGGTGTCTTTTTAATGGGTCGTTACGAAATTCAGGTCTTGGATAATTTCCAAAACCCCACTTACTCAGACGGAACTGTCGGAGCCATTTACGGACAAACGCCTCCCTTGGCGAATGCTGTTCGCCAGCCTGGAGAATGGAATCTATATGAAATTTTTTGGGAGGCTCCGGTTTTTGAAAATGGTGAGCGGATTAAAGCTGCTAAGGTAACAGCAATCCTCAACGGCATCGTTGTACAGCATGCAACAGAGCTCCAGGGTCCAACCATCAACAAAGCGTTACCCCCTGAGGAGCCTCAGGAATCAACTGGTCCGCTCAGGCTGCAAGACCATGGTGATTTGGTTCGTTTTAGAAACATCTGGGTGAGGCGGCTGGGTCAACGCGACGAGCTTTTTTAAATTTCACAGGGTTGTTAAGCAGCCGATTGCGCCCATAGGTTGGCCTAAAAAATTGGATCGGTGAATATTCCCTAAAACTAACCGGTTATTCCCGTGTAATTGATACCACTTTGTCTGAATCCAAGCAAAACTCCCATTTTGATTCTTTACCTCTCCGGCTGGAGTTTCGCCAACCGCCTATCCGCACATGACAGTGTTGATTACGTAGTCATTGAGAAAAGTGCCACCGAGAATGGCTATTTTCGGGAAGGGAGTTTTGTAAGTTCAGTGAGGTAGGTATCCATAACATCCAATGATCGTTAGCAAACAGCGAAAGAGTCAAATGTGGAAGTAGGCGATGTCCCGAAAAGTTTTTCTACATGATCTCTTTCTACTTTTGAGTGGCCGGCAAAGTTGGTTTCATTAATGGTCAAGACAATGGCCGAACTTTGTGCTCAACTGGATGATATTCGAATAGCTGCGGAACGCATCTCTAAGTGCGCGAATAAAACTCCAATTCTCCGGTGTTCGGCCTTGGACCAAATTCTGGGCGCGGAAATATACTTCAAATGTGAAAACTTCCAGAAGGTGGGGGCTTTCAAATTTCGAGGCGCTTGCAATGCCATTATGGGCCTATCGGAGGGGGAGTTGAAGCGGGGAGTCGCCACACACTCTTCTGGTAACCATGCTGCAGCTTTGGCCTTGGCGGCCAAGCTTGCCGGATCGACTGCCCATATTGTGATGCCGAACAACTCGCCCGGAGTGAAAAAAGCGGCGGTCCAAAATTACGGTGCAACTATCACCTTTTGTGAGCCGACTCTGGAAGCGCGGGAAAGTACGCTCGCTGGAGTCCTTGAAGAGGAGGGTCGCGTTATGATCCATCCGTATAACGATCCACGCATCATCGCAGGTCAGGGGACGGCGGCACTCGAACTTATTGAGAAGGTAAAGGAGGTAGACGTCGTGATGGTGCCGATCGGTGGCGGAGGTTTGCTTAGCGGAACCTCTATCATCGTCAGTGAATCCCTGCCATCAGCCGAAGTAATTGGGGTAGAGCCTGATGGTGCCGATGATGCTTTTCGTTCTCTTGAAACTGGTAAAATTCAGCCTTCCATCAATCCACAAACAATCGCCGATGGTTTGCTCACCAGTTTGGGTGATTTGACATTCGCTGTCATCCAGAATCGTTGTTCAAGTATCGTGACCGTCTCCGAAGAAGCTATCGTTGAAGCTATGCGCATGGTCTGGGAGCGCATGAAAATCGTCATTGAGCCCTCTGCGGCCGTACCCGTAGCGGCACTACTGGAAAAGCGCAGCGAGATCCCTGGAAATCGGGTAGGCATCATTATCTCCGGGGGCAATGTAGATCTTGAGCGATTGCCATGGCTAAAATGAAACGGCTGAAAAAAGCGAAGTGGACTTGGCTCAAGCCCTGAAAGGAGCAGTTTGGAAAATAGAGATAGCCAAGCTCCTTCGACAACAGACCCCGGCAAATAATGTGTGGATTGCCCGGCGTTTGCACCTGGGCCATCCGAATCGTTCAAGTAGTGTGGTAAATAGAGGGTTATGTTAATATTTTGCGTTTTCCCCCTTTTTTGTCTATGTGTTTCGGGGAAGGTGCCGAACTTACCGAATTTATATATGGATCCGTAGCCAAAGGGGGAGTTAGCGTTGCCGTATAAGCATTTGATGGTTGCGATGACTGGAATTGTAAAAATCTGATTTTCTGTTAAAGTAGTTGATTACTTTTACCCTTAAATCTCAATTTCCCTTTTATGGAATTAGTTTCGAGGCTTTCCATTAGTATTCAAAAAACTCACTTTATAGTCGTAATATTGGCTATTGGTGGATTTTTAGTAGTGCCGTTAAGTGCTCAAGATAAAGACTACACCGAAGGCGAGAAGCTCTTCGTCCTGAAGGTAAAGCCGCTACTAAAAAAAAAGTGCGTTTCCTGTCACAACGACGAGGATCTGAAAGGGGATTTGGTACTCACTAGCCGCGAAGGCATGATCCTGGGCGGGGAGTCGTCTGATGAGGTGCTCATTCCGGGCGATGGCGAGAATAGTCTGATGTATGTCGCCACCACCTGGACGCTGGAAAATTTCGAGATGCCACCCAAAGAAGCGGACAAGATGACCGAGCAGCAGTCCTGGCTGATCCGCGACTGGATAAATACTGGAGCCCCCTGGCCTTCGGAGGAAGACGAGGTTATAATTAAAGAAAAGTACGCTGAAGGAGTGATCGTGCAAACCAGTGGCGGTCTCGATGACGATTGGACTTACCGTCGCTATGAAGAAAAGAATCTTTGGGCTTACCAGCCTGTCGCAGATCCGTCTGTTCCTACAAAGTCAAAGCGCGGCCATCCTGTGGATGCTTTCATTGACGATAAGCTTTACGACATTGGATTAAACCCCGCGCAGTTGGCCGACAGACGCACACTTATTCGCAGAGCAACCTTTGATCTGATCGGATTGCCGCCAACCTCTGAGGAAGTGAACGCATTTCTTCGGGACCGGAGTTCCGATGAAAAAGCATTTGCTAAAGTTGTGGATCGATTACTCGAAGATCATCGGTACGGTGAGCAGTGGGGCCGTCATTGGCTAGATGTGGTGCGCTATGCGGATTCTGCTGGTTTCTCTAACGATTATGAGCGTCCTAGCGCTTGGCGTTACCGCGATTATGTGATTCGTTCCTTCAACCAAGATAAACCTTTCAACCAGTTTATCGTCGAGCAGGTGGCCGGCGATGAAGCTGACCCAAGCAATCCGGACGCTCTCATCGCGACCGGTTTTCTTCGCATGGGACCTTGGGAGCACACTGGCATGTCGGTGGCACGGATTACTCGCCAACAATTTCTGGATGATGTTACGGATAGCGTCGGGCAGGTATTTTTATCCCATCCTCTTCAGTGCGCACGTTGCCACGATCACAGATTTGATCCAATTCCCACCAAGGACTACTACCGGATACAGGCAGTGTTTGCCTCGACTCATTTCGCCGATCGTGAGGTGCCATTCCAGGACAATGAAACCTTGGTTGGCTTGGAAGAGAAAGTGGTCATGGAAAAGCGTTTAGGGTATTTCGAAGACATGCGTAATCGGCTTAATGAGAAGTCGAGAGAGGCTTTGAAAGCCTGGTGTGAGAAGAATGGATACGAGTATGGCACACGCATGGAATTGTTGGACCGAGGTGTGCCGGAAGACGATCTACCTCGTAACATTGGTCTGACACTCGAAGAAATCGGGATCAGAAAGGTGGGTGCCAAAAATGTGAATCGCGGGGAATTCGAAATGAAAAAATTCGAACCCTATGTCCTGTCGGTGTATAGTGGGCTGGAGCCGGAGAAGCCCCAACGTTCGGGAAGTATGTTGCCCATGCCCGCCGCAATGGTCAAGGGTGAGGCCGGGCAGACGCATATTCTCACCGGTGGCGACCCATTCGGTTATGGGGAGGAAGTATCTCCAGGTGTATTGAGTGCTTTGCCGGAATCGAGCGACACACTGCAAAAGAACGAGTACAATTCTATTCCGGAATCGGTCGAGGGGCGACGTCTGGCCTTTGCCAAATGGCTGGCCAGTGCGAAAAACACGTTGGTGCCCCGCTCGATGGTTAATCGAATTTGGCACTATCACTTTGGTCAGGGAATTGTGGATACGCCCAATAATTTTGGTGCCATGGGAGGCAAGCCTAGTCATCCCGAGTTGCTCGACTTTCTGGCCTCGCGTTTCATCGAATCCAGTTGGTCAGTCAAAGAAATGCATCGCCTGATCATTACTTCCAAGGCCTATCGTCGGTCGACCGAGTACAAACACCGCGACCGCTTGGCTGAGAAAGATCCAAATGGTATATCGTACGCCGTCTTTAAGCCTCGCAGGTTAAGCGCCGAGGAATTGCGGGATAGTATGCTATATGTTTCCGGCGAGCTCAGTGAAACCATGGGTGGACTTCCGGCCATGCCAGAAATCAACCAGGATGTGGCAACCCAACCTCGCCAGGTGATGGGATCGTTTGCTTCCTCTTATGAACCTGCTCGCACCCCGGAGGGACGCAATCGTCGTTCCGTATACGTGAAAAAGATTCGTGGTCTCAGAAACCCCTTTTTGGAAGTGTTTAACCAACCGAGCCCCGATGAGTCTTGTGAAGCCCGGCAAGCTTCTAACGTTACTCCGCAGGCATTCAGTTTATTCAACGGGGAAGATACGCTTTATCGATCGATTGGAACCGCGATTGACCTGCTTGAGAAGAACAAGAGCCGCAAGCGGGTGGTTGAAGATCTATTTATGCGGGCTTACGGACGGAAGCCTGATCGTACCGATGTCCGGCTCTCTCTCGAACATTGGGAAAAGATGGAAGAACGCCACGGCACCCTGGAATTTCCTGTGAGGGAATTTGTAAAGGAAGTTCAACGGACTGCCATTGAAGAAATGAGCGGGGAAGAGTTTTCGTTCACTGAAGTACTTTTTGGATTTGATGATTATGTGGCAGATCCGGGGATGGCTGATGTGGAGATCGAAACCCGAGCTCTTGCGGAGCTTTGTTTGGTTGTTTTCAATTCCAACGAATTCGTGTATGTTTACTGACAAACCATAAGAGGTCATGAACAAAAAGCTGAAACAGGATATCCTGCGAAACATGGCGTCAGCCAAGCAGCTGAATCGTCGTGATATTATTTACAGCATGGGTGCAAGCCTGGGAAGTGTGGCATTGGCTAGCATTTTGCCATCCAGGCTTTCTGGAAGTTCCGCTCAAACCGGACCTCTTGCTTTGAAGGAACCTCATTACGCCCCTAAGGCCAAAAATGTGATTTTTCTCATGATGGAGGGCGGACCCAGCCATATTGATACGTTTGATCCTAAGCCACACCTCAATCAAATCCATCTACAGAAGTTTACGCGTGGAGGTGAAAACAAATCAGCTATGGAAAGTGGTGCCCGTTACTATGTGGAGAGCCCGTGGAAGGCGAGTCAGGTGGGACAATCCGGTGCCTGGATGACCGAAAAATGGGTCCATTTGGCGGATGTGGCAGACGATATTTGTTTTTACCGGGGCTGCCAGGCTGAATCGGTAAATCATCCGACGGCATTATTTCACATGAATACTGGAAACCGATTTGGAGGTGATCCGGCTATGGGTTCATGGGTAACCTATGGGCTCGGTTCCGAAAACCAGGATTTGCCTGGATTCATTGTTCTTCCCGAGGTTTCTTATCCGCAGGGTGGCTCGCCCAACTGGGGGAGCGGATTCCTTCCTGCTCACTACCAGGGCACGCCCTTGCGTCCACAAGGGTCACCCATCCTGGACCTCCAACCACCCCCCGGAGTTACCCCAGAGCACCAACGTGAAAACCTGAATCTGCTGAGCCGTTTTAACCACGATCATTTAAAGGAGCATCCCTGGCAGGATGATTTGCAGGCTCGTATATCGAACTACGAATTGGCATTCCGCATGCAGATGCAGGTGCCTGGAATTCTCGATATCAATCAGGAAGAAGAAAAGACTAAAGAACTCTACGGTATTGGAACCGACGAGACGGAAGTGTTCGGTCGGAAGCTATTACTCGCCCGCCGATTGATTGAAAAGGGCGTTCGATTCATACAGGTCTACTCAGGTGGTTGGGATTCGCATGATTTTCTTGAACGGGCCCATGGCTCTCGCATTACCAGCATCGACAAACCGATGGCCGGCTTGATTAAAGACCTTAAAGCCCGAGGTATGTTCGACGAGACGCTCATCATCTGGTGCGGCGAATTTGGCCGCAGCCCCGACAATGGCATCCGTGATGGTGGCACCACTTATGGGCGCGACCACAATCCACTGGCCATGCCCATGTGGCTTGCGGGCGGTGGAGTGGCCGGCGGAACGACTGTGGGAGCGACCGATGAGATTGGAGCCGAAGCGGTCGATGTAGTGCATCCGATCCGTGATGTGCATGTGACCCTGCTCCATTTGTTGGGACTTGACGACAACCGCTTGACCTATTTCAGCGGAGGACGCTTTAAGCAGCTGAGCCAGTTTGGCGGCAATGTGATTCCGGAATTACTCTCCTAGTTCTTACCCTTTTGTTAGGAATTTGCTTCGTGAGGCAGGATACTACACTTCCAACAATCAGAAGGAAGATTATCAATTCGAAGCTCCCGCCGACACTTGGGATGAGTCGAGCAACCTAGCTGACTGGCGCAATCGGGCACCTGTTAAGCCATTCTTCAGTGTCTTCAATTTTACGGTGACTCATCAAAGCCGCATCTTCGCAGATGAGGAATCTTACCGCGAAAATACCCACCGACTCACTCCCGAGCACCGAAGAGACCCTGCCCAAGTTACGATTCCGCCGATCCATCCGGATACACCCGAGTTCCGCCGGGATTGGGCGCGTCATTACGAGAATATCACCGCCATGGACTATCAGGTCGGAGACGTCCTCGTAGAACTGGAGTTCGACGGCCTTGCTGACGACACCATAGTTTTCTTTTTCTCTGACCATCTAACCGGGATGCCAGGCATAAAAATGTGGGCTTGGGGTCCCAGGCTGCAGGTTCCGTTCATTATCCGTTCCCGACCTAAATGGCAGCTCTTGGCGCCGGCAGCGCCCGCCGAAGCAATAGATCGCCTTCTCAATAATGCTAACGAAAAATTTGGTCGGTTGTGATTTCATTTAATTACATTAGCCTTCGTGGGAATAATAACCTTTTTTGAAGGGTGTCAGAAACGTGAACTATTGTATGAAATCATTCATTGGGTTGCCATCGGCTGGGAGCAATTCCGGGTGCGTGGCTTTGCATGTTTTCGGGCCGGTTGGGTTGGTCGAAATTGGCGATCTTGATATTTAGGCTTCTGAAATAGGGTTGGATGTGTCCGGGCAGTTTCGCCACCATTGCCGGATCACGGTCCTCAACCTCCCCAATGGGGCCAGCCCAGGCTGGACGGTAGGCAATTGCGAGCATACGTCGTGAGCGATCGCTGTGGTTTGGGTAATTTCCATGAAAGACCTTTTGGTTGATTACCACGGCGGAACCAGCCTTACAGGTGACCATGATCTCATCGGGATGCCTGAGGTACCGGTTGTAGGGATTGCCGTCCCGGTGCATCGACAGATGGGATTTCGGAATGACTTTGAAGGGAGAACATTCCGAGGTCTGATCATCCAGATAGAATAATACGCGTGCTAATACAGGTGCACTGGCCTGGACACCAAAGATCTTCGAGCCATAGGGTTGCGAGTCCGTATGAATCACAATCCCAGGGTGGCCTGGATCTGCGCATGTGTAACTGCAGGAGGTGCAAATGAGGTCGTCCCCAAAAAGGTTTCCAAGAAACTTGGTAACGGTCGGGTTACCGATGGTTTGAATAGTCGTTGGGGAGTCGGTCCACTGAATGTTTGAGAAAGTTCTTTGGTACTGGCTATAATCTACGCGTTTGGTCGGAAGTCGACCGAGCTCTTCCTTTATTTTCTCCAATGTATCCTTATTGAGTAAATTGGGCAGGACCACGAATCCCTCCAACTCAATCGATTGGATTTTTTCGGCGGATGTTAGATTTGGCCAATCTGTGGTATCGCGGCGAGCTCCGGCGAGGCTCCCTTTGCTATTGGTAAAGGAGGTATTCATAATCAATTATTAGTCTTAGAAGGCCGTTGGGGTCAAGTTGTGAACCTTGGCCTTGTCCGGACCTTATTGTGTCTTTAATTCGATTTGAAGGAATCATCATTTTTTTTGAATCGAAATAACAGTCTGACACTTTTTGGGCTGCATCCGCGCTTTCAATAATTTTAGTAAAGGGACAGGCATTCGAAGTGATTAAAGGCACACAACCGCTCCTGAAGTGAAATCGTGCCTTTTTAGACCAATCGTTTTTCTTATTCGTGGAGATTACTTTGTAAAGGTTCCTGTCTGAAGTCCTCTCAGAATAGGATTTGTAATATAAAAAATTCTAGAGGTTGGTGACGTGAATATGATTTGCTGGCTGAATCCAGATCCAGTTATGGAATCGGTGAAGTCAATTGAATCCTTGAGCCCGTTTCGTTTCCAGAATCCGAAGGTTCCAGAACTGTCCTGAACGTTTGTCCCATCCCCAATTGTCTGATAGGGGAGCTACTTCAAATTTATTTCTTGCCCCTTCTCCGAGCACGTTGCGTTCCTCTTGCTGCCAGGAGGCAATGATGGCTTTACAGCGACGGCGGTTTTCATCAATGGGAATGAGAAAGTCATCGATAACTGCCTCTCCTTGGTGAATGAAGCAGGGAGCATACTCGCGTTGGTGTTCGCTCGATTCTGTGACAAAATAATCGAGCATGCGCATCATTATGAAACGCACCTTGTTTGCGCGACGATAGCCGGACCCTCCAGAGCCTTAAAAAGCGACGAGTGGGCGGCCTGTCCTTTGTAATTGTACTCCAGGAAAAACGCCATGTGGTTTATTCCGGCAACTTTGTAAGTGCCCTCGCCATAATCCAGTAAGGTCTGTATGGAAATTGGTAGAGCCTCATCATTTAGTATTCGAATTTTTATCACTAAAGCTTTCGGGCAGTCTTAAAAGCATCAAATTTTTTCCAAAAGGCACCTGTTGACTTTAAGCTGGTCTAAATCTCTCATGGGTTTTTAAGGCACAACCACCGATTTCTCCGATGCACGCTGATAAAAGAGAACTTTTTTTTAAAAAAGAGTCGGATGAAATAATCGGTTGCGCAATTGAGGTGCATAATGAATTGGGATTCGGTTTTAACGAAAAGCCATACGAACGATCTCTAGTTGTTGAATTTGGAATTAGAAATATTCCTCTGATTAGTAGAAACGCTCCGATTTAGTTTACAAAACAATAACTTTTGGCGATTACATCCCAGATTTAATCGTCTACGAAAAATGATCTTTGATACCAAAGCTATTGCAACAATCACTGACCTTGAGATTGGGATATTTTATCAATTTCAAAAATCGAAAACTTGAATGGAAAAGAGTAGTAAGATGAAATTTATCAGTACTGATCGGTACTATCGGTGTTTTGCGATTGTAATTTGTATATTATTGGGATTCGTCACAGGCTCGTGGGCTGTAGACAAGCCCAACCTTATATTCATTCTGGCTGATGATCTGGGTTATGGAGATGTTGGTTACAATGGGCAGCAGCACATTTTAACACCCCGAATCGACCAGATGGCTGCGGAAGGCAAGGTCCTGACGGATCACTATGCCGGCGCCACGGTTTGTATGCCTTCAAGGGGAGCGCTGATGACCGGCTTCCATACGGGACATGGAAGGATTCGTGGCAATCCAAATTGGACTGTGAGCGGGGTTGCAGTGGATCTCAAACCGGGGGATATTACTGTAGCTGAGGAAATGAAACGAGCCGGCTACAAAACGGCGGTTATTGGGAAATGGGGGTTGGCGGAAAATTCTCTCGATGGCCTCCCCACGTGGCAGGGCTTTGACTATTTTATGGGTTACCGAACGCATGTCGATGCTCACCACCATTACTGGCCCTTACTTTGGGAAAATGAAAGGACCTTCCATATCGATGGTAATGATTATATGAATACGGAAGGAAAATATGTGCATGATATTGTAACTGACTCAGCTCTTCAGTATATACGGGATAAGCAGGAGGATCCATTTTTTCTTTTTGTGGCCTACGCGCTTCCGCACTACGAATTGACAGTTCCAGAAGATAGCAAGGAACCCTATAAAAATCTTGGGTGGCCCAAAGAGCCTCGGAAAAAAGCGCACTACCGGGACGATGAAGACGGCAATGTTGCCTATGCTGGTATGGTTTCCCGCATGGATCGCGATGTGGGTCGCATTCTCGACCTTTTAAGGCAGCTCGATTTGGAGGAAAATACACTGGTCATTTTTACCAGTGACAATGGTCCCGTGTATGAAAGAGATGACCGGTTTTTTAACAGCAATGGTGTCTTGCGCGGAGGGAAGCGGGACCTTTATGAGGGGGGCATCCGGGTTCCTTTTGTAGCTTGGTGGCCGGGCAAGATAGAGCCGGGAAGCAATTCCGCTTATCCGTCGGCTTTCTGGGATTTTCTGCCCACTGCCTGCGAGCTTGCCGGAATCGAGCCCACAGAGAAATCGCTCAATGGGATTTCCTACCTGCCGACCTTAATGGGACAAAAACAGAAAAATCGAGATGCTGTCCTGTACTGGGAGTTTAACGAAGTTGACGGTCCTATTCAGGCAATTCGGAAAGGGAATTGGAAAGCGGTAAAATACTTAGAGAAACCAATTGAGCTATACAATTTGGCTTCGGATATTTCCGAGACAACGGATTTGGCGACCAGGCAACCAGATCAAGCAGCCAGAATGTTGGAGTTGTTAGATAATACCCGAACTCACAGTGATGAATTTCCTCTGACCAAACGCAAAAGCTGGGGTTTTGGAAGCCGCAAACGTCCAATCGGCAGTGAATAGCCTGCATTCCCCATCGGATAGGCTCGAATAGATAAAAA
This sequence comes from Opitutales bacterium UBA2995, assembly GCA_002346535.1. Lineage (GTDB taxonomy): Bacteria > Verrucomicrobiota > Verrucomicrobiia > Opitutales > UBA2995 > UBA2995. The sequence continues at coordinate 67,622 of DDZZ01000067.1, read as the reverse complement.
TTAGTTGAGAAATTGATATTCCTGACTTTGGTGAAAATCGAGGCTCTTTATTTGCGATTTGAACCCATCCTCGGAATGGCTTGCCGCATATTCATCCATCGCAGCTCGGTTACGCACGCCTTCGCTTCTCAGTTGTCAAGCGCGACATCTCAAATCCGCGAGAAATGAAGGAACAGCCTTCAGGCGCTTAAACCCATTGCATTTAAACCCGTTAATCGAAGAATAAGCCTTTTTCATCGATCATAACAAAGCCGGATTTAAAAATTAAACTTCAATATTTATGAAGCTAATTACACTCGTTTCTTTCCTTTTAATTGTCGTCCAATCTCTCGATTTGATGGCCGCCGACCGACCCAACATTGTCTGGCTCACTTCGGAGGATAATTCCGTTCACTATCTTGACCTCTATTTTAAAACCGGAGCACCTACACCGAATATTCGGAAATTGGCTGAGCATGGGCTGATATTCGACCATGCTTTCTCTAATGGGCCTGTTTGCTCTGTTGCTCGAACAACGCTTTTGACGGGTGCTTATGGCCCTCGAATTGGCACCCAATACCATCGCCGTTCTAAAATGGTTCCCATGCCAGGCGGTGGTCGCATGTATCCCTGGTATCTTCGGCAAGCTGGTTATTACACCACCAACAATTCAAAGACCGATTACAACGCAATCGTTAAGGAAGGCTGGGACGAATCTTCACCTCAGGCTACCTGGCGAAACCGTAAATCGGGTCAACCCTTCTTCCACATTCAGAATGCCGGAATCACACATGAGGGACAGCTCCATTTTACAGCAGATGAAATGGAATCGGTGGCGAACGAAACTTCCCCTGACTCCGTGACTCCTTTTCCTTATCACCCGGATACGCCTACTTTCCGGTACACCCAGGCACGTTATCACGATTTGCAGCAGAAGATGGATGCCTATCACGGTGAATACATTCAAATGCTCAAGGATGATGGGGTGCTGGATGACACATTCATTTTTTATTACGCGGATCACGGTGGAGTCCTACCGCGTGGCAAAGGCTATGCATATGAAACCGGACTGCACGTTCCTTTGGTTGTTTACGTTCCCAAAAATTGGGCACACTTAGTCGATGTGGGGCTTGGGAGCAGGGTGCAGGGATTTGTCAGTTTTGTCGACTTCGCCCCTACTTTATTGAATTTGGCCGGCGTTGAAGTTCCTGCTCACATGGATGGAAAACCATTCTTGGGCGAAGGAGTAACAATGGATGAAGTTAATGAACGGGACGAGGCTTTTGGCTACGCAGATCGATTCGATGAGAAATACGATCTAGTTCGAGTGTTTCGCAAAGGGAAGTTTACTTACCACCGGAATTACCAACCTTTTAATTTTGATGGATTATGGAACGAGTATCGCTACCGGATGTTGGCGTATATGGAATGGTGGGAGCTTTTTCAGTCCGGAAAGCTGAATGCAGTTCAGCGACAGTTTTTTGAACCTCGGCCCGCGGAGGCACTCTTCGATTTAGAGGCAGATCCCTATGAAATCAACAACCTGGCTGACGATCCTGCTTATGCCTCAGCCGTACACGACATGCGGCAGCGGCTTACCCAAAAGGTAAAGTCCCTCAACGACTTAAGCATGTTTCCTGAAAGCGTGTTGTGGGAGGATGCCTTCGAAAACCCGGTTGAATATGGTCGCAAAAATTCCGCCCGCATTGCTGGTTTGGTCGATATTGCGGACTTGAGCCTCCTAAAATTTGGTAAGGCGCGAAAAGGCATTCGTGAGGCGCTGAATTCCATGGACCCCTGGGCGCGGTACTGGGGGCTTATTGTTTGCAGCTCGTTCGGCAAAGATGCCAAAGCATTCTACAAAAAGGCTCAGACGATAGCTGCTCAGGATACGGAAAATTTGGTCCGCGTGCGTGCAGCAGAGTTTCTAGGCTTGGTTGGCGAGGAAGATCCATCCCCTGTGATTCAGGAGGTACTGGCCCATGCCAACAATCAGGTTGAGGCTTTCTTGACCTTGAATTCCGTCGTCCTCCTCCAAGACCTTAAAGGCTGGCATTTTGACATTGATCCGGAAATATTTCCCGCCCAATGGCGTGCCACCGAGCGTTCCGACGTAAACCGGCGGTTGGGATATTTAAATCCGTAGGCATTTGAAATTACCGCAGTAGGTTCAAAGAACAGAAAGTTGATGTTTTGGATGCATTGGCCCTATTCCGGCATTGTTGAAAGAATTTCATGCAGTCCAATCTCCGGAGGAAGGAGAAATTGTAAGACCGCTATTTGATTCCTATAAAGTCTCAGCACGATTGGAAAATGATATTAACGTTGTAGTACATCCTTTGTACTCTCAAGCAGTCGGAGGATTTCGGAACAAAATAGAATTTTGAAATGACCAACACTTTGACATCCATCTATACATATTTGCAGTCGCATGGAGCTCATCCGCGTATTACGATTTACACCCAAGGAGAGGCTACTATCACTGGAGCAACTTTTTCATAGAGACCTTTAGGAGATTAATTGAAAATGATTTCTGCAATCTATTATTGCGATTGATGTAACCGTTTTTAGTTCCTAAAACCTTTTGATGCCTTTTCAATTTACCGGATTTACGGACGAAGCCGAAAAAACCCTCGAAGGACAGGTAGCCACATTGAAGGAAGTAGGTTGGCAGGCGATCGAGCTGCGATTGCTGGATGGCAAGAATATGTGTGATCAGACCGAAGATGAGTGGAAGTTTACTCGGGATTACCTGGCCGCCAACCAAATAAAGGTTGTCGGGTTTGGGGGGCAGATCGGCAATTGGGCCCGCCACATCCAGTCGGACTTTCAGACAGATCTTGAGGAGCTGCGCCGAGTAGCACCCCGCATGCGGGAGGTAAATTGCAAATTTTTGAGAATCATGTCGTACCCAAATTCTGGTGTCAGTCCTCTTGAAAAAGATGCCTGGAAACAGGAGACTGTCAGGCGAATCAAAGAACTGGCCGCCATATCCGAAGGAGAGGGTGTGATTCTCGGGCATGAGAATTGTGCTGGATATGGGGAATCGGCGGAGGGATTCCTGGAACTTGTGGAGGCAATTGATAGCCCGGCCTTCCAGCTTATTTTCGATACCGGTAACAATACGCTTCACGATAATAACAATGACGTTACATGGGAATATTACCGGTCCTGTCGAAAACACATCAGGCATGTTCACATCAAAGCTGGCAAATCGCGTTTCGATGGTTCGGAATTTGTGGCCTGCCATGTCGATGAAGATCCCGTCCAGGACGCGATCCTCAGGGATTTGGAGGAGTCCGGTTACGACGGCTATTTATCCATTGAACCGCATCTCATGGCTGCAGTGCACGCCGGTCAGGATATCGATGATTCGGGAGAGGCGCGGCGCGTGTGGATCGAGTATGCCCGCAGACTCGAAAACATGGTAAATTCAGTAACGACCTCATGATCACCACAATTTTTGATTCAAAGGATGAAATGGGCGCCGCTGCTGCTGCAACCGGAACCCAACGGCTGCATAATGCTATAATGGAAACAGGGGCGGCAGCCATGATTGTTGCTACTGGTGCCTCCCAATTTGAAATGTTAGACAGTCTTTCAAAAGCCGACCTGGATTGGTCTTCGATCACGGGCTTTCACCTCGATGAATACGTTGGCCTGTCCATTGATCACGCGGCTTCCTTTCGAAAATACCTTAAGGAACGATTTGTGGATAAGCTGCCTGAACCTTTAAAGGCTTTTTATTACCTGGACGGAGAAACGGAGGCTGTGGCTGAGTGCGGCAGGGTGGGAGCAATTCTGGCTCAGACCTCTATCGACATTGCCTTTGTAGGGGTTGGCGAAAATGGACATCTGGCCTTCAATGATCCTCCTGCCGATTTCGAGACGAACGAGCCTTACCTGGTGGTCGATCTGGATGATGCCTGTCGCAATCAGCAACTGGGAGAGGGATGGTTTCCTGACTTTGTTTCTGTGCCAAAACAAGCCATTTCCATGTCCATTCAGCAGATCATGAAAAGCCAGACGATCATTTGCACAGTTCCCGATGAAAGGAAAGCGGATGCTGTCAGGAATGCGGTTCAGGGTCCAGTCACTCCTGATGTACCGGCCTCGATTTTGCAAACGCATCCGGATTGTCATCTGTTTCTGGATAAAACTGCGGCTTTTCAATTGTGAAACCTTTCGATATACAGGTAAACGGCTATGCGGGGACCGATTTTTGTGCTACCAGCCTCTCTGCTGATCAATTGAATTCTGCTTGTACTGCATTGGAGGCCGATGGAGTAGATTCCATTTTGGCAACAGTTATAACAGATAGCCTGGACCATCTATTGCATAAGTTGGCCAATCTGGTGCATTTGAGGGAGCAAGACCCTTTGGCCCAAAAAATGATCAAGGGGATCCATCTAGAAGGTCCGTTTTTGAATCCTGCTCCGGGCTATATCGGCGCCCACGAGCCTGAATACGTGAAACTGGCTAATATCGATGATACGAAACGTTTGCTGGAAGCTGGTGGGGGTTTGATCCGATTGCTGACACTGGCCCCCGAAATGGACCCCTATTTTGAAACTATCCGGTATCTTGTTGGCGAGGGAGTTGTTGTTTCGGCCGGTCACTGTAATCCGAATTTGGACCAATTACGCGGTGGCATTGATGGTGGGCTTTCTATGGTTACTCACATTGGGAATGGTTGTCCCGTTGATTTGCCTAGGCACGATAATGTGATTCAACGCTATTTGCACTTTCGAGATAAACTATGGATCTGCTATATTCCTGATGGTCACCATATTCAGTTTTTTGCTCTGAAAAATTACCTCGATATGGTGGGCTTGGAGCGATCGATTATGGTGACCGATGCGATGAGCGCTTCGCGTTTGGGTCCAGGATTGCACAGACTTGCAGACTTTGAGGTAGAAGTGGATGAAGCTGGAGTTGCCCGTCGCCCCGGATCAGCCAATCTTGCCGGGTCAACTTTAACCATGTCCAGGCTAAGCAGGAATTTGAGGGAACATCTCAACTTGGATGATTCGGAAATTCAGAATCTCATTGATGATAATCCTCGGAAAGCCTTAGGAATGAAGTGATGAGGCGTCTCTTTCAATCGATTGGGCCCGCTATTATTGTCTCAGCAGTCGTGCTTGGACCGGGTTCAATCCTGACTAGCTCAAAGGTGGGTGCCAGTTTTGGATTGATCGGCGTTCCGATTATTTTGGGCGCGGCCATTCTTATGATTGCCATGGTGGCGCTATCAGCTCGATTGGGGGTTGTTTATGAGAACAGTCTTTGCGATGAATTAGCTGCGCGATTGGGGCGAGGCATTACCTTCCTGATTGGGTTGGTTCTTTTTACACTGGTGGCCTTATTTCAGTCTTCCAATAACATTGCATTGATTGGCGGGTTGGAGTCTATGTTGACAGAGGATATCTTTTCGAGTGCATCAAGAATGGTTATCCTCATTATTTTCAATGTATCCATTTTGGGGATACTTTATTGGTTGCGAAATCTCTATCGTTTTGTGGAGAACCTCATGAAACTTTTGATAGCCTTCATGGGTGTTGCTTTTCTGATTAATTTTATCCTGGTATTCATTTTTCCACCGTCATTTAATCCAGTGCCGACTTCCGGATCAAAGGATCTCATCCCACTCCTTGGCATGATTGGTACAACTTTTTCGGTTGGTGGTGCATTCTACCAGGCTTACCTGGTTCGAGAGCGTGGGTGGGGCCTGGGCGATGTGCGAAAAGGCATGGTTGATTCGATCGTGAGCATTTCCGTGCTGGGATTGATTACGATGATCATCCTCATGACCGCATGGCGCACCTTCTATGGGCATCCGGCCGGAGCAAACCTGGCATTTGTGGGAGACGTTGCCAGACAGTTGGAACCTCTTTTTGGATCTGGAGCACGGTATGTATTCGCGGTTGGCATTTTGGCAGGTGCTCTCAGTTCGTTTTTGGTCAACGCAATGATTGGTGGTACGGTGATGTCCGATGCCTTAGGTCGAGGCTCCAGATTGACAGATCGCTGGCCTATTCATTTAACAGCAATCGTATTGTTTGTCGGGATGGTCGTGGCTATCACCTCATTGATGAAGGAAGGTAGCACCGTCCTACTCATTACTTTTGCCCAAGCCCTTACAGTGCTGGGTATCCCGGCGCTTGCCGCTGCACTCATATACCTGGGAACGCGTAGGGGACTCACTGGTAATCGGAGTATTCCTAAGCCAATGCTTACTTTGGCTGTTTTTGGATTTATTGTGACTTTGTTCTTGGCTTGTTTGACTGCTGCCGAGATTTATCAGAAAATTAGCCCACCACTGGATAAAACTGTAGAGTCTATTGAACCTCAGCGTGGAGTCTCCAGTTGACGTTCGTAATCCTCGTCAACCAGACATAAGTCATGCAAAGCCTCCGCCAATGGATCCTGCTTATTGACACTAAAGCCAAGATGCAGGTGTCGATTCCAGCTTTCCGCGTATTCGAATTTTTCTGACAATTTCCCGACTCCTCTAGATAATTCATCCATCGCCACGAGGTAAAAATCCATGCCCTGGGTGGCCTCGAGAAATTCTTTTTGGCTTTTGTGAGCTGCGAGGGCTTCCCGTTTTTTGGGTTGTACGGAGGCTGTATCCACGTAAAGCCCTGACCGTACCTTTTGCCTTAAGGGAGTTTGAAGCCAGTGAGGCATGCCATGGTAAATGGTTACGTCGTTTCCTATCGGTTCCCGGGGCGGATTTGTTTGGTAGTTTTTCATCCCTTTCACGAAAGCGGCGGTAACAGTCAGACGGGCTGTATTTTCATGATCGATCATGTAATCACACAAGGCATGGGTCAGAATGATTGAAGGATGAGTCTCCCGGATCACTGCTGCGATCTTTTTTATCGTATCCGTGTCGTAAAGAATCTCCAGGTCATTGCTTACCGGATCGTGGAAAGTTGCGCCTAATATTTTCGCGGCACTCTGACCTTCCTGTGTGCGGATATTCCTCGTCTCCTCTCGATTATGAGTTAGGCTTCCCAAATCACCTCCAGAAAGATTCATGTAATGGATTTCCCAGCCCTTTTCTTTGAGGAGGAGTAATGTACCTGCTGCTATAAACTCTATGTCGTCCGGGTGGGCGCAGACCGCCAACGCGGATCGAGGTTTATCCTTCACCGCGAATTTCTGCTATTGATACCGGCCTTGCTTCGGCTGCTGATTTATCCGCAGCAAAGATTACTTCAAATGATTTCATGGATTCATCCAGAGAAGTGAAGGGCATGTTCTCCACTCTGTCCAAGGTATCAAAAAATGCCTGGAATTGGTCCGTATAGGGATGGTCCATTACATCCCCCGAATCGGCTAAAGCCATCGGTAGTTTTGCCCATTTTTTGTCACGCAAGTGTAACTTATTGGAGTAGATTTTGTTGTCCAGAAGACTGCCTTCACTGCCAACTAAATGTGTGTGAAAATAATAGGGTTGGAAGCAATCGATGACGGAAGCGACTTTTCCGACCTTGCCACTGGCAAAGTTGAGTAAAGTGACTGTAGTTGTCGGATACTCGTATTTGGTGAAAATTTCGTGACTGGATTGGGCATTCATCGAAGAAACACTTACGACTTCATCGTCAATGCACATCAGCATTGCATCGAGTGCATGGCAGCCTGCTGAAAGTAAACTACTTCCACCATTTTCTTTGGTCGTATTCCAGCGGTATTGGCCGTACCAGGGGCCGACCCCATGATAGTAATCGACTTCTGCGTAATGGATTTCACCTAAAAGGCCTTCATTGATTATCTTTTTGATGCTTTGGAACTGGCTGATGAAACGCACCTCAAAACAAACACACGCTTTCACTCCTGCCTCCTTAACCGCTGACTGAATTGCTCGGCAATCCTCCCAAGTGAGGGCCAGTGGTTTTTCGATAATCAGATTCTTACCCGCTTTCGCCGCAGCGATGGCTTGTTTTGTATGTTGAATAGGGTAGGAGGTGATGGAAACCGTATCGACATTGGGATCTGCAAGGAGCTCATCGACGTTTTTGTAGGGGACGATGTTTGTGCCGTGAGTAGACTTTAGCTCAGCTGGCTTTAGCTCTCTGGAGGAGTAAACCGCTGTGACTGTGCCTTGGTTGGTTGCGTTAATCGCGTCTATGTGAGCCGTTGCAGCCCAGCCGTAGCCAATAACTCCTACGTTGTATTTGTTTGTGGCCATGATTTTGGGGTGATCCGCGTTTCAGGGTTTTTGTTTCGAGGATGGGATTTATTTCACCCTATTGCGGCGTTTACAAGGATTGAAGGAGTAGAATAATCTTTTGGCCAAAAGATCTTAAGTATACTAACAGCATGCTGAGCAAAAGACTACCCCTATTTATTCTTTTTATTGGACTTCCGTTTGCTTTGCTGGGCTAGGAAACAATCCAGACAATCCTTATTGAAGTCGCGCCAGCCATCGACGGTAACGAAACTTTCGGAAGAGGATTACTTGGAGCAACTTTTGGAAAAGCTGTGAACAACGAAGCCGGCCAAGTGGCGTTTTGGGCGGAGTTGGAAGATGATCGTGATGGCATTTTCATATGGACTGCACCGCCACCGCCTCCTCCCGATTCGAAGATGGATTCTAGAAGAGTTGAAGGCAGGGATGTATTTGTGAATCTGGACACCGGAATTGGAGGGACTTAGCAACTTCGTCGGCGAGGTACTTTGAATGCTGGCGACTGGAAAAATGAAGGCGACGCAGCTGACGGCACGGGTGAAAACATCGATTTGCGCCAACCCAATGCCTTGCCGACGGACAAGCAGTTTGACGATGTCCTAATTACGCTTCCGGACGCTTAGACTTGTAGGAGCAGCTTTTGGACTTGAATATGGTAGGGATGTCTCTTTTCCCCGAAAATTTCCCTGAAATTGCAGAAGTTTCTTCCCCAGCGCTCTTGTTTTATCCTGATAGGATTCAGCGTAACATCGATAGGATGATTGCTATTGCCGGTGATCCTGGTCATTTGCGCCCGCATATCAAGACGCATAAGTCGGCCGAGGTAATTCGCATGCAGATGGAGTGTGGGATTGACCGGTTTAAGTGTGCCACCCTGGCTGAGGCCGAATTACTCGGCAAAGAATATGCAGACGATGTGCTGTTGGCGATGCAGCCTGTTGGTCCGCATATCCAAAGCTATATTGAAATTGCGAAAGTCTTTCCAGAATCCAGTTACTCCGTGCTACTGGATAACTCGGCTGTAATAGGCCAAGTAAATGCTGCCTGTGCTGAATCTTCGATGCGCCTTGGGGCATTTTTGGATCTCAATGTTGGCATGAATCGAACGGGAGTAGAGCTCGGACTGGAGGCGATGGCCCGTTACAAACAGCTTCACGAAGCATCTTATCTCGATGTCAAGGGTTTGCATGTTTACGATGGTCATATCAAAAATGCGGACGTGTGTGAGCTTGAACATAGCGTCAACGAAGCCTATGATCAGGTTGAAAACTTTATGCTGCAGCTTGAAAAACTGGGATTTGCACCTCCGGTTGTGGTTGCCGGCGGATCTCCAACCTTTCCCATTCATGCTAAACGGGATGGGGTAGAACTGAGTCCGGGAACTACCCTTATCTGGGATTACAATTACAGCAGGCAGTTTCCGGAAATGGAATTCGAAAACGCAGCTTTTTTGGTAAGTCGCGTGATTAGCAAACCGACATATGGAGTCGTTTGTTTTGATTTAGGACACAAAGCAGTCGCCTCTGAAATGCCACACCCGCGCATACACTTTCAAGGGATTGAAGATATTGAATACATTGGGCACAGTGAGGAGCATCTCGTGGCAAAGGTTGGGAATTGGGAATCCATTCAGGTTGGCGGTACTTACCTTGGAATCCCCAGCCACATATGTCCGACGGTTTCTTTGTATGATCATGTAAATGTGATCGAAGGTCAGCGGGTTGTGGGAACCTGGAAGAATGCGGCCAGGCATAGGTTGTAGTTTTGATTGAAACCACAGAAGACACAAATTCGCATGCACCCCCAAGTCTTAGTTTTTTATCTATCTTCGTTGTGAATTAGGTTTCAATTATAAAAACTGAAATTAATTCTCTCGCTGATTAAATTCGTGAATCTGTTTTTACTGCTCGTTCCTATTTTACGAATGGATTTTCAGAAAAAGTGTATGAAAACTCTCTTCAGAACCGATTAACGAAGATTCGTCTAAAGGTGGATCAGCAAGCATCCATACCGGTAATTGATGAAAATGGATCTGTTGTCGGAGATTATTTAGCAGACCTAGTTGTTGAAAATAAGATTCTTGTAGAATTTAAAGCCGTTAAATCGATTGCTAATGAACATTTTGCACAAGTTCTCGCTTATTTGCGTGCGACTAATATTGAATATGGCTTGTTGGTAAACTTTGGCGCCCGTAAATTACAAGTTCGAAAGTTTGTTCAATAGGTTCCTTCAATATCTTCTGTGCCTTTTGTGCTTTCTGTGGTTACTCTAAATTAAATTTTCGATACTATGCTGTTATTTGATGCACACTTAGATTTGTCTATGAACGCTCTCGAATGGAATCGAGACTTACGGTGGAGTGTGGAAGCCATCCGGACTTCTGAAGAGGGTATGACCGACAAAAAGGACCGGGCGAACAACACGGTGTCCTTTCCCGCTATGCGGCAAGGAGGAATTGGCCTTTGTGTAGCTACCCAAATTGCCCGTTACGTGAAACCTGGAAATACGTTGCCTGGATGGCATTCTCCTGAACAGGCCTGGGCGCAAACTCAGGGACAACTCAACTGGTATCGCGCTATGGAAGGGGCCGGTGAGTTGAATCCGATCACCGACTCTGAGGGTTTGGACGCTCAGATTAGCGCCTGGCAGGAGGATCCAGAAACCACACCGATTGGATACGTACTCAGTTTAGAAGGCGCTGACTCTATGGTAACTTTAGGCCATGTTGAGCGCTCCTACGAACAAGGGCTTCGCGCCATGGGACCAGCCCATTACGGTCCCGGTACTTATGCGCATGGCACCGACTCTGAGGGTGGGATAGGAAGAAAAGGTCGGGAACTATTAAAGGAACTTGAGCGATTGAATATCATACTCGATGCGACGCACCTGTGTGATGAAAGCTATCGTGAGGCAATGGACCATTTTTCTGGACATGTTTGGGCCAGCCATTCCAATTGTCGTGCATTCGTGCCTGATAAACGGCAGTTCACGGACGAACAGATACTAGAGCTCATCGAACGGGGTGCGGTAATCGGAGCCGTTCTCGATGCTTGGATGCTGGTGCCCGATTGGATTAAACGCATATCTACCGTTGAAGAGTTAAAGCCAAAGTTGGAACACGTGGTGAAAAACATTGATCGCGTGTGTCAGTTGGCAGGAAACTCCCTACATTCGGCGATTGGAACCGATCTTGATGGTGGCTTCGGAACCGAACAAAGTCCCCAGGATTTGGATACGATCGCCGATGTGCAAAAAGTATTTCCTATGCTGGAGGCTAGGGGTTACACTCAAGAGGACCTTGAAAACATCGCCTGGAAAAACTGGGTGCGTTTTTTGAAGAATGTATGGAGTTAAGGATCGGAAAACCACAAAAAGCGCAAAAACGACTTATGCTGTTCTGTCTGGTTACCGAGGATTAGCGCATATAAATTTTTTTAGTGAAGAATTAGTCTCTAAATCGAAGAACTAGAAAGTTTTCTAGCGCCGGTATTTAAACCCGGGTATTAATGCTCCGTTTTGATCTGGTAGAGAGCCTTCCGTGTCCTGCTTATGCATCTCCGCTTTTTGCGTGAGGTAGGTGACTATATCTGGGTTTGCGGTAGCTATTTCGTAAGCTTCTGAAATATCCTTTTCTAGGTGGTATAGCTCCGGTGTATCCAATTTGTGAACGCGGCTGTAGGTGACTGGGTGGTTCTGCCAAAAATGCAGTTTCCATGGCCCCGACCGAACGGCATGAAGGACGGCCCTATTCCAATAAAAGAATTCGTTGCGTGGACTTCTTCCTGTCCCCATCAGTGCTGGTGACAAATCATAGCCGTCCATCTTCCGATCCATCGGTGCGTTGGTGCCAGAAAGGGATGCAAAAGTGGTCAGAAGGTCGATGGAAGCCCCCATTTCATTAACGACACGCGGTGGAAATATTCCAGGTGCCCAGAAGATAGTCGGCACACGTTGACCACCTTCAAAGGTTGTGCCTTTCCCTGCTCGCAAAGGCCCGGCGGATCCGCCATGGGTCTTAAACGACAACCAAGGCCCGTTATCGGATGTAAATACGACAATTGTCTTTATATCCAGATTCAGCCTACGAAGAGTGTCGAGGATTTGTCCGGCACTCCAGTCAATTTCTTCAATTACGTCCCCATACAATCCCCGAATACTTTTTCCTCGAAAGGCCTCTGACAAAAACAAGGGGATGTGTGGCATCGAATGGGCCAAGTAGAGGAAGAAGGGTCGATCCTTGTTGTCTTCAATAAATTGAACGCTTCTTTCGGTATAACGCTTGGAAATTGTATTCTGATCCGCTGGCCATTCGACATTTTTCTCATCCTCCATGAGTGGCACATCAAAATCCTTAAAGTCAGGGTAATAGTCAGGGTCTTCTGCGCCCGCACGATAATTGGGTGCGCCTTTGATTTTTGCCATATCGTTGGAATAAGGGATACCGTAGTAGAAATCGAAACCTTGGGTCATGGGAAGGTGTTGTGGCAGATGACCCAGGTGCCATTTCCCAACTGCGGCTGTTGCGTAGTTCTTTTGCTTTAAAACTTCGGCAATGGTAACCTCTTTTTGCGGAAGACCGCCGGAGGAATTTGGAAACAAAACGCCTCTAGCGGCCGAAGTCATCCCACTGCGAATTGGATAGCGTCCGGTGAGTAGACCGGCTCGACTTGGTGTGCAAATTGGATCGGCTGAATAAAATTGTGTCCATTTCTGGCCTTCATGGGCCAGGCGATCCAGATGAGGCGTTCGAATGGTTGGATTACCGAATGATCCTAAGTCGCCATAGCCTAGGTCATCGCAAAAAATTATAACGAAGTTGGGTTGGTGGTGACTGGCAAAAAGGGGGCTGCACCAAATAAGAAAGGCGAGAAGAGGTTTTAGTTTCATGAAATGCAGATTGTTTTAGCAGGGGCTCAAAGCTCCTTGATCCTTATATTGCGGAATTGAACCAGGCTTGATGCTCCATTCCACTGGTCTTTTTCAGTATCGTAACCTCCATGGTGCTGTACGGCTATTGGACCTGAATCTGGAACGCCTGGGAGCTGCGCATTTTCAAGAACCTGTTGACCGTTAAGTACGACAGACAAACGGTCTCCAACCATAGTGATATGAAAAGTATTCCATTCACCCACCGGTTTGTCGGCATTCACCTTGGGTGTTACTCCGGCTCTTACAACCGGATCTTCTTGATTATGGCGATAGCCGTAAACTTCACCCGAGCCTATGGGCCAGCACCAGATGTTTAACTGAGCTTTGTTGGTACCGCGCAAGTAAACGCCGGAGTCTGCACCCGGTTGCGGGTTTACCACTCGCTCGCCATTGGCATCCAATTGGTAACTTCCATCTGGTAGAACGACCGGGACATTATAGATACCTTTTTTCTCTTTGATGCGCCATTCCACGTGAAGTTCAAAATCCTGATAACTGTCTACCGTCCACAATGCTTTGTCCCCGCGGGGCTGTAATTTGGGTTGGCAGTCGATCACGCCATTTACCCCTGACCAGACTTCGTCGGCCCCTTCGACCTTGGTTTCCCAGCCTGTCAGATCCTGTCCATTAAACAGGCTGATCCAACCATCACTTGAGGCGCTATTGCCGGTTGGTCCGCAAGCAATCAAAATCAAGGGGGTAATCGCACAAATAGAAAAATAGGTTAGTTTCATAGGGTAGACGTAGGGTGTACGGAATTGGAGGTCAAGCGGCAGAGAATTTAACGATAATTGATTTTGCTGTTTATTCGAAGTGGAGTCTCTTTAGATTTAGGAAAATTAGAAACCATGGCAAAATCGCAGAACTTTAGTGCATTTTTTCAAGAGGATGGCCGAACCGTCATCCTGCCAATCGACCACGGGACGGCTATTCCGGTGCCTGGACTTGATCGGCCGGATGAGGTGATTGAATCCGTTCGCGATTGGGTGGATGGGTTTGTAGTAAATTTTGGCGTAGTTCGCGCATGTCAGGAGCAACTTGCCGGAAAGGGAGTATGCATGCGGACGGATCTTTATAAGCCGGCCGTTGAGGGTAATCCAGATCCGGGGCCGGTAAGGTTATTCACTGCTGCTGATGCAGCATCAGTAGATGCAAATGCAGTGATGAACATGTTTTATCTGCACCATCCACATGAATCTGAAAATGCTTGTGAGTGTGCGACGCTCATTTCTGAGGCGCAGGAGTTTGGCCTTCAGGTGATCCTGGAAACACTTCCTATGGGTATCGGTCGCCCAGATGATTACACGGTTGAAAATATTAGCTTTGCGGTGCGGTTCTCAGCTGAATTGGGAGCCGATGTCATTAAAACAGCATTCCCAATTGATGCGACTGTGGAAGATTTCAAGGCCATCGTCGATGCAGCACTCGTGCCTGTTATTGTCCTAGGTGGAGCTGCCATGGGTGATGACCGTGCTTTATTGACCATGGTTAGGAAGGCCATGGATGGAGGAGCAAGTGGAATAGCGGTTGGTCGAAATGTATGGCAACATCCACATCCACCAGCGGTCGCTGCAGCTCTCCGTGAAATCGTGCATGAGGATGCCTCTGTCGATTCCGCGATGAAGCTCATTCAAGACTAAAGAGGTAATTGAATGTGCCTCGCTTCGCGCACTGATTGTAACCCGGCCTCTAAAATTTCTTGAGCATTGCGTGCATTTTTGGGGTCGCAAAGCAGCCAGTGGCTTCCTTCGTTAGCAACCACATTAAAAAAGTGATTGGCTGAGTTTTTTAAATGAGGCTCCGGATCGAGGACCGGCGCTTCACTCCCAGTCGGATCCTCTTTGGTCGCCAGAAAAAGTCTGCCACCAATGCGTGGTTCCACCATGATGGTCCCTTCTGTCCCGTATAGCGCAGTGGTATAGCTGGTCAGTTTGCCGGTTTGTGTCCAGGAAGCTTCCGCCGTAGATAATCCAAAGGGATACCGCATGGCAATTAAGGCATTGTCGTCAACCGAAATCGAGTCCTTTACCTGACCACCCGTAAAACCAGTAACTTCTTCCGGCAAACCCAATAGGGTCGCCGAAAGTAAACAACCATAGCAGCAGTAGTCCATCAATGCTCCCGCGCCATTCAATTCCGGATTGAACAGCCAATTACAAAAGTATTCGGAGCATCCCAATTCTGCCGGACCGGCATGCGCTGCTCGATATTTGACCCCCCAAAGTTTTCCAATAGCTCCTTCTCCTGCCATTGAGAGCGCTTTCTGTAATTGTGGCCACCATGCGAATGGCCAGTTGACGATGAGCTTAACTCCATTCTCTTCGGCTGCTGCAACCATTTTATTGGCTTGGTCCAGGCTAGCTGCCATCGGCTTTTCGATGAGAACGTGCAGTTTTCGATTCAAGGCCTCAATTGCCAGTTCGGCGCCTTCCTTGTTACTGCTAAATATATAGACCCCATCAAGGACTTCGTTTTCCAGCAAATCGGCCGGATCATTGTAAGTCTTACATCCGTAATCTTCAGCTGCGCGGCTTGTCAGTGGCTCACTTGGGTCCGCCGCTGCTACCATAGCCAAATCTTCGTGGGAATCTACAAAGGGTAGGTTATACCAGGCATGATCATGGCTTAAGCCGAGAATTCCGATTCTAAGTTGATCGTTCATTTTATCTTTCAATCCAAATTGGAGTTAACCACACCCATTGCCCATTCGCTTGGGCTGCTTCCAAGCGGTAAATGTCTGAATCGTTTTCGGGATCGTCTAATAGTTCAGCTGACACGCAGCACTCGCTCTTTGGAACGGCCGGTCCGATTTGCATAGCTTCTGTGAGCCATCCACGCATGAAATGGCTTTGGGCTTCTCCAATAAGCCCAGCCAGGGTGTGGGAGAACTTATGACCGTTTACTTCGAGGCTTATCTTGGCATTCAGAGAGGCTTTGATCTCAAGGGAAATACTTTGAGTCGTCGCATGCCGCATGGATAGGTTGCCGCTGGTCACACTTTTCCACGTAATGGATTTGTCTGTACGGTCTAAGATCTCATGTGGAAGCAATTCATAATCAGTATCTGCATTCAAATCGTCTTCCTCCTTTTTTGGTGCAACGACGGCATGTCCTGAAAAGCAAGTATCCAACTTGCGAAATTCTCCATCGGATAATTGAAGTTTTGCCAGCCAATAAACTAAGTCTATTTTTTTACCCCATCCCCAGGTTAGCCGTAACCGGTATATATTTTCACTATCTTGATTGGTATCAGGAAAGAACCTTCTATAGACGCGTCCATTTTTAATTAGACGTACGTGGTCCAATTGATCGATACCTTCTACAGAAAGTTTCAGGTTTCGTTTGCCCGACGCTTTGATGGTGTCTCCTATCCAGGCATCGTTAATGTGGAACCTCGCATCAATTTTGTCTCCGGTAGCCGCAAAGACTCTACGTGCTTTAAAGGCATCCATCAATCCCTCCCGAGTGAGTGAGTCTGCGAAGACGCCCATGCGACCATCTCCATGACTACCTGGATAAGCGGCATGGTGGTCAGTTCCACCAACAATGCCAAATTTGTAGCCTTTTTGCCAGCCAGCTTCTGCCGTGGATCCAAAATCGCGAGGGCCCATATCGTGCAGCATCGGGTATGCCGCATGGGTGCTCAAGGAACAGCCATGCAACGAGTACATTTCAACGAATGGAGAAACATCCTCCCGGTATTCATCCCAATTGATGCCTCGGAAGCCTTTTGCGTAGCCGATGTGGTGTGGAATGGCAATTCCGTCCACTTGTTTAGCTACCGCTCGTAATCCAGGTAAGTCAGGTGCGTCCTTTAACGGAAGATCCTTGTGAGAGGAGTAGACAATATGATCTCCATACTTGAGCGAGTGCCATTCATAACTTGGAAAAGCCACGAACGATCCATCCTCATTGGCTTGCTCGTGCAAACGAACGAGGACATTCCAGTTTTTTGCACAAGTGGCGAAGCCCTCATTGTGATAGTCGATGATTTCCGCATATTGATTGCGATCCGTTGGCATATCCGGCCAAAAGGCGTGGCCGGTCACCGAGCAGAAATCCAATTGCTGGCGGGCTCTGGCCAGTGCTTGAGGCAAAGTACCATGGCCATAGCTGATGGAACAGTGATTGTGCAGGTCGCCCCAAAAAAGTTTGTAACTCATTGGATTCCCTAGGCCTTCGCTTCTTGCGGTTCGTCTTCCGTTCCGTCTCGGAAGAACATCCAGAATAACGCTGCGGAAATAAATCCAGCTATAGCTGCGATTCGCCAGAAACGAACATAGGAGTCTAAATCATGGACACCGTTAGGTGCGCCGCAAATATTGGCCAGCCAACCATTCAGCCAATATCCGGCTATCAATGGCGCAAGGCCAAACATGACAAAAATAAACAGGATCTGCGTAGTGTTGTGGATTTCCTTGGGGGATATTCGCTGCACATAAATAAAAGCACTGGCGTAGAAACAGCCAAAGCACAAGCCATGGAGCAATTGTACTCCCACGTGAACTTCTACAGGCACTCCGGAGATCCCGAAGATAAAGTAACGCAAACCGTAGCAGAATATGCCGAAGGTCATGACCGTGCGGAAGCCGAGTTTTGTTAATAGAAATCCCAGAAAGACCAATACGACGATTTCTGAGAATTGACCAAGCGACATAGCTGGCATGATCAAGCTTGTTTCAAGTCCACTCTCCTTAAGAAAGGGACTCGTATTCATCATGTAAAATACTTGGAGGATGCTCACCGGAAGGGCCAGGATCATCAAAACCGCGAAGGACCGTTTTTTAAAAAGTTTCAGGGCCGCAACCCACGCTATCTTTTCCTTGGCCTCTTTGCTGGGGGGTGTGTTCGGCAGAACAAACCAACAATAAATTCCAAGAATAACAGCGAGACTTCCCGCAAATTTTAAGCTATCTACCATGCGGGCGGTCACTTGCGGAGCTTCCTCTCCCTTTAGAAAGGGCGGTAGCCATTGAAACTGCAGGTTCTGTTGAAGCCAGATCATGGGAAAGATCCAGGAGACGGCAATCCAGCCGACAGTTCCCCATGCTCGAATTATTGGAAATTGGTTTTTGGGATCGCTGAGGTGCTCCATCGCCAGCGAATTGACCAGAGCGTTGGTGGGCACGTAGAGAATGGCGAAGGAAATGGACAAGGTCATCCAAGCCGCGAATCCTATTTGGTAAGCGTTGGTAAACTTAATGATTCCAGCCAGGACCAGCATGACCGCGAGGACTTTCTGGGTTGCAAACAATCGGTCGGTCAATTGGCCTGCGATAAAGGGCGCAAGGAAACAGGCGATAGCCATGGGGATGCCGATGATCATGCCTTTTTCATCTTCCGTGAATCCGAGCCCGCCCATGGTAGTCTCGGTCACGAGGAATATTCCGGCCAGCGGCATCCAGAGGCCTTTGACTCCCCATTCCATAAACATGAGTGCCGAGAGTTTAGGGATGATGCCCTTAGTGGTGATGGATTGTGACATACGGCATTATTTCTGTATATTGTAGTGCTCGTTAATTGGTACCTGATACTTGGATACACTGTCATCGATTATTTCATCAATGGTTATTCGCCTCCCTGCCAGGTTAGATTCTAGGATGGCAAATGCAGCTGCCAGGTCGGCCAATCCTTCCCGTCCGCTCGTTTGGGGAGGTCGTCCTTCTTCAATAGCCCGGATCCAATCCAACTGAGCGCTGGCAAATTCATTCGTCAGGCCCTTGGGGAATTCAGCTTCTTTGCGGTCCGGGTCGCATCGTTTCCTGTAAAGATCTGCGATGTCGTGAGTCGAGCCGTCATCCAAGGTCAACGTATCTCCCTGGATTCTTCCCTTGCTTCCATAAAGAACCGGGCCGCTTCCGAAATGGGTTCCTTCTCCGTGGCCCGCCCAGCTAGCGGTGAGCGTCCCAAAGGCACCCTTTTGGGTTGTAAACGAAGCATTGAAAACATCGTCCGCATCGCAGTTCATAGTTTCGGAGGTACCATCCGCATTAATATAATGCCGCTTGGGTTCCACTACATGGGTTGTGCCCATGACTGAAACAATTTCTCCCAAAAGCAACCGGGCGAGGTGGAACTGGTGGACTCCCAAGTCGAGTGCAATGCCTCCTCCAAACTTTTTAATATGACGCCAAGGAGTGCGAGCTACTACTTTATCTGGCGTCCACCAATTGCCGACATTCCCAAATAGAAACATTTGAGGATCGCCCACAATATTCTCGTCGATCAACCAACGCATGAAGCGAGCTTTATCGCAAAATCGCCAGTTTTCGAACACGCCCAGCGTGAGGTTATTGGCCTCAAAATCCTCACACATCATTTTTGCCGCCGCTATGGTAACAGCCAAAGGTTTTTGAGTGAGGAGGTGTTTGTCGTTTTCACAGGCTTTTGATGCGACCAGGTGGTGCATTCCGTGTGATGTGAAGTCATTAATTGCATCTACTGGACCTTCTTCGATCATTTCCTCATAATCGTCGTAGAGTGCTACGTCGATGTCCTTCTGGAAGTCGGAAACGTATTCGTTATCGATGGCCAAGGGATCGCCTGGTGCGTTTGTGACCGCTGGTCGTTGAGGCGGGCCTTTTCCTCGTTTAGCATACATTTCTGTATCCGCGATTTTGCGTGCACAAAGAGCGGTAATGCGAAAATTGTCGAAGCCGGCTTCACGTAAACGACGATAACCGCGCAAATGCGCAGGCAGTATGCGTCCACAACCTACGATCCCAATTCTAATCATCGCTCAGTAATCCGTACCTGGTACCCACCTTCCATCCTGCCATCCGCATATTGAATTATCGCTTTGAGGAGTTTGGGGCCTTGAGCGACAGAGATAATCGGAAAGCTTACGGACTCGGTGCCTTTTTCGACGGGTATGGAGTATTCATCGTTTCCGATTGAAAGGATTAGATCTGCATTCGAATCCGGTCCATGTTCCCTGGGC
The DNA here is from genome assembly GCA_002346535.1 of Opitutales bacterium UBA2995. Taxonomy (GTDB): domain Bacteria; phylum Verrucomicrobiota; class Verrucomicrobiia; order Opitutales; family UBA2995; genus UBA2995. The sequence goes on along the minus strand of DDZZ01000067.1, from coordinate 47,577 downwards.
ATATCGATTTGGATATCAAAGCGGCCATTTCGAGCAAAATTCAATTCCCAGTGGCCGTCACTCCCTTCCGACCACCTTTCCGCAACGCGATCCTGCCAGGTCAGAACGGATGGGTTCTCATGATTGCCGTCAATGATGATTTCGGGAGGTCCTGGATTTTGCAGAACGTTGGTCATCACATCGTCATACCAATCATCATAAAGCCTTTTGAGGTATTGAACTTTCTGCGGGAATTGTTCGGCGAGATTGTTGGCTTCTCCCTGATCCTTCTCGAGATTGTAAAGCTGAAAATTTGGATCACCCTCGAAAGATTGTTTTTGGAATCCGGATGGATGAACCAGTTTCCACATAGCATCCCGAACCATAAAATTGTGGTAGCGTTGTGGCTGGACCCCGCGATGTATTTGCAAAAATAGAGTGCGCGGTGCCATGCGCTTCGATGGTTCCAAAAGTTGGGGCATTAAGCTCCGACCATCGATCTCGAGGTCTTCTGGCAAGGTTGCCCCTGTGGCTTCTACAATTGTCGGCAAAAGGTCAATGTGGGCGGCCACCGTGTGTTCAATCGTCTGAAGTTTATTAAATTTCGCCGGCCAATGGCTCCAGAGGGGGGTTCGAATACCACCTTCCAGAATATTACTTTTCATTCCACGAAAATCCCCTACATAACGGAAGGTGTTGGGACCGTTGTCGGTCATGAGGAATACCAGGGTATTGTCGAATTGACCGGTTTCCTTGAGCACTTGAAAAAGTCGCCCAACGTTTTGGTCAAAATTTGTGATCATGGCCGCGATTCGACTTAGCTTATCGATCTCCGCATTGACGTCGCGCACATTGGCACGGAAAAGACTTTGGAGATCCTTATTGAGATAGTGCTTTCGGAGATCTTCCGGTACGTCGTGGTAGGGGCCGTGCGGTGCGTTAGTTGGCAGGTAAGCGAAAAAGGGGCGTCCTTCCTGTTGTACTTTGCGAATCCAATCGATTGTATAGTCGTAGTAAACATCGGTGCAATAGCCAGTGGTCTGAACTTCTTGTCCATTATGAATGAGAATTGGGTCGGTGTAGCGTCGGTTGTTTTCAATGGGATCCGCTGGCTGGCCGAGACCTCCCCCGCGGTGGACAATCGATTCTTCAAATCCCTGATCGATAGTTCGCATGGGATAGTTGTCGCCTAGATGCCATTTTCCAAAGATTCCGGTGGCATATCCGTTTTCCTGGAGCACCTCCGCTATGGTCACTTCATCCGTATGCATCATGGATCGGCCAAGCCATGTATCCACGCAATAGGTACGATGATTGTACCGACCAGTCATCAAGCTTGCGCGTGTCGGAGAGCAAACCGGGCTTACGTAATAATTATCCCAGAGAACCGAGTTTTGGGCCATCGCGTCGATGTGCGGAGTTTCAATTACTTCGTTTCCCATGGCACCAAAATCTCCATAACCTTGATCATCGGAAATGATAATTACAACGTTGGGTTGGCTTCCATCGAGGATACTTGCTGCGATTAGCAGAAAAAAGAGCGTTGATAGTAATGATAATACGAAGCGTGAATGCATTTTGGAAGAGTCCTGTTCGGGGGAAAATTAACTAATTTACCTGGGCTGAAACTGGTCCAATAAAGAAACCATTCTTGTCCGGTTTGAGGCTACTTTGCAAGTGGAGATAAGAAAAACCGTGTGGAAGAATTGGAGAGTAGTTGAACTGACCAGTGAATCATCCAAATTATTCTTTACGGAAGGAAAGCACTTGTTTTTGGATTTGTGGGATCTGCCTCAAGTCTTGCCTGTCGGTTTTAAGCGCAGTGACCTACGACTCCGCTGATGAATTGTTGGACGTGCCACCCATCAAGACCTTGAGAAAAATCGTTTGATTGTTCTTTCTGTAACAACCAGCTGGGATTTGTCCAGTTTTCCAGAACCCGCAAGACAGCCTAAAAGAATCAAACTCCCACCCAATTTTAACACAGGTTTAATCTCCCAGCTGCGACATCTTGAATTTCCCGATTTCAGCGGGTGAATGTTCCTGCACCAGGATGGCTTCAATCTTAGAAACAATTTCAGGGTGATCAGCTGCGACATCATTTTCTTCAATGGGATCAGTCTCCAAATTATAAAGTTCGAGTTGCAGGTTATCCTTAAAAATGTTTTTGCGAATGGCTTTCCAATTACCCATGCGAACGGCCTGCTGCCCCTGGTAAGATGGGAATTCCCAATAGAGGAATTCATGAACCTTTTGGCTTGGTTCGCCTAGCAGTGTCGGTAAAAAGCTGATTCCATCCACGTCTTCCGGAATGTCTGCACCGGAAATTTCGCACAAGGTAGGAAGTACGTCCCAGAATGCGGAAACATGAGCCGAGGCTCGACCAGATTGAATTTTTCCTGGCCAGTGAGCGACCATGGGAACACGAATTCCTCCTTCGTAGACAAAACCTTTAGCATAGCCGTATTCGCTCTTGAAGGGAGCTGCACTATCAAAAAAGGCCGAATCGGAGCCACCGTTATAGGTTGGTCCATTGTCGCTGGAAAAGATAATGAGGGTGTTCTCGTATATTCCCAATGCCTTGAGGTTACTGACTAGCTGGCCTACGCTTTCGTCCAGGTAAGATACCATGGCAGCGTAAGTCGAACGAGGCCTCTGGTTAGGGAAATAACCTTTTTGACCGAGGTAGGGTTCTTCCTCGCCGAATTTCTTCATGTAGTAATCCACCCATCTTTTCGGAGCTTGCAGCGGCACATGCGGTATTGGACTTGCGAAGTAGAGGAAGAAAGGATTCTCCTTGTTTGCTTTCATGAACTCCTCCGCTTCATTAAGCATCAACTCGGGAGTGTATTCATTAAGTTGGTACTTCGCGTAACTGGCAGGGTCATCGGGATCAGCGCCTTCAGTCAAAGGTGTTCCGGGGGCTACCATTTCATTGTCGAGCATATGTTTTTCCATATTACGCCAGAGGTGGACGGGATAAAGGGTATGCGCTTGGCGTTGGCAGTTGTATCCATAAAAGAAATCGAAACCTTGTTTATTGGGGATTCCTTCTGTCAAAGGGCCACCTAATCCCCATTTACCGACCACAGCTGTCTTGTATCCTACACTCTTGAGTAATCTTCCAATGGTGTTGGTTCCATCAGGAATTGGGCGTTGGCCTTCAAGATTGGGATCTTCCGCCATTCTGGCGAAACTCCAAGTATCACCTCGCTCGCTCCATTCATCGTTTCCTCGAATGTAGGCGTTTCCCGTGTGCTTCCCTGTCATCAAAACACAACGGGATGGCGCACACACGGGAGATCCAGAATAGTGCTGGGTGAATTTTAATCCATCAGCAGCCAACGCGTCGATGTTGGGGGTTTCAATCTTTTCCTGCCCGTAGCAGCCTAATTCATTGTAGCCCAGATCATCCGCGAGGATGTAAATAATATTCGGTTGCTCATTGAGCGATTTGTCCTGATTGGATTGTTTACAGCCGAAAAAAAGCAGAACGGGAAAAACAATGAAAATTAGGGTGACAAATCGCGAGTTCATAGGGGATTGGTTGAACTTATATCCTGAAGAATATTTTTCGTTTATAAAGCCAGAAACAAAGGTACCATAAAATAAACCAGCACAATAAAGCATTTACTAGTATTATCCAGGAATCTCCAGTCCCTAGAGCTCCGAGAATGCTATTGGTAAAGACATTCATGTGCGGGACCAGCCATTTACGGCTGCAACGAGCTCTACGTCTTTTAGTTGCTTGTAGATTTGGGCGTGCATGCCGCCCATGAATCAACAGCCGACAAGGATCCCTTTCAGGGTTTTGATTTCTACGTTCATGAAAATTTTCGAATCCGTTCTGTTACATCTTGTGTTAGTTGGTTCAAGTGTCCGAATATAAAATTTTCCATACTTAAGGAGGGATCTAAAACAAGTGGTTTCAGGTCTATTCCCCAGGCAATCAGCTCGCCTTGATCAGGGCTGTAGGAGTCAAAAAACGTGGCATTGGCTCGCAATCTGCCTTGTACTGCCAGGTCATAACGTTTGCCGCCGGATATTTGACTATCAAATTGCTGAGTCAGTTTTTGGAAAAGCGCGGGGTGCTTGCTCGAGTCTAAAGGAACTTTATCGTCATCCGCCAGCCAATCCAATCCACGCCAACCTTCGCAACCGATTATTCGATCCGGGATGTGGTGGTCTTTCGATGACCTCAGTGCTTCAATGCTGGCCATCATTACCGCAACATGGGTGTCATGTTTATCTGCTGGTTGGTGAAGGTAAATAGTCCTAGGGTGCATCTCCTTTAATATTTGGACGAGATCATCGACAGCAGGTTTTCGGTTGCTTCCCTTAACTTCGCTACTTTTATAATCCAATTGTATCTGTGCCGCGTATTGGCCGATTTCGGCTGCATTTCTCTGTTCCTGTCTGCGGAGTTCTCGCATTTGTTCGTCATTATAATTTGAATACGGTCCGATTCTTGGGCTTCCTCTTCCGTCCGTAACTGTTATTCCGGTAAACCATTTGTCATGTGCATCAAAACACGTTAAAATTCCCTCGGAGGCCATGAACTCCAAATCGTCCTGGTGAGCCCCGATCGCCAGATGCGTGGTTACTTGCAGGGCTTTTCGAAGCTCGAACTTGGGGATGACCAGAATATCGGCCTTTTCATTATGGAGATTGAGCATAAATAGGTGTCAGATGAGTTTCTCCAGCTTGAACCGTTTAAAGGCTTCGATCGCTTCATATTCGGCCATACCCAGCGAATCATAAGCTTTGGCGGTGTCTCGATTTAATTCGTCGATTTGTTGCCAGATTTCTTTGTAAGCTGCATCGCACAAGGGAAACTGTTGTCTTTGTGAGTGGTATTGGAAACTGGCGTCGATTTTCAGGTTTAACTCGTCCGGGCTGAGCGGTACGGCCATATCGATTTCAAAGAGAGGCCATTCCTGGGCAATTCCTCGATAGCTCCAAAAATGAGTGTCCTTTACCCACTTATCTTTGGAAATGGCTTGAATCGCCTGCTTGAACAGTCCGAAACTGACTCCAGATACTGATACAGGATCAACGAGTCCTCCAGTAAAATAGATTTGATGAGGTTCAATCTCCCTAAATAATGACACCAGCTTGCCCAAGTCTTCCTTTTCAGGATGAAACGCTCTATAACGCCCTTTTTCGTAAAAAGGAAGATCGAGGAAATGCAGGTTTTTTCGGTCAGTTTTGAGGCTTGCCGAAGCATTCCAGACCTCATTGCGCCGCAGGAGCGATTTTACCTGCCGGATTGATTTGAGGTCTCCGGAATCCTCATCTGAACTCTGTAGTTCCTCCAGCAGTACTTCTGCGACTTGCCCGAGGCTAAAGGTTTCCGATTTCTTCACACCCAATTCTCCTTCCATCACGCTCATTAATGAGAGTATCTGCCGTGCCATGCCGTCTGGCACCGCCAGATTTCCCGAAGTCAGATATGCCAGGTGTACTTGGTTTCCCTGATTGTTGAGGCGATGGATGGTCCCGCCCATACACAGAATATCTTCATCGGGTTCAGAAGCCAAAACCAACACCCGTTTCGGAAAGGGCTTCGCCCGTTCGGGCCTGTTAGTGTCATCGGCATCGGGCTTTCCTCCCGGCCAGCCGGAAATGGTGTGTTGTGTTTGATTGAAGACCTTGATGTTGAGGTCGTAAGCCGGTCCTACCTCTGTCAATAATTCACCCAAGCCGTGTTCATTGTAATCGGAGTCCCGCAGTTTCAAAATCGGTTTATTCACCTTGCCAGACAACCACAGGACTGCCTTGCGAATGGTTCTGTGTTGCCAATCCACCGGGCCGACAAGCCAGGGTATTTTGAAGCGTGTGAGTTGGTCAGAAGCTGGATCATCGATAAATAACCGAACGTCAGGATGTTCCTGCAGTAACCCGGCTGGCAGGTGTTCACTCGGAGGTTCTTCAACTGCCTGTCTTACGACTTCTGCCTTTCCCTGTCCCCAGGCCATCAGTACGACTTTCCGAGCTTGCAGTATAGTTCCCACTCCCATCGTGATGGCGTAACGGGGAACATTCACCTCTCCCAAAAAGTCACGTGCCGCATCTCTCCTGGTCAGTGCGTCTAGACTTACCAGTCGAGTTTTGGAATCTTTGCTGGACCCAGGTTCATTGAAACCTATATGGCCCGTACGTCCGATCCCGAGAATCTGATAATCGAGTCCGCCGAGGGATTCGATTTTTTCTTCGTAGCCATCGCAGAATTGAAAGACATCTGAGCGTTGGATTGTTCCTGAAGGTAAATGAACGTGGCCCTTAGGTATGTCTACCTGGCTGAAAAGTCGTTGCCACATGAATTGGTGGTAGCTTTCCGGATGATCGGTATCGAGTCCGTAGTATTCGTCCAGATTGAAAGTGTATACGTTGCGGAAACTCAAGTTTTCTTCCCTGTGTTGCCTTACGAGCTCGCGGTAAACGGGGAGGGGAGTGGATCCTGTGGCCAGGCCAAGCACAGTATTTTTTTTCTCCTTATTTCGAGCCCTGATCAGATCGGCGATTTCTCCAGCCACTTTAGTGGCAGCGATTAAGGAATCGACGAAAACCTCTGTAATAATTCTTTCAAATTGTTCTGCTTCAGTCGTCATTGGCTGTTCTTCGAAAAACTATACCATTTAATTTCTGGTATAAACTATCCAGTTATTGCATTGTATTTAGCATTATCGATGAAATAATGGTCGAAAAATGCGCTATTCGCTAATTCAGGATGCCTTGAGCCTCCCTCCGCCCGATAATTACTTCGCCGGACAAACTGCGGAGGATATTTGCATTCCTAAGAACTTGATTGTTTTTTCCCGCAAAACGACCCGGGAGTTGCAACGGAAGTCATTTGATGGGTATCCGCATCACCGTTACGTTCTGATATTCAATTTGATGACCGAAGGAACTGTAAATGTGGACGGCATTCACTGGCGTCTAAAACCGGAACACGCTTTGTTCGTTTTCCCCTATCAATTTCATCATTTTATAGATTTAGCTGACAGCAATCTGGTTTGGCTCTTCATCACCTTTGAACTGGAGCAGCCCAATGCCATGCTGGATTTTCGTCACCAAGTCCTTGCTATGGACAAGCGGTGTCACGAGCTTTTGGCACGAATCATTAGGCACGACGAATGGGATCGGTCCACAAACCCTGGAACGGATATCAAGAATCAAGAGCTGACCCCATCTTCGCAGGAACAGGCCCAGCGAAGGTTGGCTCTGGATAGTGCATTGTTAATCAATCACTTGAGGGAGCAGGGGAAACTGGTGTCGCTTCCTGGGTTGAAGGGAGCGAAACTTCCCGCTCAGTCCAATACAATGATCCGGACCATTCAATCTTTCCTGACCTCGAATCCGGGATCTATGAAAAACGTCTCGGATATTGCTGATGAACTGAACATGTCGGAAAGCAATTTGCGGGCGATATTCCGCCAGCAGTTCAACATTAGTTTGGGCGCCTACATAAAGAATTTCCGTGCACACCAGGCGATTCAACTAATGCAGAATCCCAACTTAAGTTTTACCGAAATTGCATTCGAACTGGGATTTACAACGCTGTCCTCTTTCTCACGTTTTTTTACGAATACGATTGGAGCGCCACCACGCGAATACCGAAAAAATTTGAAGGCTTGAGAGAATAAAAAAAGACCCGCCTCTTTCGAGACGGGTCTTGGTAAAAAGCTTTAGATTTAAACTTAGAAACTAAAAGTATTTTTCATGAAAAACTGTTGTTCGTTCGGAATACGGATAATTGCTATAGCGCCATCAGGATTGAAGGTAACCGGGGATATCTCTTGAACCGCGTGAACGGTAGAGGTTCCGGGCGTTAAACTGGATAGTCCAATCAATCTTGTCGTTGAGTGGTCTGCGATGACGTAGGAACAAATCACGATTCCACTCATCCGGACCCATGAATGGATTGTCAGTATCTGGCAGGATTTCAATTACCTATTTTCAGGAGGTTATCCTGTCGTGGTTATTGGTGTCACCTTTCAGCAACTTTAAGAGCTTTGGGCTTAGAAATGCCAATACGAGCAATACTAATAGCAATGCACAAAGAGGCCGTGTGAGGAAGGTAAGCAGGCTTCCTTCAGATTTGATCAATCCAGTTCTAAAGTTCTCTTCCACCATTGGTCCCAGGATTAGCCCTAAAATGAGAGGAGCCAATGGGACTCTTTTAGCCTCGAGAAAATAACCAACGATTCCGAACACAGCCATGACATAGACGTCGAAAATGCTGTTCCGCAGAGAATAGGATCCAATCACTGAAAAAACCAGAACTGCCACCATGATTATGCTCCTGGGGAGCTTTAATAGCCATCCGAAGGTTTTAAGGCCCAAATAGCCGCAGGGTAGCAGCAAGAGTTGAGTCAGCAACGCGATCAGGAATATGGATCCGACTTGTTCTGGGTTTTGTTCGAAGATCAGCGGGCCTGGTTTGATTTCATACATCATCATCGCACCTAGTACAATCGCTGTTACCGCATCGCCAGGAATTCCGAAAACAAGTGCCGGGATCCACGCGCCGCTCACAGCTGCATTGTTGGCACTTGTAGGTGCGATAACTCCGGCTTCCTCTCCGGTTCCGAATTTTTGGCCCTTCTTGGAGGACCTTTGCTCGATCCCGTAAGCTGCCCAGGCAGCGATGTCTGCTCCGGCTCCCGGTAGGGCTCCGATGAGAGTGCCTGCTATCGAAGATTTTGCGACTGTCAGCTTGTTTTTCCAGATTGCCAGTACGGCCGCCAAGGGAGAATTTTCTTTTTTATTATGATCCAGGTTTTCTCCGTTGTGTTGAAACCCGGCCATGGTACTGCGAATAACTTCTGACACACCGAATAGACCGATCATCACCGGTATGAAACCCAAACCACTCATCAGTTCCAGGTTGCCGAAAGTAAAACGTTGGGCTCCACTCACCACATCCAAGCCCACTGTTGCTAAGATCATTCCAAACGCTGCCGCCAACAAACCTCTTCGTGTATTGCCAGTACTTACGACGGCACTCATGCTGAGTCCAAAAATTGCCAACCAAAAATACTCGTAGCTAGAAAAGCGCAGGGCGAAGCGTGCCAACTGGGGAGCGATCATCATAAGTAATGCTACACCCACCAATCCTCCGATACACGAGCAGAACAAATCCATGAGGAGTGAGTACCCGCCTTTCCCTTGTTTTGCCAGCTGATGTCCATCCAAGGTTGCAGCTGCGGAAGCAGGAGTGCCGGGTATTCGCAAATACGTGGCGGGAATATCGCCGGCAAAGATGGCTGTAAAGCTGACGCCTATAATCATGGCCAAACCTGTGTTGGGGTCCGGCATGTAGAAACTGACGGGTACGATGAGTGCCACTGCCATCGTTGCTGTAAGCCCTGGGGTCGCTCCGACAAACACTCCAAATACCATTCCCAGCAGCCAAGGAATGAGCACGTGAATTTGGAGCAGGTCGGAAATCATTGAACCATTAGTTGATAAATTTCTCCAACTTACTCAAAAGGGTAAGCCAAGCAGTCCGTTTGGTAGCGGTACTTTAAAAAGTTTGCCAAAAAGAATTAGAACCAGGCATACCAGGAAAATGGATACAAGGGATGATTTAATCCAATGATTGCCCAGGAGCACCATCATCCAAGTAGCTATCAGTAGTGTGGATAAGGCAAAACCGACTATCGGCATCAGTCCTACATAAATCAAAAAACTCAGTAACAACAACACGGTCTTTTTTTGGTTGGTCGAGTCGCTACCCTTTCCTTTTTCCATCTTTCGATAAGGCCAACCAAAAAACAACTCAACAGCGCCTCCCAGGATAAGCAAAATTGAGAGGCCGATTGGAAATGCTTTGGGTCCCGGATCAAAGTTCTCCCCAAAGCCCAAGGCTTGAATGTATTGCGTGTTGAATATCACAAACAGGGCAGTCCCAATTAAGGCCAGACCTAGAGAAAGGTCTCCCTTAGACTTTAAAGCTGCAAGTTCTTCTTTGTTATTTGGCATACCCGGCCGCTTTGACGACAATCTTCCATTGGTCATCCTGTTCTTTCAAAAATGTTCCAAATTCCATCCCTTCACGAATTTTGATGGCGAAGCCGTTCTTTTTCATGAATGATTCATACTCTGGCGAACGAACAATTTTGCTACAGGCGGCAACTACCTTATCAAGTATTGCTTGGGGAGTCTTTTGGGGCATACCCAAACCTCGCCAGCCGACGCCGATCCAATCGATGCCATCTTCTTTAACGGTTGGGATGTCCGGATAATCTTTTAATCGATTTTCGGACATGACACAAAGAGCTTTCAGTTGCCCGGCCTCAATTTGGCTAATCGCTTCCGGTACACTGCAACAAACCGCATCGATGTGCCCTCCGAGGAGTTCTACAATCGATGGAGCGGCACCCTTTGCAGGAATCCATCGGACGGCATTCACTGGTATGTCGGTTGCAAGCTGGAAGCCTGCCCGCGCCAAGTCCCATACACCTCCGGTTGCTGTGCCCGACATGGTCAGTTTCCCTGGATTGGTTCGTGCCGCGTCTAAAAAATCACTTACCGAGTTCCATTCCGAATCCGACCGTACTATAATGGCTGCGGCGTCGGCGTTCAGTTGCAGCAATGGGTCAAAATTTTCGTAGGTGAGATCGGTAATGCCCATCCAGTGCATACTGTTCAGCTCGGAGGTGATCATGGTGATGGTATGGCCATCCGGTTTAGCCAAAGCTCCGGCTGAATGTCCGACTACACCACTTCCTCCAGTCCGGTTTACAACCACACATGGCTTGCCCAATTCCCGTTGTAATTGGTCAGCCATATATCGTGAGAGCCGGTCCGTTCCGCCACCGGCCGCCCAGGGGCAAATCAACGTTATCGTCTTGCTGGGATAATCCTCCGAACTGGTTTCCGTATCGGCCGGTGTGCAGCCATTGAAAAATAATACTGCGCAAAACGACAGCGCAGCGAAAAGTGCCGATGTGAGAATAAATTTCATAGAGATGTATTTGAAATATTAGTACGAGAATCAGAACGCATCATTCAAGTAAGTCCTCAAGCCTGTTCTCCAGTAGTACTGCAACTTGAGCATCCATTTCTCGTAACCTACGATTCCGTCCGTTCTTGTTGCCCAGTGGTGCCACTCCCTCGCCATAGGAATTACAATGTCGTAGTAATGGTCGGAAGCGATGTTATTAAGTTCAAGAGGATCGGCATCGATATCGTAGAGCTCCCAATTATGATGCGGTGATCCGTCAGTTGAGGTGTAGTTTTTGGAGACGAGTTTATACTTATCCTTAAAGATAGCTCGGTTGGCCTCGTGCTCGAAACACAATACACGCTCTGCTAACCTTCCTCCTCTCAAAGCCGGCATCATGCTGGTGCCTTCCATGGGGAGAATGTCGTGGCCCAATCTTTGAGTGGGGTAGGTTGCTCCCGTGATTTCAGCGACGGTAGCCATGACATCAATAACATGGCAGCGCTGAGAGTCGCGTTCTCCTTTCCGGTTGAGTCCTTTAGGCCAGTGGACCACTGCTGGTGTATTAATGCCACCTTCGTGATTGAAATGTTTATACTCTTTAAAAGGTGTGTTGCTGACAGCGGCCCAATGCGCGGCCTGGTGATGCCGGGTTCCGTTTTGCCCCATGCTCTTCAGTCGGCTTCCTGTATGGATTCCATCTGCGCCGAAAGGACCACCTTCATAGTTTGCACCATTGTCTGATAAGAATATTAGGAACGTGTTTTCGAGTTGATTCATTCCCTCCAACTGCTCGAGCACCTTACCAATTCCCTGATCCACCTGGTCAATCATCGCAGCGTAGATAGCCATTCGCATGATTTGATCCTGCTGAAGCTCTTTACTGATTAAGTCCCATTCTTTTAGTTTTGTTGGTTGTGCGTACTCATCATGCCAAGGGGGTGTATCTGAGGTCGGCGGCAACCTATCAGTGCCCGGAAAAAGTCCCAACCGTTTCATTTTTTGCCAGCGCTTCCAACGTACTTCGTCCCATCCTTTCTCGTAGACCGGAATGTATTTCTCGATCAGCTCCTTGGGTGCATGTAAAGGAGAGTGAGGTGCTTGATAGGCTAAGTATAGGAAAAAGGGTGTCTCCTCTTCGTTGTGCTGGTGATACTCCAGAAATTTGACCGCATAATCAGTCGTTGCATCTGTAGCGTGAAATCCATCTGGGCCATAATCGACCGGTTCAACCGTAGGAGATTCCAGAATGTAAATTTCCGGATCCCAATAACTGCCGCAGCAACCTTGATAGGCGTAGGAATGGTCATACCCGCGTGCCGGCGGTAGTTTATCGGGCGTGTTTCCTAAATGCCATTTGCCGGACATATAAGTTACATATCCATGGTCACCGAGCAGTTCCGAAATAAACACGTTGTTGCCCGGTTCAACTGGCTCCAGTTCGTAGCAACCAACCTGATGACTGTATAAACCCGTAGAGATACTGGCCCGGGTTGGACCGCACCTTGCAGCGTTGTAAAAGTTGGTGAAGGTCAGTCCATTTGCAGCAAGCCGATCCACATTGGGGGTTTCGATTTCACCGCCCTGAAATCCGGGGTCTGATGATCCCATGTCATCGACCATGATGATGAGAATATTCGGTCTACTATCCGCTTTTATTGATAGATCCAAAGAGAGTATAGAAAAAACAGCTACAATACCGTGGAATAGTAATCTGAGGAGTTTCATTGAATTTTTAACGGGTCAAATAAGTTAAACCGTAACAAATCGCTTTTCTCGGTAAGAGATATTGCCGTAATGCGCAGCGGCGGCTGCCTGCACTCCAGCCTCTACGTTATCCACCGGATCCCGGTCTTCCCGAATCGCTGTCAACCAATCGCTGATATGCAAAGTCTCTCCGTTGTAATCATAAAAGAAGTCTGCGCCTCTTGAGCCTTTGCTTCCTATGCCGACCTCCGAGGGTGCGGGGACGGGATCTCTTCCTCTACCCTGCGGCAATACCTCGTAACGGCCTCTGTCGTAGTAAATAGAAGCATCCGTACCCATAATAACGGTACAAGCTTTCATATAGTTGTTGTTAAATGAGTTTGTATAGTCTAGTTGCATGTCCAGTTCTGGGATTTCCATTACACAATTAGTGATGTCCGGAGTTTCCATGCTTCCTTTGCGATGGTATTTGCCTCCTGACATAATTGCTTGGCTGATTTGAGGAAGATTTAGCAGCCAATTGGTTGCGTCGAGCCAATGAACCATTAAATCCCCCAATGGGCCGTTCCCAAAGTCCCAAATCCATCTCCAGTTGCGCATCCGTAAAGCGTTGAAGGGCTGGTCGGGCGCATTTCCGAGAAATCGTCCCCAGTTTACCTGGTTTTCAGTTATTTTGTATTGTGGATCGCCTTGCCAGGGTCCCAGGTTTCGGCACCACTGCATGTGGATACGAGTCACCTTGCCCGGATCAATCTCACCGGAATCAAGCTTCTGCTTCAGTACCTTGAGGTGTGGCATGGTTCTCTGTTGGGCTCCTACCTGCACTTTTCGGCCGGATCTTCTTACGGCTTCAATGAGTATAGGCCCTTCTTCCAGCTTATGGGTCACCGGTTTTTCAACGTATACATCCTTTCTCGCTTCAACCGCATCGATGGTGATAGGGACATGCCAGTGATCGGTGGTAGCGACGATCACTGCATCAATATCTTTCCGCCCCAAAACTTCTTCATAGTATCCGGTTTTTTGCACCTCACGGTCCCGGCCACCGACCAGCACGTGAATGGAATTTAGAAAGTCATCATAAACATCGCATACGGATACTATATTTACTCCCGGGATGGGTTTTAGCCCCCTATGGAGTGACCGCATTCGGCCTCCGCAGCCAATCAGGCCAATATTAATGGTTTCGTTTTTCGAATAACCTTGGGCGCTTGCCTGATACCCTCCGAGAGTAATGCTGGAAGCTCCAATTCCAAGGAGTTTCATCGCGTCTCGGCGGGTCATTGATTCGGGTGAAGAATTTTGATTGTTGGAACTTGGGGTCATCCTCCAAACCTTAGACCTTCAACCCTTATTGGATCAAGCGTAGATAACTGCCAGAATAGAGTCATCCCCGATAATCCGCCTTTGTAAGGCCGCTTGCTATCGTTACAAGAACATTGGTATGGAGGACTTACAAGCCAAGTTGGAGGAGGCTTCCGGTGCACGGCACAAACTGATTGCCCGGATATTGTGTTTTCAATGGATGGCTATGTTGCCCGATTAAAAGGATATTTGCGGTCTGGAGGACCGTTATTAGGCTTCGGTGATGGTGGATGATTCCAATGCGGTCAGAACCGCTTTGTCTGCACCAAAAAAACAAAAAAGAGGCCACCTAGGATGCTAGTAATAATTCCGATTGGTATCTCCTGCCCCGGCCGGATGATTCTAGCGCCCAGGTCTGCAAGGATGAGCAGCGTTCCGCCCCCTAATGCACTGCCCGGAATAAGGAATTTATGGTTTGCGCCCAATAGGGCACGTACCATGTGCGGGACCATGAGCCCAATAAATGCGATAATGCCGCAAATAGCTACGGTTACGGATGCAAGGAGCGTGGCAATGATCAGCAATATCAGCCGCGTTCTTTCTAGAGGAATCCCCATGTGCTGGGCGGCCTGCTCCCCTGCGACCAGCACGTTTAACTCTCGGTGAAAAACCCAGGCTATTACAACCCCGACTACGGTGTAAGGAATTAGCAGCGCCAATTGCGGCCAGCCGACAAAGCTCAGGCTTCCCATCATCCAACCTATCAGTGATCGAATCTGTTGAAGCTCGTAATTGAGTAGTAGAAATGTGGTAAAGGATTGCAGGACACCTCCTATTGCTATGCCTGTCAGAAGCAAAGTCGCCATAGCGATGCGCTTTCCACGTCGTGATAGATTGTAGACTAAAATGGCAACTGCAATTCCACCTGCAAATGAGCTCAGGGTGGTCGCGTTTCCAGACCAGCCGGTAAATGAGAACCCAAGTGCTACGCTTATAACAGCCCCAAAAGCGGAGCCCGACGATATGCCGATCAGGAAAGGTTCGGCCAATGGATTTCTAAATAGAGTTTGTACCATTGATCCTGATACAGCGAGGCCTCCGCCAATAAACATGCCGGCCAAAACTCTTGGCAGCCTCAATTCCCATAGGATGACCGCATTCTGATTTAGGGGTTCATTCGATGAGCTCAATTTTGCCGCTATCGTTTCGAATAACGTGAGTGGATGAATCATTCCTTGAGGCCCGACCAGCAATGCTGCCAGTCCGACGCAAAGCAATACCCCTGCGATAAAAAACAGATGAGTCGATTTGGCAACTGAGTCGGTTCGTAGCGTCATTTTTTCTTGGCAGGATTGATGACGAAAGGTCGTCCGCTTTGAGGATGATTTCCCAAGAAAAAATGTTTTCCAAAAACTGATTCTAAAACCTCGGCAGTTAGTACTTCTTCAGGACTACCATCAGCAATTATTAAACCCTCTTTAAAGATCAGAAGCCGAGAACAATACTCGGATGCCAAGTTGATGTCGTGGGATATGCAAATGATCGTAAGATTGTGTTCGCGGTTCAGCTGGGTCAGAAATTGAAAGCTTTCAACCTGGTGTTTCAGGTCCAGGTGCGTGGTTGGTTCGTCCAAAAGCAAAATGTCAGTTTCCTGCGCTAACGCTCTGGCTAGAAACACCCTTTGCCTTTCCCCGCTTGACAGTTCGTTAATGGGCCGGCTTTCCAGGGCTAGGACCTCTGTGGCCTCCATGGCTTTGCGGACGGCCTCCCGGTCTTGATTAGAAAATGGTTGTAGGCGTTTCAGGTAGGGCGTCCGGCCCATTTCCACAAGTTCTCCAACCGAAAATTGAAAGGTGTGTGTTTCTGCGGCTTCAACCACCGCCATTACCTGCGCAAGTTCTCTTCGTGAGAAGTTTGAGTAGGGTTTATTAAATAGTCTGATCTCCCCGTTTGAAGGTGGCAGGATACCGCTTAATCCATGAAGAAAAGTGCTTTTTCCCGATCCATTGGGACCAATCACTCCGATAAATTCCCCTTCCTCGATTGCCAGGCTCATTTCCGAAATGACTCGATTTGCACCGTAGCCCAGATCCAGGTTCTTCAACTCTATGAGTGGAGACGTTAACGAACTCACAAACAGACCGTAGGTTATCTATTGATTGCTATGCAAGTTCACATGTACCAGCTGTTCTGGTGCTTCAAACAGTGTCGGATGGAGTGCTGCCGCGATTTGCATCAATGCTATATTTTGCCTGGGACCGGGGACTGCCAACGTATCTCCGTCGAGCAGATAAATCCGGTTATTTTTAATAGCCTTTATTTGGCTCCATACGTCCCCTTGGCTCATTGTCCTGATTTTTTCTGCCAACGCGCTCGGTTCTCCTGCTTCAGTGGATACAAGGAGTACTTCCGGTTGCTTCTTTAACAATTCTTCCAATGAAAACATCGGCCACGGCGATGACAGGTCTGCACCCAAATTTTTCCCACCTGCCAATTGGATCATTTCATCGATGAAAGTTCCCTCACCTGCTGAATAAAGATTTTCCAAGGCATACAAAACTGCCGTCGTAATCGGTTTTGGGCTTCTCAGTTCAGCAATTTCATTATTTACGTATTTCCGATGGCGTTCCATCCAACTCACCAATGTTTTGATATCATCGGAGTTGCCCAAGAGTTGTCCGAGTCGGTCGAGATCACTGATCACAGAGTCCCAGCTTTGGTGGTCAAACACCGCAACCGTTAATCCGAGCGACTCCAAATGAGCCACCTGCTCCTGCCGCAAAAATGAACTGGCGATAATAAGGTCGGGGTTGAGTTGCACCAGCGTTTCAACAACCGGGTTGTCAAGGGTTCCAACGACCTCCACCTCCTGTGCCTCCGGAGGGTGCTTGCACCAGTTCGTCCGACCGACCAAAAGGTGCCCCTGGTCCAGTTCGAACATATACTCGGTAATGCTTGGGAGAAGGGAGACCACTTCAATCGCAGGCCGATCGAGAAAAACTATTCTATCTCTTGCGTCCTGAATCTCGATTGTTTGGGCGGATACTGATTCGGTCACCTTCGGAGGCTCTTTAGATTCATCCTGCTTTGAACAGGAAATCGCAAAAGCTGCTACGATTGCAAAAGCGATACAATGGGCAAAAGGCTGGACCAGGCGAATCATTACCGAGGATGCTGGTTCCTCTTACAATTATTCCAATGCTTAAAATAGTTCGCTTAGGTGGAATTGGAAAAATCGGGGTGCCGCTTAATACATTGCTAACGAAATTGGTGTTCCATCCAGTCGTTTTGTTTTTCCGTTAACCTCCATTCCAGGATCTCTTCAATGTCCTGTATCTTCCGGAGAGCAGAAGCTTCTGTCTTTAACAGTTCTAATCTTACCACCGATTCTTCCAAAAATTTTGCCAGGTTTTAGTGGCGGTATTTTCTCCTGCCGCTATCTAAGGCGGATCTTAGGGAAATAAAAATCCTTGCTGCCAAGGGAAGCGCGATAGTTATGAAGCGAAAAGCGACGTCAGTTACGATTTCATTGGAATGCCAACCCTCAAAGGAGGTGCGTACCTGTTTCGTTTTTTATAATTCGTCGGATTGGGTATATTTGAAGACTTAAGAACCTTGCAAGCGAGGACTCATATACCCCCCTTAACTTTTGGGGGCTTCTGGATTTTGCGAAGATTATGGTTGTGGCGTCGAAATGCCGTACTCCGCCCAGTTGTCCAGCAGGGCCTCGAGAACCTTATTGCCTACTTTGTATGCGGCTTCCTTTGCGGGGATACTTTCGGCGGGGTAATCAGCCGTGGTGCTCCAGACAGCTTCTTCCCCTGGAGGTGGGGCGGAAAAGTTGCTGGCGGTTCTCAATACGAGAATTCTTTCGGTATCGGCTAACCCAGCACGGGCCATTCTGTGAAGGGCTGTGAGTGTTCCATTGTCTTCCATGTTCGTGGACATGAATTGAGCTTCTCCATTGGTATGAAGTTTCATCCAATTATTTGCCCAATTGTTCAGAATGTTACCGTGCCAATAGGTGCTTGATCCCAGTGTATCACCGATTTGAACCTTGGGTGGTCGATTTGCTTCTGGTCTTCCTGCAAATTGTTTCCTGAAAGCTGCTATTTCCGGGTCATCACCGAGGTCGATGTCTTTGGTCAGCTCGTAGGCCCATTCAACCAGATCTGGATTTAATTGAAATGCAATCGTATCTACTGTCCAACCATCTTCGAGAGTGTCGGGTTCTTTTGCTCCGAGGGCGATGAATCCGTAATCCCAGTCTTCGGGGATTTCCCGCGCATCGATCTCGTATGTCAGGTCTCCGTCGACGACCCATTTCGCCCAAAGCGCATCTCCCAACGCGGCATCATCGGGATCTACCCCGGCGATTCCCGCAATTAACCAATAAGCTTTGGAAAAATCGAATCGATCGTCCATGCCCAGAGCCATGATGCTGGTCGTTGCGTTGGTGACTCCTCCACCCGTACAGGTGAGGAGCACCCCATCATTGCGATAGTAGAGGTCGTGCAGGCCCAGGGGAAAGTCCATTTTTTGGTCAAAGTTTCCCCGCTCGACCCAAAACTGCATTTCACCCGGTGCATCTCCTGTGTGTTTGCCATTTTCAAACATGGAAACAACGACCACTTTGACAGGAATTTTTGCGTCTTTACCTACTGAATTTTCAGTTGAGGTACAACCCACTATAATCAGGCTGGCCAGGACAGTTGCTGAAATAGAAATTTGTTTCATAGATGGAATGATTTACGGATGTAGTGTTTCGATGTACATTCCTTACAGTTGCCTTGGATTTAAATCCGCGAGCAAGCCAACAAGAGCATGCGGAATCATAAGGAGCAACAATGGTCCCAATGTCGCAAAAGTGGCTTCCATTAATGTGCTTCCCGTTATGATATTCCACATAAACCAGGCCACCAATAGGCCGATGAATACGATATTCAAAAAGTTGGTTTTATGAAAGTAGTCGGGCAAATTACGGAATAAACCGCCTACGTCCAAAAGCTGATTGCGTGCTTCGGGAATGTAGGCTGATACGCGGGACATATGACGGATGGAATGGAGGACTAAAAAATAGAAAGTAACACTAAGTTGCAAATTGGCCCATTTAAACATGAGCACCAGGAAAACGGTTTCGGCAAGGTGGCCCGCAGCTCTTTTTAGAAAGCCTCTTCCCTCTATAAACTTGTTCACCGCAGTAGCGAGTAGTTCCAAAGCTATCCCTGAAATAAGAATGTATTCGGAAAGCCAATACAGCGTGTTTAGTATGGCGCTTTCTTCTGCTCCGGTAAGGTTGAGAATAAAATCTTGCACTTCCAGGGGGCGAAAGTACATGGGTGCGGAAACGATAAGCATGCCACGGCCGATGGATGCGATTACCCAGGCCAGGGCACGTTGAGGGTAAATTGAAACTGCATCGACGCTACCCCAATGCCACATTACGAGCGCACTAAACAGTGCGACTCCAAAGTCTATCGAAAACTCAAAAATCAGCCATGTTCCCCCGGCAACAAAAATGACAATCGCCATAGCTGGTATCCAGTAATTAATCCGTTTTTCCCAGGGAGGATTCAGAATCCAGGCCGGTAAGAAAAGATCAGCCGTGCCGTGCGGAATGGTGAATGTTCCTATTGCGAAAAGCATGAACAAGTAATGAATTGCGGGCGCCTGATCCAGGATCAGCTGGGACAATCCTATCAATATCAGGTAAAGTAGCCAGAGCCTTCTTCTGGCCCATATCGGTTCGATCAGGGCTTTAATTAAAAGGACGCGGAGCATTAGGATGCATTCAGAAAAACGGAATTGTGGTCATACCTCAAAACTTACTTTGATCCAACCTAATTTAAAGGAGGTCGATTTTTTAGTGATTTTTCGTGTATAATCCTCTTGGCTGCTATTCCAAAATGACTCCGCTTAAGGACCAGTATTTTCAGGCTCGCATAATCTTTTTAGCCAATGAGGTGGGAAAATTTGCCCGAGCTTTTGATATTCAAGGGTTTGTAAATGATATTCAGCAGTTTTCTTAGGCAGAAATTGAACTGATGGATCGCATGCGGAAAATCGCTGATTGTCTGCATGAATATCTACTCGGAGATTATCTGGTTGCACTGCGGGTCCTTTGCCAGAATGCTCCGTCAATCCAGCCTTCGCGATCTGCCAGATTGAAGGTGACGCCTAGTTTATTGGTTCCATCAGCCTTATCTGGTATTTCCTTTAGAAAGAAATTTACCACTTCCTGGTGTTTTCCCCAAGCCGTTTGCATCACGGGAGGATATGTATTCAAAGGATTCGTGTAGGCTTCTGCACCTTCATCTACGAGAAGCCGGCAGGCTGCCAGCCTTCCTCGTGCAGCGGTAAATTGAAGTGTCGTCCAATGGTAGAGATCTGGATTGGGGTGCTGGCGTGAAAAGGCCAGGATGTTGCTTTAGGATGTTTGAGAGATCCTGAGTGTCATCTCGATCAAAGGCTTCAAAAATAGCTTCGGTGGGCGGGGACATCTATTTTTCGGGTTTTTTGAAAAGTATGATGTGCTGTTGGGGGAGTATGTCGAGAGTCTCAACATATTCAAGGTCATGCACTGTCATTTCTTTTTTAACTTGCTCCTCAGTCATTTTATGAAGCCTTTTGATAGGGACCATTGGATCCTCGGACCGGTATTCGACAAAGGCAATTACGCCCCCCGGTTTGAGAGCTTCTACCATTTTTTGAGTCATTTCATATGGATGGCTGAGCTCGTGGTAGACATCGACGATCAAAGCTAGGTCTACTGATTCGTTTGGTAGCTTGGGATCCGTAATCTTACCGAGAATCGGTTTTACTCGGTCCGATACTCCATGATTTTCCATGTTCGCCTCAAGGATCTTGAGCATTTCGGGCTGGATATCGACGGCCAGAATTTTTCCTGATGTTCCGACTTTTTTTGCGAGCCTCCATGCAAAGTAGCCGCTTCCGGCTCCTATATCGGCCACAATATCTCCTTTCTTCATCGGCAGGGCCTCGACGAGTAAATCAGTCCGCTCGTCGCGCTCTCTTTCAGGCCGTTCCAACCAGGCTGCTCCTTGATGGCCCATCACATGGGATATTTCGCGCCCCATGTAAAATTTGCCGATTCCATCTCGATTGGATGGTGACCGTTGCTCGTAGATAGGATCCGGTGGATCAGAAATAGCCAATAGTATCGTGGGTAGCCAAAAAATGATGGCCGCAAAAGCTTTTTGCATAACTTAGATCATTACAAAACCAAGCAAAAGGCAACGGGCGAAACGCTGTTAAGGTTAACCGATTTTACTTACTCGCTTTTTTGATGGATGCGGCCTGCGCGGAAAGCCATTCGTGGGCCCGTTTAATCAGGTTCGTAATTTTATTGGGGTTGTGCGGGTTTGGCCACAAAGTCATGAATGCCGACAGCCTGACAAGCGTCTTTATCGTTTTGACGCGCGTTGGCTGTATATGCGGAGATATAAGTCGGATAGTCAATTTTCAGGAATTGAAAATACGGATTGTGGCATTGTAACCGTCCATGACTGGCATATGCATGTCCATAAACACGATTTAGAAATGACCTGCTTCTGCCAGGTTTAATCCCTCTGTACCATTTGCGGCTACAACCGGTTGGCTAGGAAAGAAATTTTCTTCAGGAAATTCAGGTAGAAAAATGCCAAAAGGAATTCAGAAATGAAATGAAATTTTTTAAGGGGCTAGCGCTGATGCAAGTATAGGCTCGTTAAAAGTGCAAAACATTTTGTTCACTTTGCTTGATAGTATACAAAAATTACCCTTTGTTTTGTGACTTATGGCTGAAGAAACCAACCCAAGAGTCAATTTAACGACCAGTAAAGGAACGATAACTTTGGAGCTGTTTCAGGATACAGCGCCTATCTCAGTGGCAAATTTCCTCTCCTACTTGGAAAAGGATTTTTTTTCCGGCACCATATTTCACCGTGTCATCTCGAACTTCATGGTACAGGGTGGAGGATTCACCGCTGACATGGAGCAAAAGAATACGGAATCTCCAATTAAAAACGAGGCGGGCAATGGGGTAAAAAATGAACGTTATACGGTCGCCATGGCGCGGACACAGGTAGTGGATTCGGCTACGTCTCAATTCTTTATCAACACTGCCAACAACGACTTCCTGAATCACGATGGACGTGATTTTGGTTACGCGGTCTTTGGAAAAGTGGTCGAGGGCACGGAAGTGGTAGATGCCATCGAATCTGTGCCTACGGGCAGCAAAGGGTTGCATCGGGACGTCCCCGTTGACCCAGTTTTTATCGAGTCTGTATCTCTTGCCGATTCGTAGATTTTCACATTTGCTTGAATAGATGGGTATCGGGAATCGTCATTTATACGAATTCCCATGACTCTAGTTAAACTCAGTTCTGTTTGTGGATGGTTGATGCTCTGCCTTCCGTTGGCCGGTGCGGCCCCGTTTTGGCTTAGCCGTTTTTACCGGCCCCATTCGGAGCCTCAATCTAGAGACGCTTCCCAGGTGGATGACTTAAAACCCACTGCTTTGAAGGAGTCAGACAGTAGAAAAGGTCTTTTAACTAGGTTACCGTTTTCAGTCAAAAGCTTGAAGGCCTCCTGTTTGGACATCGTTGGAATCTTGTCCTTCAAGGCCAGGGCTCGGTAGTCCCTTCCTGAAGTGTTGAAAAGGGGCCTCAGCTCTCCGTCATAGGCTTCCAACATCGTTTCCAATTCCTTCTTTTCTGGGGGCGTCTGGCGAATCGGAAGCTCTTCAAAGAGCAGGCCTTTTTTATTAAGCCATTTTGTGGCATTACGGCAGGTGCTGCACTTTTTGTAGGTGTATATTTTGATACTCATAGTCTGTATTGAGGAATGTAATCATTCGATTTTCAAGCGCTGCGGCCACGCTAATAATTGTTTTTTCGAGTTGTTTTGGTCTCGAATCCTTGATCTGAAAACTATCCGCATCCCATTTTTGAGAAAGAATTCAGTTTTAAGTGAAATAATTTGGGACTATGACGCTCTTAAAGTGTATTCAAAGCTTGAATGGTTAGAGAGTAAAAATCCGGATTGGAGACCCGGATTAAAGATGGTGTCTAGCCGATACCTTTTTATTCGGAACTTGCCGACAGATTTTCCAGTTTTCTCTATAGTTGATTATGCCCTCCAAAAAAAATTCATCCTTGTGGTGTCTCTAACCGTTCTCTGACGGATTTTTGGCTAACCGGTCCGCCAAGGCTGAAGGCATGCGGCATGTGCCCTGGGGATTTATGAGATGCTGACTCGCCGTTACTCTTGGGAAGAGCGACTGGACAGGGCCAGGGTAGATCTTGGGACCAATCCCCAATTTGTTTTGTTTTTTCGCGACCTGCACTACGGGAGCAATTTCCCTACTGAGCGCGTGCAAAACGCACATGCCCGGGGAATGACTCCTGTAATCAGTTTGGAAATCAGCCGTTGGGGAGATACCGGCTATCTCGATGAAGTTGTAAAGGGCGAGTTTGATGAGTATTTCCGTGAATGGTCCGAAAATGCGAAGGAGTGTGGCCTGGAGGTTATGCTTCGGTTTGGCTTCGAAATGAATGGCGACTGGTTTCCAAGGGATCCCAACCCGAAAAATTTGTCATGGCATGGAAGCGTACGCATGACATTTTCCGTGAAGTAGGTTGCTACAATGTGAAATGGATGTTTTCGCCCAACGTTTTATGGGATAAGCGCACCGCCAAAGATGACCTCTACAACTATTATCCCGGTGCGCAGTATGCAGATACAATTGGGATTGATGGTTACAATTTCGGGTATCACCACGACAAATGGCACAAATGGCACAAATGGCAAAGTTATGAACAGGTTTTCGAAAAAACCATTCGGGCCTGTACCAAGTTCAACCAACCCATTTGGATTTCAGAAGTCGGATGTGCTGACGACCGTCGGAAACCGGTTTGGATTAAAGATTTCCTCACTAAAGTGAGTCAGGACGATCGAATTGAAGGATTCATCTACTTCAATCACTACAATCCCCGAAAATCAGAACTGAATTGGCGCTTTGACAGTGATTCACTGACCCTGAAAGTTTTCCGGGACTGGGCCGAGGACAACGTTGCAAGGAAGTCGGAGAGATAGATTTGCTCTTGATCCAGGGTTTTTTGACTTCCTGAAATATTCGGTTATGTTCCCCGTTTGCTGGGTTCACCATCACATTGGCCATCGCGATCATTCCCTCTTCTCCTTGATTGGCTGCTTCCAAAATCAGGCATGCGCGACGATTTGCCTTTCCCGTGGATCCGGGGTGTAGGCACTGTTAAGGGGAAAATGATGATGCCAAAATGGCTGCGAAGGTGATAACTTTGATTTCATGATGATTCTTTTTTGGGTGGAGCGGTCATCAGAACCGAATAATAAGGGTCGCATTTAGGTTGGGATTTACATCGTAAAGTTCTTTTTTACACCCGCTTTACGTCCTCTCAGTATCCGATCAGATATACAAAAAAGCCCGCTTAATTATTGGTTTTCGCTTGTGATCTTTCCTTTTAGAGGACTTTACAGTAAGTTTAGGAATCCTGGTTGTAAGCGCTTGCCAATATTTGAACCGTGTGGAGGACCGGAGGTGGTGATTCGTACGATTCCAGGTGCTTTTCTATTTGTGTCATGCACCCAATATTCCCCAATGCTACTACGTCAGGTTCTGTGGAAAGCAGGTTTTGGGCTTTGGTTTGCCCCAATTGCTTGGCCAATTCCGGCTTTTCTATATTGTATATACCAGCCGACCCACAGCAGATTTCCCAATCAGGTGGTTCTAGGAGACTGAGATTAGAAATAGCATTCAAAAGGAGTCTCGGGGCTTTTCGTTCCTTTTGAGCATGGGCTAGGTGACAGGCATCATGGTAAACAACACGCAAGGGTTTGGGCAATTCAGGTGGGGAAAGCAATCCGATTTCATTCAAGTAGGTACTGATGTCCTTTGTTTTCCCGGCGAGGGTGCGTGCTTCCGATTCCTCCTTCTCACCAGCAAATAAAATGGAATACTCGTTGATTCCCGAACCACACCCCGCTGCATTAGTGATCAAGGCGTCCATATTCTCCGGGATGGACTGGATGAGCTGACGTGCAGTTTTACGCGCCTCTTTTTCTACCCCTGTGTGGAGGGCTAAGGCACCGCAACAGGCCTGGTCCCTAGGAATAAACGTTTCTATGCCGTTCGCGCTCAGTACCTCCAGAGAGGCTCGATTGATTTCCGGGGCCAGCACCTGTTGGACGCAACCGGCCAAAAGAGCCACTCGTCCTCGTTTTTCACCTTTGGCCGGATAGATTTCCGGAATTGAATCTTTCGCTGGCAGTGATCGGGGGAGCAACCCGAGTGCTGGTTTTAAACTCTTCGGAAGAATCGCACTTAGTGGTATGGCCAGTTTCCCCATCTTGAAAGCCAACCTTGCTTTGTAGGGATACGGAAGCGTGTTCAAAATCATACTGCGAAGAATACGGCGGCCCAATGGTTTTCTCCGTTCCTTCTCAGCCTTGGCCCGAAAAGCCGTTATGAGGTGGTCGTATTCGACCCCGGAGGGACATGCGGTTACGCAAGCATCGCAGCCCAGGCAGTTGTCTATAGGATCGAGAGCTTCTTCCATGGGAACTGATCCTTCCAGTACCTCCTTCATCAGGAAAATGCGTCCGCGTGGAGAATCAATTTCCGCTCCCAGAGTGTCATAGGTAGGACAAGTCGGCAGGCAAAACCCGCAATGTACACAAGCCTCGACGCCTTGGGTAAGGGCATTTACTTTGGGGCCGAGCGATTTCTTATCGATGACGTGTTGCATGCAGGTCAGGCCGACAGGGCTTCCTTGATGGGAAACGGTTGAAAAACCTTTTTTGGATCCAGCGCCTTTTGAATTCTACCTATAAAGGGCAGGCTTACATGATGGCCCAGGAGCGGGTGGGCTATACATTCTCCTCTTAGCTGCAATCCGGGTAGTGAATATTGGCTCAGTATGTGATCGATTTCTTCCGGATCTGCCGAAGCATCCCCCCCTAGAAAAATGGATTTTGCGCCGTTCGAAAAATGGATTTTCCAGTTACTGTTTCCCAGTGATTTCAGTACGTTCACGGCTGAAGTGGTATGGATGACTGTTTTTATCAATATTCCCTCCGGATCGGACCAGTCGAAGGCTTTGAATCTGCTCCAAGTTTCCGGTTCCCGGGCTCCTATTGTTAATTTCATCGGTTTCCCAATAAGGTTCTCGAGGCTTTCTTTTCTGGATGCCATGGTGGGCTTCTGGTATCCAAGCCGCAGGTAGAGGATCCGGTGATTGTCAATTTCGACACCTTCCAGATCAAAGCCTTTCAATTTCGGGAGAACGGTTATGGCATCTTCAAAGGAGTCCATTTTGGCCTCTAATGTTGCATAGGACGGGGGTTCGGGAAACACCTTGAAGGACAGGTCCGTCATTATGCCCATTCTACCGAGGCTTCCGTTGAACAGTTTTGGAAAATCGAATCCTGCCGCGTTTTTGACAACCTTGCCGCCTCCCTGAACATGGTTTCCTTCGCCGTCGATAAAGCGTACTCCAATGATAAAGTCTTTTATGGGACCGTAACGATAGGCTCCAGGCCCGGATATGCCCGATGCTACAGTGCCTCCGATGGTGGCTCCTTGTTCTGCCATGGTCGGATCAAATGGCAGGTATTGTCTGTTTTCCGCAAGGGCCTTAATGAGTTCCTGAAGCGTTGTTCCAGCTTTTACGGTTATGGTGTATTCGGATGGTAAATACTCCACTATCCCGGACATGGACCTCATGTCTACCGTGGAAACTTTAGTGTTCGCAGCCGAAAGTGTGGGTTTGGTTTTACCGCCACGAGGAATCAAGGAGGAACCCGACCTTATGAGATCGATTATTTCTTCCACCGATTGTGGAGTTGCGGTTTCTTGGTCGCCGCTCATTCCCGGGATATGATGCCGGCTTTTTCCAGAGGGTGTGCTCCGTGTGTAGTAAGCGCCGGAGCCTCTCCACCTGGAAATAGTTTGCCTGGATTGGCGATTTCAAGCGGATCAATCGCTCGGCGGACACGTTTCATGCAATCGATATCAATTTCCGAAAACATTTCCGGCAGGTATTTCTTTTTCTCTACTCCCACGCCGTGTTCTCCGGTAATGGAACCTCCCATTTGAACGCACATGGTTAAAATCCTACCTGCCAGTGCTTCCGCTCTTTCCAGTGTCCCATCCTTTTTGCCGTCGAACATGATAAGTGGATGAAGGTTTCCATCTCCGGCATGGAACACATTGGCTACCGCTATGCCGGCTTCCTTGCTATACTCCTTAATTTTGGCGAGAGCCTCGCCCAAGCGGGAACGTGGAACCACTCCGTCTTGAACCAGGTAATCCGGTGATAATTGTCCGACAGCCGAAAAAGCACTCTTGCGCCCCTTCCAGATCATTAGACGTTCTTCTTCGTCTTTTGCGATCCGGGTTTCGTAGGCACCCGTTTTCTCGATCAAGAAAAGGAGTTGTTTAAAATCTTCTTCAACTGCTTCTTTCTCGCCTTCCAATTCCGTGATTAACAGTCCTTGGGCGTCCTTTGGGTATCCCGCTTTGACAGCTGCTTCGGCAGCGTCCATCGATAGCCTGTCCATAATTTCCATGGCGCCTGGGAGTAATCCGGATTCTACCACGACAGATACGGCATGGCCCGCTTTTTCCAATGAATCATAGGCTGCCAGGACTGTGCAATAGCGTTGTGGTTTTGGAGTCAGCCTCAGGGTAGCTTCCAGAGCCACTCCAAACAGCCCTTCGTTTCCACAAAAGAATCCGGCGGCATCCGGTCCAACCGTATCAGCTGATTCGCTACCCAATTCAACGACTTCTCCGTCGGCCAACACGGCCTTTATCCCTAAGACATGGTTTGCAGTCATTCCGTATTTGAGGCAATGGGCTCCACCCGAGTTAAATGCCAAATTGCCGCCAATGGTACAAATCTGTTGGCTGCTCGGGTCCGGCGCATAGTACAGTCCATGGGGCGCCGCTGCTTGGCTGACTTTCAAATTGACTACTCCTGTTTCAACTACGGCCAGGCGGTTTTCCGGATCCATTCTAAGGATGTGATTGAGCCGGTTCAGAGTGATGACAATTCCTCCTTCCACCGGCATGGATCCTCCTGACAAGCTGG
Organism: Opitutales bacterium UBA2995; assembly: GCA_002346535.1. GTDB lineage: Bacteria > Verrucomicrobiota > Verrucomicrobiia > Opitutales > UBA2995 > UBA2995. The sequence goes on along the minus strand of DDZZ01000067.1, from coordinate 19,503 downwards.
TTCCGCTGCCTCGAGCGAGGAAGGGTGTTTGGGATTGGTAGCATAATCGAACCGTTTCGATTACTTCTTCCTGCGATTCGGGAACGACCACGGCGAGCGGTTCAGCGCGAAAAGCTGTCAACCCGTCCGACTCGTAGGCTACCAGTTGAGATTTTCTGGTAAATAGACGAGTGGAAGGATAAAGCTTCCCAAGAGCATACAAAAGTTCCATAGCGGATACTTATCCTTCCCCGAACTGAACCGAGAATCAAGTCTCTTTGAAAACCGGGCTGAATAATATCGAGACCTTAACCGGCTGATCTTCAGCCCTCCCGGTAGCTCTCTCTGATCGCCTGTGATCACCCTGCCCATGGTTTTGCCGGTTTCTGTCGCCGTAGGATCGGTGCGGTCAACCACCACGGCCCCTGTTTCTGTCGTCAAAGGATCTTTGTGGCCGGGCTTCACGTGCGAGGGCCAATTTTATTTTAATTTTCCAGCCTAATAGTTCATGCTCGTTGAGCTGCTCGATAGCATCCAGGGCTTCCATTTCGGAGGACATGGTTACAAAACCAAATCCTCGTGAATTTCCGGTGCCTCGATCAATGATCACAATGGACTCCAAAACGGCACCGGCCGTCATAAAAAAATCGGTGAGATCTTGTTGGGTCACAGCGTAATTCAAATTCCCAACATACAATTTATTATTCATCGTGACCGCAGTGAGTAGTCTCCTCCTAGACGGTGTAGTTCGGTAGGTATATAGAGGGCCGCTTAATCTATAGGGCTAAAACGGAGGAGTTGGCCTTTATTCAAAACATGATACCCTGAAATTCGCAACCTGAAACTTCCGGAATATCGGGGAAAATCAGCTTTGGTTCAACCAGGAATGGAGGTCACTTGTTACGGCAATGCGAGCTTCGGTTTGAAAATCTGCCAAGAGCAAGGATTGGTAGGATTTTTGAGCGAATCGGCTGCAGTGAAACAGGATGCGCGCGGTCTGGCCGGGTCCGCGGACCAGGCGGCCCAGGGCCTGGTTTATTTTTTGCATGCCAGGTATCTGATAGACTTCCTTAAAAGCGGCTTCTTGGCCGAGATCTTTTCGGGCACGCATTCGTTTTTTCTGGAGAGCGTTTACCTCGGGTAAGGCGGGTCCGACGATTACCGCCAGATCAACCTTTCCGCCCAAATGATCGATACCTTCGGCAAAGGCGCTTCCAAGAATTAGAAAAATCAGATCCGCTTCGCCCAACGTATCTTCTATAAACTGAGCGTGTTGTTCAGGTGATCCGCCACGATCTTGCAGCCTTAGGGTTAAGTGAGGAAACTTGTTCTCGAATGTCTTCTGGATTGTCTTCGCGTATTTATAGGAAGGAAAGAATGACACTACCGGCTTGGAGCTCGACTGAACGCAATGCGCGAGGGTTTCCACGGTGGTTAGGGCGTGCCGGTTTCGGGACATGTAGCGGGTATCTACGCGAACGTCCACAGCGCTGTCGTAAGCCTTGTTTCTCCAGGGAGTACTGGCTTCGACCCAAGCGGGTTTAGATTTCGATTCCAGCAAACCGAATTGTTTTAAGAAATAGGGTTGCGGTTCCAGGGTCGCCGACATGGCAATTACTTGGGGGGATTGTTGGAGGATGGAGCCAATTTCGGTGGGTGCATCCAGGCAGCTTAAGTCCAGCATTCCCGCCTTTGAGCTCCAAACGAGGCGTTCGAGGTATTCGAGCCGGAAAAACAGGTTCGTGTCCGATAGCTCCCAAATGGCCATCAAGGTCTCCTCAGGTAATAATTTTGAATTCAGCGGATGGTGTTGCAAAGCTGCAGCGAGAGTTTCAGCACAGTCTCGGGCACCATAGTTCACGTAATCTTCGAGTCCCTCGCTGGGTTCAATTTTTTCCAGAAGATCCAGCCATTGTTCTAGTGCCTTGCGGATTGCCGGGTGACCATTCGCGAATTGCAGCTCAGCATGCAATTGTTCCACCACGTCATGGGATACCTGATACGAGAATACATCGGCCACCCTACTTGGCAGATTGTGGGCTTCGTCCAGAATAAGCAGGCTTTTCGAGAGGTCAAACCCTGGCTGCTGGAAAAATAAACTGCGGTTTTGCGGAGAGAAGAGGTAATTGACGTCTGCAACCCACAATTCAGCATAGGGCATGGTCGCGCGCATGAGCTCATAAGGGCAGATCGATTCCCGTTCGCCTGTTTCGCGGAATCGATTCGGCTGGTTTGTCGGACTTTCTAAAAAGGAGTAAGGCGAGAGGCCGCAATTCTTCCAGCGGTCACCCACTCTTAATCGGAGGTCTTCCGGATTACATATACAGCGGGGTGACGCACACAGCTCATCCTTCTTTCTTATTTGAAGGCTCGAGAGTCCGGCATCTTTTGGAAGCATTTGGTTTAGTTGTTCCATGACTTGGGTTTGACCGCTCCCCTTACTGGTTAGATAAAGAATCCGCTGATAGGTGCCTTGGATTACCTGGTTGAGTGAGTACTCAAGGGCCACTCCTGTTTTTCCGAAACCTGTGGGCGCCTGAAACAATACAATTGGGCTTGTATCGGTAGCTTTACTCAGGCTTTCCTGAATTGTTTCCTGGCCTTCCCGAAGGGATTGGTAGGCAATAATGGGTGTTTGGCTCTTGAATGTTTTTTGACGGTTTTTCTGGTTTTCCAGAAATGACCAAAGGATTTCCAACTGTGTATTGAAGAGATCGATGCAATGCTGGTCGTCTGATATGTGCTGCCGAATCCCGTCATTAATGTTGATAAATAGCAATTCGCCGGTAAAATTTAGATTCTCCTCCGATTTCTGGCGCAGCAGGGCCAGGTATGTTCCTAGCTGGGAAAAATAGGATTTGTAGACGTTGACTAGCTCATCCGTTTCCGCGGGAAGCTCATGGGAAGTTGTTTTGATTTCCCTAATCAGAACATCGTGTTTCTGCTCGATCCATTGGTCAATGCGTCCCTGGATATTAAACAGCCAGCCCTTGTATGGCCAGTTGACTTTTAGTGGTACTTCGTAGCGGCCTTTTTCACCGGATTGTCGAGACTCTTTTTCCTGTTCCTGGTGCCACTCAATGCCAACTTGCGTACGCCATCTACCAGGCCGTCTTTGCAGGCGTTGACCTGGGCCCGTCCGGAAATCAGCTAATTCACCTACGCTAATCGTTACGGATTTTGCTGAATAGTCGACTTGCATTAGAGTTATAGCAATATATCTGTGTAGTGCTGCACATAGTGTTTCAATTGGTCATTCCATTTGCGAACAACTTCCGGTTTCAAGTCGAGCGCAGCTGTTGGGATATTCAGGATCGAAGCTACTTCAACGCGGTCATGATGGCTCAGTTTTTCAAACCAGTCGTGCTTGATGGGATAGCCTTCATCCCGCGCGAATACAAAGAGGCACTTAAAAAATACCGCTTCCGGATTCTGTCTTTTTTCCCAGGCTTGCAGCCCTCGTTCCAAAAGTTGAAAGGTTGATTCAGCTGCAGTTTCTTTGGGTGAATTTTTCAGGAGAATAGTTGCCAGTTCACAGGCGAGTTCCAGAGCGATGAACGATTTTGCCAAACCTCGTCTTTGTTTGAGGATTTTCAGCTCCTTAACAAAACCGAATGAGCTGTCTTCCTTTTGCTCCAAAACGATTTCAGTTTGGTCAAAAAGGTCTGGCAAGGGGGAATTCGAACTCCTTTGGGGGCGACGTAGCATGGCCATGACGCTGCCCTGGGCAGGGCTTAGCAAATACAGCCTGAAAAACAATTCTCCCGAAGGTTCTTTTTTTAAAATGATTCCTGAGACCTGAACCGTTCGTCCAGCCATGGGCTTACAACTATACTACTGTTTCTTCCTTAGGATTCTCAATTTGGACGGTTTCACCTTCGTTCTCTATTGGGTATGGTGGTGCAACTGCTCCTCCTGATATGATTAGCTTCATTCCATCTCCAATTGACATATCCAATTCCCGTACGTCCTCCTTTGGAATCATCAATAAAAACCCACTGGTCGGATTGGGCGTAGTGGGCACAAATACATTTCGCAGTTCACGTTGGGTCTTAAGCTGCGGTTCTCCCTGAGTCTCACTGGTTAAAAACCCAACCGCCCAGATACCTTTCCGGGGATATTCAAGAAGTACCGTTTTCTTGAATACCGCTTTGTGCTGGGTCGAAAATGTCTCCACGATTTGCTTCACCGTTTTGTAAACCGTGTTAATGAAGGGCACTTTGTTCAAAATGTTCTCTGTTATGCGGAGAGCCCAACGTCCAACAAAGTAGCGCGACAAATAACCCAGGAAGGTAATACCTGAAACCAAAATAAGCGTAGCCAGTATGTTCCAGATGATCTGGAGGTTTTCGATCTGTCTCCATTCTTCGGGTATAAAAATGAGAAGATTGTTGCTGAAAGGCCCCCCAATCGTGTTCACCAGCCAATGGCCTATCCACAGGGTTACTCCAAGAGGGGTGAGCAGGAGAAGCCCTGTCAAAAAGGCATTCCTCAGAGAGCGTATCACTGAATATTTTTCACTCATTCGGTTGATATTTAAACAGGGGGACTTGGTGGTTTGTTTCCAATAAATGCATAATTACTTGTTCCTCTTTCTTCATGGCTTGGCGGCCCTCTTCAGAGTGATCTTCAAATCCGGCAAGGTGCAGCCAACCGTGGATGAAATAAAGAATCAGCTCCGAGGAGAAATTCAACTGATGATTGTTTGCATAGCTGTAAGCCGTGTCAATGGAGACGCAGATTTCTCCGGCTAATTTTTCATCCAGATCACCAGGGAAGGTGATTACATCCGTTGGTGATGGGTCGTTCAGGTAATCGGCATGAAGTTGAGAATGCCTCTCCTGACTTAGCAGGACCAGAGACAGATCACCCTCAGTTATGGAGTGGGGTGCGGCTTCGTCCAGGAAATGAAAAAGGCTCTCCAGGGCTTGGGCATCAAACTCAAGCGCTTTGCAGGGACTGAATATCTGAACTTTTCTCTTTTTTCCGGTTGCCATTTTCGGCTTCTGCTTTCGCTTTATCCTTATCAGGGTATTCGATGCGGCTGTGCAGGGTGTTCAACAGTGAAAATGAGAAGCTGTTGCGGATCTTCTTGATCTGTTCGAAAGTGAGCGGGCATTCGCTAAGCTGGTCGTCGGCAATCCGGTCTTCGAAAATCTTGTCGATAAGCTCGCTTATGCTTTGAGGTGTAACCTTGCGGAGTGAGCGACTGGCTGCCTCTACAGCATCGGCAAAAAATATGACTGCGCTTTCAATAAACTGAGGTTTCGGACCGTCGTAGCGGTAGGTGGATTCTTCAACCCGTATTTTATTTCCATGCTCGTTTGCTTTTCCCTTCAGAGCCTGTACATAAAAATAGGTGATGAGCGAGGTGCCGTGGTGTTGCTTGATGACGTCGATGATGATCCCAGGAAGCTTATTACGGAGAGCCAGACTGACCCCTTCTTTAACATGACTCTTGATGACCAATGCCGCCATCGATGGGTTTTGCAAAATTAATGGGTTTTCACCATCGCGCTGGTTCTCAGCAAAGTATTCGGGTTTAACTAGTTTTCCGATATCATGAAAGAGCGAACAAGCCCGGCATATCAGGGGATTGGCGCCAATCGCCGCGGCACCTGCTTCCGCCAGGTTGGCAACCATCAGGGAGTGGTGATAACTACCGGGAGCTTCCAGCTGCAAACGTCTCAGTAATCGGTGGTTGTAATCCGTCAATTCGAGCAAAGTGATGTTTGTGGTGAGCTGGAAAATACTTTCAAAAAAAGGAAGCAGTCCAATCACGAGCATGCCGGTTCCGGCGCCCACGCCGATTGACAGAAGCATTTCCCAGCCTATGGACACCCAGCTTACATTATTCAGCACGCCGAGAAGGAATGTTCCTACTGCCAGTGTCGTCCCACCGAAAATACTAGCACGGACAATTTGCCCCCGTTTGCTAACATCTTTGCAAAATAGTATCGCTACCATGCTGGCTACAAACATTACTGACATGAGAATGAACGATTCTCCGAACATCAGGCTGGTAATGAAACAGATGACCGCTGCAACAAAGATCGCTGCTCGCTGATTGATGAGGAGTGCTACCAGGATCGGTCCCAGGTAAACCGGAATCATGTACCTTAACATGACAAACAATTCAGGGGAATTGCCTGCGACGGAAAGGATCAATCGGGTGATAGCGATGTTGAGAAGAATCACAAGGAAGAGCAAACTGACACGTCGATTGTCCGTAAGGCTCGACCATCCGGCCAATGTTAGGTAGCCAACTACGGCGATTCCCAGGAGGGATGTAATCAAAGCTTTTTCCCAAAAGCTACGGCCCAGCGAAAAGGTGTAAGTGGCATCTTGTTGTAAAAGAAAGTCTTGGTATGCGAGAAGCATTTCATACTTGAGCGGCAGTACCGTTTCACCCGGTTCAATGATAATCTCGCTGGCCAAGACATCGATTCTAACCGGTTCCGCATTCTCTTCAGCCTCTATTCGGGCCAGTTCATGCAATGCCTGATCGTATTTAAGGTTAGGCTTGATGGCCTGGCTCATGATACGCGATAGGGCGATATTTAAATCCTGGGAGATATCGAAATAGGTAAAGTCCCGTTTCAAACTGCTGAATGCTTCGTCTTGGCTTTGAATGTCGAGCCGCCGGATCTGGCCGGTCTCGCTTTGCACGTAGATAAAATTCAGATTTTTCGGATCCATGGAAAGCACTGCGTTGGTGGAGTCGAAGATGCCACCATCCAGTATCCTTCTTACGGATATAAGCGCGTTGTCGATGATGGTCTTCCTGTCTTCGGTCTCACTGCGGGCCAGAATGACCAATACATCTTCCCGGTTTAAGCGTACCTTGGTGTGTTCCTCGAAAGCCAGTGTAAATCCTTCTACCTCTTCCAGTTTTTCTTCCGATTCCAGATCGGCTGTTTCAATTTCCAGCTCATTGATGCCTTCGAGCAATTCCAGGATTTGAGCTCTAAAGATCTCATAGGGCTCCATGTTCATGCGGTAGACGGGTGGGATGCGTTGTTTTTCCAATTCGATCCGTTGGGCCGATTGCAATTCACTAATGTAACTGAAATCTGTCTCAGCCACAACCCGCACCCTTGAGACCTGATCCGGTAACACCTGAATGCCCGCCGGGGTGACTCCGGTGAAGGCCATCAAAATGGTCAGGATCACCCAGCCTACGAGGATCAGTGCCGTAATAATCGGACTACCTGCAAAAAAGGTTTTGGTCCAGGTCTGACGAACTGTGCGCCTTTTTCGCCTCGATGGCGAAGGCGTATCAGTTTTCTGTTTTCTCTTGCTGAATAGTTTCACTGTTCAAGCAGGCTTCGGCAGTTTCTCAGGAATGACCTTCCGATCGAAACTGTTCGTAAGCTTCTATAATCTTTTGCACAAGCGGGTGGCGCACAACATCAAAACTTTCGAAGTAAAAAAGCACGATTTGCGTGATATTCTCGAGGATATGAGTGATTTGGCGGAGTCCGGATTCTTTGTTGCGCGGCAGATCCACTTGCGTGATATCCCCGGTTATGATCATCCGGCTGTTGTCTCCAAGCCGGGTCAAAAACATCATCATTTGTTCCGGACTCGTGTTTTGGGCTTCATCTAGTATGACAAACGCCCGGGAAAGAGTGCGACCGCGCATATAAGCCAATGGTGCGATTTCGATGACCCCTTTATCCATGAGTTTTTCGGCTGTTTCTTTGCCGAGCATTTCGTGGATGGCGTCGTAGAGCGGTCGCAGGTAAGGGGTAATTTTTTCTGTCAGATCGCCCGGCAGGAACCCTAGGGCTTCGCCGGCTTCCACCGCGGGGCGCGTAAGGATGATCTTTTCAATTTCGCCCTTCAGCAACGAATCAATCGCTGCGGCCATTGCGAGAAAGGTTTTACCGGTTCCTGCAGGTCCGATTCCGAATACGACCTCGTTGTTAAAAATCGATTCCAGGTAACGTTTCTGGTTCAGGGTCTTGGGAATGATTTTCTGCTTGGGAAATTTCAACACTAGCGGATCTTGTATCAGGTCCTGCAGCGCTGAGATGCGTCCTTCGATAACCTGCTGAAGCGTTACAAAAAAGTCCGATTTGCGAATTCCCATTCCTTGGTTTCTGGCTTTTTCGAGAAATTCGAAAAATGACTCCGCTTTGGTTACAGCTTCGTCCGGACCGGAGATCTGAATCCAATCGTCCCTTGCTACGAGCTCTACTCCTAGCTTCTGTTCCACCTCATTCAAATGCTCCACATGGCCGCAGTATATCTGACTGGCCGCGCGAGGCGTGGAGAAGTGAATCGTTTTTTCGGCGGTCGACATGGTTAGAGCTCCAATTCGGTGACGGCCTGTTTCAGGCGGTCCCACATGGTTTCCAGGGCGGTGGGCAGCAAACGCGTATGGCTGATCACGGGCATAAAATTCGTATCCCCATCCCAACGCGGCACGATGTGGGCATGCAGGTGGCTGGGAATGCCAGCACCGGCTGAGTGGCCCAGATTGATACCAATATTAAATGCGTCCGGCTGAATGGCATGTGTAAGGATTTTTTTGGCCTTGATAATCAGATCCAGAAATTCTGAGCGTTCTTCGGAATCGAGGCTCTCCAGATCGGCAACTTCTCGGTAAGGTAACGCCAGCAAATGACCTGCATTGTATGGATATCTGTTCAATATCAAATACCCAGTATCTCCTCGGTACAGCACCAAGGATTCCCGTTCGTTTTCCACTTTGGGTAACACTACAAAGGGATTTTTACCCTTCAAGGCCTCCGGAGTTTCTATGTACTCCATACGCCAGTAAGCGTGCAGGTGATCATAAGGATTCGACATCTTCGTAGGAATGGAAATTGGTCGGGAGCTAACTACTATTTCCGTAAAAAACGCGAACACGGTGCGTAAAATGTGGCCATAAGCAACCTATTTCTTAAATTTGTAAATGCCACAAATTCCAAGTTTTATGCAATTTTTAACGTAGATTCCAGAGTTTTAGGTGTCTTTATAAGACTGATTTCCTAGAGCTTACGTTCAATGGACATCCGGTTTTTTCTTCTGCTGCGTTTTCTTGAGCGTCCTTGAACGATACATTCACGGTTTAAAAGGATTTACTTCGCTTTTTTCCTATACATTGACGCTTGCCGCGGTTTTGGGGCTTTTGTGACGTGGGACCTATTGGTGGGGACGCCGTGAGGACTAAGCTTTTGGTTATTTAGTGCTTATTGTGGCAGTTGTGATATGAGATCGGTGGCTATGCTTTGGTTCAGCAAAGCAACACCCTGTTGCTCCCAACGGGTCGGGTTGGAGTTGAGGATGCATGTTCGGGAATTCGGTCCATACTGGGATGCTTGTTTGCCGGCACTTTCCTCAGCGCGATTTTTTTCAAATTTTCCGAAGCCAAGGACCTGTCGAAAAAGATGAAAAGCAAAGCTCGTGAACTCGAAACAATGCTGACTGGGTTTCTGAAAGACGTGGGTGCCGAAACGCGGCTTACCGACGATTAGGATACGGTGCTTCCAGCCAAAATTGCGGCTGATGTTAGTGGATCCTATAGCGGACACTGATCTCAATTATTTTTTCCCATGTCAGGTGGACCCCACCGGCAAACTACTCACGGCATAGTTTGGATCAACATGCTCAGCTCTTCTTCGTTTGGATTGCTAAAGCTGTGAATTGATCTTGGAAGCATAAAGATAGCAGATTTGGCAGGCAATTCTTTCCGCTCTACATCTATTAAGGATTCTGCCGAACCAGAGAGAAGCCAACCCCAATCATCCTCATTGCCGTGATGATGGGGAGGTGGTCCTCCGCCCGGAGGGGTAACATTCGTCCACGTCTTAAACTCCCCGCCCGTATCTTCTCCTCCAAGATGGAGTATCATTTGATCGCGAAAGGCGTGAATCACCTGTACTTCGCCAGGCTGGGGAAACGTCCTATTTCCGAAATCGAAGGCTGCGGAAATATTCAGCATGGATCGTTAGTCCCATTGGTTGTTTTGAAACCATCGATTTCTTTCCTGCGAGCAGTGGTTTTGAGTGGAACTCAGTTGCAGTAGCGCGTTTAGTTTATAAGGGGTTTGTGACAACATTTCAGTAAGCTTGTAGGTATCCGGTCGAGCAAGGGGATTATTATTACTGACGATACAATCATTAAACGGTTGGATTTTTCTTGGGCAAAGAAAGTCCATTTTTGGATAATTTAATATTGGCATGGAAAACAGAGCTGCCAAAGTTTTGTTCTTCGCTACAAATAATGCTTGTTGAATAGCTTTCGTGTTCACCTACCAATCCTACATTCCTTTTGCTTTTAGGCGGCTATGCAGCTCGGTTTTATTATAGATCATTCGCGCTGTATCGGGTGTCACGCTTGTACCATCGCCTGCAAATCGGAGAACGATGTTCCGTTGGGCGATTTCAGGACCTGGGTGAAATACACTGAGGAGGGGGTGTTTCCGGAAGTCCGGCGATCCTTTGCCGTGTTGCGCTGCAACCAATGTACGAAACCACCTTGTGTAGATATCTGCCCGACGAACGCTTTGGAAAAGCTGGGGAACGGTGTGGTTGATATCAATCACGAGTCTTGCATTGGCTGTAAATCGTGTATGCAGGCCTGCCCTTATGATGCCCTCTATATTAATGAAGATGAGGGAATCGCTGAGAAATGCCACTTTTGCAATCATAGGGCCGAAATCGGTTTAGCTCCCGCCTGCGCTGTGGTTTGTCCGACCGAGGCGATAATACCGGGTGATTTTGATGATCCCCTCAGCTACGTTTCTCGAATACTCAAGGCTGAAGATTTAAAGGGCCGCAAAGTGGAAGCCGGGACGGTTCCCAACGTCTTTTATAAAGAAGCAAACCCCAATACGATTACTCCAACGCAATCCAATGCGACCTCTGGGTACATTTGGTCCAACAATCCAGATGGAGAAATTAAAGATGCTGAAGCCTTTCATGCGGAGCGGGAAAGCATGGAGGAGAAAGCCCGTACGGTTTATGACGTTCCAAGGAAACCCCTATGGGATTGGAAGGTGGGAGCTTACTTTACAACCAAGTCATTGGCTGCCGGATTTTTCCTGGCCGCCTTCCCCCTGTTTTTATGTATGGTTCGAGGTGAACCCTCCGCAGCGGCTGGCCTGTGCGGTGGATTTGCACTCATTTTTTTGGCTGCCACAGGATTACTTCTTTTGGCCGATCTGAAAAAGCCCTCACGTTTTATCTATATCTTACTGCGCCCGAATTGGAATAGCTGGCTTTGCCGGGGAACAGTGGCTATATTGATTTATGGAGTTCTAATGACCTTGTGGGGGATACTGTGGACATTTTCTCATTTTGGAGGGCGTACTGTCGGTGAGATAATAGGAACTAATCCTGCTCAAGCTTTGCTATTATTAACCGCCGGTTCAGCAATATTCGTGGCCTCTTATACGGCCTGGTTATTTCATCAGTGCCTTGGTCGGCCACTTTGGATGAGACGTTATCTCGGATTATCGCTTACTCTCCACGCCTTTCTTGCTGGGTGTGCAGGTGTGTTGATTCTTGATCAAATATTGGTGTTGCTTGGATTGGTTTCCTGGAATCTGGATCCGAGCGCCCTTTCTTATGCGCGCTTTGGATTCGCAGTAGCCTTGGTGATTCACTTGCTTTTCATGTTTGGTGAAAAAGAGTTGGCTCCGAAAAATCGGGAAGAAGAATACCAACGTGCAGCAGCGCTCATCACCCATGGACCTTACGCTAAGCGGCATTGGGGAATCAGCATCGGACTGGGAGTTATTCTCCCATTAATCATGCTGTTGACAGGAATTCCCATACTCGTGATTCCGTCTGGGATTTTTGCCCTGATCGGCCTGGTGAATGAAGAGGATCTGTTTGTGAAGGCTGGGCAAGCATTACCGATCAGTTGAAATAGCAAAATGCAAATAACGAATTTCAAATAAACTCCAATGATTGAAACTCCAATTATCCAATCCCTCAGTTCCGAGCCCGTCCTTTTGGAGCTTCGCCATTATTTGTTATATGATCTTTGTAATCTGTGATTTAAAATAAGATGAGTGAGCAAAAAGAGTCGTACAATCGCACATCTCCTTGGGAACTTGCTGTTGGCCCAAAACCTAACAAATGGGATGACTGGGTAGAGTTGGATAGTAAGGCCTGGCCTGAAAAGAAAATCGAAAAGCACTACCGATGTGTGCCTACCATTTGTTTCAACTGCGAATCTGCTTGTGGATTGCTGGCTTTTGTTAACAAGGAAACGGAAGAAGTAGAAAAATTTGAAGGAAATCCCGTTCATCCTGGCAGTCGCGGAAGAACCTGCGCCAAAGGTCCTGCGACGATCAACCAAATCCAAGATACCGAACGAATTCTATATCCCTTGAAACGGGTAGGTTCTCGCGGTGGCGGACGATTTGAAAGGGTCAGCTGGGATGAAGTTTTGGATGATCTCGGGTCACGCATCCGTAAGGCATTCGAAGAAGAGCGACGCAATGAAGTGATGTACCATGTCGGACGGCCCGGAGATGATCACTTTGTTTACCGCATGCTCAATGCCTGGGGAGTGGATGGCCATAACAGCCACACAACAGTTTGTTCAGGTGCAGCGCGTTTGGGATATTCGTTATGGTTTGGTGCCGATCGGCCATCTCCAGACTATTCACAAACGAAATTCATTTTGCTCCTGAGTTCGCATCTTGAGACAGGCCATTATTTTAATCCCCACGCCCAACGTATTATTGATGCCAAATCAGGAGGTGCCAAAATCGGCGTTCTGGACGTGCGTTTGAGCAACACAACGTCGCATGCTGACTACTGGGTTTCTCCCTGGCCCGGGTCTGAACCGGTACTCTTGTTAGCCATAGCATTAAATCTACTCAAAAGCGGTAGAATTAACATAGATTTTGTGAAGCGTTGGGTAAACTGGCAGGACTATCTTTCTGAAAATGATCCGAAAGGTCCGGGCACTTTTGACCGGTTTATAGAAAAGTTGATCGAAGTTTATTTATCCTACACACCGGAATATGTGGAGGAAGAATGCCAGATTCCCGCGGAAACCGTCCAGCAGCTCGCTGATGAGATTGCCAATGCAGGGAGGCATTTTTCCAGCCACCTATGGCGGAATACAGCAGCAGGCAATAAGGGTGGATGGCAGTCTGCCAGGGCGCTTGTATTCTTACACGTATTAACCGGCAGCATTGGGCATCCTGGTGGGGTTAACCCCAACAGCTGGGATAAAGCCAGTCCGCATCCAAGTTCGATGCCATCTCCACATAAACAGTGGAACGAGCTGATTTGGCCCCGAGAGTATCCACTTTCTCATTACGAAATGAGTTTTCTTCTGCCACACCTGGTAGAAACAAAGAAGAAGAGAATCGATACTTACTTTACCCGGGTCTACAATCCGGTTTGGACCAATCCTGATGGCTGCATGTGGATTGAGATGTTCGAGAATGAGGATAGCATCGGTTGTCATGTAGCGCTTACACCGACCTGGAGCGAAACAGCTCAGTGGGCGGACTATGTTTTGCCCATGGGACTTGCTTCGGAGCGACACGACCTGATGAGTCAGGAAACCCATGCGGGTACGTGGATTGGTTTTCGCCAACCCGTCATGCGTGAATATTATCGCCAGGAGGGTACCAGGCAGGGCGAAGAGAAAACCTGGGAAACGAATCCGGGAGAAGTCTGGGAGGAAGCAGAATTCTGGATAGCCCTTTCGAACAAAATCGATCCCGACGGTTCCTTGGGCCTGCGTGAGTACTTCGCAGACAACGACGGCAAACCAATTTCTATCGATAACTATTACGCCGACATTTTTAATAACGTGGAAGGGCTTCCCGAAGAGGCGGACAAGGAAGGTTTAACGCCGCTGAAATACATGCGTAAGTATGGGGTCTACGATGTGCCTTACAAGGGGCAAAACCGATACGAGGCAGAAAAGGACGATGGACTTCCCATGGAAGACGGCTCAACACCTGCCGGATTCCCAACGCCCAGCAAAAAGTTGGAGTTTTACTCCCCGGTATTGAAAGAGTGGGGTTTCGAAGACCAAACCATTCCAGGTTACATTCGTTCACATGTGCATTGGCGAAACCTGGATTTGGAAAAAGGAGAGCGAACTCTTTTGCCCACTTTTCGTTTGCCGACATTGATTCACACGCGTTCTGCGAATTCCAAGTGGTTAAAGGAAATTTCTCACAACAATCCGCTTTGGGTGCACCCGGAAGATATCGGAAAGTTAAACCTTAAGAATGGGGAATTAGCCCGCGTGAGTACCGACATTGGCTATTTCGTCGTCCGGGTTTGGGAAACTGAGGGCATTCATCCTGGCATCGTCGGTTGTTCCCATCATATGGGGCGCTGGAGAGTGCATCGCGATGTCGGAGGAGAAAAATTTTCCACCTCGCTCGTTGATATAATCCGTGAGAACGGGACTTTTTTATTTAGAGAAAAAGAAGGTGTGAAACCCTTTGAGAGTACAGACAGCGACACGAACAAAATATGGTGGAAAGAAACCGGCGTGAACCAAAACCTTACTTTTCCGGTGCATCCGGATCCTGTCAGTGGAATGCATTGTTGGCATCAACGAGTCACCGTTGAACCTGCACATAAGGGCGACCGGTATGGTGATATATTTGTCGATACTAAAAAAAGCCGGGCTGTCTACCAGGAGTGGTTGGCAGATACCAAGAGCGGACCTGGCAAGGACGGTTTAAGAAGACCCTTCTACATGAATCGGCCTCTCAAACCGCAAGAAGAAGCCTACTATATTAAGGAGTAGTTTTTGTGCTGCCTGAAAATAGGAGAAATTGATTCCAATCACCGATGACACTGATTTTTAGGAGCTACGATTATTATCCTTTGAAAAATCGCAGCTAAAGCAGCTCCTACGCATATTGGCAGAAATTCTCTATTCCTTAACGAGCCTATGTGGGACGCCACCCTAGTACTTTTCGTACTGTACGACACCGTAAGGGACGTTGTCCTTCTGTTTCTCTTCAAGTTCAGAGGAGTTGCAATCGCATTTTTCCATCTTGCGCATGGTGATGGCGCTGGTGGGGCAAATGCGTAGGCACTTCCCGCAGCGTACGCACTCGTTGCTATCGATCCAGATGTAAGTGGTCTCGTTCGCCAGGTTGGCTTCTAGGTTCGATGTAACCGCACCGTCCTCGTCGTAGAATAGCTGCGACACTCGGTTAATGCAATCACGAGGTGCTACTCCGATACACCAGTCGCAGTGGATACATGCGTCCTGATTGATCTCGAATTTGTAATGGCACCAATAACAGCGAGTGGCGTGCAGTTGGGTGCCATCCGGGCTGTGGCCCAGTTCAACTTCGCTTGTGCCATCGCGCTCGAATAGTGTGAGCTTTGGCATCGCGACCGGGAATTGAATATCGTGATCGCGAACCCGTCCAGTTTCTCCATTTGTATTCAAAAACGTGATACCAATGTGCGAGCTTCGGCGTTTTTCGCCCATCAATTGAGTGTCGATCTTTTCGGCTACCTCTTTGCCATCGTTGACTGCTGTGATTACGTCGAGGCTGCCATAATTAAAGTCACCGGCCATGTAGACTCTATCGTGGGTAGTGTGGTGCCCTTCCGTTTGGCTGACTCCATCCGGCAGAATATTTAACTCCCGGCTTTGGCCGATAGCCATGATAAGTAAATTACAAGGGTATTCTTCATCTGTGCCTTCTATGGCATGGATTCTTGGTTTTCCGCCTTCTGATTGTTCATCATCCAAGGTGTTTCTTTGAAAAGTGACCCCGACCAATTTTCCATTCTCAGTTCGAGCAGAAAGTGGATTCATGAGCGTTTCAACTTCGATCTCCTCCAATCGCATTTGATTTATTTCATCGGGATCGGCGGACATTTGCGCTTCGGTGCGGCGATACATGATGGTCACGGATCCTTCTTCACCGACCAGGCGTTTTGCCGCTCGTGCGCAAGAACGACCGCAGTCCACAGCGGTAAACCCACCACCTACGATAATGACGTTTTTACCTTTCATGTCGCCAATCTTGCCCATGTTGTAGTCATACATGAATTTCAGGCCTGATATTGTGTGTCCGTCGCCGGGCAATCCTGGAAGTTTCAAATTGGATGGTCGCACAGAGCCCACGGCGACTAGCACGGAATCATACTCGTTTATGATACCCTGCATCATCTGCGCATCGACGGAGGTGTTATACTTCACATCGATACCACTATCTATGATGGCATCGACTTCAGCTTTCACCGTGTCGCGAGGCAGGCGGAAGATAGGAATACCCTGTACCATCATGCCGCCCAGAATGCTGTCGCGTTCGTAAATGGTGACACTGTGGCCATAGCGTTGGAGTTCTCTGGCTGCGGTTAAGCCCGCGGGGCCGCCCCCAATCACGGCAACCTTTTTGCCAGTGTCTTCAAACCAGCCCGGTAATGGTTGCGGAGGATTTTCTTTGTAGTCAGATGCCGAACGTTTCAGATGGCAAATGTGCACGGGTCCTTCCGTTCCCGTCCAATTGTGCCGGCAGGCATCTTCACATGGTCTGGAGCAGACTCGTCCAAGAACCCCTGAGAAAACATTGTCTTCCTGATTGATCAAGTAAGCCTTTTCAGGATCACCTTTGGCGATGGCTTCTATGTATGCGGGTACGTTGGTTTTGGCCGGACAAGCTTCCTGGCAAGGAATGTCCTTATAAAAAGTCTTAAAATCCAATGGTTCAGTTGCGGCTCCGGTAAATATAGAAGTCTCCTGTGGATTTGGCGCCATCTCATAGGAGATATCCAATTCCTCAATGGCCTTTAGAAACACGTCGAGTGATTTGTCTTCTTCCATGATTACATCCCCAAACGGTCTACACAGTCAGCCAGAGTTTCGTTGCCTTGCCGAATTTCTAAAAAAGTATCCAGCACTTTTTCAAGCACAAGCGGGCAGTCCTCTTTTTTATATTCGCCCAACTTTTTAGCCAGGCGATTGTGCTCGCCGCCAACCCGAATTTCGTAGGCTTCCGTCGAACCGATATTTTCGCGAATGCGCATGCCCCGAAATCCGACATCGGCAATGCGGTAGGGCGAACAACTGTTTGGGCAACCGGTAATGTTGATGAGCGCCTTATTCCATATCCCTTTGTATTTCTCCTGTGTTACGATTGGCATGAGCAGGTCATACAGTGAGCGCGTTTCTGTCACTGCTTTGGGACAGTAGGTGGTTCCCACACAGGGCACAATATCGCGCAGTCCAAAGAATCCCGATGTTGCAAAGCCCAGCTTTTCAATTTCCTGGGTGAGTGCTTCAACCTTCTCGGGTTTGACCATATGGATTTCGATATTTTGGCGATTGGTGAGGTAAACACGTTTGTTGCCGTAAATCTCAGACAACTCCGCCATGCGCTTAAAAGTGATATTGGTCAGTTCACCTTTGGGAATCATTGCGCGAACTGTAGTGCGTCCGTCGGTACCGATCGGATTTTCCTCAAGTAGTGGGCGGTCGGGATATTCGGGTCCGATATCTTCGAAGTCTTCGGTTTCGATTCCGTTGGTTGACACCCCTTCATTCGTCAGGTTTTCCAAAACGATGCGGCGGCATTCTTCGATTCCTTTACGAAATACTACGAATTTGAGTCGGGCCAAAGTTCGGTCTCGGCGATCGCCATGGTCTCTGAAGAGTATAGCAATCGCCCTGTTTATCTGGACAATCTTTGAAGGCGGTACGAAGGAAAAAAGCTCCTTGCCAATGAAAGGTGCCCAGCCCATGCCTCCCCCGATAACGACTTTGAATCCGTTTTCAATTTTGCTATCCGCTCCCCTGCGGGCCACGGCAACTACACCGATGCAATTGATATACGGTTGGGCGCATCCGGCTCCACAACCGGAAAAGGTGATTTTAAACTTTCGTGGAAGGTTGTCCAAATCGCGAGCTTCAGTGAGTACGCGCGCGGTGTCCTTTGCGTAGGGTAAGACATTGAAACGCTTGTATTTGCAGGTCTCAGCCAATGGGCAACTGGCGACATTGCGGGTAACGTCGCCGCAGCCATGAAAGGTACTTAAAGAATCTTCAGCCAGACCTCGCATCATATCTGACAGTGAGGGAGCTTTTAGCCAGTGAAGTTGAATGCATTGCCGGGTGGTGATCGCCAATTTTCCCTGTGCGTAATCTTCTGAAATTCTGGCAATTCGCCGGGCCTGGGAGGAGGTCAGGACCCCACCTGGTACCACTATGCGGGCCATGTGGTTCCCGGGCTGGCGCGAGGTATAAATACCGTACCACTTGGAAATATTTTTTTCTTCGGCGGTCATAGCCCCTTTACGGGCAATCTCATCATAATCTAGGAAGAGACCTGTTTCCTTGATGATCTCGTCTTCGCTGACGAATTTCTTACCTAAGGTCCACTGCATAATAGCTAATTATTTCCTGCGGTTGTTTGTGAGTATAACAGTTTAATCATGATAAAAAAGAAGCGTCGATATATATCGTTCCCCCGTATCCGGCTGCATGACGACGATATTTTTGTCTTTGTTTTCCGGACGGATGGCTACGCGGTAGGCGGCCAGTGCAGCAGCTCCTGACGAAATGCCCACGAGCAGGCCTTCTAAAGTTCCGAGCTTCTGCGCGGTTTTAATCGCTTCGTGGCTATCGGTGGTGATTACTTCGTCAACATAGTCCCCATTATATACGCCCGGAATGAATCCGGCACCGATCCCTTGAATCATATGGGGCCCCATTTTGCCTCCACTGAGGACTGGCGATTCTTCAGGTTCTACAGCGATCACTTGGATATCCGGATTTTGTTCTTTTAAATATTTACCAACACCGGTTACCGTGCCCCCCGTGCCGACCCCTGCGACAAAGATGTCCACTTGACCTTCCGTATCGTGCCAGATTTCGGGTCCCGTAGTTTCGTAGTGGATTTGTGGATTGGCAGGATTGTCAAATTGTTGCGGCATGAAGGCTCCGGGAATTTTTTCGGTTAGCATTTGAGCCTCTTCAATCGCACCCGGCATTCCCTTATCAGCATCTGTTAGCACCAGCTTCGCACCCAGATTGATTAACATTTTACGGCGCTCCACGCTCATAGAAGAGGGCATGGTCAGAATAATATCTAATCCTTTAACCGCCGCGGTCAACGCCAGTCCAATACCGGTATTGCCCGATGTTGGTTCAATAATCGTTCCTCCCTCCGCCAGCTTTCCTTCTTTTTCGGCTGTTTCAATCATAGACAAACCAATCCTGTCTTTTACACACCAACCTGGGTTATAGCCTTCCAGTTTACCAATTATATGGGCCGACAATCCCTCGCTAAACTTCCATAAATGAACCAACGAAGTATTGCCGATGAGTTCACACATGTTGTTGAAAATAGGCATTTTAGCACTCTTTCTTGGGTTTAGAACCTAATTTACCTAGAAATATTTTAAATCTCAAAAGCGACCACAATGCGTATCCTTTCAGTAATATCAAGTAGAAAGCCCAGTTTTCCTTGGCCGGCATAGCTCCCTTCAACAAAGATACCGGAGTGTTCAAAGGAAAACGAAGAATCGAAGGAGGACGTGCCAAAGTGAGAAAATG
>DDZZ01000058.1 GCA_002346535.1 Opitutales bacterium UBA2995 | reverse complement strand
GGATGAATCGTTGATTACTGGAAAATACTATAAAGAGAAACCCCTCAAAAAGTTTAACATTGTGGGAAAAAAAGCTGCGGAACTAACTGCTAAAGAGAAAGCCGCTGCTGAACAAGGGGACGCTGAAGCTCAGTATGAGCTTGGTGGTTCATATTATATGGGGCAAGGCGTGATAGAAGACAAAGTCCAAGCGTATGTTTGGTTTAACATCGCTGCCGCTAATGGGGTTGAACTCAGTAAGGAATTGAAACAGGAAGTCGCCGAAAAAATGACCAAAGAGCAAATTGCAGAAGCTCAAAAGCTCTCCCGAGAAATGATTAAGGCCAACCCGAAGTTAATCAATTAGCCCACTTACCCTTCGAGTGTTTTAAAAAAACATTCCTAAATTCCTTTTCAGAATTTCCTAGCTTTGTTATGTTAAATTAATGAAGCGCCTCTCCATCTTTTTCCTGTTCCTGATAACCCTCAATGGACTACTTGCCGAAAGGCTCGATGTTGAAGGAGACGATACCGAGATAGTTCTGAATTCCGAGGGTGACACTATTATTTTAATATTAAAATTATAATGGATTCTTATCGTTCTCTGTCAATGGATCATAGCCTTTCAAATAATAGCTCGCGAGCAGTTCTGAGGCTCTTTTTTGAGTACATTCTAATCCCGAATATTGTTCGGCTAAGGACGCCAATAATCGGCCTAATTAGAAATCACTTCAATTATGATACTTGAAGTAACTGACTGGATCATAATTGTCCTCTACTTTGTCCTTGTTTTAGCGATTGGGCTCCTTGCCGGCCGCCTGGCCGGAAAGAATATCAAACAATTCTTTTTGGGTGGGCGAAATATGCCCTGGTGGCTACTGGGTTTCTCTATGGTGGCGACTACTTTCTCCACTGATACGCCAAATCTGGTTACCGATATCGTGCGGCAGCATGGCGTTGCGGGCAACTGGGTGTGGTGGGCTTTTCTAATAACCGGAATGGTCACTGTATTTCTTTACGCCAAGCTTTGGCGCAGGTTGGAGTTGATGACGGATATCGAGTTTTACGAGTCACGCTACAGTGGGAAAAGCGCCGCATTCCTGAGAGGATTCCGAGCTATTTATCTCGGCGTCTTATTCAATATTTTGGGCATAGCTTCAGTATCCCTTGCCGCAATAAAAATCGGCAGCGTCATGCTTGGCCTGAGTCCGCTACAGTCCATCTTGTTGGCCGCGTCCGTGACGGTAATCTTCTCTTCAGTTGGAGGTTTTCGAGGAGTGGTTATCACTGACTTTATTCTTTTTATTGTAGCGATGATCGGTTCCTTTGCAGCTGCTTATTTTTCAATTCGCCACGTGGAAATCGGTTCCTTATCGGCCCTTTTTAATCATCCCGATGTGGTTGGAAAACTCGAGTTCTTTCCAACCATAGAGAGAGATGCAACTGGTGCGTGGACTACTCAAAGTCTGAATTTATGTATGACGCTTTTGGTTATTCCCCTTCTTGTGCAGTGGTGGAGCGTCTGGTATCCGGGATCGGAACCGGGTGGTGGCGGTTCCACGGTTCAACGCATGCTGGCTGCAAAGAATGAACGCAACGCCACCGGGGCCGCCTTCTTCTTCAATTTCGCACATTACGGATTACGTCCTTGGCCGTGGATCCTGGTAGCCTTGGCCTCTTTGGTCGTTTTTCCCACATTGGACAGCATTCAGGAGGCTTTCCCCCATATTGATGCTGGCATTATTGGGCATGATCTTGCTTATCCGGCGATGTTGACTTTTCTGCCAGTTGGTTGGCTGGGATTGGTAATGGCATCTTTAATCGCAGCCTATATGTCGACCGTTTCCACTCTATTGAATTGGGGCTCATCCTATGTCACCAACGACCTCTACAAACGATTCATCAATCCCGGAGCCACTGAGAAGCAACTGGTGAGGGTAGGACGTATCTCCACCGCCTCAATGATGGTTGTTGCCGGATGGTTGGCCCTTCAATTGGAAAGCGCTTTGGATACTTTCAAAATAATACTCCAGGTGGGAGCGGGCACAGGATTGCTTTTCCTTTTGCGATGGTTCTGGTGGCGTATCAATGCCTTTAGCGAACTGGCGGCCATGAGTGCTTCCTTCATCATAGCGGTATTATTCAAGCTGGTTGATCCCGGATGGGCGTGGTGGTTGGAGTTGATCAGCGGCATCGGACTTACAACCATAATATGGATTAGCGTCACTTTATTGACCCCTCCTACCGATATGAAAATCCTGGCTGCCTTTTATCGAAAAGCCCGTCCCGGAGGAAGCGGTTGGAAAAAGGTTCGCGAGAGCGAACACCTCTTACTGCCTCCTGCCGAGAAGCTGAGGCCTCAAATCGCCAAAGCTATTCTTGCGATTTTATCCGTATATGGATTAATATTCGGTGTAGGAAAAATCATTTATGGTCAGTTCCTTATAGGCATCCCCTTACTGATATTCGTAATCTCAGTGGTAGTATATTTAATTGTTTCTCAAACCAGGGATAGGGAATCAGGTCTTACACAAATTTAAGTTTCTAACAAATTATGAGAAACCGCCCGTCATTGTTATCCCCTTAACAAGACCAGGTGGTTTAATATCCGTTCACTAAAGCCAATCGAATAATCCTCTTAATAGTACCCAGTCATCCCATGAAAATAATCAAAACCCAAAATGATTCTCGACGTAATTTTCTGAAATCCCTGGCAGCGCTTGGAACTACGAGCATTGTAGGCGGTGCTTCCAAGCCGTTAAGCGCTTCAGATATCCCTGCCCGGTCAATTGGAGCCCGGTATATGGGCGATTTCGCCGCACCCAAACTGAAAACGGTACGTTGCGCTTTCATAGGTGCGGGCAATAGCAGCTGGGGTAGTTCAAGCAGCTTGGCTAGCTGCGAGACAAGATATAGGAATTATTAACCTATTAGGCGACGAAGAAATTAGATCCAACCTGGATGACAAACGAAAGAAAAAGCATTAACAGCGGCCCATGGATTTAGCAGTCTCCGAAATGAGCCGCACCCTCTCGCGACGAATTTTGTGATTTATGCGGGCTAAGGACGCGCTCCGATTTCAAGATTGAAGGTGGAACTGGCATGAAACTTTCGGCACGCCGCGGGCAGCCCACAGGAAAGCCACGCGTTGTTCGACCCTCTTTGGTTGTATTAGATCTGGGTGAGGTTTCGCCAAATCATGGAAATCCCAAGTATTGCCAAAAAACCACAAAACAGAATCTCAAATACGAATTTCCCCTTTTCGCCCCTATCGGCAAGGCGCCTGTTGGCGAAGTTGCCAAGCAGCGTTCCGGAGCAGACGACAAACCCAAATGCAATCAAGACAACGGGAAAAGACATAACCGCGGTAACCATGAGGTTGTCCCATGCTGTCGAAAATACAGGGTCTGCTTTCGAAGCGTAGTAGTATCTCAGACACGCTAGCAACGCACCCCAGAGAAAAACCGGTTGGGCAAAGCGGCGAAATCTGGATCCATCCCAACCACGAGTACGCCCGTAAATTAGCAATGGGGGTCCTGTTGTGCTAAATAAGAGCGCAACTAAGCCCGTTATCGATCCTGCAACCGCCCCAGAAAAAAAATTGTTCTCTTAGTGGGTCATTGCAGGCTAAGATGAGAGTATGAAACAAATACTCATATTCTTATTAATATCAACATCTACTAGTTTTTCGCAATTTGGTAACCCAGTCAGCGATATAGTCGGAAATCTCACAAAGTCTTCCAAAAAAACAACAGTTGAAGGTATTACCATTGTGTCTAATTCTGCTGCTGCTGAAGGAGGGTTAAACTTGCACACCTATGTATTCTTTGATTCGGAAAACAAAAAAGTGTATACACTAGCCATATCTGGTGAGGGTAAAGATAAAGACCAAATTTGGACTTTCCAAGACCTTCATAAATTAGAAGAAGAGTCTAAGAGCAAAAAGAAGAAATAACCATCCACTGCCCTAGCGAGCTTCCCCCCTCTCCCATTATTCCTTCACAAGCTGAAGGATGGGTGCTATGTATTAAGCCATGAAGGGACCACTAGTTTTATTTACCATCCTTGTTTTGGTATTCGCCTCATCCTCTGGCTATCTTGGCTAAAGATATTTTTTTACGATGCAGACCTCTACTCCATCCAGCAGCAGTAAACACCCCTATTCTTTGAGGGCGCCACTACTCACGGGTACTTTGGGCCGGGTATCCTTTGTCCGCCGGTACTCGCTGGTCGTGAAGGTGGTTTTAGCGGTCGCTTGCATGTACTTCACTTCCTTTGGACTGGTCAACGCCGCAAAGAAGTTACCGCATATTATTTTTATTTATACCGATGATCATGCCGCATGGGCTACCGGGGTGTACGGCGGTAAGGATGCACGAACGCCCCACCTCGACCGAATTGGAAGAGAAGGAGCGTTCTTTTTAAATCAATATACTCTCGAACCGCAAGATGCTTCACGATTTGGTTTAAAGCTGTTTTGCTCTCCAGACCAGGAAGAAGAGACTGTGATCACCTACGACAGACAGAAGCAGGAGTTCACAATCGATTTTGAAAAGGCAAGCCTGAAGGAAATTGATTACGACGTCGGGCGCCACCATCCTCGATTGAAGCGCGGTACCCTAAAGCAAACGATTCCCTACACACTACCCGCCAATCAAACCTTGAACTTAGATATTTTTCTGGATCGATCCATTCTCGAGATTTTTGTGAACTCCAAAATTTGCCTGGTTCAGAGAGTCTATCCAACACGAAATGACAGCACACAGGTTCGTTTGTTTTCCGAAGACGGTAGGTTGACAGCTCGCGATCTGATAAAGTGGGAAATGGACGCCACCAATCCGTGGTAAAAGTTATGAAGCTTTGGTGCCTAATTGCATGTGTTCTCTTACCATTTAGGGAGGACAGGTCCGTACCGGTTGCCCTGTGACCCCATGGTTGCCTCCGACTATTCTAATTGACGATCTGCATCAGCTTCCAAAGTTGCGCCAGTACTTTGATATCCAAGATTTCGAAGCCATTGAAAGGTCTGACAAGTAAGGAAACCAGCATTTTTAAGGGCATCGGGTTCATTGGGTTTTGCGTATCTAGAACCCAGCTTCAAGCATCCGCTTTTTTCCTTCGCTCCTCAAGTTTCTTAAGAATCTCTGTGTGTCGTTTCCGGTCTAATTTGTAAGGGATCACCACGGAGATCGAAATGAACATTAGAAAGACAAGTGCGCAATAGACTACCCCCAGGTTGAACAGGACGCTTTCCGGAACCTCGCCGGGTGTCGAATTGGGATTAAAATTAATGAACCATAGGACAAAGCCGACGAGCCATCCTCCCGTTGCACTGACGCACTTTTCTGCCAAACTCAAAGCGCCAAAATAGATGCCCTCTTGCCGAACACCTTCCCGTAGTTCGTGATCATCGGCAATGTCAGCCATCATCGAAGCTGTGATGGTATTTTTTACTCCTCCGGCAAATGCGCCAATCGTTGTTAGCGTTAGGAGTAAGGGTAGAAAAAGCACTGAGCTGCTCGATATGACGCCGGCAAGGGTGAGGACAACGGGTATGATATAGGAGAAGACCAGTGTGACTAGGCAAAAGATAAAGGTTCCTTTCTTATCGATCATGCGAACAAACAAGGGCGTACAGAAAACACCCATGAGACCACCTATTAGGAACCACCGTTGACCGGCTTCGATTCCCGATGTATCCATTTGCCAGAAGAAGGTGTACAAATACAGAGTCATTGCGCCCTGCGCACCGAAATAAACTCCGGCAATCAGAAAACTGAATAACAGGGCCCGGAAAGGAGGGCTTCGCAAGGATTTGATTAAATCTGAAAAGACCCGTTTTAGGCTGAAGCGTCGTGGCGTCTGTGTGGTTCCACTCAGATACGGAATGGCTCCCATGGTACCGATCGTGGAAATAAGCATCATCACCGACATTAATACGACCGATACCAAGGCGTACCAAAAATAGGGTTCTCGGTTCAGCTGAGGCGATGGATTATCTTCGGTGCCGATAAATATAAAATTCCAGGCGACTACGATGAGAACTAGTGCCGCGATCTGCCCGGTGGCATATCGGTAGACAGCAATTTTTGTCTTTTCTCTATAATCCTGACTCAATTCCGCGCTGAGAGACATATAGGGAACATGAAAAAATGAGAAGCTGGTCCGCATGAAGATAGCGATGCCGGTAAACCACGCAAAGAGCGAGTAGCCTTCCAGCCCAGCCGGCGGCCAGAAAAGTCCGAAGAACGAAAGTCCCACAAAGGGTATGGACAGAAGCATGAGCGGGTGGCGCCGCCCCCATCGTGACTTAAATCCATCCGAAAAGGAGCCAACGATAGGATCAGAGATAGCGTCGCATAAAAGAACAATGAGTACCGCAAGGCCTGATAGTTTTCCCGATAGTCCCAATACCTGATTGTAGTAGAGCATGGCGAAGGTGCCGAAACCCCAGCCTGTGATTGCCATGCCCGCTTGCCCAAGTCCGTTTAAGAATTTCCACCTGAAGGGTATACGGCCTCCTACCAACGGGTTCTCTCGTTTTGCCATTTTATAACTGTCCGGAAGGACATTGAATGGGTCAAGGGCAAGAAACAGTCTGTGAAAAATAGATATGAAATCCCGGAACTCAGTCGGAACTTTTCGAAGATTGATAGGGATCGGTTGAAGTTGGAAACCCGGTGCTCGATGCACGACCTGAGTGCCAAGTACCAGTCGACACCAACAAAGGGAGAAAAAGATGACATGGGAGTTGATTGATAAACCTGCCCGGATTGGCAGAGTGCGTGGACTGGATAAGCCTTTTTCTCGACAAACAAAATCACTGAGTTTGTCTGGCTGGAAAAATGGTCTTTGCGGCCTCTCTTATTTACGCAGAGGAAGAGTATTTGTAGCTGAAGGTGAAAAAGACTACCTGGCAATAGCAGGCTCCGACATGTATAACTCGGGTGTTTTTGCTACGACTGCGTTACTAGAGCCTAAACATTTTAAATTACTAAGAGACAAAGATGTTGTTGTTTTTGCTCAGGCTGATGAACCAGGTATTATTGGTGCGCAGAACTGGGTAACGGAACTTCCAGAATCGACCAAGATTTTTATCCCGGATACTGTCGGAAAAGATTGGGCAGATGTCCTAAACACACGAAATCCGGCTCAGGCAAAAGAAATTCTCCAGGAGTTTAAACCTTTAACCCGAAAACAGTTTTTATCTATCGATACAGCAAGGTATCCGTTGCCACCTAAGCAAGAGATCTACCACCCGAACCTGGATGTTCCCTTTATGCTCCAGATTCACGAAGCTGTCCGGCAATTAAAGAGTAGAACTAGTTATGGATATTTTTCATTTGAGTAATAAAATGAGGCTACGATTTCGACTCCCTCGGGGTGTGCCACTTATAATCAACAACTTAAGTAATTATTAACGACTCAGATGAAAAGTCGTTTTTGGTTTTTAGGGTAAATTCACTCTAAATTCACTTTAACGTTTTAAGAAATGGGTGAAAGCCACTGTTTCCCCTACTCTCCCTCCAGCGGCTGAATATACAACACTGGGGCGGGGGTTACACCTGCGCCGAGCCGCTCCATATATTTACATCAACCGCCCTGCATTCACTTCCAGAGGCACGCGAATCATGACTTTACGTTCCTCCTCTGTCAGGTGCTCAAATTCACTTACCATGGCCGGCGAGCAAAATCCGTCGGTACCACTATCGATGCAAAACTCTATTTCTTTCGCCAGGATGTCCTGATCGATTTTATCATCCTCCGTAAACGGAGTCATCGGTATCGAATAACCGCCACGGTGTTTTCTGAGATCTGGAAATTTCATTTTGGGAACTCTATGGAAGGCTTACTTTACGGTGGTATGGTGGATACAAAAACTTTTGAGAACGGATTCATCGATTTCGACACCCAGACCCGGTCCTTGGGGCACGTCTACAAAGCCACCCTCCTGCTCGAAGATAAAGGAAGCCAGCTCGTTTCGGATCGGATTGGGTGTTTGGTCAAACTCAACAACCGGTTCCTGTTCGTAAGGACGTGGCTCTACACTATAGGGACAGGGTGGAAATGTGGAAGCAAGACTGAGTGTTGCCGAAATCATGACAGGAGAACCCCACAAATGGGGATTCACCTGGATGCCCATGGCATTGGCCATAGCAGCCGTATTTCGAAATTCGGTAATTCCACCGGCCAGCATCACATCCGGTTGAACAATATCCAGGGCACGGTTTATCAGCAAGTCGCGGTTTTCGAATCGATTCCTGAATACCTCCCCACCCGCAACAGGAATAGGCTGACCGGCTTTTACCTGCAGGTAGGCATCCACGTCGGTGGCCATGACCGGTTCTTCAAACCAGTGGATATTCTGGTCAGCCAGACGGTTTCCCAGATCGATCGCGGTATAGGCATTGTAGGCCTTGTTGGCGTCGATCATCAGGTAGAGGTCATCCCCGATCGCCTCACGTATGGCGGACACACGTTTGACGTCCTCCGGAACACTCAGACCACCGACCTTGGTCTTCATTCCTTTGTATCCAGCTTCCACATAAGACAAAGCCTCATCGATAAGCTTGGTTGGAAATTCATCCTTCCGGTAGTAAAGGCCCGTGGCATAGACAGCCACCTTATCACGCACAGCGCCCCCCAACATTTCTGAAATACTTTTGCCTGAGGCCTTGCCCGCAATATCCCAGAGGGCAATGTCGATATTACTTATCGCGTCTCCACCGATTCCTCCCGTGGCATAACCGTTGTGCAGTGAATGAAACATGGTGTGCCACTGCTTGTTGATGTTTCGCGGATCCTGACCGATCAGGAAGGTGGAAAAATACTCATTGATAATATGAGCGCTGGGAAGCGCACCCCCCTCACCCCATCCGAAAATTCCGTCATCGGTGGTGATTTTTGAGATCAGGGCCTGACGGCGGTCCGTCCATCCCATTCCCCATCCAAAGGACTCCTCTATGGGCCGTTCAATTAAGAAAGTTTCTATGTTCTCTATTTTCACTGCAGGTCTTTTTTGCCGGGAGATATTTCAACCAGAACCACCTGGTAGGCCTGAATATCAAAATCCAATGTCAACTGGTCATCCGAACGGGTATGTCCGCTGTCAGCAACCGGAGCAAACATATTCCCATCCTTTTCACCGGTTGTATACCGTGTATACCGATAGTCTCCGGATGGTAGTCCGTTTAGTTGAATCGAAATGGATTTCGCAGGTATCGATTTCAGGCCTTTTTCGTCGCGGTATTTTTGTGGGACTCCTTCCGCTTCGGAAAAGGGAAAGTCCCAAACGAGGAGGGAGATTTTCCCTTCTTCGCCAGCCGCGATCGCCTCAACACTAGTTTCTTCACCATTCAATGTCGCCTCGAGCTGGTGCGAGGCCAAGCGATTAAACATCCATAGTGCCTGGGCCGCAGAATCGGGTGCCTCGGATGGTCCCAAGGGACCGCAGTATAGTGCCTGTTTGAGTTATTCTTTTCCATACCGAGAAAAACCAAGATGGCAGCAACGCTCCTGCTCTGTAGTTGTTGAACGGCCTCGTGCACCCGGAGCATGAAGGGAATATTCAAGTTTGGGTGATGAACTGCTGGTTCTACCGGTATTGGATACCTTGCTGGATCAAGAGATAAAAACTGTTCCCGGGTGATGGGCGGGGGTCGAGGGGCCCAGCTCTCGGATATATATACATCAACCACCCCCGAAAAAAATTGTTCTCTTAATGG
>DDZZ01000055.1:36881-37059 GCA_002346535.1 Opitutales bacterium UBA2995 | reverse complement strand
CCTGTTTCCGCATCTGTCACATCGCTGGCGGAAAATAATGGTTCGCAGGAAAATTGAGAATCTATTGGAACATTTATGGAGTATTTGCCCTATAAAACCAAAAATAACTCTTCATCTGAGTCGTTGATAATTACGTAAGTCGTTGGCTATAAAATGGTGGGAGATGGCAGATTCGAAC
>DDZZ01000055.1:0-36585 GCA_002346535.1 Opitutales bacterium UBA2995 | reverse complement strand
GGTGGGAGATGGCAGATTCGAACTGCCGACCCCCTGCGTGTCGAGCAGGTGCTCTAACCAGCTGAGCTAATCCCCCTTTGAAAAAGATATCAGCCAATTCATGAAATTTGGGTTGGCAAGTTAAATCCCGATTAGGTCCGGCCAGTCCACTATTGGCTTGGGTTTTATGGGGGGTTCTCTTAATACTGTTTGAATCCTTTCATGATTCAGTTCCTTCGTATCCAAAATTTGGCTTTGATGACCGAGACGTCCCTCGATTTGGGACCTGGTTTCACTGTAGTGACTGGAGAGACTGGAGCAGGGAAATCCGTACTCTTAGGTGCCTTAAGTATGCTGGCTGGAAACCGGGTCGATAAAACTATCATTCGCCAAGGTGAGGAAGGCTGCGAAGTGGAAGCTGCACTTTTTTTCCCAAACTCCGAAAAAGTCGATACCTTCTTGGAAGATAATGGATTACCACCTTGCGAGGAGAATGTCCTCTTGCTCCGCCGCTCAATCAGCCGAACCAAGATGGGTAAGGTATTTATCAACGGCAAACTTTGCACGCTGTCGTTGTTTTCTATGCTCGGCAAATTCTGGATTGATTTTCACGGGCCAGGTGAGCCTCAGAAACTTTTTGATTGGCAGAACCAGCTGGAATTACTGGACAGTTATGCGGGCGCAGCTATGGACGTGGCTGTCTATCAGGAACTTTACTCCGAATGGAAGTCCTTGTTGCGACAAAAGGAGGAAATTCAAAATAAGTCACAATTATCAGATAACGAATTGGAATATTACCAAAGTCAAATGGAGCAGATTGACGTTGTGGATATTATATCCGAAGCGGCGATAGAAGCTTTGGAAAGCGACTTTAGTGTAGCCAATCAAGCTGCTGAAACTGCGCAACTGCTCCAACAACTTGAAGAGGGGCTTAATGGAGATGATGGAATGATTTCCAAGCTTGGTAAGTTGGTCATGACCGCTCGTCAAATTTCGGAAATTGATAAGCGGACGGTTGAACTGACCGAACGTTTGAATCAAGTGATTATCGAGCTCGATGATATCAACGCCGAGTTCTTCCTGATACGTCGCAAATCTGATTTTAACGAGGTGGAGGCTGCCGCCTTTCAAGACCGCATGAATCAGTGGTTGGAAGTGAAACGCAAATTTGGCCCCACTGTGAAGCATGTCATGGAGAATCGCGAGCGTCTCTCCCTGCGTATCGAAATGCAGGCGGATATCGAGGGCACTTTGGCCAAGCTTGAGAAAGTCATTGAGCGTAACGAAGCCGAGCTCGAGAAGGAGGGGGCCCGCTTGCGTGCCAAGCGAGAGGAAGCTGCCACCAATCTTGCTCGCGAAACGGCTGTCTTACTGGAGTTACTAGGATTTAAAAAAGCACGATTCGATGTCATTGTTTATGCAGAAGATGCATTTCGCGAACACGGCAATTCCCGTTGCGAATATGTTTTCTCCGCTAATCCCGGCCAGGAGCCATTACCCCTGAATAAAATCGTCTCGAGTGGCGAAATAGCCCGAGTGATGCTCGCCCTAAAAACTATTCTTGCCAAATTGGACGATACGCCGGTTCTTGTGTTTGACGAAGTGGATGCCAATGTGGGGGGAGAAATCGGAAGCGTAGTCGGTGACCGGCTATCAGAGCTATCGGGCAGTCACCAGATTTTTTGTGTAACGCACTTGCCACAGGTTGCCGCCAAGGGAAATCAGCATTTTCTCGTCGATAAAATACAGACGGATAATGATACGAGAGTATCCATTGAGCCGATACACCTTGATGAGACAGGTCGACTAGGTGAGCTGGCGCGGATGTTGGGTAGCCGTCGCTCCAAAGTAGCTCAGACGCACGCCAAGGAATTGCTCGGTGCCGTTTGACTCATAGGGCGAACGCACATGGCTGAAGGTGGAGTTTGATTAGGTTAATAGCGAAAGAAAGTAATTTTAGAATGGTTCGTATTCTTTGTTTTATTTTTGTAATTTCTTTTGTGATCTCGATCTTGGCCTACCGACGGAGCCGTCCTCCCGATTACATTGTGCGATCGCGGCTGGACGGTACGGTGAAGCTCAATGTCTATGCCGACAATTGGTTTCACCTTTACATCAACGGCAAGCTAATCGCAACCGATTCGGTTGAGTTTATGCCCCATAACCTAGTATCCGTGGATATTTTGCCTGAATATCCCATGACCATCGCTGTGATGGCCCGGGACAACACGGTAATTTTCAGGAAGACCATTGATAAGCAGGATTGGAATCTTCGTTGGAATGTCGGCCAGACCGTTAAAGTGTTGGAGGACTTAAACCGGGACGATTTGCGAAGGTCTAGTTTTTCAGTTTGGTACGATGGTTAGGCAAGAGGTCTCAGGGAGTTGAGATGACGTGCTTGGCGATCGAAGAGCGAGTGAGCGCACTTGGGTGCGTGACCGAGAGGGGAAAGGGGAACACACGGCATGTTAGCCGGAGGATTGGTGCAAAGCAATACACTATGAATTTTAGAATGTCCCATGAATGCGTTATTACTGCGCAATTAAAACCTTCTTTTGCGCCTATCTGGTGGGGTCTCCTGTTTAAGTATTAAACTTAAATAGAGCCACGTCCCCATCCTTAAACACGTAATCCTTACCTTCCAGTCGGTATCGACCGGCGTCTCTTGTGGCTTGTCGGCTACCGGCTACGACCAGATGGTCAAAAGAGACTACTTCGGCCTTAATGAAACCTTTTTCAAAATCGGTATGAATCGCTCCAGCGGCTTTGGGTGCTTTAGTATTCTCCGGGATGGTCCAAGCTTTGACCTGCTTTTCTCCCTCTGTAAAAAACGTCATCAAACCCAGCAATGTGTAGGCTGAGTTTATAAGACCACTCACGCCAGAGTCACTTACTCCAAAATCGGATAAAAATTCGGCAGCTTCGTCCTCAGTTAAGTCAACTAGTTCGGATTCCAACCGGGCACTTATGACTACGCATTCTGCATCTAGATGCTCCACCGCATATTGCTTAACCTTACTAACGTATGGATTTCCGTCAGGATCAGGCAGATCATCTTCGGCCACATTGGCCGCAAAGAGAGTAGGTTTTGAAGAGAGCAGGAAAAATTTTTCAACCATGGCAGCTTCTTCTTCAGACATGGGCAGCGTGTTCGCTGGATTTCCGTCGTTTAGATGTGGCATCAACTGCTCAATCAATTGCACTTCGGCCGCGGTTTCCTTGTCGCCGCCGCGAGTTAATTTCACTGATTTCTGGTGCTTTCTTTCAAGCGATGCGATATCCGCCAGAATAAGTTCCGAGTTGATCACCTCAATATCGCGGATGGGATCAACGCTTCCCATGTTGTGAATGATGTCATCGTCGTCGAAGCATCGAACTACCTGGATGATAGCATCGCACTCGCGTATGTTCGCCAGAAATTGATTTCCCAGTCCCTCACCTTCGTTCGCTCCCTTAACCAGACCTGCAATATCCTTAAATTCAATCGCAGCAGGGATAATAGTCTCGGTCTTGGCAATTTTTGCCAAAGGTTCCAATCGCTCATCGGGAACTTGCACAACTCCGACATTGGGTTCGATAGTACAAAACGGGTAATTTGCCGATTCTGCTTTTCGCGTGCGGGTGACTGCGTTGAACAATGTCGATTTGCCCACGTTAGGGAGTCCGACTATTCCTGCCTGAAGCATCGTAAAAGGTTTCTATTGAGCAAAATAAAGCCGAAGAGCAAGAGAGCGTCCCAGGCCAAAGACAATCACAAAGTTGTATTGACAAGCAAAGGTGCTGGCTTTGTGTTCGTTCTCCTTTTTTTAATTCAATTTCTGAAAATTCATGGCTCTTCGCATTAAACTAGCTCGCGGCGGTTCAACCCATAATCCGGTCTACCGCATCGTTGTAGGAGAAGCTCGTTCTAAGCGGGACGGAAAATATGTGGAATGGATCGGAACCTATTCTCCAAAGGCTGCTCGCGGACAGCTTAAAATCAACCTGGAACGCGCTGATTATTGGGTGAGTGTAGGTGCCAAGCCAACCGACACGGTTCGATCCCTCATTAATAAAACACGGCGCTCGACGCTCGAAGAATTGGAAGGCCCGGCACCTGTTAAAGAAAAAGCACCTGCACCGGCTTCGGAAGCAGCGAAGCCTGCCGAGGAAACTCCCGCCGACCCTGAAAAGCCTGCTGAAGAAGCTGAATCCGCTGTAGCGGAAGAGGTTTCTGCAACGGAGGAGTCCGCCCCACCTGCCCAGGAAACTCCTGCCGCCGAAGAAAAATCTGCTGAAACAGATGCCCCGGCGGAAGAAACAAAATTTGAAGAAGCGCCCGCATCAGAAACTGAGGAGGCAGCACCTGTCGCGGAAACTGAAGAATCCGCCGAAGCTGCCGAAGAACAGCCTGAAGCTGCAGCCGAAAGCGAATCAGAAGAAGCTTCGGCTGTTGAAGAATCGGAAGAAGCTCATGCTGCGGAGGAGTCTGAGAAAGCCGCTCCCGCAGACGAATCGGAGGATGTTCCAGAAAAAGCTACTGAAGCTGCCGCGGAAGAATCTGCTCCTGCCGAGGAAGCTCTCGCCGACCCTGAAAAGCCTGCCGAAGAAGCTGAATCTGCTGTAGCGGAAGAGGTTTCTGCAACGGAGGAGTCCGCCCCACCTGCCCAGGAAACTCCTGCCACCGAAGAATCTGCTCCTGCAGAGGAAGAGGCCGAAGACAAAAAGGAGAACAAGGACTCTTAGCCTGGAGTCCTCATGCGGATTCGATATAGCGGGTCCTTTGTGTGCCCTATGGAAACAGCGCTTGAAATTGACCTTTTGACGTTGTTCCCGGGAATGGCTGAGGGCTATCTGGAGGAGAGCATGCTGGGCCGTGCGCTTAAGCGTGGATTGCTAACTGCAAACGTTCACGATATCCGTGGCTGGGCCACCGGTAAGCACAAGGTTACGGATGATCGGCCCTTTGGCGGAGGCGCTGGCATGGTTATGAAACCGGAACCTTTGTTTGCAGCTATTGAAAGTGTGAAGCGCTATGACTCGACTGTAATTTACATGGCTCCGGATGGTGAAAAGCTGACCCGGGAATTGGCCAAGGAATTGAGCACCGAGAAACACCTGGTTTTATTGAGCGGTCACTATGAAGGAATTGACCAACGCGTACGGGATTCATTGGTCGATCGGGAGATCAGTATAGGCGATTACGTGTTGACGAATGGAACTATTGCAGCCTGTGTAGTTGTCGATTCATTGTCCCGCTACATACCAGGTGTTTTGGGCGAAGAAAAATCGTTGACGCAAGATTCCTTCACGGACAGTCTCCTCACCTTTCCTCAATTTACGCGCCCTGCGGAGTTCCGTGGAATGCATGTTCCGGAGGTCCTTCTCTCTGGAAATCATGCGGAAATTGAAGCTTGGCGGCTTGCCCAACGGAAGGAAAAAACAAAGACAAAAAGGCCCGATATTATTTCACCCGATTCAGACAATGAACCCAGTAATTGACGAAATCACCAAGGTTGCTA
The DNA here is from genome assembly GCA_002346535.1 of Opitutales bacterium UBA2995. Classification (GTDB taxonomy): domain Bacteria; phylum Verrucomicrobiota; class Verrucomicrobiia; order Opitutales; family UBA2995; genus UBA2995. Next base: position 31,105 of record DDZZ01000055.1, on the reverse strand, counting down.
TCCGCACCGATCTAACCGAATTCAAAGTGGGTGATGGTGTGCGCGTGCACATCAAAATCCAGGAAGCCGGTAAGGAGCGTGTTCAGGTATTTGCCGGAATTGTTATTGCGCGCAAAGGCACCGGAGTGCACGAGACATTTACCGTTCGTCGTATTTCATTTGGAGAGGGAGTTGAAAAAGTGTTTCCAGTACATTCTCCGATCATTGAAAAAATTGAAGTAGATCGGGAAAGTATCACCCGGCGTGCCCGCCTTTATTACATCCGTGATCGGGTTGGCAAGGAAGCCACCAAGGTCAAGGAGCGGCGCCTGAGCGAAGGCAAACGTTGATTCTGAACATTTCATCGAACGGATTAAACGAGTACTAAATTATTAGAGCATTAAAAAATGTTTTCAGATTTCACGTCTTGAAGGCAGATTGTTTAACCCGTCCTCGATTCAGGCATGCCGAGTGTTTCTCCTTTTAGACTCGGTTATGCAGAGCAGTGCGCGCTCTCGTTTTTCCGTCGTCAAGTTCGACAGCCCTGATCCTTGAAATATCCAGAATCTTATAATTGTATTTCTCAAAGCCCGCTCAAATGGGAGGGCTTTTTTGTCGATTGCGATTTTTGTTTTCAAAACTGGCTGCTGCCTATTTTCTCAATCTCTTATGCCATTGGCTTCCGTTCAGTCTAAGGCACCTTTTCACGTAATGACCAAGCCCATTGGGGCGATTTGCAATCTGGATTGCTCCTATTGTTTTTATTTGGAAAAGGATGCACTTTTCAAACCGGGTGATTCGCGAAAGATGCAACCGGAAGTAATAGAGACATATATCCGTGACTATATCGAATCCCAGCCGAATGATTTTGTATCCTTTGCATGGCAAGGAGGTGAGCCAACCCTTTTAGGAGTCGATTACTTCCGCCAGGTGGTTGAGTTTCAGAAAAGGTATGCCAACGGGAAAAAGATCGAAAATGCCTTCCAGACCAATGGGACTCTTTTAGATGACGAATGGTGCGAGTTTTTTAAGCAAAATGATTTTCTCATTGGGCTCAGTATCGATGGGCCAAGGAACGTGCACGACGCCTACCGGATAACCAAGCGGCGTAAACCAACCTTTGAAAAGGTTATGGAGGGCATTCGGTTTCTACAAAAGCATAATGTGCGTTTTAACACACTGACTTGTGTTAACCGAAAGAATATGAAGTTGGGTAAGGAGGTTTACCAGTTTCTCAAATCCATTGGCTCCGACTTCATGCAGTTTATTCCCATTGTGGAGCGCCAGCCAGGTAAGGAGAAAGAGGAAATCGGATTTTGGTTGGCCGAACCGCCGTCTGACACGATGGAAGAAGAGGCCGAGCTGCCCGTAACTCCCTGGAGCGTGCGGCCCCAGTACTACGGTCAATTTCTCTGCGATATTTTCGACGAATGGATTAAAGCCGATGTGGGGAAAATTTATGTGCAAATGTTTGATACCGTGCTGGGGAAGTGGCTGGGTGTCCCGGGGGGGCTTTGCATATTCAGCGAAACCTGTGGCTCAGCTATGGCCATCGAACATACAGGCGATGTGTATTCGTGTGATCACTACGTATATGAAAAGCACAAGGTGGGAAATATTATGGAGCAATCACTCGGCGAAATCGTTGATACCCCTAAGCAAAAAAAGTTTGGTAATGACAAGCGCGATGCCCTCCCACGGATGTGCCGAGAATGTGACTACCGTTTTGCTTGTCACGGGGGCTGCCCTAAACAGCGATTTATGAAAACCCCGGATGGTGAGCCCGGTTTGAACTACCTATGCCAAGGTTATATGATGTTTTACAAGCATAGTGAAAAAGTCATGCAAGCGATGGCTCAACTCTATCGTATGGGTCGTCCACCGGCCGACATTATGAAGATGCGCCCGACGCGATAGGATTTTAAGGGTCCGATTTTTAAATTGGGGAACCTTTGATTGATCTGCTGAAGCAGGTGGCCGGTCAGGTGCTCTTCCCCTTTTTCGTGTTATCGTTTGGCAAGACTCAGGAGCTCCCGGGCATATTGGCCGGATCCCAATTTAGATGCGGACCAAATAGCTTGCTGATGGCAGGTTTCCGCTCTCCAGTTAGTATCGTATATGGATGATGTCGAAATCGTGCATGGATCTGGAAAGCCAATTGGGATCTGCACGAAATGTGTTCTAAATGAGTAAGCCGACCCGCCTCCAATCCTTTTGTGAAAAAGCGGAATCGATGGCCTCAATGACCTTGGCTAGGGAGCTTTGAATAAAATTCAGGAAGCCTTCCTTGAATTGTTCAGAGGTCTGGGAGATGGATGTGTATTTGTAGATTCTATGCGGTGTGAAGGAATGGATGAAGTGCATCTTGTGGATGCCAACCAGTGGGATATTATTCGGGATTCGAGCGAAAAGTCGCCACCCGGTATTCCGTTGGTCCTAGACGTTTTGGAAAAGTAGATTATTGAATCTGATCGTTGAAGATCAGTAGGTGGCCTCTGATTCAATGGTTTCGCCTGTATTCAGGAATTTGTAGATCGTTTCCTTGACCTTTTTAGACCACTTGGCAGCGTCGTAGTTTTTAGACTGCTCGATTTCTCCAGCATGGGAAAAGTGAATTTGCCAAAGTTTGGAGTCCTCATGTGAAGCCTTGATCTGGAAGCGATCGTGAGTGGCAAATATTTTTTTCCAGGTATCGCGAACTGTACTCCAGTAGGGGCTTGTCTTTTGCCAGGTCTCTTCGGCCGCGCTCAAATCCGGGTTGGTAATACGTTCGTAACGATTCACACCAACTTCCTGGGCTACGAATGAATCTCCCTCGGCATTTAGATTAAACTTTCGGTTGTGTTGTTCATGCACCCAGCCAGTGGGTACTATTGTGATTCGATGCTCTCCTCTTAGCACATTATAATCATTGCGAACTGAGTATTCCCTGCGTGGAAGGGGTCGGTCACTGGACTTACTTTGCCAGGCTGAAAATTGAGGTCCATGGCTCCATTTCCCAGTTACTTCGTAGCGAGGGGAGTCGTCCACTTGAAATACGGATTGCGTCCAGGTCCCTTCCACCGTTTCGGCAGATAGCGTTTCGCGGGCCCAGGTTTTATTTCCTTTAAAGGTATGCAAGTCCGTGTCTTCGTAGTTCCAGTCCTGCCGCCAGTGTTTCATAACCATAGGGCCCATCACTTCTCCGGATGCCTTCCTGAAGTACATGACCAGAGTATGTTGAAGACTGATAGATGTACCTACATCCTCAATAACCGTAACGTTCTCCGTGCCCCATGAAAAATAGGGACGGGGAGGTGAATAGTCTTTGATGAACCCTGCAGTTTCTGTAAACTGGAAGCTGGTTCGGTAATTTCCCGACATAGCCAGGATTGCCAGGCGGTCGCGTTCAAAGTTTTCAAGTCCGGATTTTTGAAGGGCCAACCATCTAGGATCTGGATCCTTGGCCAGGCTGACTTCACTACCTTGGGAGGTTCCGCCTCTTGATACCATCATTTCGGGCTCAAGGAATGGCCAAGCAAAAGGGAGGGGGGTTGCTTTTTGGACTTCTTTTGGCTGGGAATTCCCCGCCTGCTCAACGGTTTGACAGCCCCAGTTTGAAAGTATGGCTGATAGAATAATCCAGAATGTTTTTTTTGGAAAAGATTTCTCCAATTTTTTCATGAGTTGAGAAATTGATAGCACTAAGCCAAGGTAGATCAATCGCAATTGGCTTAAGGATCCTTTCTTTAAAGCATCTTAGGGAACATTTCTTGCACTGCCAGCATGGTATAACCCGTTTGTATTCTCTTGATCTCCACTCGTTTTATCGAAGATTTACTATTCGTTTCATGGATCTCACTCAAGCTACCTGGCTTTACATTCCCACCGCGATTCTACTTGACGGATTGCATGGTTTTTGAGCTAGGACATTCCAAGACAATGATGGCAGTGTTCATCGTCGCTATTCGTGGGACCTTTACTCAGGCCTTCTTATTGGGAGTCTCTGCTGCCATTTCTCATTCATTGATCAATTTGGGTTCTGGCTGCACTGGCGCTGTATTTTGGCGGGCACTGGAACGTGGAAACAGTGGAACCTTATCTGCGGCTGGCTTCTGCGTTAATGACCTTGGCTTTGACCTTTTGGATGTTTAGGCGCACGCATCGCGACTTAAAAGAGGCTCAGGCTCATCAATATCACCATGATCAGGTAGAATTGACTGACGAGGAATACCAGGATGCCCATGAGCGTGAGCATGCTGAGGAGATTCGTCGTCGCTTTGACGGCAGACGATTTCTGCGCCCCAAATCATATTTTATGGAGTCAGTGGCGGACTGATGCCTTGTCCCGCCGCGTTTAGCGTTTTGTTGATTTGCATCCAACTCAAGGAATTCACGTTAGATTTCGCCATGGTGGCTTCCTTCAGTATTGGATTAGCCATCACAATGGTGGGTGTAGGCCTTATTGCGGCAGGGAGCACTCGACATGTTGAAAAAAGGTGGAGAGATCATGCGACGTGCTTCCTATATATCCGTTGCATTGCTCGTGGTCATTGCCGAATACATGGCCTGGCACAGTTTGCAGGGATTATCTCACATTCATTAATGCGGGTAAATCTGTCAATTGCCTCATGCACCCTGACTTCTTTGCCGCCTGTGCATCCTGAAATTGACCTGAACCGGAGAATCGTCTTGATATGTCTCAATGGCCGAAGCTTTAAATTCTGAATATCCGACTGTTCAGCACCTGCGCACAAGGGCCCAGAAGAGAATGCCGGGCTTTGCTTTCGATTATTTGGACGCAGGTTGCTTTTCGGATCTCAACCTAAGAAGGAATAGAGATGAGATCCGGGAAATCCAATTACGTCCGTATTACATTCGAGATTATGCTGGAAGCAATTTGGAGACCGAACTGTTTGGCAAAAAGTATACGGCACCTTTCGGAGTTTCACCTATTGGCTTACAAGGATTGATGTGGCCCAAAGCCACCGAAATATTAGCCAAGGCAGCCGTTGATAATGGCATTCCATTTATCGTTAGTACGGTGGCCACTGCCAGTATTGAAACTGTGGGGAAAATAACAGAGGGAAATTTCTGGTTCCAACTATACAATCCTGCGGATGAGGAGCTTCGAAATAATATTTTGGACCGGGCAATGGCGGCTGGCTGTCAGTGCCTCGTCATATTGGCAGATACTCCCACCTTGTCGTATAGGCCTAGGGAGATTCGCAACGGGCTTTCAATCCCACCACGGATGAGTATGCGGAACATCTTTCAAATGATCATGCATCCTACCTGGTCGTTTTCGCAATTAGCCGCAGGTGCTCCTCAGTTCATGACCATGAAACCCTACATCCCAAAAGGCCTCAGCATGAAACATCTCGGTCTATTCATGAACAAAACTTTTTCGGGTCGTCTGACTGAGGACAAAATAAAATCGATTCGTGACTACTGGAAAGGAAAGCTGGTTGTTAAGGGGATTGTAACTGAGGAGGATGCCGAAAAGGTGCTCAACTTAGGAGTCGATGGATTTATTGTATCCAACCATGGGGGGCGTCAGCTCGATCGAGGGCAGTCCACCATCAAGCCTTTGACTGAGCTCGCTAAACGTTTCGGTGATCGGACGACGGTGATGATGGACAGTGGAATCCGATCCGGGCCGGATATTGCTGCAGCGTTGGCCAGTGGAGCCAAGTTTACTTTTTTGGGCCGCTCTTTCATGTATGGAGTGGGTGCACTCGGCAAAGGAGGTGGAGATCACACGATCACCATGCTGAAACGTCAGCTTCAACAAGTCATGGAACAGGTAGCTTGCGAACGGGTGGAGGATTTTCCAAAGCATCTGATCACCGAATAACCAGCTGCTTGGGATTTATTCCAAAAGCGTTTCTGAACGCCCTCGTAAAGTGGCTTGGATTTGAATAACCCACCGCTTGGGCCGTTTCCAATACTGTTCCCTGGTTCTGCGTTAACAGGTCTCGCGCCTGTTCCATCCTTTTTTGTCTCAGGTATCCGAACACAGTTGTATTGAAGTATTTCTTGAATCCTTTTTTCAGTTTAAATTCGTTGAGGTGGACCTTTTTGCTAATTTCGGCCAAGGAATGATCGGCATCCAAGTTTTGTACCAAATAGGTGGCGGCCGCTTTTAGAGCCTCCTCTTCATCATTCCGAAAACAGGGCTCAGGGATCGGTGAATCCGTGACACCTGTCGATTCTGAAATCTGGGCCAAAAGTTCCAACGCTTTTGACTGCATGCGAAGTTGATCGGAAATGCGGTTCCCGTCTAATGCAGCAAGATCTAGAAGGACCTCATACATTGGATGGTTCATGTGGTTCATAAAAAATACGGCTTCATTTCTTTGAGAACAGGTGATGCAAGCCTTTTGCGAGTTTTGGAGTTTATTCTCCTTGGTAACAATTTGTTCCCAAAGCTCTTGGGCACACTCCATGACCAGAAACCTGGTACCGGGGCTGATTCTGCAGTTAGCCGTCCAGCCATCCAATGACACCGCCAGCCAAATCCCGGCTTGGGCGGTTTGCTTACCTTTGTCCGGTAGGAAAAAGTTGATTTCACCTTCTAAAACAAAGGCAAATTGTAGAAATGAGTCATATTGCCAGGGGAACTTGGTAGATTCGGGCGACAACCAGAATGCATTGAGTGAATCGTCCATCGAACTGAGTGAACCCCTGGATCCAGGCTCTTCAATTTTGCCAGATCGATCTACGGGAGTCTTTTGTGCGGTGCGCATAGTAATCTTAATTAGAAATAGCCTAATTATATCTGTTGTTGAGACTCATTCCCAAATAGGATCGCTTACTAATCACCTCCTGAAATGTAAAGTCAAGTAGGCTTTTATCCTGATATAAAAAAGTTCCCGAATCGCAGTGAAACAGGAACTTATTTTAAAAATGCGGCTAATATCGCCAATTTGACTTAATTGGAAGCCGCGACAACCTTGGCCTCCACGTCAGGCGGAGCATATTCGTAGTGGGAGAACTCTTCGGAATGAACACCACTGCCTCCTGTCATGGAACGCAATTTTGTGGCATAACGGTAAAGCTCCATTTCGGGAGCTTGGGCTTTCACCACCTGGTATTTCCCTTCCACTTCAATTCCCTGAATGCGCCCTCGAATACTGGAAAGGTCTCCCATGACATCGCCTACGTAGGCTTCGGGCACCCGGATCTCCAATTGCATGATGGGTTCCAACAAACAGGGTTGAGCTGCCCTGAAAGCTTCACGGAAGGCCTCTTTCCCAGCTATTTGGAAAGCGATATCCTTGGAATCAACGGGGTGCATTTTTCCGTCGTAGAAATCAATGGCCAGGTCCGTCACAAAGTAACCTGCCAAGATACCTTCTTTCACCGCAGCATTGATGCCTTTTTCAACCGATGGAACAAATACCCGGTCCACATTTTGACCAACCAGGGATTCCTTGAAGTCTATTCCGCTATCCCGCACCCCGGGTTTGATGCGCATCCAGACTTCGGCGAATTGTCCGGCACCTCCGGATTGCTTTTTGTGGCGGTATTTGGATTCGGCAGGTTTGCGAATAGTTTCTCTGAAAGCCACGCGTGGTTGAACGAGGTTTATTTCCACCTTAAAGCGGTTTTTCAACCGGCTCTTGATAACGTCGAGGTGGAGTTCGCCTTGTCCGCTGAGTACCAACTCATTGGTCTCTTGATTGTGATCGTACAGAAAGGTCGGATCCTCCTCGTGCAGTACATTTAATCCTTCGGCCAATTTTTCCTCATCCCCCCGATTTGCGACCACGAGTGTGGCATGAATATTGGGTTTGGGGTAGGTAACTTTAGGCAGTTTGATTTTGCGGTCCGGACTTGTCAGGGTATTTCCCGTATGCGTATCGCGAAGTTTGGCCATGACGCCAATGTCTCCCGGACCAATGATATCAATCGATTCCCGATCGTGTCCTTGTAATGTAAAAATTTGACCGATTTTTTCGTTCACATTGCGGTTTGTGTTATGCATTTCAATTCCGGGTTTAATACTGCCGGAATACATGCGACAAAATGAAAGTTCCCCAACGTGCGGCTCGCTGATCGTTTTCCAAATATAACAACTGGGTGATTTGTCATCCAGATCGATGGTAGCATCCTTGGTTCCGTTGTCTTCCACGGGAACTTCCTTGCGGTCCACCGGCGAGCTACCGTATTTCGAAATCATGTCCATCAGGCGGCTGATACCGACATTGAGGTTTGCTGAAGTAACGTATGCGGGTACAAAAACTCCTTCCTGAATGGCTTTGTGGATACCGCCTCTCAACTCCTCTTCGCTCAGATTGCCTTCCTCGAAAAAGCGTTCGAGCAAAGAATCGTCGGCTTCGGCTACAAATTCCACTAGTTGGCTATGCAACTCTTCTACACGTTCAGCGTTCTCGCCTTCCGCGGCTTTTTCACTGAATTTTCCGGACCCATTTGAGTTGTAGTATATTTCTTCTGACCGGAGGACATCAAGTATCTGGGTGAAGCCGGGACCCGGATTTAGGGGTAGGGTCATGGGAAACACATTGTTTCCGAAATGATCTTGCACGGTTGCAAAAACCGAATCGAAGTCGACGTTTTCCTTATCGCAACCGTTGATAACGATCATCTTGGGTATATCGTATCGCTTAGCGTATTCCCATACTTGGTCAGTTCCCAATTGCGGGCCGTCCATGGCGTCGATGACCACCAGAGCAAAATCTCCAACTCGCAGAGCTCCCAAGCCTTCGCTGATAAAATCAAAATAACCGGGGGTATCGATGATATTAAATTTATTTTCCATCCAGGTACAATTAAGGAGCGACGCGTGCACTGACATCTGTCGCTCCTTTTCACTGGGATGATAATCACTCACGGTGTTACCGGCCTCGATGGAACCCATTCGTTTAATGGCGCCCGCTGTCGCGAGCATTGCCTCAGACAAGATGGTTTTCCCCGCGCCCTGGTGACCCACAACAGCAAAATTCCGTATGTGTTCAGCGGTATAACTCATATATATAATTTCGGTTTCGAATAGACTGATTGATGCTTATGTCTTTTTGACAAAGCAAATTGGACCATAAAGTTTAGGTGTCCAATTTTCGTTTGCCAAGTAATTTGAACATTTTTCTCCAGAATAAAGACAGATTTTCTCGGATGGGATCGGTAGACCGGATTCTCTTTTAGGAGATCGGCTCTAACGTTTCAGCAAGCTTTTCTTTGATATCGGTAAAGCGTTTCGCAGGGTCCGCATTTTTAACCGCCATAAAATAGGCAATTGGATCTCCCACGATAAAAATCTTATGTTTGCCGCGGGTGAGGGCTGTATAAAGTAAGTTTCTTTGCAGCATCATGAAGTGCTGTTTTAGTAGAGGTATGATTACGATTGGGTATTCCGAACCTTGTGATTTGTGGACGCTTATGGCGTAGGCCAGGCTGACGTCCAGCAGGTTAGAACGTGTCATCTCAACCAACTCGGCATCGAACTGGATTTTCAAGGTTCCATTTTCAAAGTCGATGGACTGAATCGTTCCAATGTCGCCGTTGTAAATGCTGAGATCGTAGTTGTTACGGTTTTGAATTATCTTATCGCCTACACAATATTTTTGGGTTCCAAAGCTGAATCCTTTTTTTTGCGAGTTGAGCGTGCTCTGAAGAATCGTATTCAGATTACTGATACCAGATGTCCCTCGATGCATGGGGGCGAGCACTTGGGTCTCACGTAACGGATCTTTACGCAGTGTGGATGGTATGAACTGCTTGCAAAGATATTTGACAATGCGAAGGCATTCCTCGGGTTCCGCAGCCTTTATAAATTGTAGGTCGTATTGGGCTTCCAGCTCGGCCGTACTTTCTAGCAGGTAGGGAGTCTCTTTGGCTCCGTTTAATACGTTGTAAGCCGTTGTGATAATCGAGCTTTCCTCGCTTTGCCGGAACACTTTTTGTAGCCTGGTGACTTGAACCAACTTTGATTCTATCAGGTCCTTAAGGACGTTGCCGGCGCCCACTGAAGGCAATTGATTAACATCCCCGACGAGGACAATGTGAGCGTTTTGAGGAACGGCTCGTAATAAGGAAGCAGCCAGACGGGCGTCTAACATGCTCGATTCATCGATAATAAGGAATCCCGTTTTGAGTGGGTTGGATTGGTTATGGGCGAAATTACCCTTGTGGGGTTCGAATTTAAGGAGGCGATGAATAGTTTGCGCAAACCCACCGGTAGCTTCGGTCATTCTCTGAGCTGCCCGACCTGTCGGAGCCGCGAGAACGATATTAACATTTTTTGCTGAGAGTATCTGCACAAGTGCCCGAAGGATAGTCGTCTTTCCGGTTCCAGGACCGCCGGTGATGATAGAGACTTTCTGGCCGAGGCTGTTGCGAATGGCCTCCGATTGTTGTTCAGCAAATCCGAAGCTGGCCTTGTTCTGGGCCCAGTCGATGGCTGCTTCTGCTTTGATTGGCGGTAGACCCGATTTAGCTTGCAGCACACTGCTAACAACTTCTGCTATGGTGGTTTCTGCCCTGAATGAGTTGGGAAGTTGGATTCGGTGAGCCGCGTCGAGTGGAACAACCTCTTTGGTTTCGATCAAATGCCCGATCCGGGGTTCAATTTTTTTCGGAGTGGTGTCGAGCAGCTCGCTGGCATGCTCAATCCATAATTTGCGGGGCGCGCAGGTATGTCCTTCGGTCTCCAAGTCTTCCAAACTGAAAAGCAACCCGGCATCGAGTCTTTTGGGGCTTTCATTTCCAAATCCCAGGTTGAGAGCAATCTGGTCGGCTGTTTTGAATCCAATGCCGTCGATTTCACGAGCGACCCGGTAGGGCTCATTTAGCAAAATGGTTTTGGTCTCATTTCCATACCGCTTCACGAGGCGGACACACCGGGCGGCCGATACCCCGTATGTTTGCAAAAACAGCATAACCTCCCTTACGGCTTGTTGTTCCTCCCATGCGGCTTTTATGGATTTGGCACGGCCAGCACCAATACCGGAAATTTCTTTTAGCCGGGCGCTTTCTTGAGAGATGACCTGCAGAGTTTCCTCGCCGAAGTGGTCTACTATTTTGTTGGCAAAATGCTTGCCGATACCCGGAATCAATCCGCTCCCCAAATATTTACGGATTCCATGGACAGAGGATGGCAAGGTGGATTTAAAGGTGCTGATTTTAAATTGATTTCCATATTTCGGATTGATCACCCAATCGCCTTCGATCTCCAAGGTTTCGCCACATTGTACGCTGGGTAGAGTTCCAGTAATGGTGATGGTCGTACTTTTTTCGTCGGGACGTAGTTCCCCGATTAGGAAATGGTTTTCTTCATTGGAGAACACGATCCTTTCAAGGACTCCACGCATGGTTGTCGGCATCGTTCAAGGCTGGAGACAGATTTCACCGGGCGGAAGGAAAATCCTCCTTGCCGGGGAATTCCTCGCCGAAAGCGTCTACGCGATTTCTGTTAGTAGTTCGAACCCGAACAGGGCTTTCCCCAATGCGGGCAGATCTGGAAATATGCCGTCGGCATCCGCTGCTTGGAGCTCGGCTTCGGTGTGAGTTCCGGTCGTTACACAATAGGCTGGGATGTTCACCGCGTGAGCTGCCTGAATGTCGTAAGGACTGTCCCCAATCAATGCGGTGTTATTTGGATTTGCCCGAAGGGCCCTGAGTACATGTTCGGAAAATTCTTTGTGAGGTTTTCGATAGGGCGTATCGTCGGTGCCAATCACCGTGTCCATGTATTGTGAGATTTCAAGGTGGTCGCAGAGTACGCGGGATTGTTCCCCGACTTTATTGGTAAATATAGCGAGTTGGCGGCCTTGATTCTTTAGCTCCTGAATGAGAGGCAATGCGCCGGGCATCAGGTAGGCATTTTCGGTGACGATCGATGTCAGGTGTTTTTTCCACCGCTCACAAGCATCAGTATGTATTTCCGAAGGGACGAAGTTTGCCATCGTCAACTCCACCGAACCACCGACGGCGCGGCGGATTTCTTCCCGGGACGGGATAGGCTGTTCTAATTCGCCCAACACGTGCTCATAACACCGAGCCAGGCAGATAAAGTGATCGAGCAGGGTACCATCGAGATCGAATAATAGGCTTTGCATTACTATGCAGGAGTGTTTGCTTATTGTTTGCCGAAAATCAAACGAATTGGCGTTCGTTTTCATCCTTTTCTATCCGCTTTCATGTCCAACTATCCATGCACCAGCCAGTTAGAGCTAGAAGAGAATGGAGACATTCTCGTGATACGTTTGATGGGTGTATGGGAAATGGATCGCAATGCTCCTTCCTTCCAGGAATTTGTTAAAAAAGGGGACATCCGGGCGGATATATCTGAGTTGATGTTGGAAGCCAGGGGACTTGAGGAATGGGATTCCTCTTTGCTCTTTTTCCTGAATCAGGCCAAGGTTTGGGCAGATGGGAGGTCGATGACTTTCAACTGCGACTGCCTGCCCGATGGGCTGGGCCGCATGATGCTGCAGACTCAAAGAGTGGTCGATTCGAGGGTGGAGGTGAAAGACCCGGAAGGGCATCCCGGCTTTGCTGAGGAAGTAGGTAAACACAGCATTCGCATTTTTCGAGACGGTAGCGTATTTGCCAATTTTGTGGGTGAGATTCTGCTCTCTTTTCTTCGCCTTCTTGTCGGAAAAGCAAGGATGCGTTGGGTGGATTGTTTCCGTGCAATGCAGGATTCGGGACCGATGGCACTCCCGATCGTTGGACTTATCAGTTTTTTGGTGGGAGTAACACTGGCCTTTCAGGCGGCCGATCTACTGGGAGATTTTGGATCGGAATTCTTCACACCGGCATTTGTCGCTTTGGCAATGGTTCGGGAAATGGGACCGATTATGACCGGTATTGTCCTAGCAGGTCGGACCGGAGCTGCTTTTGCCTCTACCATTGGATCTATGAAAGTGGCCGAAGAAATAGACGCGCTCCGCACCCTGGGAGTATCGCCGCTCGATTACCTAGTTTTGCCCCGAGTAATTGGATTGTCCATAATGACGCCCCTGGTTGTCATTTATTCTAATGCACTTGGCATCATTGGTGGAATGTTGGTATCCAAGGTTAAGTTGAATATGCCCGTCCAAACCTACGTGAAGGAAACTTTCCTCAATATCGATGCTACGGACATCCTTTTCGGACTTATCAAATCCAGCGTTTTTGGAGTAATAATCGCCTATGCCGGATGTTTGCGGGGAATGAACTGTGACAGTAGTTCGACGGGAGTGGGTCGGGCAACCACATCAGCCGTGGTCACCTCGTTATTGTTTATTATCGTGGCGAATTCGATTTTTGCCGTCATCTACAGTATCTATGAAATCTGAACCGCATGAATAAAGTTCCTCATATTGAAGTCAAAGACTTGGTCTGTGCTTATGGCGATTACCTCGTTTTGCGGGATATCTCTTTTGAAATAAAACGGGCGGAAATTTTAGTCATAATGGGTCGGTCCGGATGCGGTAAAAGCACACTGCTCAAGCATATGATTGGCCTGCGTGAACCGGCTGAAGGAAAGGTTTACTATGATGGAAAAGATTTTACTTCCAGCTCTGAGGCCGAGCGGGAAAGCATGCTTCGAAAATTTGGTATTCTCTATCAGGGTGGAGCGCTCTGGAGTTCCATGACCCTGGAAGAAAACGTTGCCTTCCCGCTTGAGGAGTACACCGACTTGAAACGCTCCCAGATTCACGACATTGTAGAAATGAAACTGAGCCAGGTGGGGCTAAAAGGTTTTCAGAAATTTTATCCAAGCGAATTAAGTGGAGGCATGCGCAAACGCGCTGGCCTGGCAAGGGCCATGGCGCTGGATCCGGAAATACTTTTTTTTGACGAACCGACCTCCGGGCTGGATCCGATCAGCTCCAAGCGTCTTGACGATTTGATCCTCAATTTACGAGACCTCTTCAATACAACCGTGGTTGTGGTAACCCATGAATTGGACAGTATTTTCTCAATTGCCGATCAGGCCATCATGCTGTCACCCAAGGAGAAAACGATAATTGGCTGTGGTAATCCGCAGGAGCTGATACGAAATTCCGGCGATCCCACGGTCACAGATTTTCTGAGTCGGATGGGGGGACGTCAACCCGCCTGATATTATCCTTAAATTAAACTTTTCTCAGTGAATTCCCAACAACTAGAGTTGCACTCCAACAGCCTAACATTTAGTCCATACTAATTAACCAATGAATACCAAACCCAACGCTACCGTAGTCGGCATGTTTGTGCTGAGCACCTTGGCCTTTACGATTCTTGGATTGATTTTTTGGGGTCAGTCAGCCTTTCGTCCTTCCAGCTACCGATTCGTGACTTACTTTGATGAAACGGTCAGTGGTTTGGAGATAGGCGCTTCGGTAAAATTCAGAGGCGTTAACATTGGACAGGTTACTGAGCTAAAAATTTTTCTCGGTGAAACAAAAGGCGAAGGAGTATCCAGTCGCATACCGGTCATATATGAGGTCGAAACCTCCAGCCTTGAGGAATCGGTAGGAGCCATGGTCGATCTTTCCCAACCGGATGAGTTGCGTCGCTATATCGACGATGGATTGCGAGCGCGGCTTGCGAGTTCAAGTCTCATAACCGGGTTGATGTACATTGAGCTAGATATTGTAGATCCTGAGGAATATCCGGCTGAGTACTACAGCCAGTTTGCTGAATTGTTCGAGATCCCGACATTTAAAGGCACCTTGGCTGAACTCTCGGACAACGTTGCGGATTTTATCAAACGATTCAACACGATCGACTTTGAAGACATCTCTATACGCGTTATTGAATTGTTGGAGAATTTGAACTATGAGATTCTGAATGCGGATCTGGCCGGTCTGTCTGAAAGCCTTCAAATCAGTGCGGACTCTGTCACCGAACTGGCCCAATCTCCTGAAATCATTCAAGTAATTGGTGTTCTGCAAGAGACCCTGGGGGAATACAAATCCCTGGCCAACGACCTTAGTGCCAGTGTGGAACCTGCCACCAACGAGTTGAATACAGCGCTTCAGCAGTTGACCAAAACACTGGAGAGTTTGGAAGTTACGACGAGTTCTCTTCAGGCAATGGTGCGACCTCAATCCAGTGTCCGAACCAATTTGGATGAAGCCCTCCTCAGTCTTATTGCAGCTGCCGAATCACTGCGAAATTTCACGGATTATCTCGAGCGAAATCCCAGCGCCCTTATTGTTGGAAGACGATCCACCTCCGACTAACTCCTAACCATGAATTTCCTAAAATTCCTCTTCATTTCGCTATGCTGTTCTATTCTTGTCCTTCTCTGGGGCTGCGTAGGAATTGGTGGTACCGGTGAGGTTCAGCCCACCTTCTATTACACATTGGAGCCGATGGATGTACCTTCTTACGAATCTTCCGATGATTCCAGAATCGCAGTCGGATTGGACCGCATCGAAGTTGCGGATTACCTGAATCAGCGTGAGATGACAATTCGGACCGGGAGTAACGAGATTCGTTACACAGAACGTCATCTCTGGGCTGAAAAACCATCGGATAGTATTCAGCGAGTCCTCGCCTTAAATATTGAACGACAATCAAACAAATCATTTGAAGCTTTCGCACTGCCGTGGCCGGACCATTCCGATCCTGAATTTGTCCTTCGGCTAGAGATCGATGCTTTTGAAGGCCAAGAGTCTCCCGGCGCGAAGTTGTTAGTCGAAGTGTCGTGGCGCATTCACAACAACAGTTCAGGCGAATTTTTAATGGAAGGCCGCTACGAGGGAGCTAGGCTGTCTTGGCGAGCTGGAGATTATTCTGAATTGGCCGAAGGGTTATCGACTGAATTAGCTGTTGTGGCTCAAATGATTTCCACCGATCTGGAGACTTTGGACTAGGGTAGTATTTCTATCTCGTTCCTCGCCATCGAGGAAGTTTGATTTTTGGTGCAATTATGGTCTGATTTCGGTTCAATAGTGCTCTTCTCGAATGGAATCGTTTTCATCTCTATCAGAACTGACGGCTGTAAAGAGCCGCCTGCATGTGCCCGGTAAAACTTTGGGCCTCTTGCCGACAGGCGGAGCGTTGCATGCGGGCCACAGGCATATCATTCAAGCTGCGCGTACGGAGGTCGATACATTGATCGTTTGCATTTTTGTAAATCCCAAGGAATTCAGCCTGCACGAGAAGTACGAGCGGTATCCACGCCACAAGCAGGCTGATTTGGAAACCTGCGAAGAATTGGGGGTCGATTGGGTCTTTTGCCCGCTATCTCGTGAACTTTTCCCTGATGACTGTTCCACCTATTTGAATGAGCAACAAGTGACATTCGATCTTTGCGGCCAGTCGAGGGCGCATTATTTTCCGGGAGCACTGACTCTGGTTGCCAAATACCTGAATTTGTTAAAGCCCGACGTGATATTCTTTGGTCAAAAGGACGCTCAAAAAATTGCCGGAGTGAGGCGTATGATTCGGGATCTCCACTTTGAAACGGAGATTCTGGTCTATCCGACAGTTCGGGAGGAATCCGGATTGGCGGTCGATACGAGAAATGAATTGTTTTCACCTCACCAAGTTGTTGAAGCGGCCGGAATTTATGAGGCATTAAAGGCCGGAAAGGGTATGGTTGAAAAGGGGATTTTGAATCCCGATCGCATCACGGCCGAGGTGATTCACATGCTGAGTCGAAGGCGGAGAATTCGCATTATTTATGTAGCAGTAGTGGATCGGGAAACAATGGCACAGGTTCGGGAGGTCGTGCCTGGAGAAACAATCATTGCCACCGCAGTCTGGGTGGACGAAGTGCGAATGATCGATAGCGTTATTCTCTAGAGGAGTAATTCGAGGGTACATTTGTTTCTTATATTATCGGTATAGAAATGGCGGATACATTTGAAATTTTAGTTGTGGGAAGCGGTATTGCAGGATTAAGTTTCGCACTTAAGTCCGCAGAACTGGGTCACCGCGTCGCCATAGTCACTAAAAAGCATCAGGCGGAATCCAACACTAACTATGCACAAGGTGGCATCGCAGTCGTTACATCAGCTGCGGACGATTTTGACCTCCATGTCCGAGACACACTTATAGCCGGCGATGGTTTGTGTAATGAGACCGTTGTGCGGCGTATAGTTGAGGAGGGGCCGAAGCGTGTTAAAGAGCTGATTGAACTAGGATTAAAATTTACCCATAATGAGGAGGGTAGCTATTCGCTCGGCAAGGAAGGCGGCCATTCACAAAGACGTATCTTGCATGTCGCAGATATGACTGGAAAAGCCATTGAAACGGCCTTGTTATCCGCTGTGAACGGACATTCGAAGATAAAAACTTTCGAGCACAGTTTCGTAATCGATTTGATCACTTTAAAGAAACTGGAGAAGGAAGGTACTCATGACCGGGTTGTGGGCGCTTATGTACTGGATGTGATATCGGGGAAGGTCCGGACCCTTTCCGCACGAGCCGTAATGCTTGCATCGGGTGGCGCGGGCCACATTTACCCGTTCACAACGAATCCTTCGATTGCGACGGGGGACGGAATCGCCATGGCCTGCCGCGCCGGAGTACCGGTGTTGAACATGGAGTTTATGCAATTTCATCCAACCACCTTGTTTGCGAATTCGCCCAAGCGGTTTCTCATTAGTGAAGCGGTTCGCGGAGAGGGGGCAATCCTAAGAAACCTGGACGGTGAATTGTTCATGGATGCCTACGACGATCGTGCGGAACTTGCCCCACGGGATATCGTTGCCAGAGCCATTGATGCGGAAATGAAAAAAAGTGGTGCACCACACCTCTGGCTTGATATAGCCCATAAGGAAAGCTCCTACCTCAAAAAGCGGTTTCCCTCAATATTTCAGACATGTCTGGACCAAGGGATTGATATATCCAAAGATTGGGTACCGGTTGTTCCTGCTGCTCACTATCTCTGTGGCGGGGTTGTCACCAATCTTGAAGCTGAGACACCGCTCCCGGGCTTGTATGCTTGTGGTGAGGTTGCCTGTACCGGCCTGCACGGTGCAAACCGGCTTGCCAGCAATTCCTTGTTGGAGGCACTGGTCATGGCGAAAAATGGTGCGGAGTCTGTAGACCGTTATATTGGAAATTCGCAAAGCTATGACAGCGGATTACCGGAATGGGTAGACGGGGAAATGAGCGATCCTGATGAACGGGTAGTTATCTCGCACAATTGGGAGGAGTTGCGCAAAGCCATGTGGGATTACGTAGGAATCGTACGATCTACCAAACGGCTTAAGCGTGCTATGACGAGAATTGAGAATCTCTCCCTGGAGATTAACGAGTACTATTGGAATTTCAAAGTTGAACCGCGGCTCCTGGAGTTGCGAAATCTACTGCTGGTGAGTGAGTTAGTTGTCCGTTGCGCTCTTATGCGCAAGGAAAGTCGTGGTCTGCATTGTACTTTAGATTACCCCGACAAAAATGAGCTTCTTAGTGACTCGGTCTTGGAACCGGAAGAATTGCCGGAACTATCCCGGTAAACCAATTTTGCCTTTTTGATTAAGGTTGGCGAAAATGGCTTAAGAAGTTATTGCAGTGATTTTATCGGTTTCAGCAGGCTTCAATTACCACCCAAACCTAATAAGGATGGGAAATTTATTAAATACAGGCCATTTCCAGTCGATTTTTTGAGAAATCGTAGTTGGGGAGATTGACTTCGAGTTTTAATAATCAACTCTGTACTAAAATTACTTTCTTTTATGGACATCCTACCCTCCTGTCCTTTGATCTCGTTGGGGTTGGTTTTGCCCATGGGCAGACTTCCAATTTGGCCTTTACCTCGTTCCCCAAAAAGTTTTCAACCTCAGGCACGTAGCCTAAAAGCCGAAGATATATTGGCTGACTCGCGGTTAGATTCTGCATGGTTAAATCTTTTTCGAGGAGGACAACTTCTGGTAGAGGAAATAGACTGGAATTCCTAAAGCGATAAATAATAGCCCTATGCGCGATTCGAGTGGTTTGCTCAGGTAAATCTGAATCATGAACCAGACATAAACGCTCAGGAAAAGAATCGGAGTTACTGGAAATCCCCACGTTTTGAACGGCCGATCCAGATCGGGCCGCGTGAATCTGAGAATGATTACGGCGAGTACCGCCAGCGTAACAAAGATGCTGAGCGAGAAAATAATAAAGTTTGTCAGCAGCTCAAAGATCGAGGAGTTCTGCAAACTGGTGACAATTAGCTCAAGAACCGGAGAGCTTATGGATTCGGTCGAGACATCGCGCACCAGATATTGCCCGATCGGCGCCAAATAGATTAAAACCACCGCCATGATGCCTGTTGCCATGATCGCCGGCACAGGGGAGCGGTACTCTGGATGGACGCGTCCGAATACGCTGAAAAATACGCGGTCTCTGCCCATCGCAAAGGTAACGCGTGGCGCGATTAACAGGTTGCTGTTGATAGCACCGAAAGTGCTGCACATGATGACGGCAGACATGGCTGCCATCCCCAGAGGGCCCACAAGTTTCATCAGCATGAGCTCTGCTGCGTGATCACCGGCTGCAGCCATTTCTTCCATTGATAGCACACCGTGATAGGCAAAATTCGCAGAAAGATAGAGAATAATAAGAATTCCGATTCCCACAAAAAGCGAAAGTGGTAGATTACGTTGTGGGGAGCTTACTTCCTCTGCGAGTGGGGCAATGCCATTCCAGCCGTTATAGGCCCACATTACTGCCAGCAGTACTACCCCAACTTGGGCAGATAGTGTGGTTTGCCGTGGCTCAACTGTCGTTCCGTAGTTGGAAACATTCACACTCTGATCGATCCAGGGTATTAGGAGAAACGGTACGACTGCGAACAGTCCTAAAAAAATTGCCTTGATAACAGTAACCGCCAACTGCAAGCGACCACCCCAAATCACACCCAGAATATTTACCCAGCAAAGCCCGGCTATGATAATCGTGGCAAGTAGCGCCTGCTGAAAACTAGACAATTGCCAGCCCATCGACAACCCCAGTGAACCAGTAAATGCTATCGAAAGAGCCCCGATACTTGCCGGTTTGGCGAACAAAAATTCATTCCAGCCGGAAAGGAAGGCGACTGGCTTTCCATAGGCCTCACGTATATAGACGTAGAGGCCACCAGCTTTTGGCAACATGGCGGCCAATTCCGCGAGGCACAAGGCCCCGAGAATGCAAAGGGCACCTCCGAATATCCAAACCGCCATGATCAAGCCAAAATTGCCCGATTCGGCCGCGATGTTGCCCGGTTTTAAAAAGATACCTGAACCAATCACATTTCCGACCACAACCGAGATTGCAATCCGGGCACCGAGGGAACGACGCAGGTTAGGTGTCGTATTCTCCGATATATTAGGGGAAGGCTCGATCATTTTGGAAGCATGTGGGGTGACTCTTGAAAGGTCAAAATCTATAGATCATCTGTCGCTGCTATTGACTCGTCTGTTGATTCACTCACTAAATAAGAAGCCATGTTGCCCATCCTGAACTTCTCGCACTTTCTTTCAGATCCCTTTAATGGAGAAGGGCGTGAGTTTTGTAATAACTTAGTGGATACAAGCCTCAATTCAGGCTTTTTTTATCTGACTGGTCACGGAATCGCTGAACAGCAGAATGAGGAATTATTGATCGTTGCCCGGGAATTCTTTCACCTCCCAGAAGAGGAGCGTAGAGCAATCGCCATTGCCAATTCACCTCACTTCCGGGGCTATACGATATTGGGTGACGAGCGGACCAATGGGAAAAGTGATTGGCGCGACCAGATTGACATCGGTCCGGAACAGCCGGCGCTGACCATGGGACCGGACGATCCGATCTGGATGCGACTGAAGGGCCCCAATCAGTGGCCGACCTCCATGCCCGAAATGCCTGTCACGGTAAATTCTTGGATCAACAAAATGGAAACAGTAGCTATGGAATTATTTCGCGCGTTGGCGATGGGTTTAGGCCATGACTATCATTTCTTCGATGATACCATGAAGCCCGATCCCTATTCACGAATGAAAATTTCCCGCTATCCGGGACAGGCTGCTGGTCCGGATCCCAGTCAGGGACTTGGATTGCACCGCGACTCAGGATTATTCACTTTTATTCTGCAGAACGAGGTGGTTGGTTTGCAGGTTGAGCACGACGGCGCATTGGTCGACGTATCGCCCATTCCCGGCGCTTTTATTGTGAATTTGGGCGAGATGTTTCAAGCGGCAACGAACGGTTTCCTTAAAGCGACCAAACACCAGGTAAAAAGCCCACCTCAAGGTGAGGAAAGAATATCGATTGCATATTTTATGAACCCTCGCCTGGATGCTGTTTTTAATCCAATTCCCTTGCCTGAGAAATTTGCTGCAATAGCTACTGGAGGCGAAAATACTGATCCGGAAAATCCCATATATTCAATCTATGGTGAAAATATCTTGAAGATCAGAATGCGTTCGCATCCGGATGTGGTGGCTGCCCATTATAATGAGCCTTGAACAGGAAGTTATGGCGCTCATTAAAACTGGGGAACAGATTTAATTGGTTAGATTCTCTGAGCTATATTTTTTAACAGGAGGTAACAAAGTAAACTGAGTTTAAAAGCGTGCGGTGATTGAGGACATACTCAAATAGTTCAGGCATCCAGGGGCCAACCTTCCCAGTAAGGTTTGCGCAGAAGTCGATTTGCCTCAGGATTTCCAATCACATTTCCGGTCTCCCCATCGAATTCGGGTTTCCCCCGGACCGGTAGGCAACTAATTATAGTAAAAGCATTTCGAGTATATTTCTAATGTATTCAAAATCGCATGACGTCTTAAGATTACCCCGGAAGAGGTTGGTCCATTCTTCCTTAAAATCTCCAATATCTGGGCTGGGCTCCTTCACTGGCACATTTCCTGAAAATTCCGAGTCAGTAGTTGCTGAAATAAAACTTGCTGAAAACAGGTCTTATAGAACCAAAAGAGACCGGAGAAGAATCAGAGAAACCCGACATGCCGCGTCGAAGTATCGAAACTTTATGGTAGAGTTCAACATTGCCTGAAGCAAATAAAAGGTCGGCTGATAAGGATGGCAGACCCATTCTCGCTTTGTTTATGGGTCCCGACTGGTGTGGACCTTGTCAGTAGCTGGAGTTCCAGGTTTTGAATACAGCTGAATTCAAGGGACTTGGCCGAAAGCAATATATTTCCCTGAAAATTGCTCTGTATCGAAATACATGCCAAAGCACTCGTGCGAAGCAAGAATACCATCAGGCCAACAAAGAGTATAAAATAAAGGAGGTTTCCGATTTTGTCATTCTGGATATTGACAGCAACTTGGTTGCCAGACCCGATTTGTATAAAAGCCGCAGCGGGTGACGAATCTAAAGGACCAAGCCTTGGTAGCCATTAGGGAGGCCGAAGAAAATCGAGGTGGCCTTAGTTTACTCTTAAGATCGGGATTGGCGTAATCTTTGCAGGAATGGATTTTGTAATTCTCAGGTGCTAATTGTCTGAATTCAGGCGATTATTTCCTCCGCCTTGATATTCTGCTTAACCATTCAGAATAGTTTGAATTTCCGGGATCCACTTGGCGCGGCTACCCCCGGCGAGTCTTTGTATGTAAGGATCGACGCTAGATTCATCGTCATCCCAGTCCTGCTCCTCGTCCAACCATCGGTCTTCCTTTGGTTCAAAATAAAGGGAGATACGTCTGGCTTGTGGTTCAAGAATCAGTCCGGGGTTTTTGACGCTACCTCCGCGTGTAGTTTCAAATAGGCACGGGAAGTGTTGTTCCTCGTAACGGTTAATAAAGTTCTGAACAAACTGGTTTGTAGTTTCATTCCCCCGATTTACCAGGCATGCATCCGAAAAATGGATACAGGCATCGTACCAGGAAAAGAGCTGTTTGTGTGATTCGAGCTGATCGCAATGGACCACCGTGAGAATGCGGCCAAGATCGCAATTGACCTGCTCAAAAAGCAGCTTCATGGCTTCCACCTGGTCGACAGGATTGGCGAGACCTAATGAAAGTATCACATTAGTGTGGTGAGGATTCAGGTGTTCGGGCTTAATGGTCCCCGTTTCTCCTAAAAACAATTCTATGGTTACGTTGTCCAATTCGGACAATTTGACTTGCCAATCGTTAGAAGTTTCCGATTCCGAAATCAGAACCGTGAAGGGACCCGATTCGGAAGCCAGATCCTTTACGATGTCGTAGAGAACTTCGCGGCGGCCGGAATTTTGGCAACCCAATACAAGATAAACAAATTCTGACACCACCTTACCAACTACTCTTCAAATGAGAACGTTTTGTTTTGGGCTGATTGGCGCATCCAGTGGTCGACCAGCACCAGGGCTGTCATGGCTTCTACGATGGGCACTGCTCTTGGGAGGACACAGGGGTCATGGCGTCCGCGACCTTTAAGCTCCGTCTCATTTCCATCTGTGTCGACGGTTTGCTGTGGCTGAAGAATGGTGGCTGTCGGTTTGAAGGCTACGCGGAAGATCAGCTCCTCGCCATTGGAGATACCGCCCTGAACGCCGCCGGAATTGTTGGTTTTGGTGCCGATTTTCCCGTCCTTGTTTTCGAAAAGGTCGTTGTGTTCCGATCCCTGAAGGAATGTACCGGAAAACCCACTACCAACTTCAAAACCTTTGGTAGCCGGCAAAGATAACATCCCCTTGGCGAGGTCCGCTTCCAGACGGTCGAACACAGGTTCGCCGAGTCCGACTGGCAGGTTTCTTACACGGGTTTCAATGATTCCCCCGACTGAATCGCCCTGGCTGCGCACATCTTTGATCAGCTTGATCATCCTTTCGGCCGACTCCGGATCAGGACAGCGAACGGGATTAGCCTCTACCGCTTCCAAGCTCGGGAAATCATTTGATAAGTTGGCTTCAATGTCCTTGATGCGTTTGACGTAGGAACGGATTTTGACCGCGCCTGCCAGTTTTAGGATTTTCTTGGCGATGGCTCCGGCAGCCACGCGACCAACAGTCTCACGAGCGGAACTTCGACCTCCTCCTTCGTGGTTCTTGATTCCGTATTTAATTTGGTAGGTGTAGTCTGCGTGAGATGGGCGAAACTTTTCTTTCATCTCCGCGTAAGCTTCGGGCCGGTGATCCGAATTGGGCACATACATGGCAATGGGAGTGCCGATCGTTTTACCATTATAGGTTCCCGAAACGATGGATACCGCATCGGTTTCCTTGCGCGGAGTGGTAATATCACTTTGCCCCGGGCGGCGGCGATCTAACTCGAATTGGATTTCCGCTTCCGTGATGGGCAATTTGGGCGGACATCCATCCACAACGACGCCTATTCCACCACCGTGACTTTCGCCCCAGGTGGAAATAGAAAAGAGTTTGCCATAGGAATTAGAGTTCATCTTAGAGGAAAACAGCAGAGTTAAGGATTCATTCGGGTTATCGTCAATGCCGGGATTTCGATCTTGGCTAAGGGGTCATCCTCCTTCGCTCCTCAATTGAGAGGCGAAGGTGAGACACGAACCTTGTATCTAACCGATTACGATATTTCACGCCCTCAGAATTTCATTCAATGTTGCCATTGCCATGGCTACAACATGGGTATGATTCTTTGGAAGCCTTTGACCTGCGCGAGCAGATACCCCTCAATGGTTTAATGCCGCGCCGAACAGACGTTTATTACAATTTTCTCGAAAACCTAACTTCCGGAAAAAGCCTCACTCAATTTATAGAAACTATGTATCCGAGGAGAAAAAAGCTCAAATGCATTCAGTTCTCGTTAGCCGCACTAGGCAAGTATCCGTGGTTTTTGAAAATGTATTTCAGCCACATAATATCCCAGCCGCCTTACGGTCTTGTGAGTGTTTCGGCTTTAAGGATTTGCATGTAATCGAGGAAAGCTACAACCATCGCATCAATCCGGATGTGACCATGGCAGTTGCAAGTGGATCAGCCTGCACCATCACAGGAAGGAAGAGGGTGGAAGTATCTCTGTTTCTCTCAACTTAAAGAAGCAAGTTACAAGTTGGCAGCTACCTCACTCAAGCTAGGTTGTATTTCGTTGTAGGAATTGGACCTGAATGAACTGCTGGCAATTTGTTATGTTATGGAAGAGGAGGGATTGAGCGATGAGGCGTATCACATGGCCGATGTTCTCATGCAGATCCCCTCATTCAGATTTACCAAGTCTTTCAATTTGTTGGTGAGCGTGGCCCTAACCCTGAGTGCGATTAGTGATCGATTGGACTCAAGCAACATACCCTGGCAACTCAATGAATCAGATAAGGTTGACCTTTATCTGGCCTGGTTGATGAAAACCGAAAATCGAGGAGTTCAATTGGCGGAGTATTCTTTGGGGCAGGAACAAAACATGGGTCGGTGAAAACCGATTTCTTTGTAATCGATACTTTAATTCGTTCTTTTGTGGCCGGATGGTTTTCAAAGATTTAGGTATAAACTACGAATCTCGCGAATCGCACTAATAGGGCATTGAATTTGTGAGGTTAGTGAAATTCTTAGTATTCCAATTAAATCACATTCAGGCGCCGAGTGGTATCGCCAAATTGCGCTACTTGGACTCCCATGCGGTCCATTAGAGACAAATACAAGCTGCAGGCGCGGCGGTTGCTGATGTCTTCACCAAGAAAATCCAGGACTTTTCCGGGATTTAATGTTCCGCCTCCTTTGCCCGCCAAGAGGTAAGGCATGTGGTCTGCCTGGTGCAGGTCGCCGTCAAAGAAATTGGAGCAGAAAAGCATCATGGAGTTATCGAGGAGCGATTGACCCCCTTCATCGATGTTCTTCATGCGTTCCAACATATAAGCAAATTGCTCGCAGTGGAATTGATTGGTCTTGAGATACATTGCTTCCAGTTCCGGGTTGCGACCATTGTGAGTCAGGTCCAGATGCAGGCTGCCTTGAACGTCCTCGAGGAACCCGAAGTTCATTTGAGAAAGATCGTTATTCAGCATGCATGTGGCGATGCGGGTCTTGTTCATCTGGAACGCTAATACGATCAAGTCCAGCATGAGCTTCATATGGTCTGGTATGTTTTGAGGCAATGCGTCCGCGGGACGTTCCATATTGGGTTCGCTAATCGCCGGTCGCCAACCTTCCAGCCTGTTTTCTTTGGAAGCGTTTTCAATTCGGGTTTCAATGTCGCGTATGGAGTCTAGGTAGTCGCCCAGCTTTTGTTTGTCTGCATAGGCGATTCGATTCTTCAAGTAGTTGGCATCTTCCAGGACTTCATCTAGTACGCTCTGATCGAGTTCGCGATTGCCTCCGCCAATGAGAAGGTCGAACACTCGGGCTGGGTAAATCTCCTTCATCGTCGGTTTGGTGTCAGTGCTCCAGGAAATATTCGAACCGTAAATCATCGACAGTCCATCTTCGAGCCGCAGTTCGGTAGGTTCGATCCCGACGACGAGACTCGGCAACAGGGTTTGCTTGCCGATTTGCTTAGCCATGATCTGGTCCATGGTTTCGCCCACCTCGATGATCCTTTGGTCTTTGCTAACCCAGGCGCCGGAAAGTAGATTGGCCGTACGCCCCATGTGTGCACTGTCGTGGTCTGCGGCTTGCTGGTTGAATAGGCCACGGATAAAAGTGAAATCATTCGTGTAGGGTGCCATGGGAGACAAACCGGGGCCTATTTCCATACCCGCTTTTGTCTTATTCGCCCACCAGTGAGCCGGCTCAACTCCGTTTGAGAAAAAGATACAGCCAAAGCGAACGGGAACATTATCCGAAACTGCACTTGCCAAACGCTTTCCGGTTTCAGCCGCAAACGTGGGAATCGATTCCATCCAGGGAAGCGCCAAGGTCAAACTCGCGCCCCGCAGAAAGTTGCGGCGCGAAATGGCTTTTGATCGCTGTAAAAATGGCATCTTTAAATTTTGCTATCTGTGTTCTCCGCCTTAGGGTATTTTGCAGATTCCACACCTTGGCTTCTCTTGTACCGAAATTGTTTACTGGTGACAATTTCGGTGACCAAGGTGGAAAATCGAGGGTCATTGTCGAGAATCTGCATCATTTTGTCGATCAATAAGCGGTCCGATAAATTTTCGCTTCGACCAAGCGCATAGCCCAATAGTTTTTCGCATATATTGCGATAGAAGGTGTTTTTTTCCTGCCTTAGGTAAGCGAAGAGATCGTCCATGGTGCTAATTTCAGTCCCGTCATTCAGCACGCCGGTTGTCTCAATCGCTCCTCCATCGAGGTAGGCGTCTCGCCATTTACCAATAGGATTAAAATTTTCCAAGGCAAACCCGAGCGGATCGATTTTAGTGTGGCAATTCATACAGGAAGGATCTTTACGATGGGCCACCAGTCGCTCCCGCACTGATTTTCCGTCTGGAACAATTTCGCCTGAAGGAAGGGAACCTGCATCGGCTGGTGGCGAAGGAGTTGGTGTATTTAAAATTCGCCGTAAAATCCAGTCGCCGCGTTTCACCGCACTGGTGCGCAATGGGGCGGAAGTAGTAGCCAGTATCGCGCCCTGCCGCAATAATCCTCCACGGTTGTATTGGCGAGTACCTTGAATCAGTTTAGTTTTTCCAACGGAATTGTCATCGACTGTGAATGGAATACCGTAATGGTCGGCCAATTTCTGGTCGAGGAAGGTATAATCTGCGAATAGAATTTCATCTACCGGTCTGTCTTCGGCGACGATGTATTCAAAAAAGCTGACAGATTCGTCGTAAAGGGATGCTTTTAATTTGTCGGTAAATTCGGAGAAGTGGATTGTGTCGATTCCAGTAAAATCATCGAATCGGTAAAACCCGAACCACTGGCCGAAAAACTCGGTTGCGAATCGCCTGGCTTTTCGATCTGTAAGCATGCGCCTGGCCTGTTGTGCTAGGTTTTCGGGTACACTTAGTTCTCCAGCCCTGGCTGCGCGGAGCAGTTCTTCATCAGGTCGAGAAGACCAGAGGAAATAGCTTAATCGACTGGCCAGTTCGTAATTGGAGAGCATCATGATACCTTCATTTACGGAGGGAGTTTCTATCCGATAAAGGAATTCGGGTGAAACCAGTATGCGCGCCAGCAAGGAGCGAACAGCGTTTTCATGGCTGAGGGCCTTCTCGGTTCTTAGTGTGTTGTAAAAATTTCCCAGCCGATTGCGGTCGGTGTTGGCGAGCGGCCTGCGCCAAGCTTTTTCTGCGAATTGAAGTGCCTCCTCTAGGTGACCGGTCTCCGCAGCTTCGAGTTTGGCCAGGTGGTGGTTGTAATTGGTGTACAGATGAGACACCCGCTCGTGTTCTTTTCCGGATAATTGGTTCATCCAGATTGGGTCGATTTCCTCAACCGTGCTTACCGGACTCTGCAATTGATATTTGTTGTTTACAAAACGGAAGATAGTGTTGTGAAAGTCGAAGGATGTCAGGAGGTCCGTCCAGGCATGGTCCAATTTTAACTTAGTCGTATCGTTTAAAATTGTTTCTGTCAGGAATCGATCATCTCTGTGGTATTTTACAGCGATGTGATAGTAATTCCTCTCCGGCTTATTGTAAGCGCTGTCGAAAGGTTCGGGAATCCAATCTCGGTCTGAGGGTGCGGCTTCGCGGTGTGATACCTGCGGAAGGTTTAATGCGAATTCTCGAACACCGGTAGTCCATTGATCCAAATGCGGGCTGTCGGGGTTTGTAAGCAGCGCCGATGCAAATCCCGTTGAGGCTACATTTTCGGTCCGCGCTCGGAGTCCATCCGAAATCTCAATTCGCACCATACAATCATCTCCATTGTTGACGTCTAGAGTAGGGGTCACCTCAAAAGTCACGCTGTTAGCGTTTTCCGGATTTGGTATTTTTATGGAAAGTTTTGTCGATCCACTGGTCGCAAAATATTTTCTTCTAATATCTTCACCGCCGAGGCCCTTCCCAAAATTCAATCGATCTATGGTATCCTGATCGGCATACTGATTTAAAGGATGCCCCCCTATGTATTCTCCCTCATTGTGAAGCTCGATGCGGGGATTCATCCAAATGATTGCCGGTTTCAGATCATCTGAACCCGAGACTCCTCGAACGTAAATCTCGAACTCAATCGTGTCAGTTCCACTTTTGTTGAGTTGGACTGAAAAAGGGTGTGCCCCCTGAGGATAAAAGGATGTCTCGGTCAGGATCGCATACTCTTCATCGTCGATTGTACTGGCGGCCAGTGTCTTTTGCCAGTTGAGCATTTTGTCGTAAATTCCGGAACAGGCCTCGCGGACCGTGAATTCCATTGAGGGCCTGGCCTCAAGATTTGGTTTGGGCAGTTCCTTCCAGATTGAAACAATCTGATCGGTTGGAAAGGAAGGTGAGGGTGCATTGAGAACTTTCCAGATATGATTTAAAAACTTCGGTGAAATTGATTCTTCCTTTGCCAAGTCCACCAAAGAGACCACCCCCAAATTCAAAGTGTTTTGGTGGAGGTAGCGCCAGGCCGCATAAAATGCTTTTGGATAATTTTCTATTCCATAGGCCTCAGCTCCTTCTCCTGCGCCGGACCGGAATCCATTCTGCTGGTAGATCTGGTTGATGCGGTTGATCGCATACAGTTCCTGTCCTGATTTTCCGGGATCCTGATAGAACTTCAGCGGACCGGCTCCGATGATGGCATGGGCAGCCACCGTTTTGGCCGCCGCAAGATATCGTTCCAGTATGGCATCCTGCATGAACTGCACGGAACCGACGTTGGAAAATCCTTCACCGCCTACGGCTTCGCCGACAAATGTTTTTTCCAGGTCCAGATCGAGCCCTGTTAGGTCCTGGATTGTATAGGCGTATTCTGCACTGGTCAGTCTTCGCAGAACAATCTCGCCTGGGTCGCCGGCGTTTTCCCGAATGGTATACTCGAGCAATTCTTTTACGGATGTGACCAGATTTTCTCTTTCACTTTCCGTTGGTTGATTCTCTTCGTCGTCCGGAGGCATATCTGCGAGCTCGACCATATTCATCAAAAGTTCCCAGGATTTGAAGTGGTCGGCTATTAATTCACTTTTGAGCAGATCTTCCAGGTTGATATCGCCCTTGGCTTTTTTCGTCCCGTGGCATTTAACACAATATTGCTTTACAAGCGGAGTGACGACTTCCTCATACTTGAATGAGGCATCCATTTGACCCTTTAGAGTTATGGAGAGGAGGCCTAGTGATCCACAGACGGCAATGCGGAAAATGTTTCTGATAAAAAACAAATGGATTTCCAACTGTAGATTGTATTTAGGCATTGGTTTATGGAGATCCCGCAATTGACCCCAGTGTCAGAGCACCAAAACCTATTACGCAACGATTCAAAAAATCGCGGTTTGCATGATTCACTACAAAACTTGTTTTAAGAGTAATTTTAGGGAAATGGGAAGGTAGATTATTTTTCTCTGGCAAGCAAGCGTAGGATCCGGCGATTCAGTTGCTAAATATAATTAAACAAACTTTTAGTACTGCGACTGCGGATTGAATCGAAGACTTTCAGATACTTGGCCAGCCATTTGGAATTCAGAAATTGAATCCATTTCCTGATTTTATCCCAGACTTGACCGTCAAACCTAATTCAACTCCACTTCGCTGCCAATGAGTTTCGACGCACCCTCAGAAGAAACCGGGCAGATAAAAAAGCTGCACGTATTCCGTCGCATATACGAATGGACCATTGCGTGGGCGGATCGTCCCCGGGGGGCTTGGGCATTGTTTTTTATCGCATTGGCGGAATCCTCCTTTTTCCCTATTCCACCGGATATATTGTTGCTGGCCTTGTGTGTCGGCGCTCCGACGAAGGCCTTTCGCTTTGCCCTGATCTGTACGACTGGATCCATTGTGGGTGGTGTGATCGGTTACGGGATTGGCTATTGGGGCTACGAGCTGATTGGTGAACCCATTGTGAGGGCCTACCATGGCGAGGCTGTTATGGAACAGATGAAGGCCTGGCACGATGAGTACGGATTCATGAGTAATATGATGGCTGCTATTACTCCGATTCCCTATAAGGTGTTTACTATCGCATCCGGGACTTTTGAGTTCTCGTTTTCCAGTTTCCTGATTTCTTCCATTATCGGTCGCTCTCTTCGGTTTTTCATCGTGGCAGGTTTGCTTTATTATTTCGGAGCGAAGATGAAGGTCCTGATCGAAAAATATTTCGATTGGTTGGCCATCCTTTTCATGATCTTGTTGATTGGTGGGTTTGTGTTGCTGAAGTTTTTGAAGTAAAAGTTCATATAGAACAAAATCAGGTCTTTGATTTTCTCAACGCGGCATGGATGCCTTCGCCCTACTGCGAACGAATCGTATAAGTAGGGCAATTGCCCGTGCCTTGCCGTCGCCCCGCAATTGCGGGGCGAC
>DDZZ01000027.1 GCA_002346535.1 Opitutales bacterium UBA2995 | reverse complement strand
CCAGCGGTCAATCACCAGGACGGCAAAAAGTAGGGGGAGGTGAATAATTGAAGCGATAAATAAATTTCTGGATGGTTGGTCTTTTTCTTTGGCCTTAAAGAACTGCCATGCCCGCCAGCCAATAAATGCTGAAAGCAGAATGGCTCCGGCTGAGTAAACATGTCCTGTTATGGATAAGGCCAGTGGGACCAGAGTGATGGCGATCAGTAGTACGGTGTAAGCAATACAACTGTAGCCGATTTTGGCTGAGCCTTTTTCCGAAAGAACCAGCATTTTAAATCCGCCTCGCTCGTAGTCCTTTCGGTAAATCCAGGAAATTGCCATAAAATGTGGCATTTGCCATGCGAAGAGTATCCCAAACAAAACCCAACCCAGGGTGCTTACTGAGCCCTCTGCAGCTATCCATCCCATCAGTGGGGGGATCGCGCCGGGAAGTGCTCCGATTTCTGTAGAAAGTGGAGTAACTCGTTTTAGGGGCGTATAGATTGCAATATAAATAAATATTGTCGCCAGACCCAAGCTGGCTGTCACGGAATTGGTCCAGAGAAACAAAATTGCCACACCTGCAAAGGAACAGGCCAAGCCCAAAACCAGAGCTGTCATTGGTTGAATTACGCCCTTGGCTAAGGGCCGCAATTGTGTGCGTTCCATCAATTTGTCGTGATCGCGTTCCGACCATTGGTTCAGAACTGCGGCTCCGGCGGCTGCCAATGACGTGCCAAGGGTCAAACCGAAGAACACAGGCAGATTTGTTAAAGGATCAGCAGCGAAATATCCTAGCAAGGCGGTGATGATGCACATCAAGCTCAAGCGAGGTTTTGTCAGCATGAAAAAATCTGAAAATTTCGCCCGGCTGGCAGGCGTTTCTGCAATCAGCGGCGCCGAAGACTCAAGGCCTGCTGTATTGGGATCGCTCAAACTCATGGATGGGAATTCCCATGCGAAACTTCGGCAATGTCAATCGCCTCCTTCTCGGAAATTGTTGGGACAGGTGATGGTTGGAATTCTGGTTTATACAAGAAAAAGGAAATCAACCATGTGGTGGCAAAAAGAAACGCGCCCACAATCACATGAACTGAAGTCGGAATAGGGCTTCGATAGGTCCATATAACACTGGCCCCCAGGGACACTTGTGCGAGCAGCAGGACGACGCCAATCCCGCCCAAAGATTTAATGCGTTTTCCCACTCCTCCTGCTCTTGCGATCCGGTATGCCCAAAAAAGATAGGCCAGAAAGATAACCAAAGCCATGGCGCGGTGCATGAAATGAATGCTCACTCGAAAATTCCAGACGGTTGGAAGAAGCCCACCTTCCGGGGTAAGCGGAAAAGTTGGGATAGCCAGGCCTGCTCCGGAATGGCGCATGATGGCACCTACGACCAGCTGAACAAAAATGAGGCCGCACAGTATCAGCCCGAAAGTTCTTATAGCGATTGCGTTTCCGTCGGTTTTCCCGGCGGGGATTAGCCGGTTGTGCCACCAGGCGGATTGACCCGCGGCCATCGAAACTAGCATACAGAGAAAGACTTGCGCCATGCATCCGTGGATCATGGCAAATTGCAGGCTGTTGAATAGGACCCTCAAGCCTCCGAGTAGACCTTGCACGATTACTGCCATCAAAGATAAGATCGCCAACTTGCGCATCCATTTGCGGTTGTCCTTGAACCAAATCCAAATTGCCAGACTGAGCGTCAGTAGGCCGATGGTTGCACCCAAGAGCCGATGGCTGTGCTCCGCCAGCATGGCCCGGTTTCCCAACCAGCCTTCCGGATTCAGCGAACCATTCGAAAGTGGCCAGTCCGGAAACACCATTCCTGCCCCAATCGAAGTGGTAAAACTTCCGGCGTATAACAGAAAGGTTGTGGAGAAAACCACCAGAAAACTATAGATAGCCAGCTTTGGCTTATATTCAGCTGATCGAGTCACGGTAGAGTGAGCGGTTCAATTGTCCTTCAAGAAAGGATGCAGCAACAAAGAGCTATTTCTTGCGGAAATCAATCTTTAGCCTAACAAATTTGGGGATTTTTGTTAGATAAGCTTGGTCGACCCAATTGTAGAATGATTCATTTCGTTTTCAGACTAACTGACATTTTATTTGAATTTGCCGGGAAAGAAGAGAACTTTCTCTGATCATCAGCGTCAGATTAGAGGATGAGATTCACTTTCCAGCTATTCATTTATCTTGCAGCCATTTGCTTGGCGAATGCGGAGACGTGGCAAATAAATGCCAGAATCTCCGAAAAACTAGCGGGTAGAAGTGTGGTCATCGAGCACGGTGTAATACCCGGGCTTGCCGAAGAAGCTGGTCAGATTGAGGTCTCCCTCACCGAAGGCGATTATGCTATCGCCGAGGCGGGAAGGCAAATCCGAGGAACCCTCTCAGCTGAAGCGGATGGATTGAAGCTCGCTGGAATATGGCCTGCTGAATTGGATCTTCAGCAGACCATGATGTTGATAAACCGAGAACTTACACGGCCCCGCTTATCTCGAGTCGGCAAAAAAATGCTTACTGTCGGTGATAAACTACCACGTTTCGCTCTCTACAACCAGCGTGGGAAATTGGTTACTCCTGATAATCTTAAAGGCAAGGTGGTGGTGCTCAATTTTATCTTCACGCGAAGCAAGGTACCATCAATGTGTCCGGCGACGACACGCCGGATGGTTGAATTGCAACAGCTGCTAATCAAAAATGGATTTCGGAATGAAGTGCGCCAGGTATCTTTAACCTTGGATCCGGAATACGATACACCTGGAATCTGTTACGAATATCTGGACGAGCAAGGAGTCGATCACGATACCTTTTGGTTGATGACAGGACCGCCCCAAGTGTTGGGCCAACTGACCAAAGAAATAGGCGTAGTTTCAACGCCCAGCGAAAAATCAATCCTCAACCATTCGATGGTTACTCTGATTTTGGATAAAGAAAGTAAGGTATTTTTTCGGAAACCTGGGACGCGGTGGGAAGTGAAGGATATATATGACCGAATGGAGATCCTCTTGAAACCTTGGTGACTTCTAATCGAAGGTTTTGCCGTTCCATCCCCAGTGGGTCCGTTCAGGAGACTCGAACCTAACATAAATCCGGTCTGCGTCAACGCCCAACGCTTCATTCAAGTAATCACATGTTTTTAGTGATTTCTGGAATTTGATTCGTCTCCAATCCCAGTGAGCCGATTTTGACGGAAGCAGTCGGTTCCTCCGAGCCTACAAAGAGCATTTCCGCTCCGAACTGGGCATCGATCATACAATAGGCTTTGGGCTTTCTCAACCATTCTGCCAGGTTAGATTAAAGTTGTCTCCTCATTGCATTCTTTTCTGATTCGGATAGAGAGTTGTTAGTCTTCAAACTTAGCTCGGGCATAATGAAAGTGAGTTATTTAATTTTCTTTGTAACTATTTAGAAAAGGAGTACTTGAAATCCACGGAATTCAGTTACAAATAGACCAACATGCCTGCCTGTTCCAAGCCTAACATTTATTTGGTTGGATTTATGGGGACTGGAAAGTCCACCATCGGTCGATCTTTGGCCCAGCAGCTTGAATATCAGTTCCTCGACAGCGATGACTGGATTGAGAATAAGACCGGATTGTCGATCCCTCAGATCTTTGAAGAACAGGGCGAACCGGTTTTTCGATCTTTGGAGAAGGAATTTATCGAAAGTGGGCATGCGGATCACAGTTGTATTGTTTCCTGTGGAGGAGGGCTCATTTTTCAGCAGGGAATGAAGGAGGCTTTACAGAGTAGAGGTCTGGTGATTTCGCTTTTTGCTTCGGCTAAGACCATTTATGAAAGGACTCGTTCAGATACCAACCGTCCTCTTTTGAATGTTGAGTATCCCTTGGTGGAGATTCAGAGGCTACTCGAAGAACGGTTGTCCGGATATCGGGATGCGGGAATGGGAATATTGACCGATGGGCGAACTGTCCCGGATATTGTTTTTCATATAATCCGAATTTACGAACGCTCCTTTATCAAGGAGACCTGAGTCAGTTGGAATCAATCGCTTGCGCAAAGGATTCCATTACTGATTTAACCGGTCTAACTGGCTGGCCCTCCCTATTGATAAATGCGTGCTCGGTACTACCGCTGCAAAGCATTGTCGCGCCTCTGAAGACTTCGTATTCGATAACAATCCGCACCTTGGGTTTTTCTTTCACGTAGCAAAAGACTTTTAACCGATCATCGAAATAGGCTGCTTGTTTATAGTTTAATTCTGCTTTAAGAACTGGTAAAAGATAGCCCTGTTCTTCCATTTTTTGATAGGGCATATCAAGGGCATCCAGCATTTCGATACGGGCCAATTCAAACCAGATCAGATAGTTTGCATGGTGCACAAAACCCATTGCGTCCGTTTCAGCGTAGCGCACTCGAATATCGGTTTCCGATCGAATCATGCCGCTCCCAATTTGATCAGGATAAAATCACCAGCTCTTTTCTTCTGAAAAGCATGTCGACCGATTTGTCCCACCGGTATTTGCTCACCCATAGGCGGCCGGCTTCACCCAATTTCTTGCGAAGCTCAGGTTTCTCGATGAGATCGATGAATGCCTGGACCAGTGCCTGCTTGTCACCTGGAGGAACAAGGAGACCTGTCCGATCGTGAACAACAGCATCCGGTACACCGCCTATGTTATGGGCAATAACGGGTAATCCGTAGGCTGAGGCCTCCAAATAGACCAATCCAAAACCTTCAATGCTTTTTTTGTAATGGATACTGGTCATGGCAAAAATATCTGCTTGTTCGTAAACCTCGCGCAACCGAGTATCGTCGAGCTGCCCCAGCATTTTCACGGTGACTTCCGATTGATCTACCAGGCTTTGTAATTCCCTTTGGTAATCACTGTGCCGTCCGTTGCCGACCATCCAGAATTCAACTTTTGCCTTCAGGTTTTCTGGCAGCAGATTCAATGTCTTGAGAATAAAGCTCTGACCTTTCCTCGGATGCAGGCGGCCTACTGTCAGGATTACGACCTTTTCTGAGTTTTCGATTTTACGATGATTCGTTCCTACAAAATCCGACCTCAGGGCACAGGGTGTGAGCACGGTTTTGTGTTGAGCCTCAGGAAATCTGGAAAGCAACAGTCGGTGTGTAAATGTCGAGACGGCGCTGATGCGTTCGGCCTTCGCGATCAGTTTTTTAAGGAGTACCCTGTGATGAAGCTTTGCGTAATAATTGAGAATCTCCGAGCCGTGAAAAGTTAGGTATAATTTGTCGGGATGAAATGCGTGGAAAAGTTGAAGGTAAAGCATCGCTGAGATGGGCCCCGGCTCCGGAAGGTAAACGGATGCTTGTCTTAAATCACGGCGGTTTTCGATGATTTCCTTTCCGGTAGTAACTAAGCACGGAATGTCTTGTGTGCCTTTCATGTCGAGTCTGCGAACTTTAAAAGGCCAGGGTTTGTCACTCGGTTTTCCACCGTTGCCCGGCGCCCATACCTCAACCTTGAATCCTTGTTGACTACATGAAAGCGCCATCTCCTCCGTGAATGTTGCGATACCCCCTTTTTGAGGGTGAAATTCATGAGTTAAAATAAAAAGCGAGCGGGTTTTCGGAATCGGGGGTAGAGGAGATTGCTTAGATGTATTTTGCAAAATAAGCATTTACAATGGCTATGAAGCTAAAATAGTTGCGTATTACAAATGAATTCTAGTTTAGAAATAGATTCTGTCAGTGTCGCACCACTCACTGACG
This sequence comes from Opitutales bacterium UBA2995, assembly GCA_002346535.1. Taxonomy (GTDB): domain Bacteria; phylum Verrucomicrobiota; class Verrucomicrobiia; order Opitutales; family UBA2995; genus UBA2995. The sequence goes on along the minus strand of DDZZ01000027.1, from coordinate 51,569 downwards.
ACGAACGTGGTGATTTGGAAGATAGTTTGAAACGGTGTTCAGAAGAAACTCGTTTTGCAGCTTTTGAATTTCGAGAAACCGGAAGGCTCAGTTTACTACCCCCAATCATTTTAGGAATTATTGAAAGATTCCTAGAGCCGGAAATCCGTCCTAAACTCAAAGAAGGTGACGGTTCATTGAAACTGATCGACGACCTCGGCATCGATTCGCTGACTATGATGGAAATTGTGGTGCTGGTTGAAGAGACACTGGATCTTTCGATAGATAATGAAGAGTTGAGGCAATTGAGAACTCTTGATGATGTGCGCGAATTCCTCGATGCAAAGATCCGGAATGTGCCGCCTCCTCAAAAGAACAAATATTTCGGAGTTGAAGCCATTTCCGCAGCCATTCCGCATCATATTCCATTCCTTTTCTTAAGCGAAGTGGAGTTGAGTTCGGACGAGGCAATCGGCACCTATCCGATCTCGGGTTTGGAAGAGTTTTTAAAGGGACATTTCCCAGAAAATCCCGTTTTCCCAGCCAGTATCATGCTAGAAGCGCTCGGGCAGTTGGCCGTTTTCTTTCTCGTTTCCACCGAAAAAAGTGAAACAGGTGCAAAGGTTGATCCAACTAAAATCCTCTTTACCGGTTGCGAGGCAGTGCGGTGTCAGCGCTTTTGTGTTCCTGGAGAAACGCTTACCTTGACCATCAAGCCCAAGAGTATTCGGCATCCGATTGCAAAGTTCGAAGGCAAAGTATCAGTGCAAGGCGAGAACGCAGCTTGGGCGGAGGATATCACTGTCACTTTCGACTGGAGGGAAGCAGTGGATAATTTAGCCTGATCGACGCGCAAAATATTTGCTTGCCTGTCAGTTTGGTGAGCTACGACGATTAGAGTTCTTGTCGGCGTTTTATGTCACGTGTATTTGTAACAGGCCTTGGTTTTATTTGTAGCATTGGAAACGATGAAGCGACTGTCGTCAGCAATCTACGGGAGTTAAAACACGGCATGGAACTTTACCCTCCGTTGCAGACCCCTGATTCTCCCGTAAAAGTTGCCGCTACTGTTAAAGATTTCGATGTCGAATCCCTTGATCCCGAGGACTGGACCTTCCCATCTGATTACACTTTCCGGAGGGAAACTCTGAGAAGCTTTTCGCCACATGTCATGTACGCGTATTGTTCAATGCAACAAGCCATTGCGGATGCGAGTTTGAGAGAGAAGGATATCTCCAATCAGGACACGGGGCTTTATACCGCGTCGGCAGGGTCTTCGCGTTTTCTACATAGCAATTTGGAGAGAATGTACAAAAAGGGAGTCATGCGTTGTAATCCTCTGAGTATAGTCGCCTCCATCGCAGGGACTTTGAGTTTCAATCTTGTATCTAACTTTAAAATACAAGGATCATCCTCAGGATTTGCTTCGGCCTGTGCTTCGTCCGGCCATGCCATTGGTTTTGCTTTCGATGAAGTGCGTATGGACCGTCAGAAGCGGATGTTTGTAGTTGGTGCGGAAGATTGTAATTTTGATAGTATCGTTCCCTTTTGCGGCATGAGGGCATTAACCCTATCGGATGATCCCGATACTGCGGCACGTCCGTTTGATAAAAACCGCCAGGGATTCGTCTCTTCGGGTGGGGGAGTAACCATTGTGTTGGAGTCTGAGGAGGAGGTTGATCGCAGGGGTGTGGTACCTTTAGGCGAAATGGTCGGATGGGGACAGGCATCCGACGGGTTTAATGTTGCCGTTTCACATCCGGATGGCCGTGGTTTGAGAACCGCCATGCAAAACTCGCTTCAGTATTCGGCTTTGAATCCTCGACAGATTTGCTATGTCAACGCGCACGCTCCCTCTACGTCGATAGGTGATTTGTCTGAAGTCCTTGCCATGAAGGAGGTGTTCCTACCCGATGCTTCGCCAATGATTAGCAGTACAAAAGCCCTTACTGGGCATGGGCTATCCCTTTCCAGTATATTGGAATCTGCTATCAGTATACTTTGTCTCAAGCATGGATTCGTTCCCGGATCAGCGCACATCCAGGAGCTCATGCCCGAAGCCGAATCACTCAACATCATTCAGAGCACTTTGAATGAAACGCCCAAATTCATTATGAGCAATAGCAGCGGCTTTGGGGGTGCCAATACATCACTTATTTTCCGCTCATGCCAAAATTAGGAGAAGTTTATTCAAAAGCATTAATCACTGGCGCTGGTTCAGGTCTAGGTAAAGCCTTCTCGGAGGCACTAATCGACAATGGAATTGCAGTCTGGGGAACCTCTCGAAATCCGGAGACTTTTGAAAAGGAAGGCATTTTAACCGGCGTTGAACTGGATCTTAATAAAGAGAGAGACTTGCCGGCTTGGTTTGAACATTGGGATGATCAAGCTGGAGGATTTGATATTCTGATTAACAATGCCGGCTATGGCAGCTTTGCCGATTTTGCCGATTTGCCCTCTCAAGAATTGGAAAACCAAATTCAGATTCTCCTTCAATCGCCTTTGTTGTTGGCACAGACTGCGGTCAGACGTTTTCGCGAACGCAAAAAGGGTTGTGTGGTCAATGTTTCCTCGGTTGCCGGGGAGCTATGGATCCCATATTTTTCCATTTACAATGCTGCAAAAGCAGGGTTGTCAGTGTTTTCACAATCCTTGATGTCAGAGAATCCGGATTCCTCGCCTTGGGTTGTCGATTTCCGGCCGGCAGATTATAAGACCAATTTCAATCGCAACACCAAAATTGCGCCGAACCAATCGACTTCGGTCGCGGCCGTGTGGAATCGATTAGTGGAACTTTTGGGAAAGGCACCTGTTCCTGAGAAGGCTGCCCACGACCTGTTGAGCGCGATTGGCAAATTTAGTCATTGCACTTGTTACTCCGGCTCCTTTTTTCAAACAAAGATTGCTCCCTTAACAAGCCGACTCTTCCCTAAATCACTCAAGCGAGCAATCCTTCGCCACTATTTCAGGTTACCACCGTGAGTAGAAGCCCACTCAAGATTTTAGTCCTGACCTCCCGCACTGGAGGTGGTCATGATGCTCGCGCAGATGCTTTTAAAGCTTGGTGTCACAAGCTTTACGATGGCAATATCGAGGTGCGCATCGAACGTCCGCTCGAGAAAGCATCTGCAGTTACCCGCTTTGGGGTCGAGTTATACAATTTCATTCAGAAGTATGCTCCTTTACTGCACAATCCATACTGGTGGATCGTGGAAATGTTTGGCTACTTGCAGCGCAATAAAATCAAGTTGGGAAAAGCATTTTTTGAGCACTTGCTAAAAGAATTTCAACCTCACCTGGTATTTAGCGTGCACGACTTTCTCAACCGCGGCTACTTCCAGACGGCCAGACGCGTGCTTGGGAAGAATGTGCGTTGCGCTACTTATTGTGGCGAATTTTCAGGTGGCTTTGGTTACAGTAAGAACTGGGTTGAGCCAACTGCCGACCTTTATTACTCACGCACCAGTACCGCACAGGATTATGCTATACAAATTGGCATGGTGCCTGAAAAATGCCACGTGCGCGGAAACCTTATGCATCCCATCGTCTATGACGGTATTATGAACAATAAGGAAAAGCGGGATTTTTTGGTAAACGATTTGGGTCTTTCTCTAACCAAGCTAACCATATTTCTTACTGCTAGCGGAGTGGGTTCCAATAATCACCTTGAAATGTTGCGTGTGCTCAAGCGCTATTCAAGTCGCGTTCAGGTCATATTGGTTTGTGGTGGCAACCAGCACCTGGTTATCAAAGTTCAGGAATGGGCCATGCATTATCCGGATCTTCAAATATACATCGAAGATTATTCGATGCGGATGCATCAGCTCATTCAAGTCAGTGATGCCATTATAAGCCGGGGGGCAACGACCTGTGCTGAAGCTCTCTTTTTTGGGGTTCCTATTATCTTCAATGCGATGGGCGGAATTATGCCTCAGGAGCGACTTACCTTTAAGTATTTCTACCGGGCTGGTGCCGCCGTAAAGCTTTCCAATCTCGATGATCTGAATTACCAGTTGGGACTTTGGCTATCCCATAAAAAAGAATATGTGCTCATGCAGGAACGGTGCAGGCAGATTGGAATTATTGAAGACCCTTCCAAACTTATAAATGAACTAGTGGGCCTGGCCGAAGAGGCAGCCGGTGATGATGAAGCCCCTTAGGATTTTATATATTTGCACGACTTTTCCGAAGCTGAGTGAACAGTTTATTCAAAGGGAAGTGGACGGATTGCGTTCGGATGATTTTGAATTGGAGGTAGTTTCGCTCTGGGGGGGTGAGAAGAGCTATAAAGGAGACCACATCCATACCTTTCCGAAATGGGAATTAATAGCATTGCTGTGGATGGTTCCCTGGGCAGTTCTTCAGAAACCTAAAATTCTTTTCGCTGCCATTGGCAAACTGTTGTCTGGAAGGCCACCGTCAGTCGTAAACTTTTTCGAAACACTGTTGGGGATGGGATTTGCATTTATCCGTTGGGTATCTCTCGGAAGGGATCCTCCCGATCTTATTCATGGAATTTGGGCTACTTCACCGGTTTCCGCCGCATTCTTTCTCAGTGACTTGATTGAGGTCCCTTTTTCCATGGGCGCTCACGCCTTCGATGTATTTGAAGATGGCGGCGATTGGCATCTGAAGGATAAACTCAGTAAAGCCGTACTGGTTCATACATCTTCTCAGAGCACGCAAAGACAGCTTATGGACTGGGGTGTGGAAACTAGCAAAGTGAAAGTGGTTCGCCGCGGCCTGACGGATTACCCTGACTTTAAACCTCTGCGCTCAAATCGCAGGCCAATTCGAATATTATCCGTTGGCCGCTTGGTGGAAAAAAAAGGATTTTTTTACCAGATAGATATTTTCAAAGCACTTAAGCGACAGGGGGTTGCTTTCAATGCCAGGATAATTGGGAGCGGATCGCTGGATGTTTCTCTGCGAGATTATCGCGATACATCGGGTCTCCGCAACGAATTGGAGTTTTGGGGCAAACTTGCTCATAAAGATGTTCAAAAACAATTTGTTTGGGCGGACGTCTTTCTTTTTACCGGTCGCGTCAGCTCGAGGGGCGATCGTGATGGTCTTCCCAATGTAATTGGCGAAGCTATGGCTCATGGAGTAGTTGTTCTGACGACAGATGTAGGTGCAACCACCGAGGCCGTGGAGCATGAGATAAGTGGGTTGGTTCTTCCGGGCAACGATGAACACGTCTGGTTCGATTCTATCCAAAAGCTGGTTGAAGATAATGTAACCATGGAACGGTTTCGAACGAACGGTCGGCAGTGGGTGGAGGAGCATTTTAACGCTCACAAAAATTCTGGAAAGCTGCGCAAGGCATTCCAGTTAGCTGTGCATATGCAATCTCACTCTGGCTAGAAAATGGTTTTCTATTTCGATATAACGAAAGCTGCAGGTGCTCGCCATTTTTCCGGACTAACCCGTGTATCCGAAAGATTGAGACATGCCATTGAAAAGCGATGGACTGGAAAGTTTTCACCTGTAATCTGGAATAAAAAGAAACTATTCTTTAGCCAACCCGGTTCTCGAGACCCCGTCCACATTTCATCAGAGGATTGTTTCTTGACGCCCGAGGTATTTTCATCCGTCGAACGTCCTGGTTTCTATGAAGGCCTCAAGGAGAGTCGTGCGCGGTGTGCGGCTATCTTTCACGATTCTATTCCCCTCAAACATCCCGATATCATTTGGCCCAAAAGTGTGGAACGGCATCCTCAGTACATGGAAGATCTGCTTGAATTTAACAACGTATTTTCAGTTTCCGCCGCCAGCAAGGAGGATTTGGGAAATTATTGGGCTTCGTTAGGCAAAAAGGAAACTCCCCCCTTGCGAGTATTACAATTGGGCGCCGATTTTTTCGATCATTCTAACGTAAAGTGGAGACATCGACCCGTGTCGCCTCCCTTAATTCTATGTATTGGAATTCTTGAACCGCGCAAAAACCAGCAGGAGGTGTTGAAGGTTGCCTGTGGATTGTGGAAGGCGGGGCTGCAATTTGAGCTGCATTTCGTCGGACGTGTTAACCCGCATTTCGGAAAACCGATTGAAAAGGAAATAAAAGCAATTCGGAGGAAGGGCTACCCGATTCACCTGCATTCGAAACAAAACGACGAGCTGCTGTTGGATCTGTATTCGAAGACTCGATTTACCGTATTTAATTCCTATGCCGAAGGATTTGGCCTTCCTGTTATCGAGTCGCTTTGGTTGGGGATTCCTTGCCTTTGCAATGACCTGCCGAGTCTACGGGGATTCCTGCCACAACCGGCATGTCAGATTGTTTCGAACGAGAACGAATTAACCAGGGCTTTAAAGAGCTGGCTTGAGAATCCGGATTTAATCGATCATGCAACCCTATGTGCCCGCAAATTGACACTTCCCCAATGGTCCGATGCTGCTGAGACCTTGATTCAATGGGCGAAAGATTAATAATAACCTCAATTCTATTTTATATTTCATGATTTCTCTAAAGGAAAAAGTTTGTCTAATTACTGGCGCCAGCACGGGAATCGGAGCGGCTATTGCTCAAACTTTTTCGAAAGACGGTGCAACGGTGGTGCTTGCCGCACGCTCGGCCGAAAAGCTCAATGCATTTGCAGAATCAATTCAAAAGCAGGGAGGATCAGCAATACCCGTGGAAACTGATGTGTGCAGCGAAGCTTCCGTGATAGCTCTCTTTGACCGGATAAAATCCGAATGCTCTTCTTTGGATATCCTGATAAACAATGCCGGCATAAGCGCTGGCGGACCTGTTGAAGATCTTGAGTTTGAAACTTGGCGCTCCGTTATGCAGGTAAATTTGGATGGTGCATTCCTTTGCAGTAGGGAGGCTTTCAAGATAATGAAAAGTCAGGGATCTGGAAGAATCATCAATATTGGTAGTGTCTCAGCAATAATGCCACGCGTTCACTCCGCACCATATACGACTTCTAAGTTTGCCTTGGAAGGCCTGACCCGTTCTTTGGCGTTGGATGGCCGGCAATTTGGAATATCCGTAGGAGTCCTTCAGCCAGGTAACACACTGACTCCGTTATGGGATGACCGACTTGAGGTTGCCAATAAGGAGGGCACTATGGATGCGAATGATTTGGCTGAAATTGCCCTATCGATGGCTCGCCTTCCCGATGGTATCAGCATATTGGAAAGCACTATACTTCCCATTAGTATGCCTTTCCTGGGAAGGGGTTAATTTCAGGATTCGCCGCCTTTATTGCCCGAGTAGGCAATCATGTAGCCCTCGATTGACGGGAACCAGTGGACTTTGGATTCGCCTGTTCCTTCCGTTGAAGGTTTATCATGGCCGAAATGGATTTCCATCGATTTTGGATTTTTCATTAAGCCCGTTCCATTTGCCTTGAGTTCGGCCTCTTTGCAGGTCCAAAGTTGGTAGAATTTTTCCAACTGAGTTTCTGCCTCCTCTGTCATAAAAATATAGTTTTGGTCTTTTTTAGTGAATACCTGATCGCAGACATCTGGCAGATCCTTTAAGGGCCTGACTTTTTCGACGTCGATCCCTATGGGTCCGTTATCAAAAACCAAACATACTAAACCATCACAATGGGACAGGTTAAATTCCATCGATCGGGATCCATCCACGGTTTCAATGAAAGGTTTCTGATGTTTGGTTTCTTTCAGTGATTTTGTTTAATAAGCTTCCTTCAAAGTTGGCTTAAGCACTCTTTGCAAAATGCCATGTGCATCGACAAACTGCGCTTTCGCTGCTTCGTGTTTAAAACTGTGAGCTCTTTCTAATTCGTTTTCTGTAAGGTGACTTAATGCTTGTGGTAGAGCAGGCTCCGATGATGAAAATTGTGAATGAAACAAGTTAGGTCCCTCATTGAGATCTGCAATGAAGTCCTGCTCATCAAATTGAAGTAGTTCTCCGAGGCTATTAGGAGCGGGTGGGTTCTCCCAAACCGCTGTATTCACAATTTCACACAACACCAAAAAACTGAATCCATGCTAAGGGTACGACCAAATTGCGCGATCCAAATAACATCGGATCACGGTAGGGTGAGGCGGAAAATTAGATTTTAGCTAGCTTTGAACAGCCTCCGGTTCGCCGGCTTCCTCATTGAGAACATCGGCTCCTTTTTCCCAGACTTCATCACGACTGATTTCACCACTCTTCAGCTTGCCCACTATTTCTTTTTGCATTTCGTAATCGATATTCTCCTGGCTTGCTCTGGATTGCATCATCCTCCAGGCTTTTCTACGTTCGATTACAAATAGGACCATTTGCCGAGATAAGCTCATGTAAACGGGCTTGCCGTTCGGAGATTCAACCAGGATATACACGCCAAAATCTGGAACGTAAGCCCGTTCTTCTGGCTTCAGGTAGCGCTTGTTGACCACGTCTTTCTGTTCAACACAGAGGATCAGGTTATCGATGAAAATCAGGTCGGCGACTTGTTCTTCCTTGACGCGTTTCAGGTGCCTGCGGAAGCGGCCTTCGGTAGCTGCCCAGTGGGCTGTTGTGAGGCTGTACTTCTCTTTATTGAAGGAGTAGGTTGCCTGCATCCAATCGCGATTGGGGTTCTTATTTCCTTTGATGCTGAAGGTTTCCTGATAGGTTTCTCCCAGATCCGGATTGGAAACAAACTCAGGCAGTCCGCGGCTGTCCCGTATACCGACCGCCTGTCGTGTTGCCATGTCATCTCCAACCCCATGCTCCGGTTGGCAGGTGGTATAGCAGAGATGGAACGAGGTTCCGCGATATTCCAGACCTTCTAGAATGGATCCATAAAGTTTTGGCACATCTGCCATGGAAACTTGGGAAACGTAAGGTGATCCGTGACCGCTCACAAATGACTCGGCGATGTTCTTCATCTCGCAAAGTTTTCCTTGGGAAGCTGCACCAATTTGATTCATATCAAAACCGCCGGTCATGGGTGAGGAGTCGGAGTTCTGCCCACCTGTGTTGGAGTAAACCTGGGTGTCCAGCATAAGCATTTTTACATTGGGCCGGTTTTGCAGGATGACTTTGGATACGTTTTGGTACCCGATGTCTCCCATGGCTCCGTCACCTCCGACACACCATACTTTAGGCATCTCTCTGATCTCCTGGTCGGTCATCAAGGTATCGGTGAAATGTGTATAATCGAAGTAATCGACATCGTTCAGGTGGTTGGCATCCAGCAAATGGTCGCAAAGCCTTTCCGGAATTACGGAAGTTCTGGCGTTCTCGAGAATGAAGCTCTCACCCATTAACCATGAGATGGTTGCTCCGTCCTGGAACAGTGAGTTCAGCCAGGGATATGGATGCGGGTTGTTGGGAGGAGTCGAACCGTAGACTGTGTTGCAACCGGTATGAGCTCCCATGGCCATGACTGACATTCCATTATCATCACGTCCATCTATGGTTTGGATGTGCTTGTGATTAAATGCGTCGGTCCGCATGACCGCAACTACAGCGTCGACAATGTGTTTGTCCGAAATTTCGCCATGATCTTTCAAGCGGAAATCGGTGTCTTCATCGGTATCCCCTCCTAATCCCATCAAAACGTGGGCAGTCGTGCGTCGAAACACATTGTAGGCATCTTCGTCCTCCGCTTCGAGTTTTTTCAGGAGATCTTCTCCTTCTTTCTCGAGTCGGCAGGCTTTGTTCATAAGCCGGTCTGCTTTGTCGTGATACAACGGCCGCATGTAGGCTTCCGTTACGGATGCCAAAGCGTGTAAAACGGATTTTTCGCCGCAACCTGCGCAAGCGCCGTCTCCAGAAGCGAGTGCTTTGTATGCTCCCGTCATCATCATCAAATTCCTTAGAGTAGCCGGGCGTGATTCCTCAGGAGCATTAGGATTATATTTACCCAGATATTTTTCGTTGGTTTCCGGAAGAATATCGAGGAAGGCGGAGGCGGTCAGCACGCGGGCATTATTTTCCTCCGTGTCGGATTCCATTCGCAAAGCGTCATGGTCACCGCATTCAGTGACACATTCACCGCAGCCTTTACAGAGATCAGAAACAAAAATGGAAAATATTCCTCCATCACCCGGAGACTTTCGTTCCATCGTGGAGAAGATCGCATTTACTTTATTATAGGCCAGCGGAAGTTTCTGAACGATGTCGGCGAATTCCTCCTTGGAGCGGTCGGTGACCTTATCGATCTTGTTAACCTCTTCCAATAAAATAGATGCAAGCGGAGTCTTCTCCTTCTCCTTAACTACGGTCCGCATGATCTCTCGTGCCGCCGTATCAATGATTGGTATACTTTCGATCAATTTTGCACGATCATCCCCGTTGGTGACGTAGTTGTTGAAAGTCGTTTGTAGAATGGTGCCGAGTTCCTGAGTGGTGGTAGGCAGGGCGGTATCAGGGCAGGCCGTGATACAGGCCATACACTGGGTACAGTTTTCCGGATAATAAACCGGGGTTTCGCGCCGCGCTCCGTACTTGGAAGCTGTGGCTCCTGATGCTGCCGCCATAACACCTACCGCCGCCAAGGGTGATGCAGGTTGGTTGTAACCAAGACCGGAACGATATTCATTATCGAAGGTTTCCGTCTTGTACATCGGGATGCGTTCTTTCTGTTTCTCGGGCTTTGGTGTTGGGACACAGCCACACATAGGACCGCAATCGCCGTCTGAATCTGCATTCGGAAACAGCACTTCTCCTCTCATTTGAGACCGGTCCAGGGCATCCATTTCTCCATGGGGAACCTCTTGAAGGCGTTCGCCTCCCTGGATCATAACCTCCATATTGGAGTCGACCACCGCGTCTCCAAAACGTCCGAACTTTTTGACGTACTGCGCTCGGACCAACTCGCGAAAATGGTCTTCCGATACTTCAAAATCCTCCAGTAAAGATGAGAGTTTGAAAAAGGCGCCGAGAAAAGAATTCCCCTGCATTCGCAATTGGAGCTCGGGTCTGGGAGTTGCTTTTTTTGCTATGTCAAAACCGGGCAGGATGTAGATCTTGATTTGTTTGTCCACGATGGTTTGCCGGGCGGCGGGCGGTATCCTTTGCCATGCCACTTCGGGCGGTTCGTTGGATTCCCAAATAAATGTGCCACCGTCGACAATGCCGTCCAGTGGGTCAATATGGGTAAAGGCTTTGGGGTCGCAACAAAGCACTACATTAACATGGCGCAGGTCACAATTCACTCGAGCCCGTTCCGGACTTGCGATGAGGAAGAACTCTGTGGGTGCGCCTTTCTTCTCCGAACCGTATTTGGGATTGGCAGAAATATGGATCACTTCTTCAAGCTGACCATTGGTATCTACATCACCCTTCTTTTTGGCGACCTCATCGCCGATTTCACCGATAATTTCCGACAGGTTTTTACCCGTGGTGATCATACCCCAGCCGCCGATTGAGTGGAGTCGGACCGCAATTGAACCTTCGGGTAGCAGTGACGGTGTTTCCTTAGAAACTACTCTATAGGGATGATCGATTCCCAAAGTGAAGAATGATTCTCCGTCATCCTTGTGTTTACCGTCCGCCCTTTTGATTTTTCCTGTGGCGAATTGCCAGGCTCCCAAAGTATCTTCAGGTCGAAAATCTCGTGAACCCAGGCCATAAATTCCTGAGAAGATTCTGGGCATGGATTCCAGTGTCACATCTCCAAGATGCTGATAGGCTAGGGAATCGTTATTTTCCAGAGCCTTTGTCAGAGCGGTACGAACATCCCGTGCCAGGGGGTTATCCCCCGCCATGGGTTCATCAGTTCTTTCTATGATGATGACGTTCTTTTTTCCTGCCAGGGCTTTGACGACCGCTGCTTCCGGGAATGGACGAATTACATTCAGGTGTACAACACCAACCTCTTCTCCGTAGTTATCACCTATATAGTCGATAGCTGCTTCAATGTTTTCCGCGGATGAGCCCAGCGTGACAAAAACAGTATCTGCATTGGCGGTATTGTATTCCGTTACGAAACCGTAGTGCCGTCCGGTGAGCTTGCCAAATTCGTCGTATGCTTCCTGGAGAAAATCGAGAATGGGCTCCACGAAATTGTTCCGCCTTGCGGCCACGCCGTTCATGTAGTGTTCCTGGTTTTGCACAGGACCTATGAGTGCTGGATTTTTGAGATCGATCACTTTTGGAACGCGGCGGCGCGTGGGACCAAATAGGATTTTTTGTGATTCGGTTGGGCACTCGATGATATCGTCTGGGGCTCCGAGGTATTCCCTCAACAATTCGGATTCGTGCTTATGGAAAGTTCTCTCCAGGTGAGTGGTCAAAAAACCATCTTGAATATTGATACCGGGCGTCAGCGAATTTTCTGTAACTTTCCTTAAAATGAGTGCCTGGTCAGCTGCCTGCTGAGCATCTTTGGCGAAAAGCATGATCCACCCCGTATCCAGAGCCGCATAGATGTCATCGTGGCCACAGTGCACGTTCAGTGCATGCTTGGTGAGCGCCCGAGCCCCGACCTCCAAGACCATGGTCGTGAGTTTTCCGGGCGCGTGGTAAAACTGTTCAATTCCGTAAACGATGCCCTGGCCGGAGGTAAAATTAACTGTGCGTTTGCCGGTGATGGAGTAAGCTATAGCTCCTCCTTGTGCTGCGTGTTCCCCTTCGCACTCGATGGCGATCTTGGGCCGGCCAAATACATTCAGTTTACCCTCGGCATAAGACTGCTGATACATTTCTCCCTGCTCTGTGCTTGGCGTAATAGGGTAAAATATTCCACCGTCTGTGATCCGGGCCTCTGTATAATAACTGACCAGTTGATTTCCATTGGTGGTAATTCTTATACCTGGGTATTTGGGTTTATTAGCTATCATATAATAAATAGAATAAGATATATCATTTAGCCTGAAGAGGTTAAATTGCAAGTCGGTTCGACTTGCCGAGAATACCATGCTAATCTTAGTATTTTCTAAAAAAACCGCAATCAAGTCCAGAAAAATGGGGAAAACACTTGTTCAAATGCCTGAAACTCGAAGGTTTTAAGCATTATTGGGCTAAATTTCCCTAATTAATTCCTGGGCCTGATATTTGGAAATGCCAAGGACGCGGTAGGCTAGCGGACTTGCTTCTTCGAGTACCGGTTCCAACTCTTCTAATGCAGGCAGGTCGTCCCTTTTTCCGGAATAGTCCGATTTGGATTTCTTCTCCCCCAATATAGACCTTTTCCATAGCATTATGGGAAGCCGGTTGGATCGTAGTCTTCTTCCTCTTCTCGCGAAAATGCGGACTAAAATATTACCTGGGGTGGTGATCCTTTGACCTGCGGCACCGCCAATTCCAATTGCAAAATCGACTTTTGACATAGTTGATGTAGTGTTCGTTGGGAAATCCTTGTGAACAATGATTCCTGCGTCAATTTCCAACCTACCAACTGATTACTTTCGCGCTGAAGCCAGGACTGTCTCAAAAAACGGTTCTTCGCTTTCTTTTGCTACCATTGAAACCTCGACTTGCTCAAAACCCACTTCTTTAAGCCACCGGTATAGCTGATTCTTCGAAAAGCCCAACCAGCGGTCGGCATAGAGCTCGCGAGCCTTTTCGAATTGGTGTTCCAATAAATCCAAGACGATGATTTGTCCACCTGGCTTGAGGATTCGGTAAGCTTCCTGAAGCGCTTCAACAGGCACACGCGCGTGGTGAAGGGCTTGGCTCAACAGGGCAAGGTCGAAGGATCCGTCCTCCAACGGCAAATGCTCAATTTCGCCAAGTTTATAACATAGGTTTGTAAAACCATTTTTTTTGGCGAGGGTGCTTCCCACCTCCACCATTTTTTTGGAATTGTCTATACAGTAGACCATCTGGGCGTGTCGTGCCAGCAATTGGGAAATGATACCCTCTCCGGCGCCCAGGTCGGCTATCGTTATTGAGGGGGTCAATTTCAGAAGAAAATGTCCGAGTGCTTCCCAGGATCTGCCCGGACAATGATACTTGCCTAGGTTTTCAGCCACGGAATTGAAAAACTTTTCAGACAGTTCCTGACGCTGATCGAGAATTCTCCTCAAGTTCTCAGTATCCCGTTGTGCTTGCTCCTGTTTATCAAAGGAAACGCAGACGACTTTCACCAGGGCCTTGGTTTCTGAATCCAGGAAACGGTTTAAGTGGTAGTAGCTTTTTTTCCCGTCTCGCCTGTCTTCAACAAGGTTCCCCTGCCTCAGAATACCTAGATGAGACGAGATCCTGGATTGTCCCATATTTAGAACCTCTTGCAATTCTGCCACAGACAATTCCTCGTTAACCAAAAGCCGGATTAACCTCAGGCGTGTTGGATCGGAAAGCAGTTTTAAGGTATCGACTGTATCCACGAGATGAATATCTGGTCGGGGATGCTTTACCTATCTACGTAACGGCTAATGGACTTAAGTTTCCAGGTTTGTGAATTTCCGGCCACTTCTACTTCAACTACAGCCCCGGCTTCTTCGCCAAGTAGTTTTTGAGCTAGGGGAGTTTTGTAGGAAAGAATATTTTCATCGGGATCACTATCCCAAGCGCCTAGGAGATGATATGTGGTGGCTTCACCGGTACTTCCATGCTCCAGGTCTACGGTACTGCCGATTCCCACGACTTCAGTCGGAGCCTCCGTAAAATCTGTAATTTGGGCCAGGGCAAGATCTTTCTCCAGATGGCCTTTTCGAGCCATAAGGGTCGCCTGGTCTTGCCGGGCCATCTTGTATTCAGAATTTTCTTTCAAATCCCCGTGTTCACGTGCTTCGGCGATCGCCTTTTTATTTTCCGGGATCTTCTTCTTTACCAACTCGTCGTATTCATTCTTCCGGCCATCAAAACTGGCTTGGGATACAAACAAGTTATCCCCCTCTTTCGTCTCTCCCGAGGTATCCACCAAACTTTGAACCGCTGGAAATATCTTTATGACACGAGCCAATATAGATTTTTTCGTCAGATCCTCGAAACCTTGGTTCATAAGAAGCGAATTGGCCAAATCTCTAGCAGTTTCCGGGTCGGCTTCGGCCATCAGGTCACCAATCAATTCCTGATCATCGGAAAGCAGGTCTGCCAGAGGCACACGTCTGGTACCGGCGGTTTGCAAGGCTTCGTAGTCGATAGCATAAAGGACTGCCAAGAAAAGTCGCGGATTGATGAGGTCGTGGATGATCTTTGAAAATTTTCTGGAATTTCTGTTTTTGATGATCCAGATCAGAACGGGGCTTTTGAGATTTTGCTCTACGAGCCATCGCTCGAGTGTTTTTTTGATTTCATCTACCGGTGATCGGGAATATAAATAGTTAATGCTCTCGGTGGTGAATTTCCCTCTGCTGTTTTTAAACAGATCTAGAATGATCTTCGTCCAGGCTTCGGGATGCGTTCTTTCGACCAGTTCCAGTAATTTTGTCTGGTAAGGCCCGGGAAGTTCATTGGCCAGTTCGTCTAAAGCTGGTGCTTGCGCCACTAGTTCGTCTGGAATTGGCGCGACATTGGTTTCCCTATCCAAAATTGTAAGTACATCATCCCTTACCCAAGCGGCATGAAGTCTTTCGAGAAGATCCAGTTGGTGAGTCTCAGCAATAAATTTTGAAAAGTCCTCAATGAGTTCCGACAAGTGGACTTTGACGGCATCATTTGTCTCGCATACGGAGATCAATTCTTCAACAAGGCGAAGTTTCCTGCCAGCGGCGTTTGTTTTGAAATAGGCGTCAAAGACCTCGTCTTCTCGGTTTACCGGTTCCTCCCGGATAAAATAAGGATCCGTCCGGCGCACGGGCATACCGATCCTGGAATCCTGCGCCACATGTTTTTTAGCCGCTGTCCACCATTTCTTGGCCTTAACTTCACCGAGTAAGATTTTCAAAACGCGTTCAATTTCCTGGGTAGACCCCGTTTGTTTGGGCAGTTTTTCGAGAATTTCGAAAATGAGGTCCGCTGGTTTTTTGCTGACCATCGTTTTGATTTCTTCCTCCTCGGTTTTTGAGCGTGAGAGGATGTGGTCTTGGGGCAGCACCTCCATGGTATTTACACAGAATGCCGGATCCATGGAATGACCCGGTTTGTCCTCAAAATCGATTATAATGCGGTTGTCCGCCTCTTCGTAAGATTGAATTTTTCCGAAGCCCCAGCTTCGGTGAATGCAGAAAAATCCTGGCTTTAATGCCAATAACTTTTCTTTATCCCGCTTTAGTTTGGGATTATTTTCGATCAGCGCTTGAACCGCTTCTTCGTTCATAGGTTGTTTAAGCTAAAAAGTTTTAGATAGAAAGAGGTTAATTTCTGACCCTAAAAAAATAAATGTCAAAGACTGAAAAATCACTCAGCTCCCCCTCATGGTATGCTTCCGTTCGGATTGTGGAGGACTTCTTAAAAACGAACGAGAAGTTAGATAGCCTGTCATTGAAGCGTACTCGAAAATTGGAGAGCAAAGTGGTTAGGCGAATTCAATATTTATCCTATGGAGTTGTTCGAAACTTGGGTTGGCTTCAAGCTCTTTTGAAGAAAGGGGCTGAAAAATTTCCGAAAAAGCGCCTTCAGGCCGTTATGCTTGTATCAATCTATGAATGGATTGAGGCAGATGAACAGCAAAAACCCAAGGTGGTACATTTCGTAGTCGAGCAAGCCAAACAAATGCTAAGCAAGCCGGAATCCCGCTTTGTTAACGCTGTGATGAGGAAGCTTCCAATACTCATTCAATTTGAGGCGACGGGCAATTCTTTGAAAACACATAGCAGTATCATGAGTCATCCGGCTTGGATGATAAAACGCTGGAAAAAGATTTTCGGAAAAAAGACGGTCAAGCAGTTCCTGGAGTGGAATCAGGGGCTGCCCAAAATATACGCATTTTCTCCAATACCCGGAATTGTAGTACCAAATTGTTGGCAACCCACCCCCTGGACCTCGTTTTATGAAATTCAAAACGCGGATTGGAGTGTTGCCAAGGAATTGTTGACTGAGGGGAAAGCCTATATTCAGGATCCATCCACACGTCTTGGCGTTGATCTTTCCAAAAACCATACAGTCGAATCGGCTCTAGATCTTTGCGCGGCTCCGGGCGGAAAAAGCGTCCAACTGCTTCATCGAATTTCTAAAACCGGCGGGTTGCTTGTCTCGGTCGACCTTCCCGGCACACGCTTTGATCGTTTGGTCAAGAATCTTGAGTCTTACCAATTACCTGGTGTGACCGCGTTGCAGGTGGCCAAAGACATACTGCAACTCAGCTCGGAAGAATTGCCACAAGCTACCTTTGACCTGGTGTATTTGGATGTTCCCTGTTCCAACACAGGCGTATTGCAACGCAGGCCGGATGTGAAATGGCGACAAACAAAAGAAACACTTCGAGGCCTGATTGGTCTTCAGGAAGCCTTGCTGAAAAAGGCTACTGAATTCGTTAAAAAAGAAGGATACATAGTCTACAGTACCTGCAGCATCGACCCAGACGAAAATCAAGAAGTTGTCGATCGGTTTCTTGAGTCCGATAACTCTTTCTCTTTGGTCGATTCAATTTTGTCCTATCCTTGGGAAAGTGGACACGATGGGGCCGGAGTGTTCTTGCTTTGGAAGAATTGATCAGTTCAAATTGGAATCTCGTCCTCTTTGTTCGGGATTGGCAGCATCAGGCTTCTGAACAATGGAATAAGAATCACAAAACCGGCAAAGAGGTAAGCCGTGTTCGAACCAAAATACCAGTAAATCCCCGCAGCAATTAAGGGGCCGATTGCCCTGGCAAGAGATCCGGCTGAGCGAAAAAGACCGAGGTGGTAACCTTGTCTTTCATCATCGGAATATAAGGATACGAGACTTGTAAGGCTTGGGTTTACCAGCCCACCAGCAAAAGCCAACAAAGTCAGTGAGCCATAAAACAGGAGTTGGGTGTTGGAATTGCTCAATAGTAGAAAAGCCAGAACGCCACACAAGAGACCCAAAATTGCCATTCTCTTTTCACCAACCTTGGGAGTTAGTTGCCGGACAATTCCACCCTGCACTATAATTAGAATAAATCCGACATAGATAAAGATGTAACCATTTTGTGCCGGTGTATAACTGAATCTTTCTACCGCGAAGAAGGTAAGGGTGAATTCCATTCCGCTGAAAGCTGCCAGGAAAATTAAGTAGACCCAATTGACTTGCCGGATTCCCGAATGCTCTGCTGATAAGAGTTTTGTGACAGATGTCAGACTGCTTGGAGAGCTACTCAGATCGCGGTTCTCAGGATTGAGGGATTCATTAAAGCGTGTCCTTACCCAGACGTAATTAAGCAAGGTAAGGATCAGGGCGACCAGGGCCGGAACAGAAAATGGATTGAGTCCGATCGACTCTAATTCCGGAACAAAATCCAGCGGATTGACCAAGGATAACAATGCTCCCAGGGCTGGTCCTAAGATAAATCCCAACCCAAATGCCACACCTACCAAGGCCATGCCTTTGCCTCTATCCTTTTTGCTTGTCATATCTGCCACGGCAGCCGTAGCGACCGAAATGTTTCCCGCCATAATTCCCGCGAGAATGCGTCCGAGGACCAGCAATTCAAATGAACCGCTTAATGCCCAAACCATGTAACTAAGCGCAGTGCCGAGGATGGTGATTTTGAGAATCGCCTTTCTACCCATACGGTCGGACTGTCTTCCCCAAATAGGAGAAAAGGCAAATTGCATCAAAGAATACAGGCTGCCTAATATCCCGCCAAAAAGGACCGCGGTATAGTGGCCGCCTCCGGTTAGTCCGTCGAGGATGGGAATCGCCCAGCCCAGAATTCCGGACTGCCCGCTGGCAGTAAAATAGTAGTCCAGCATTCCCGGAAAAAGCGGGAAGATAATGGAAAACCCAACAAGATCCAGAAACAAGGTAAGCAAAATGACTCCCAGATTCTTTTTGTTGGATGGCTCTTTGGACATACAGATAAAGGCTGTTTCCTAAAGGCACTTTTGCACGGAATGTCCAACGGAAAAATTGCTACCATAAATTTATCGGAGTATTCGGCTATACCCAATGCGATTGATGTTTGGGATTTTTAGTTGCAGATTCTAATTTGCAGAAAAAGAGTCTTTCTATGGGAAACGGACGCGGATCCTAGGTCGGTTTTGCTGTGAGCGCTGTATTGTTCGCATGGGTGGCTCTTGTGGTTTTTGCGGCTATGTGGTCGGTGGAATCACTCCGTGGCTGGATGCAGGTTTTTGCCATCAATTTTCCAACTCACTCTTTCCCAGTTCTTGAGGGAAATTTATACGGAACTCTGTAACCCCAATTCTTATGCCAAAAGAAAATTCCTTTCAAGTAGAACCCGTTAAGAACCGGACGAGTTTCAGGCGATGCTCGTGGGAGCTTCGGTTGTTTTTGTAATGTCGGTCATCCGCTTCGTTAATATACTGAGCTATCGTTTTATCCCGCAAATCCTCGGGGCCTTGCTCGCCGTTCATTGGTTCACTAAAAAATACGAGCTGACGATTTCGCCCGGTAAGGGAATCGTTTTGAGGATTCTTACCTGCTTACTTGGTGGAGTGGCTGCCTTTGTCATCGGCATCATTTTTCAGAAACTAGGAATCAATCCGGTAAAGAAAGTGACGAATGATGCCATGATCAGTTTTTTAGAAAAATACATTCCTGACGCTGCCGATCAGGTTCGAGAGGAAATTAAGCGTCAGTAGAGGGAGGGTGTTGAAGCCGCCGCAGTCTTAAAAAAGCTCCGCCACTTACCACTACGGTACAGTAATCGGACGTTTTTTTGCTATTTTAGATTTGGAAAATAGTCTTTTAGCGCTTGAAAGGCATTTGGAGGAACGAATTTTGCCACATCGCCCCCGTACTCGGCAACTTGCTTGATCAGGCGGGAGCTAAGGAAGGTGTAAGCTTCATTCGGCATCAAAAAAAGGGTTTCAATCGAATCGTCCAGATTGCGGTTCATCTGCGCCATCTGCAACTCGTATTCGAAATCGGATACGGCCCTGAGTCCTCGGATCAGAGCGACCGCACCCAGTTGATTCGCAAAATCCACCACCAAACCGTCGAAACTTTGAATTTCAAAATTGTCATAGCCCTTCAGGTTTTCGGCAACCAGTCGCTGGCGAAGTTCGAGCGGGAAAGTTGGTTCCTTGGGTTCGTTACGAGCTACCGCAATGATGACTTTGTCGAAAATCCTACTAGCTCGATGGAGGACGTCGAGATGACCATAGGTAATGGGATCAAATGTTCCTGGATAAAGTGCAGTACGCATAATTGAAAGATGTAAAACATTAGAGAGTTCTGCTCGTTTCGCAACTTTGAAACTCTGCAGGTATTTGGAATTGGGAATAATCCATTCTGCTGACACATTCATTATTGCTTCCTGATCTTAAACCGATGAATGATGAGCAGTCTCATTATAATGAGATCCACTGATCCCACACGATGAACTTGCCCAATATGCTTACCCTTTCAAGGGTGCCATTTCTCTTCCTGATTGCTATATTGGTCTATTGGGAATTCCGGTTTGCAGATTCAATCGCATTTGTCGTCTTTGTGGTGGCCGGATTGACAGATTGGCTTGATGGCAAGATCGCTCGCGAGCGAGGGATAATTTCCGAATTCGGTCAATTGATGGATGCCCTGACTGATAAAGTTCTGACTGTCGGGTTGTTCATTTTGCTTATGGCCCAAGGGCTACTGCTCGATTGGATGGTATTTATGGTTCTGTTGATTCTGAGCCGCGAATTTCTCATCACGGGTCTAAGGTTGGTTGCGGCGGCCAAAAATACAATTCTCGCTGCCGAAAAAGCCGGAAAAATCAAAACCGTTTTTCAGATCGTTTCAATTGGTGCTTTGATTATTGCTCGAGCTTTGGAGGTCGATTGGAACCCGTATCTGCAACTCGACATGGGGTCATTCATACAATATGTCGACTACTTTGGTTGGATTTTATTTACGGTAGCCACATTGATGACCGTGTATTCAGGAACTGGTTATCTGGTCAAATACTGGGGGTTATTTTTTGGGACTACCGGTCCGGCCGATAAGGAATGAAACAGCATTTGTGGGTAAAGTTCCTGCCGAAAAATCTGGTCATCAATCTGGCCACACTTGGGCCAATCGGGAAATTTCGGCACGCTCCCGGCACCTGGGGATCTTTGGCCGGTATCATATGGTTCTCGGTTGCGTATTGGAATCTCAACTATTTAGCCATCCTGCTATTTTCTTTTTTGTCCTTGTACCTCGCGGTACAAATTTGCTGGGAGGCTGAAATCCTCCTGGATTTGCGCGATCCCGGAAAAATTGTTATAGACGAATTTGTGGTAATCCCGCTCTGTTTTATGGGCCTGCAAAAATTGCTTCAATCCGAGATTGGCTGGCTGGTTATCTTGGTGGGATTCCTGATTTTTCGATTATTCGACGTCTTGAAACCTTTTGGGATTAAGGAGCTTCAGAATTATCCGGGTGGTATTGGGGTGGTGGCGGATGATTTTGCCGCCGCAGTCCTGACTTCCATAGTCATTCATATTTTAGTAATTATTGCGTACTATCAGGGGTTTCTTGATAAGTATATTGGCTGACCAAGAAACCCTTGCGCTGTAATCACACGCACTTATCAATTATCTTCTATGAAAACGATCGCCGTTATCAATGGCCCGAATCTAAACCGGCTAGGAGCGCGGGAACCCGAAGTGTATGGATCTGAGACTTTAAAGGATCTTGAAGACCGTCTCACAGCCGAAGCTTCTGCTCTGGGTGTCTCGCTGCGATTCCACCAATCCAACCATGAGGGCGATCTGGTTGATCTGTTTGGCAAGCTGGCTGATGAGGGTGTGACAGGCGTCATTCTGAATGGAGCCGCCTACACGCATACCAGCGTTGCATTGCGGGATGCGATTTCTGCTTCTGGCCTTCGGGTGGTAGAAGTGCACATCTCTAATATTTATAGTCGTGAAGACTTCAGAAAACATTCCTACACCGCTGCAGTAGCGGTTGGGGTAATCACGGGGTTGGGGTTCGATGGTTATAGCTACGCTTTAAGTCATTTGGCAGCATTGTAAAATATTTGGTCTCCCAGACCCCATCCACATATAATAAAGGCAAAGACTACCCAGAGCGACTAATGGCTCAGATTTGCGTAATTGGTCAGGTCGTAAACAGCAAAGGTGAATAGCCCAAGTAGTGAAGTATTCAATATAGGATGCCAATCAACATCGTAAGGTAAACTGCAACCGCCCTTGTCATGCGTGGATAGTCCCGAAATTTTTGCAACGGCTCCAACTTCGTAATAATTGCGTGGTTCTTCTCGATTCATAAATGGCTTATTCTGTAGTCAAAGTTGCTCAATAGTCGCATTATGGATAGTTAATATGCCGACAAGCCCAATTAAAACTGTCCATTAATTGTTCAAATGAGGCCGTAAGCCTTATTTTATAGAACAAAGCGCTCTAGAGGGGACATTCGGTCTCAATGAATTCCCATTCTACTTGGAATTTTTTGGCTACCTCCTTCGCGAGAGCTTTAACACCAAAAACTTCCGTTGCGTAGTGGCCGCAACAATAGAGGTTCAGGGCCAATTCCTCAGCCTGATTGTATACGTGTTGTTTGAGCTCTCCGGTGATTAGAGTATCGACCTCTTCAGCCGTTATTTCCGATATGGCTGAAGCTCCGCTTCCGGTGACAATTGCAACCTTGTTCGGTTCTGAACTCCCTTTTTCAATCGCAGTTATTCCTGCTGGAAACAGTTTTTCCAATTTGGCCTTTAAGGATGCACGTGATTCTGAGTTGTTGGTGATCAGTCCAATTGGGGTACCTTCGTATTCCAGAAACCAGCTCTTTTGCTGCAAATTCAGTTGTTTTGCCAGCAGGACGTTATTGCCGATTTCAGGGTGGCAATCCAGAGGCAGGTGAGCTCCGTAAATCGCCAGGTTGTTTTCCAAGCACAATTTATACTTTTTGTAACGAATTTCGGTGATGGGGTAGGCGGGTTCCCAAAACAGACCATGGTGAACAATGAGAAAGTCCACCTTGTTTTGGACTGCTTTTTCAAAGGGTATGAACCCGGCATCTACTGCTGCGCCTATTTTGGTGACCGCTCCACCGTTTTGAAGCTGCAGGCCGTTTGCTGCCCCTGGGAAATCGGAGATCGAATGAGTTTTAAGACGTTGATCGCAATATTGGGTAATTTCGGAAAGTGAAGCCACGTGTTGGGAGTGTTTTTGAAGGGCCTCCAAAGTCAAACCGGAACCTTCTAGAACGGTTTGGGACTTTACATACTGTATTATGAGTCCATTTCTCGGAACTAGTAATTGAATAGTTCACGGATGAGACGATTTTCATGGTTAATATTATTTTTGGGATATCCCCAACTTTTCGGACAGCCCGAAACGCAATCTCCTTTAGTGGTTGCGTATACAAGCATTCGTCAGCCCCAGTTTCTGGAATCTTCTCTCAGCGAACGGCTTTCCGAAACTTTCAATCGGAATCCTTTTTCTGTCTTCTTGATCTATAATCGTTCCGGGCCACGAAGCCTCGGCTGGGTTTTGGCCACAAATTTGACCGATTCCGACGCCTGGAGAACATTGGCCGAGGAACGTAGTTGGCGAACCTTGGATTGGCAAACATATCGGTTGTTTTCTATGAAAGGTTCTAATGTTTTAGAAAATGGAACAGTCTTGAGTTCAATTCAGTCCCAACTGCAGGTTGAGTTTAATGGAGCAATGGATGGGGGGCTCATGCCATCCTGGAATCTGGGCTTACAAGATCTTAGGGAAAACCTGGGACAAAGCGAAAGACTAGCTTCTGACCTTCCGTTTACCCGCGAAATGGATCCGACTGAATTTGCTTCTTATGTCCAGTGGTGGGCGGAAGAGATTAGCGGCGCTTCGTTTTCTTGGGATGTCCAGCTGTCGCGTGGACGGGAAATGTCTACCTTGACATTGATATCCGTCCCCGGCACGCGGCCGTACCGGTTTATTGATACGAGATCGAACAGCGACTTTTCTGTCATTGATTATGTTCCTGCCAAATCGGAAAGCCTTGCCTTCAGTCGCTTTCATGGATCCAGAGCGATCAACCTTTTGAATCATATCTTCGACGGTACGGAATTGCTCGGCAATGAACCATTGATCGCAGCTCGCGCCGAAATCGAAAAATTTGAAACCTCGTTTTTTGACCGATGGGACGGAAGTGCGGTCCGGTGGAAACCAAATGATTCCGAGGGATACATGCTTATGTTGGGGGGTGACTTTCTCAGGTATGATATGAACACTCTTTTTCAGATGCTCGCCAGTATCAGCCTGGATGAATTTGGAGTTTCAATGGTACTTGACGAGGACAATTTGGTGGTCGGATTAACGCTAATTCGGAGTCTGGAATTATTCGTGCAATGGTCTGACGAAGAAGAACTCTTCAAGCGAACATTCTACTTTGGAATCGCAAATGGATTCCTGGTTATAGCCGAGGACAGCACTGTTATGGCTTCTCTCATATTCAGGCTCAATTCCAAGAGGACCGAAAATACTTCTGCTCGCAATGGCTTGGGAAGAAATATTTTTTTGTTGGCTGCGTTCTTCGAGGGCAACCGCCTTTCGAGATCAATTGAAACCTCCAATGGTCGATTGATATACAAGCAAACCGGCAGTGTTAGCCGGTTTCATATTTGGATTGCTCGGTTTATGAAGAATCTTGTGCTTCAGGACGATAATTGAATAAGGCTTTTCAATGGGTTGCTGTTGTCGCCCTTAAGGTATACCTTTAATTGTATATAATGGATGAATCGCATTTTGAGGAATCGGGAGTTCGGCGCTTCAAATATATATTTATTATTGTACTCAGCGTTCTAACCTTTTTCGGGTTATGGAAAAAGGAGGCCATTTTCGGATATTTTTCCTTTCGAGAATATGGAGAAGCGCGGATTGTGATTTATGCTGTCCCTGCCACCAAGGTCAGCTTGATCCCATACGGTGGTGAAAGGCGCGACGCTGGCTATGTTGGTCGCGATGGGAAATTTACCTTGGTTGAAAAAGGCGAAATTCTCGATTTGAAGGTCAGTCTGTTTCATCCTTATTTTTTTCCTGAGGAAAGAACTTTCATCAAGGTGGAAAAAGGTGAGACTGCCTTTTTCTATGCGGCAATGAATTCTTCTTTGGGATCTATCGAAGTCCGGTCCTTCCCAGCAGGAGCAACTGTTTTTGTTGATGAGGAAGAGGTGGGAACTACCCCTTGGAAAAAAAAGGATATCCAGGATGGCACACGGTTTATGCTCGAGGTTACCATGGACGGTTTCATTCCTCAGTACCGGGAGTTGCTCATCGAGGGGGGAAAGAACGAGGATGTAGTCTTCGGCCTGGTTTCCTCGGAGTCCATTATTTCGTTAGAGACGGATAAGGCCGATTTTGATTATACTTCGCTCCGCGTGTTTCTGGACGGAAAGTTGTTTAGTATGGAAGGGCAGCAGTTGCGGTTTGTGCCTCCTGGCAAACGTGTCGTTGAAGTACGGTCATATGACGACTTGAAAATTGAGAAAACGATCAACATTAAGCCTGGCCAAACCCTGCATCTCAAGTTGCCCGATTGGTTTGTAGAGGACGGGAGTTGACTTCTATCACGTTGCACGCGATTGAATATCGTTTATCGAGTATGACTGAGAGATTCGATGAAATGATAGCCTTGAACCCGGTCGATGCCATTGCGGAATTGATCGAGGCCTGGAACCACCGTTTGTCCTGGGATGAGTATTTTATGGCCACTGCCTTTCTCATCGCCAGCCGCAGTAGTTGCGAGCGATTGAATGTGGGTTGTGTCATTGTCTCAGGTGGCGAGGGAAAAAATAGGCTGATTGCTGCCGGTTATAACGGCTTTTTGCCGGGAGCACCCCACACCTCGAGAGTTCGCGATAATCACGAACAAGGCACCGTTCACGCCGAGCAGAATACGATCGCCGACGCCGCCCGCCGCGGCATAAGTCTTTTTGGTGCCACTGCCTACATTACGCATTATCCCTGTATCAATTGCGCAAAAGTTTTGGCGGCGGCAGGAATTTCTTTGATTAAATATCACCACGAATATAAAAACGACCCTCTGGTTCTCGAATTACTTTCTGAAGCCGGAGTTGCTATACTTAAAAATTAGCGATGGAAGATATCGGAAATTTTCCGAATAATTACTCAGGAAATTTATTGGTTTCACACCCTCAAATGCTCGACCCGAATTTTAAGCGAACGGTGGTTTTGCTTTCGGCTCATTCCAAAGAGGATGGAGCTCTGGGTGTAGTTTTGAATCGTCCGACCCAAAAATGCTTGGGTGAAATTGAAGAGAAGTTTACTTTTGGCGCCCTTTCACAGGTGCCAATTTACGAAGGTGGTCCGGTAGCCACGGATCAGATTTTGCTGGTGGCCTGGACCTGGTCGGAAAGCGAATCCACCTTCAAATTGTTTTTTGGGATAGATCCGGACCGGGCTACTGAACTCAAGGAGTATTCCGGGGCAACCGTCCGTGCTTTTCAAGGATACTCCGGTTGGTCGGGTGGACAGCTGGAAGATGAGCTGGAAGAGGATTCCTGGATTTTGACCCAGGTTCGAAATCAGTTTGTCGAGGGTTTGGAGGGCGATAAGCTGTGGAAAAAGATTTTATCGGATCAAGGGCGTAAGTACCAATTGGATGTTCTTGCTCCTGAAGATCCATCACTCAATTGATTGGATCGGCTCCAGGTCGATGGCTGCATTCATCCGGGATTGCCAATTTACCCGTTGACAAGGCTTTCTGACCCCGATTTTTTCCTCTCTTTTTCCGGATTGCGTATGAAAGTAGTATCTTCCATCAAATCGCTCAAAAATCGGCACCCTGACTGTCAGGTTGTTCGCCGCAAGGGCCGTGTGTACGTCATTTGCAAATCGAATCCGCGTTTCAAGGCGCGGCAGGGCTAATCTCCAACTGAATTTTTCTTGTGAAAGCAGATATTCATCCAAAATCGCACCCGGTTTGTTTTGTCGACGTATCTTCCGGAAGAAAGTTTCTGACTATGTCGACGGTTACCTCTAAGAAGACAGAAGTCATCGACGGTGTTGAATATCAGGTTATCGTTCAGGATGTTACCTCTGATTCCCATCCAGCCTATACTGGTGAGAAGCGATTCGTCGATAGCGCCGGCCGTGTTGAAAAGTTCAACAACAAGTTCAGAAGGACTCGCAAGTAAGTTTCCTACTGCAATAAATTTCAGCCCTCCCAACCGAGGGCTTTTTTTGTACTGGGCTTTCCTAAAATGTGTGAATGAATAGGCCGCTGCGAAGCTTTGGTTCAAACCAGGTACTTTTGGGAGGCATGGTTGCGCCTGCATCGGCAATATCCATGAGCTGCTCAATCGTTACCGGATACATGGAAAACGCCACCGGTCCGTCTCCTAAGTTCACGCGCTTTTCCAATTCCTGAGTTCCGCGAATTCCACCAATAAAATCTATACGGTCGCTCGTCCTGGGATCTTCAATTCCCAGTATGGGTCTTAGGATTTCATCTTGAATGCGACTGATGTCCAGTCGTTTCACTGGATCTAATGAACTGTCATGGGAGAACTCCAATCCGTACCATTGCTTTTTAAAATACATGCTGACCTTGCCTACGTGGTCAGGGGATGGATTTGCGGATTCAGTCACCTTGGCAACCGTTTTTAGCTTCTCAAGAAAGTCCTCTTCGCCGTGCCCATTCAGGTCAAATACTAATCGATTGTAGGGCAGGATTTTTAGCTGGCTTGCTGGAAAATTTACTGCGAGGAACCAGTTATAATCTTCCTCTCCGCAGTGGTTCGGATTGGTCGCCTTTCTTTCAGCTCC
The DNA here is from genome assembly GCA_002346535.1 of Opitutales bacterium UBA2995. Lineage (GTDB taxonomy): Bacteria > Verrucomicrobiota > Verrucomicrobiia > Opitutales > UBA2995 > UBA2995. Next base: position 23,963 of record DDZZ01000027.1, on the reverse strand, counting down.
GACGCGTGCCGCACTTGCACTGCGGTGGTGTCCGTCCGCAACATAGGAAACGGGTACTTGGGCAAATGCTTCCACAAGTGCCAAAGTTTCTTCTACACGCCAAACAGTATGTCGAACGCCGTCTGACGCAGTGAAATCAAAGAAGGGACTTTTCGCAGTGATTGCCTCGATCTTCTTGTTGATTTGCTCATGGTCACGGTAGGTCAAAAATACCGGTCCGGGGTGCGCATTGATAGTGGCGTTTAGTCTTGTGCGATCATCTTCTTTTTTGGGGCGGGTCTTTTCATGTTTCTTGATGGCGTCATCCAGATAGTCGTCGATGTGATACACGCTGACCAGACCCTTTTGTCTGTGGCCGTTCATCTCCTGTTGGTAAACATACAAGCAGGGCTTGGTTTCCCGCATCAGGGATCCGCGGGCCTGGAGGTCCTCCAAATTTTCCTTCGCCTTGGCATAGACTTGATCGGAATAAAGGTCTATGCCTTTGGGCAAATCCACCTCTGGCCTGACAACCCGCAAAAAGCTGTTTATGTTACCTTTAGTGAGTTCTTTTGCCTCCTCAGTATTGACTACATCGTAGGGGAGTGATGCCACCGATGCAGCTTGCTCTTGCGTGGGGCGAAGGCCCTTAAAAGGACGAATTTTCATATAGCGACGGACGGCATCAAATGGCCCCGGGTATGGCAAGTTAATTTGCCCATTTTTGGCCTTCTTTTTCCGTAGGTAGTGTTAAGTCAATTTTCTTTCGAGACCGTCCAGAATTTACCGGAATGCGTTATTGTAGGTCCATTGCGTATTCAACAAGTCATCCTTAGTTTGAACGGGAATGGGCATCACTATATTCGCAAATTGGCAAGAAACCAGTCCGGACAAAGGCCAAGGAATTGACACACTATCTTAACCATCTAAAAAAGAAACAGCGCAGAATATCGTTAGACGTCTTGCCTGATTTCTTTCAGTTGCAAACCTCCCAGTTCCATCAGATTTTTTTTCTTCTGTCTGCTTACTTGATCTTGCTGCGGTTTTCGTGCAACAAGTCATGGTTTCACATCACGGTTGTGTGAGGCTAATCAGTGACCTTATGGAAGACAGTAATCAATTCAGAAACAGCGGACTCAAGCGCATTTTGCTAGCGACAAAATATTCAATGCACGGACTTACAGCCGCCTTTAAAAACGAAGCCGCGTTTCGCCAGGAGGTTTTTCTTGCTGCTGTTCTCATACCATTCGGTTTATGGATGCAACCCGGTTTCGTGGCCCTCAGTTTGTTGTTTGGCAGCATCTTTATCGTATTGATTGTCGAATTGCTCAATACGGGTATCGAAGCGGCCATCGACTATCAATCCATGGAAATCCATCCTATGGCCAAATTGGCAAAAGATCTCGGAAGCGCTGCCGTGTTTTTAAGTTTGCTAAATCTTGCAATTGTGTGGGCATTATATTTATGGGATCGCTTCGGATGAGTAGAGTATGATTCCCAAAATGGGAAAAGCGACATATACACTTAATCTTATGGATGGATCAATCCTGTAGATGCCTGTGCATTTTTACTGGCTGGTTTTCAGCCACATGGCTCCAATCCCTTTTCTCGGTAGCTCTACCCTATCGTTTGAGAAACGAAATCAGGGGTTTCAGGTTGCTGCCAAAAAATCAGTGGTGCATTACGCCTCCAACAGCTGAAGCCTTTTACGGACAGCCTGACCTAATTAAGATTCTGCCTTTGACGGGCGCTCGAATTTCTGGTGGCTAGTTAAGCGGCCCTAGAAATTGAGGTGTTTGATAGAAGCTTTCTTTTCTGAAAGATGCTTAAGGGCTTCTATCCCAATCTTTACATGGGTGCTGGTAAAATTCTGGCTCACCAACTCATCGCTCGCTTCGGTTTTTATTCCCTCCGGAATCATCGGCTCATCGGAAACCAACAGCAAAGCCCCTGTTGGAATTCTATTGTGAAACCCAACTGAAAATATGGTCGCTGTTTCCATTTCGATGGCGTTGCAGCGAATTCCGGTAAGGTAATCCTTAAATTTTTCGTCGTGTTCCCATACGCGGCGGTTGGTCGAATAGGCCACACCTGTATAGTAATCTTGACCGTGGTCGCGGATGGCTTCTGAAATGGCCCGCTGCAATTGGAATGCCGGTAAGGCCGGAACCTCAGGTGGAAAGTAATCGTTCGAGGTTCCTTCTCCTCGAATCGCTGCGATGGGTAACAAGAACGAGCCGATGGGCATGTCGCTTTTCAAGCTTCCGCATTTGCCCAGAAAGAGCACCCCTTTTGGATTAATTGCGGTCAAAAGGTCCATGACCGATGCCGCATTTGCACTCCCCATGCCAAAATTGATCATGGTAATATTTTCAGCTGTAGCAGTCGGCATGGGCTTGTTCCGCCCCAGTAATTTTACACGATTCCAGCGGGCAAATTTGTTCAGGTAATCATTAAAGTTGGTTAACAGAATGTAATCTGCGAAGGCATCCAACTTGACGCCTGTGTAGCGAGGAAGCCAGTCTTCCGCAATTCCCTCTTTGGTTACCATGAAACAGATCTAAGGGGTTCAAATCAAAGTTCAATTCCGAATGCAGGTGCTTCAGGCAATGCGTTGTTTATGGCCTTTCGGCGTATACTGGTCCGATTGCTCTTCCGCGTGGTAGGAGCTGCGCACCAAAGGCGCCGACTCCACTACTCCGAATCCGGTTTCCAGTCCGAATGCTTTCCAGTGGTCAAATTCTTCAGGTGTCACCCATCGGTCAATCGGTAAATGTTTGGGTGTAGGTTGCAGGTACTGTCCTATGGTAATAATATCGATTTCTGCTTCACGCATCTCTTCGAGACAGGTTTCTATTTCATCCGGTTGCTCTCCCAATCCCAACATGATTCCCGACTTGGTGGTGAAGCCCTGCGATTTGGCATGCTTAAGCACATTAAGGGACTGCTGGTAGTTGGCAGTCTTTCTCACAGGACGTTGCAGCCGTTCAACGGTTTCTACGTTGTGATTCAAGATGTCTGGATTTGCTTCCAGGACAATGTCCAGGTGCTCGTGGCGTCCCTGAAAATCAGGTATGAGTACTTCGACTGCGGTTTGTGGATTTCTGTGTCGGATAGCTCTAATGGTGGCTGCCCAGACGGATGCTCCTCCGTCCTTCAGATCATCACGCGCTACCGACGTTATTACAGCGTGTTTTAATCCCATTTTAGCTACGGCATCCGCCACGCGCGCAGGTTCACCCAGGTCCAGCTCTGGAGGCCGACCTGTTTCGATAGCGCAAAATCCGCACGATCGCGTGCACACATCACCCAGGATCATCAGAGTAGCTGTTCCGCGGGTCCAGCATTCGCCGATGTTAGGGCATCGGGCGCTTTGGCAAACTGTATGCAGTTTGTTGGTCTGGACCAGCTCGTTGACCGAGTGATATTCAGGTCCCGTCGGCACCTTTGCCTTAAGCCATTTGGGTTTATCTCTCATCGAGTTCTGTAAAGTAATCTCGGAAGGTATTATTAAAAGCTGCACTGACAATGGATTTCACCTTTTCCATTTCAACAGGAAAACCGAGTTCCTTCTGCAGAGAAGTGACTGATCCATCCACGATGCCGCAAGGAACGATTCCCTGAAATGCCGTCAGATCGTTGTTCACGTTGAGAGCGACCCCGTGGTAACTTACCCAGGATTTTACGGCAATGCCAATGGCTGCGATCTTGCGTTTTTCAATCCAGGTTCCCGTTTTACCCTCCCTTCTTCTGGCCTTCAGGCCAAATTCTGAGGTGATCTGGATGAGCATATCTTCGATAAGCTTTAGGTATACCCGCAAATCCCGAATTTTATCCAAGCTGAAAATGAGGTAAGCGGTCAATTGATTCGGGCCGTGATAAGTAATATCTCCTCCCCGATTGGATTTATAGACGGCGATTCCCTTTTTCGCCAATTGTTCTTCATCCCAGATCAGGTGGGAATCCGCAGCTATTCTTGCACCTGTCGTAAAAACTGGGAGGTGTTCCGTAAATACAAGGGTATCCCTTCGTTCGCCATCGATTCGGTCCCGTAAGTAGGCCTTTTGCCTTTCAAACGCTTCGCCATATTCTGTGTGTCCCCAATCCTCGATAAGGAATGGGTACTGAGTTTTATCTAGGCGAAGCGTTTTCATAATTCACTTCTTAGGTTTGCTAATTTTGCTTTTTCCGCAAATCGTAAACACTGGTAGCTATTCGGTGACCCAACCTGCGATCCCTCGCTTACCCTTAAAAAAGGAAGAGGAGTGCCAGAACTAGAATCGATAGCCAGGCGGTAATCCCGATCGGAAATGTTCCTTTCTCTGCAGCTGTGGCGAGGCTAACTTTGAGTTCCTTTTGTTCCTCCTTGGATTTTCCTTTCAGTGCCCAGTAAGGAGTCATGATCCATTCAAAAATATGCGCAGGACCTTGCTGGGTAAACCGCCCAAGCTTGCCTAATGCATCTTCAATAATAGATTTATGTGCCGCGGCGTTGATGGCATTCAGGCTTTTGTCAAACAATCCATAAACCCACTTGCCTCCTTTGCGGTAGATCCAATCCGAATCGATGTTGACCGATCTTACTTCCGCCGGGTAAATGCCCCCTGTCATCAACAGCGTGAACGCAAGAGCTGAAAATACCAGCAGGAGCGTTTGAGCCATGACGTGTGCAAAGGTGTATGGTTCGTAGGCCGGTGCGTCAAAGGGTAGTAGCGGATACAGGGTTTGATTCGGGAAAGTTCCTATTGCAATACAGCCAACTGCGGCAATGCCCATAGCTATCCGCATGTTTAGAGGTGCTTCCTCAACCCTGTGGCCGCCGTCGTGTGAAAAGAAAACGAAGAACGGGATTTTGATGCCTGCGTGGTGGAAGACACCGGCTGATGCAAACAGCAGCGCCAACCAAACGATTGTGTGATGTCCCTCCGCAGCTGCGGTCATGATAATCGACTTGCTGGCAAATCCACTGAACAGGGGGAACGCGGAAATTGATGCCGCGCCGACGATACAACAAACACAAGTGAAGGGCATGCTCTTTGCCAATCCTCCTAGCTCAGTGGCTTTGACTTTCCCCGTCTGGTGCATGACCGCGCCTACTGACATGAAGAGAAGTCCTTTAAAAAGGATATCCGCATAAACGTGGGCCGCCGATCCGTTCATGGAGAGCCCCGTCCCGATTCCGATTCCGACAACCATGAATCCTACCTGATTGATCAAGCTGTAGGCCAGTACGCGGCGGAGGTCGTTTTCAATGACCGCATAGAAGATGGGGAAGGTGGCCATGCCAGTTCCTATCCAGATCAAGGAAGGTTCCGCCGGAAATCCCCGCATAAGGGCGTAAATGGCTGCCTTGGTGGTGAAGGTAGCCATGAAGACGATGCCACCCACCGTGGATTCCGGATAACAATCCGTCAGCCAGGAGTGCAGGATAGGCCATGCGCAATTGATGCCGAATCCGAAAAAGATCAGGTAGTTGGCCAGTCCGTTCAGGCCGATTTCGGTAAAGGCAGTCGAGCCTGTTTCAGTAATGTGCAGGACGATTCCTGCCAGCAGTATCAGACCGCCAAACACATGGACCAGGGCATAGCGAACTGCAGCTCCAAGGGATTGGCTTGTTCGGCGGACGAGGAGGAGAAATGCGGCTCCAACGGTCAGCAATTCCCAGAATACAAAAAAGGTGATAAGGTCGCCGGCCAGAATGACTCCCATGGCGCTTCCGGCATAAAGGAAGCCCGCAAAGTGCTCCATCGCTCCCTTTACATGGCTGTTGTAAATAACCGAAATGAAGGTGACGATTATGAAAATGTTCAGAAAAATGAGACTGACCTTGTCTATGCGGCCCAGAGTGAGTTCGAAGCCCATGAAGGTAACTTGCCAATAGGTACCAATTTCCAATTGTAGGTAACCATAGAAGGCCACTGTCGGTAGCAGTAGCATGTATGCAGTCTTGGCCTTGCCTTTCAGTAAGGGAATGAGGAGCGCTCCTACGAGCAGCAAAACCTGGGGAGGAATATTAGTCATAGTAGTCCTCGTCACGCATTACCAGGGGCCGCAAGATGTATTTGGAAACCAATACGAGAAGAACACAGGCAACAAATCCATATACCGCGTAGAAGCCGGGCCAATTTTCCCATTCGAAGTATGCGTGCTTGTCGAAAAACTCGGAGAAAAAGAGTAAGTCCAATATAAATAAAATTCCGCAAATGATGAAAAGGCAATGGACCGTCACCTTAGCTGTTTTAGAAATCGGATGGTGTGAGCCATTCATGTCAAATTATCCCTTGTTAATGGTGCAGGTTGGAAGCGCCGCCGTCGGGGGCGAAGAGCAGGATAAGGATCAGGTAGATCGCCATCAGTGTGAACACGATGATGAAAGTTTTCTTAAAGCCGGGCCAGGCTTCGTGTGAGAGTACTTTGAGTTCTTCTTCCATAGTCTGGGTGGATTAAGGATTGGTAAATTTAGCGGCTGCTGCTTCGGCCAACGAAAAGAATGGTTCGGGATATACAAAAAGAATGGCGGTTATCAGGGCTGTGGTTGCCAGTGCGATCACCGCGCATGGGTGGGCTTCGTCTACTTTGTTTTCGAATTGGGAGTCTTCGGGTTTGCAGAAGAACGCACGAAATGAAATGGGAAAAAAGTAGGCAGCATTCAGCAGAGAGCTCGTAAGCAGGACTACCAGCATGGTCCATTGCCCATCTTCGACCGTTCCCAAAAGCAGGTAAAATTTGCTCCAGAAACCACCGGCCAATGGTATGCCGATGACACTCAACGAACCGATGAAAAATGCCGCCATGGTGATGGGCATTTGCTTCCCGATTCCCACCATCTGGCTGATGTATTTCCTTCCGGTAGCTTCGAAGATGGCACCTGCGCAAAAAAACAAGGTGATTTTACCGAATGCATGCATGGCAATGTGCATTATGCCACCGGAAACGCCTTTGGGCGTAAGCAGTGCCATTCCCAATACAATATAGGAAAGTTGCCCGATGGTTGAAAAGGCCAGTCGCCGTTTGAGGTTGTCTTGTGACAGCGCAACCAAAGACGAAACAACAATCGTAAACGCAGCGATCCAAGTTATGATGGTTCCTAAATTTAGATCACAGAGAAAATCGATTCCAAACACTCCAGAGTAGACCCGCAGAATGCAAAAGACCCCAACTTTTACGACCGCAACAGCGTGTAGCAGGGCACTCACTGGTGTAGGAGCTACCATCGCTCCTGGTAGCCAGGAGTGGAAAGGCATGATGCCCGCCTTAGCGAATCCGAATGTAAACAGAAGCAACAGAAGCAATGCAGCTTCAGCACCGATATGTCCTTCCAGGAATCCACCAGGAACGAAATCCATGCTGCTGCCTGTTTTCAGGTATACAAATATCAAGGCTGGTAGCACAAAACCGATTGAGGTGGTCAACAGGTAGGTTAGGTAAGTACGGCCACCAGTGCGGGCTTCTTTATCTTGGTGGTGGGTCACCAGCGGGTAAGTCGCCAACGACAGCATTTCGTAAAAGAGATAAAGCGTGAACAGGTTGGCCGAGAAGGCCACGCCGATGGTCGCGGAAAGCGAAACTGCGAAAAAGGAGAAGAACCGGGTTTGCGAGTGTTCCTTCAGACCCCGCATATAGCCGATCGAGTAGAGCGATGTGATAATCCAAAGGGACGAAGCCACCAGACCGAACAACATTCCCATGCTATCAACTCGAAATTCGATCGCCATGTTGGGCAGGATTTGCCAGAGGGTGTATTCAATTTTCGATCCGGATAGAATCGCTGGCAGCATCGAGAGAACCAGGAGAAACTTCACTATACCAGCAGCGAAGGTTGCGATTTCTCGTAGGTTTGGTTTTTTCCTTAGCAGGGCAATCGGAATTACCGCAATCAGCGAAACGAGTGCCGCAAGAACCGGAGTGAAGCTGATGATTGTATCGGTCATATTAGCCGCCAGTTGCCAGGTTGAATTGTAACAGGAAATCTTGGATGATTCCTGCTATATCTTTGTTATAAAGTCCTATCAAAAGCAGGATTGCTGCCGTGCCCCATAGTGAAATCAGTTGCGAGGCAGGTGCCTCGCAAATTTTGCTGTGGAGGTCTCCATGATGATGGTCGTGTCCTTCGACAGGCTTTCTGCCGAAAAATGCAATTTCAATGATACGGAAAAACAGGACGGCATTAATCAGGCTCGAAATGAGGAGAGCCACTACATATTCCCAGTTTCCAGATTCAATGCCTCCCTGAATAAGATACCATTTGCTGAAAAATCCGGCTGTGGGTGGAATTCCAATCAACGAAAAAGCTCCTACGATAAAGCCAATCATTGTCATAGGCATCTTTTTAAACATGCCATCCACCGCGTTGATGTCGCGTCGGTTGGTTTTGGCAAAAATTATTCCCGCGAACAGAAATACGCACAGCGTCATAAACGCATCGCTGATGATGTGGTAAATAGTTCCCGTCATCCCGGCCTCGTTGGCCAGCCAGGTTCCTCCGACCATGTAACCTACTTCCGCGATGATCAGAAAAGTCAGCATTTTTCGCAGGTCCGTTTGCGCCAGTGCTCCAATCGAACTGGCCAGGATGGCGATCACTGACAACCACACCACGATTTCATTCCAGTTGAGTACTTCAAACGTGTAGACTGGGCCGAATACTGTAAGAACCATGCGCACCATCACGTAGATCATGACCTTGGTTACCAGTGGTCCCATGATGCTGCTGCTCGTTGTTGGTGCGAAAGCGTAGGAATTGGGGAGCCATGCGTGCAGCGGGAAGAACGCCATCTTGATCCACAATCCGACCGTGATTAGGATAAAGGCCACTAGTATGGTCGGAGATTGTTGCAGGTCGTTGGCTACGATTTGTTCCTGAATATCGAACATGTTCAGAGAACCGGTTTTGATATACAGATACCCAACGCCGAGTAAATAGAATGAAGCACCTATGGTGCCCATGATGAGGTACTTGAATGCAGCTAGGGTGGCACGCTTTGGCCCCATGGCTATCAGCGCATAACTGGTCAGGGCTGATACTTCCAGCAGCACGTAAAGGTTAAAGGCATCTCCGGTCAGGACTATTCCCAACAAGCCGGTTATCAGTAAGAGAAAAAGTGTGTAGTACTGAGAAACTTTATTGGGTGATTCTGTTTCAACCCGCTCCTTGGAATAAACAAGCGTAATGAAGGCGACAACGGATACTGCAATCGATACCAATGCATTCAATGCATCGACTCGGAACTCGATCCCAAAGGGAGGTGCCCAGCCACCCATATGGTAGCGGATAACGCCTTCGTCGAGAACTCGGATAAGCGTTGTGAAACTCGCACAAACAGATCCAGCCAAACTGATGAGAGCCAGGTACCAGCAGATACCTCGATAGGCGATCCCTATCATGGCGACGAGTATCGACGTGAGGAATGGAATTAATAGAATGAGTGCCGGTGCCTGTTCTGTCATTTCTCGAACTTAATCGCTTCTATGATTTCACTTTCCTCTACCGTGCCGAATTCACCATAGAGTTTTTGGGTAATGGCCAGGCCAACTCCGAGGGTCGCGACACCCACCACAATGGCGGTCAGCATCAGTACGTGGACCAGTGGATTTACATAATCGTCGGGATTGATATCCAGAATTGCGTGATCACTGTGCTCCAGGTATTTACCGGCTTTTTCGGCGGCATATTCTGCTGCAGCATGAGCTGCTTCGGCAGCGTTTCCCTCGTCATGATGGGCTTCTTGGACCGCTTCTTTGTAATGTCCGGCTTCCTCATGGTGTACTTCATGAATCAGGGCATGCGAAAGGATAGGAATTGTTGCGTTCTCCTTGTAGCCAATGGATACGTAAAAAAGAATGATCGCAGTCTGGAAGATAGACATTCCAATCAGCTTTTTCACCAGGTTGTTCTTCGCCACCATGGCGTATAGCCCGATCATCATCAGGATGATGAATATCCAGTAATTGAAGCTGTCGGCTATGTGTTGTAGGAATTCCATAGACTAACCAGCGAATCTCACGGAGTTGTTCCGAAGAACGAAGTGATGGCATGACCGAGCGGTAGGCCCATCGGACCAATGTTGAGGTTGACGATTGAAAGGCGAGGCCCTGCCTACGCAAAATGCTACGGCATGGCAAAGCGCGCGACCGTACAATCGAAATCTAATTGGCCATTCAGCCTGCTTCGTCGAGCCGTAGCATTTTGCGTAGGCAGAAAAAGGCATCCAAATCGAAGTTTTTGGAGCTATGTTTTGGAAGAAAGACACTATATTTTGATTTAATATATAAATATTTTTGGAGGCCTTTGTTGAGATTCGTTGGTTAGATCCCCTCCTTCATTTTGCCGTTAGAAGAGAGCAGCGAGTAAATTGAAAACATAATAGCCGTTACGGTAAATCCGACCCCAATCTCTACACCCAGCATGCTGTGAGATCGCGCTTCTTCGATACTTCCCGGGAGTAAATGGGTTAGTATGCCGTAATCCAAAAAGTTTTCGCCAAACATGAGGGCTGCTACTCCGAACCCGGCGTAGAGAAGCACTCCGAATCCTGCCAGGTTGAGTATCCGTCTTTCGGGTACCCACTTCTGTGCGTACTTCAGGTCATGGCAGAGAGCCAGAAGAATAAAACTAGCTCCAAAAATCACACCACCTTGGAATCCTCCACCGGGACTGTGATGTCCATGTGCTACGACGTAGAGGGCAAATAATTGGATGATCGGCAAAAGCAGTCGGCAAGTGGTTTGCAGGATCAGGTCCGGTTTTTGTTTGGTGAGTTGTGGTTCCTTGTGTTCCGCTTGGTTGCCTCCAAAAACCCGTAAAATGCCGATGATTGCGATACCGGCGGTGAAGATTACCACAGTTTCAAACAAGGTGTCATAACCACGATAGTCGGCCAGAACCGCTGTGACCATGTTGGGAACCACCGTCTCATGATAGGTCTCCGTGATATAATGCTGCGAAAGCCGGTAGCTACTGGCCGGAGATTCGGGATCTCCCCAATTAGGAAAGTCCCGCTCTGCTTGGAGTAACAAGAGCGCAGTAATAATTACCGTGATGAAGCCGATTATTTTCAATCTGATGACCTCCTCGACGTTCGCAATACTGTTGAAATCAGGAATACGGCACTCACCCCGGCTCCGACCGCGGCTTCGGTAAAGGCCACATCAACGGCTCCCATTCCGGCCCAGAGCAAGCACATCAGAAAACTGTAGACTCCGAAAATCATGGCCGCACTGAGCAAGTCTTTTACATGTAGCGAAATCAGGGCGGTAATTACCATGAACACTAGGAGGATTAAGTCGAATATCCAAGTCATTCCTGGCCCTCCTTTTCATCCTCGCGTTTCCACATTTTAATACCCTCTTCGAAACCGGCCTTGATAAGTGCATGCGTGCTGGTCGGGCTGGTGGACATGATAAAAAGGGCGATAAAGAGGATTTTCCCCACCACTAAGAAGTTGGCTGTTGTCGGCTCATGGAGTATATACAGCGATAGTCCGGTAAGGATTAAAATCATTGAGCACGTATCCCCTTTACCGGCTGCATGCATGCGCGTATAGAAATCCGGGAAGCGGATAATCCCTACCGCACCACCGATGAAGAAAATGAGTCCGCAGCTGACCAGAAAAATACAGATGGTGTTGATGATCATTCCTGGGGCTCCTCCGCTTTCATGGTTGAAAAGGACTTCGCTGGATTGACCCGGTCAAAGAATTTGGCTGCCGCTAATGAACCGACAAAGTTGAGGAGTGCATAGGTCAGAGCAAAGTCGACAAACATTCCGACCCTTTCATAGAGCATCCCTATGACAATGAGCAGAACTGTGGTTTTTGTGCCGATCACATTCACCGCTACGATTCGATCAATCGCGGTTGGACCGACTAAGATTCGGTAGATTATCGGAATCATCAGTGCAAGAATAGCTACGCCTGCAAAAACAAAAAAGTTCTCCATAACCTAGCTATCCTCTATTTCAAATACATTTGAGACCTTTTGCTCCATGATCTCCTCCTCGACGCCCATCTTGGTGTGTCTGGAAATCGAGTGTATGAGTAGTTCATCACCATCGATATCGATGGTGATGGTGCCGGGGGTCAGGGTGATAGAATTGGCCAGGATATATTTGCCGTAATCGGTTTTCAAATCGGTCTTAACTCTTATTAGCGAAGGATCCAGTCCTTTGATGTCACCGGGGGTTAAGGCCAATTTCAGGATGTGGATGTTGGAAAGAATGATTTCCCATAACAACCAGAGCAGATATCCGGGAATCTTCGCAATTTCTGTAAGCCGGTTGCCCAGGCCTTTTGATCGGTTCGTAAAATAGAAGTCTGAGGAGATGAGAGTAATGAACAGGCAGGCAATGAATCCCAGGGTCAGGTGGAATATGTCAATGAGTCCTGAAAATACGACCCAGATGCCGAACAACAGGGAAAAAATGACAATGCGGTACATGGAACTCTCTTAGAATGGGAAAAATACGGACTGATTTTCCGGATGGCTGGGAAACGGAACAGCCTAAGAAAGGGATCAAAAAAGCCGTGCACAAGTCTTTTTGGGCATTTCCGGGATTAATTGGGTACCTCCACCAGTACGTTTCTAGGTTTTTCCATGTATTTTTAGCGAATTTAGAGCCCTCTGCTTCACTTTAAAAATGCCTCCTTTACCATTGCGCTATCCAGGTTTCGTGCGCAGTGTTTTGTCAATTCAACCAACCCGTAATTGGCGCCTCGATGAAAACTCAATTTGGGGCACTTGTACGGGTCAAGCTCCCAGAACTCGCTGAGTCAGATTCTATAGAAATGAATTGGTATTACTTTGATAACGACCAACAGGTAGGGCCCTTATCCGAAGAAGAGCTCCATCAACTTAAAAGTAGTGGCGCTTTACAAGATGATGCCTTAGTTTGGCAGGAAGGCATGTCCGATTGGCAAAGCTACTGCTCTGTGTTTGGCAGTGAGCCCACACAATTTCCGCCCGAAATCGAACCCGATCTCGGCGCTGCGAGTGCTGAGACTGAGGCAGCGTCCATGGCTTCTGCCGCCGGAACAGGGGGCAGAACTTCTAATACTGAATTGCGCGCGAATGCTCGCAAAGCCTTGGCCGGTCAATGGGCCCCAGCTATCGGGGTCGTATTGGTGTGGTTCGTTCTTCAACAAGTTGGCGGATTTATACCGATTTTGGGGATATTTATCGCCATCATAATCACGGGACCTTTGATGCTTGGATTACACGAATACTTCCTTCGTGTGCACCGGGCTGCCGGTCCTGATTTCTCTCACTTGTTCGGTGGATTTTCAAATTACGGGTTGGGTTTAGGAATCTATATAGTGATGTTGTTGATAATGCTTGGGGCCATGATCATATCCGCAATCCCGGGTGGTATTGTGATGGGTATTGGAATCGCCCAGAGTGGCGGAGGTTCTCCTGAAGATAATCCTGTATTTTGGATTGGGATCGGTCTCATGGTTGTGTCTTACGTAATTATAGGCATGTTTTTGTATTTGTTGTTTTCCATGGCTTATTTCATTGGTGTCGATGAGCCGGAGAATGGTGCCATCCATGCTATCAAGAAAAGTCCTTCCTTGTTGATGGGAAACAAAGGCAAATTATTCATGATGTTTCTTGTTTTCGTTGGCTGGTCTTTGCTCACCGTCTTCACGTTTTTTATCGGTATGTTGTGGGTCCTGCCGTATTTTTACACCAGTCTCGCGGCCTTTTATGACGATATCCATAGCGGGGAAAAAGAGATCTCTCCTTTGCCGGCCTAAAGTAAATCTTCCACACCACCCCGGTGAGCCCATCGGCCCTTATTACTGCCAAACTGCAGGCGGATTTTTTGCTTTTAGAGACTCCTTATAATGCTCTGATTTTCGCCTGGGATTTTCCATTGCGCTTTCAAAGTGCTCTGTTCATCGTTGCGCGGTTTTTATCAGCACCATGAGCAAGAATCCTGACAATAGCCACGACCTGTTTTCCGTTCGTTTGGGTAAGCTTGAGAAGTTGCGAAGTGAGGGAGTGGATCCGTTCCGGGCCAACTGGAACCAAACCCACACCTCTGCCACCGCTAAGGCGTTGTATAAACCGGAGAAGGACAACGAGATTGAAGTCTCTTTGGCGGGACGCATCACCAACATGAATGTGATGGGCAAGGCCATGTTTGCTAAAATCCAGGATCGCGACGGGAAGATCCAGATTTACGCCAAGCGCGAAGAGCTTGGGGAGGAAGCTTATTTTAAGCTTCGAAAGCATGATATTGGCGATATCATCGGCGTTTCCGGACCACTCTTTGTAACCAAGACGGGTGAGGTGACTGTCCGCGCGCTCAAGTACGCCATCGTCTCCAAGTCTATGCGGCCGCTTCCGGAAAAGTGGCACGGCTTGTCCGATGCGGATACTATCTACCGCAACCGTCATTTGGACCTCATTGTCAATGAGGAGAGCCGTGAACGCTTCAAAAAGCGCAGCGCTATTATCTCCTGCATCCGGCGTTTTCTGGAAGAGCGTGATTTTATGGAAGTGGAAACTTCCACCCTGCATCACATTGTGGGGGGTGCAGCTGCTCGGCCGTTTGTTACTCACTTCAATGCCCTGGATTGCGATTTTTATTTACGCATTGCTTTGGAGCTTCATCTGAAGCGATTGCTGGTCGGAGGATTCGACCGGGTCTTTGAGATCGGTCGGGTATTTCGAAACGAAGGCCTTTCGCGACGGCATAATCCCGAGTTTACCATGCTCGAATTGTATCAAGCCTACACGGACCACCGTGGCATGATGGAATTGATCCATTCGATGGTTCAGACCATTTGTAAGGATGTTTTGGGCACGACTGCCATCACCAACTCCGAGGGCGAGGAGATCGAGCTCGGTGATCAGTGGCGTGAGGTTTCCTACAAGCAGCTTATCATCGAAGCCACTGAGGATCCCGATTGGTTTTCGCGATCCAAAGAGGAGAAGTTGGCTGCCACCGAAAAGTTGGGAATCCAGGTTAATCCCGAACTCGAGGATTATGAGGTGACCAACAATGTGTTTGAGAAATTGGTAGAGCCAAACCTGATTCAGCCCACCTTTGTCACTCATGTGCTCAAGGAACTTTGCCCATTGGCGAAGTTAAACGAGGAGGATCCCGGCGTGCTGGATGTGTTTGAATTGTGCATCAACGGTCAGGAAATCGCACCTGCCTATTCGGAACAGAACGATCCCTTTGTCCAGAAGGAGATGTTTGAAGCCCAGGTTGGAGAAGAGACCCAGAACCTCGATCATGAGTTTTTGGCTGCCATGGAGCAGGGCATGCCTCCAGCCGGTGGTATGGGTATCGGAATTGACCGCCTCATCATTCTGCTTACTGGAGCCGCCAACATCCGCGACACTATTCTTTTCCCGGCCCTCCGACCGGAGAAAAAAGAAGAGACTGAAGATAGGCCTAAAGAGGAGTAACGGGCTAGAGGTTACGCGATTTTGATTTGGATTGGGATTAAGATCATTTGGCGAGGGTCCTATACACACGATTTCGTGCTAGCATTCTGCCTCCTACATTTTACTTTCTAAGAGATGCCCTGGTACCTATACTTAGCTTTTAAACAACTGTTCCCTGCTGGACGGAAGGTATCCTTTTTCTTGGTGCTGTCGGTTGTGGGAGTCAGTTTGGGGGTGTGTTTGTTGGTCGTAGTACTCAGTGTGATGAACGGATTTCAGAAGGAAATCCGTGAAAAAATTGTCGAGACTTCGGGTGACATCCGGGTCGAGTCAAGCTCAGTCATATATGATTACCAGAAGCTTTTGGAGACCATCCGAGGTACTCTATTTCGGGAGAAGCGGGTTGTCGATGCCGTGGCTCCTTTTGCTTATGGTTTTGTCATGTTACAAAACAACAATGTCCCTATATTTCCGCAGGTTCGGGGTATCGATGTGGAACTGGAGGTGGAGCTTACCCCCTTCGATAAATTCATGACCGCTGGGACCGTGGATGGCCTCGATAACGATTCGGTCCTCCTCAGTTCAGGATTGGCCCGAAAGATCGGTGCCTTTCGAGGTGACGTTATAGAGGCTCTCTCTCTCTTGGTCATTGACAAACTGAAAAAGGACGAGGTCATGTTACCGCGTGAGCTTCGCGTGGCCGGTGTCTTTGAAACTGGATGGACGGTGGTCGACAGTAACACTCTCATTTGCACATTGCCGCTCATGCAGGAATTTTACGGTCTGGAAGATGGCATTCACGGCGTGACCGTCCGGCTAGAGCCGGGTTGGGAAGAGGAGGTGGATCTCATAACCTACGAGATTAATCAAATTCTTTCTTCACATGACGACTTACCCTTGGGTCTACGGGCCTTCTCATGGTTAGATATGAATCGCGATTTTCTATTTATTTTACAGCTGGAAAAGTCAGTTATGTTTTTCCTGCTTTTGTTTGTGGTACTCGTTTCGGCTTTCGCGATTACCAGCACTCTCCTCATAACGGTGGTTCGAAAGACCAAGGAGATCGGCCTACTTGGAGCTATGGGAGCGACTCCACGTGGCCTGGTAGCCTGCTTCACGTTGCAGGGATTTATTATCGGCATCGCCGGAACGCTAATCGGCATCTTCCTGGCCTTGGTGGCGATCGCCAACCGCAATGAGATCGTGAAATTCGTCGCAGGTATTTTCAACAAGGAGGAGACCCTGATTCGTTTTTATCAATTTACGCACCTCCCGGCCGATTATCAGAAGAATGATTTCGTTATCATAGTCATTGCAGCTGTTTTGGTCAGTACTTTGGCTGGCCTCATTCCCGCTTTTCGGGCCTCCCGCCTTCGGCCAGCATCGGCCTTGCGCAGCGAGTAGACTCTAATGTTCAGGGGTGGATCTGCCTCCGGAAAAATATATTAAGGCGGAGAGTATCAGCAGAACAACGATGTGGAAATAAACCATGCCCTATAGCGCCACCCTATGCTCTTCTGTCATCACGAATGCATTTGGAAACAAGTCGTAGATAAAAATTTGGCTCAGCTAGATGACCTGGGTGTAGATCGGGGAAGTTAGTAAGCCCTATCCTTTATCCAGGATCACCTCAATTTCATCCATGGTGGCATTCATGCGTTCGATGACGGCCTGGTAAGGTTCTGGTGTTGAAAGGTCGACACCGGCCTTCTTCAGTAACTCGAAAGGGTAGTCTGAATCGCCGTCGCGCAGAAGTTGAATGAAACGGTCAACCGCGGGTTGGCCCTCTTTAAGCATGTTGTTATAAAGTGCAGCCCCTGCTGTCATTGAGGTGGCGTATTGAAAGACATACATGTTGTAATAGAAGTGGGGAATGAACATCCATTCACGTGTGTAGGCGTCATCAATGATGACAACACCGTCGTTGTGGCCGTGGTAGCGACGAACAATTTCCGCATACATGGAGGTGATCTTCTCACCGGACAATGCTTCGCCGCGTTCGATCGCTTCGTAGAGGGACAGCTCAAATTCGGCGAACAACGTCTGCCTGAAGAAAGTGCCGCGCATGCGCTCCAGTCCGTTGCCTAAATAGGACAGTCTTTCGTCAGCGTTGCTGGCCTTGCGAATCATATCTTGCTCCAGCAGTAGTTCCAGGGAGGTGGAAGGAATCTCCGCGATAAAGGTGGCATAACCTGCTGTTTCGTAGGGCTGGGCTTTTTGAGCGTAGAGGGTGTGCATGGCGTGCCCCCACTCATGGGCGAATGTG
Organism: Opitutales bacterium UBA2995; assembly: GCA_002346535.1. Classification (GTDB taxonomy): domain Bacteria; phylum Verrucomicrobiota; class Verrucomicrobiia; order Opitutales; family UBA2995; genus UBA2995. Next base: position 6,322 of record DDZZ01000027.1, on the reverse strand, counting down.
GAAACGGCGTCGAAAGTACCATTAAAATTAAGCAGTAGATACGGATGAACATCGAATGCCGAACGGCTCTGGTAGGCTCCGGATCGTTTCCCCGGTTGCGGAAAAACGTGCATCCACCGCTGATCCATGGCGTGCCTTTGCATGCTGATCCACTCATCCCCAAAAATGGACATGGCCGACAAGGTCAGTTCCTTGGCATTCTCCAGATCGAATTCGTCATTCAGAGATACCAGGGGAGGGTAGATGTCGTAATAATGGATCTGATCGATTCCCAGCATGCGTTCCCTTAATTTGAAATACCGGTGAAGGGTTGGCAGGGCCTCATTGACCTGTTTTACCAACGTGCGATAGACCGCTTCTGGCAAATTGTCGCTAAACAACTCGCGCTGTAACACGCTGGAATAATTGCGGGCCTTGGCTAAAAAGACTTCTCCTTGAATGTGGGAACTCAAGGTCATGCCGATCGTGTTTTCATACCCACCCCATTTCCCCCAATAAGTGTCGAAAACCAATTTTCGGTCCTCCCGGTTTTCGCTTTGGCGATGCGTAGAGTAGCCTTGGGAATTGATGGTGACTTTTTCTCCGGTGGAAAGCTCGATTTCCTCCCAGGGAATTTCTGCGTTGGCGAGTAAACCGTAAATGTTGTAACCGGCTTGCAAAGGCTGTTGGGCCGCAGCGAGAATTTGCTCCGCTTCGTCGTCCAGAATGTAGAGTGCGTTTCGCAAAACGTTGTCCAGCTGGTGGGCGAAGGGCGTGAGTCGGGACTCCTTCTTCTCAAAGGATTCCACCTTGTCCTTCCCGATTTGCAGAATCTCCGGGTCAATCCAGGAAGCTGCCTCGGTCAGCTGACTATACATCTGTAGCGCCAATTGTCTTTTTTCCTGGTTGGCCGCAATCCGCAAATCTTCATCGGCACGCAGACTGGCGTAGGCATAGATACGACCTGAGGTTCGGGTAAGGTCGGATACCAATTTTAATGTTTCATAAAACCTGGTCGCGCTTATTCCTAAAGTGCCCTTGCGATTTTTCAAATCATCGAGCTCACCTAGCACGCCGTCCCGGGCTTCATTCCAGGCATCGTCATTCGGATAGAGTTCTGTGAGGTCCCAGATATAAGCCGGGTCGCCTTCTGCCTCATGATTGTCCCCCTGAGCATAAATGCTCCAGGAAAGCACAGAAATGAGAATGAGAAATTTTTGTGGGATTGGGTGCGAACTCATAAGGTGTAAGTGGGTGGATTATTTTGGGCAATGACAAGTCCAAGATAAGCTTTGTTCATGCAATCGCTACATGATCTTTACGCTTTAGGTATTTGCTTCTTTAAATTGGTCGCTAACATTTTATCCATGTCCATACCCTATTATACTTTGCCTGATTCCCACTCAATCAACCGCCGTAGGTTTTTACGGCTCACGGGATCCCTGGCTGCCGCTGCGGCCTGGTCAAACATGACTGTGCAGCCGGTAGCACGGAATCCCCGATTATCCGGCTATCCGTTTACACTGGGAGTTGCCTCAGGTGAACCTTCCTCAGATGGGGTGGTAATTTGGACCCGGTTGGCACCGAGCCCTCTGGAAGGTGGTGGCATGCCTGTGGAGGCAGTCGAAGTTTCCTGGCAGGTGTCTGAGGACGAACGATTTCGCAAGGTCGCGCAGAAGGGTGCCACGGTTGCTTTACCCGATTGGGGACACAGCGTGCATGTTGAGGTGCAAGGGTTAAGACCTGGCCGGTGGTATTACTACCAGTTTAAGGTCGGCAACGACACCAGTCTCATCGGCCGAACTCGGACTGCCCCTATAGCAGACGCTAATCTCGGCAACCTGCGATTTGCTTTTGCCTCCTGCCAGCATTGGGAAAACGGCTACTATACCGCCTTTGAGCATATGGCTAAGGAGGATTTCGACCTCATAATCCATCTCGGTGATTACATCTATGAAGGACGAGGACAAGATGGGGGCATCCGCAAGCACAAGGGTGGTGAAATTTATACCGTTGATGAGTATCGCAATCGATATGCCCAGTATCGGACTGACAAGGATTTACAGGATGCCCATGCTTCAGCGCCTTGGCTGGTGACCTGGGACGACCATGAAGTGGATAACAACTATGCAGATGACATCTCCGAAAAACCAGATGTAAGCCGTGCTGAGCTTTTGCAAAGACGTGCTAATGCCTACAAGGCCTACTACGAACACATGCCTTTGAGAAAGGCTCAGCTACCGCGCGGTCCTGACATGCCGCTATATCGCCGTGTGCCTTTTGGCAATCTTGCCGATTTGTTTGTTTTAGATACTCGCCAATACCGTTCGGATCAACCTTGCGGCGATGGGAGCAAGCCACCCTGTTCTGGTATGTATGATCCGAATACAACCATTTTAGGCACTCACCAACGAGGTTGGTTGATGAACGGTCTGGAGCATTCAAGCGCTCATTGGAATGTACTGGCTCAGCAGGTGATGATGGCCCACTTGGACCACCAACCAGGTGAAGGTGCCATCCACAGTATGGATAAGTGGGGTGCTTACGAAATGGAGCGCCGTCAGTTTCTAAATTTTCTTCATGATGCTCAGATACAAAACCCGGTCGTTTTGACGGGGGACATCCACAAGAATTACGCCAATGAGCTGATACGCGATTTCGATCAACTGGATTCAGAAAGTGTGGGCACAGAGTTTGTGGGCACTTCCATCAGTTCGAGTGGGGATGGAGTTGATGAGCCTGACAATCTGGACGCAATTTACTCCGAAAATCCCTTTCTTAAATACCATAATGCTGAGCGAGGTTATGTATCCTGCACGGTTACCCAGAAGGAATGGCGTACGGATTACGAGACCTTGCCATTCGTAACCCGCCCCGGCGCGCCTCTGAAAACCCGGGCTAGTTTTGTGGTTGAAAATGGGCGGCCTTACCTTAATCGCGTCTGAGGTTGTTCTATGGATTGCACGTTTTGTGATTGAACCAGCTAGAAAAATTCTTTGTGCTGAAAAGGCTATGGTGAGGATTGCTTTGCTACTGATCGCACTTATCCCAGCCTTAACTTTGGCCGCGCCGATCGATTTTAAATATGATCCTGACGTACGTAGGCCCGTCGAAAAGCCACCCAAGATCACAGATCCTTTTCTAATTGAAAACGGAAAACGGGACGGGGTGAAATTATTGGAAAGCGGGTTACAGGTGGAAATTCTATCCGACGGCTATGGGAGAATGCCCAAGTTTACCGATACCGTAATCATTGATTACCAAGGCTGGCTTACTACCGGTTTAGTTTTTGACAGTTCTTATAAGCGTGGCCGGCCGGGGACCTTTCAGGTAGCCGGTCTTGTACCCGGGTTTTCAGAAGGATTGCAACATATTCGTATGGGCGGCAAAGCGCGGCTATACATTCCTTCTTATCTCGGATACGGTAAAAAAGGCTCTGGTGAAACCATTCCTCCTGATTCGACCCTCGTTTTTGAAATCGAAGTCCTGGATGTGATTGAGTAGAGGGCTGACGCTTCAGTCGGAATTATTCCCCCTCAATCGTCTTCTGCTGTGCAAGTCCGATTCAAGTTCGGATTGTTGGCCTTTGTTCCCCGTCGACTCCATCCATTCAATTAGCTTGTGGTGTATCTCTGGTTTAATGCAGGCGTATTCTGGAATGTAGACTAATCTCCTCCATTCTTTGGGATCACGTTTAATGGCGTACACCTCTTCGCATTCCCTGAAATGGTAACGCCGAACTTTTTCTGCCGCATCGGGATTGATCTCGGCTTTGCGCTTCCAGGAATTGAAGACCGTACTTTCATCCCAGCGGGTAGCCTCAGTAATTGTTACTACATTTTCGTATGTAATCTCCGGAGTAAAATTCTAGATGTACTTAAATTTTTTGGCCATCGGGCAATCAACCCGGTTTGCAGGCCGGCGTCCCATCATGTCCATTTGGCAAATGGAAAACTGGAACCTTGTTCGGTAGTGGCGATAGAAAGTGAGTTGTTGGCTTGATTGAATTGATCAATAAGCGCCAGTGCCTGGCCAACTTGTCCATCAAAGTGGGTAGCTTCTGCAAGGTAGTGGGACATGGCATCCCTGCTTTCTGGAGTATTTACTCAGATCTACCCAGGTAAACGGCAAGGTAACCTTTTCGGGAGGATAGCGGCAGGCATCTCCTTTATCCCAAGGAGCGTGCGGTTCGTACGACGTGACGAAGAGACAAAAGGGCGTTTTGGACAGATGGCATTCTATTATAAAGGCTTCAATGCCCTCGAACTTCGGTGTGTTTCCTTTGTTTAAATACTCAAATGGAAATGCCGATGTGGGTTTGATGTGAGTTTTTCTGCTGATACCGATTAGATAGCCAAGTGATTTCAGGGTTTAATGATACTGCCATCTGGTTTGCGGGTTTCTCCCCAATGGTAGTCGAAAGGTGTTTCACGGTCCCAGGGGTATTTTTTGGCTTTCTCCTCGTTGACTTCAATTCCCCAGCCTGGCGCTTCATTGGCATAGCAGTAGCCGTTCTCAATTTTCAGGCAGCCTTCAAATACTTCCTGGGCCGGCTCGTTAAATATGTGTTGCTCTTGGATACCAAAATTCTGGCAAGCCAAGTCGAGAGCGATACCCGCAGCGTGTCCTATTGGTGAGTTATCTCCGGGTCCGTGCCACGCAGTACGAACTCCATAAGGTTCACAGAAAGCCGCAAGCTTCCGCCCGGGTCCTAGCCCTCCGATCTGAGAGAGATGCACGCGAATAAAATCAATGTATTGGTTCTGCACGATATCGATCCATTCGTTTGGATTGTTAAACAATTCACCCATGGCGATGGGCGTAGTTGTATGTGAGCGCAGTTGTTTGAAAAAATTTACCTCTTCAGGTGGCAATGGATCTTCCCAGAAAAAGAGCTCATAGGGTTCCAGTGCTTTGCCAAGATAGAGGGCTTGGGCGTTGTTGATGCGCTCGTGGGTATCGTGCAACAAGTGGATGCCAAATCCCAACTTGTCCCGTAAGTGTTTGAACATCTTTGGAATGGTTCTGACGTATTTGTCGGGCTCGAATAGCCTGGTTTCCGGGGGAAGGTTCGGATGTTTATTAGGATCAAATCCACCGGATCCGTACGAGCCACCACGGCGAGACATAAACTGGGCCCGGATGTGACGGTATCCTTTTTCCATCCAGCTTCGAATGCTGTCTTCAACTTGCTCAAAGGTGCTACCACTGGCATGTGCGTACAAATCAGCTGCGAACCGAGCTTTGCCTCCCAGCAATTGATAAACCGGCATGCCGGCGCGTTTTCCCTTAATGTCCCAGAGAGCCATTTCTACGCCACTGATAGCGTTGTTGAGCACTGGACCGTTTCGCCAGTAGCTGCTTACGTACATGGACTGATAGAGCCCTTCGATGTTGTCCGGATTCTTTCCGATAAGGAAAGGTTTCAAGTATTCTTCAACAGCTGTCACCACCGTCAAGGCCCGCTGGGTGAATGTTGCGCAGCCCCATCCATACAATCCGGGTTCGCTGGTTTCCACTTTTACCACAACGAGGTGCGCACGTTCCGGTGAGGTAGTTATAACCTTGATGTCTGTTATCTTGATTGGCTCCATGGATGGTAGAGCTGCCATTAGCGGCGCCTGGGAATATGCGGTGGCGGCTAATGCTGCCAAGCTCCCAGATTTTAGGAAATGCCTTCTGTTCATTGCGGAGTTTTGAGGTTTGAGAATCTAAAACTAAACTCCTATGCTTGTTTTCTGTCAAAGCATTGCGCTTTGCGTGGGAGGGGACTCCTGAAAAATTTGCTTCCGCCTTAGGTCGGGGTTCTTAAATTGAATTGTATGATTTCCTCAAATGTTTCTTTCAGGTTAGGGCGCCGCACTGTTTTAGTTCTGTTTTTGTTTGCTCTTTCAATCCAGGCTCAGAGACAGCGAGCTCCTTTGCCCGAACCGACCTATGCGAATGTGCCTTATGGAGATCACCCTCAACAGGTGATTGATTTTTGGCAGGCTGAAATCGGGAATCGAGGCCCTATGGTCGTGTATATTCATGGAGGTGGATTTAGGGGCGGTTCGAAAGATTCTGTTGGCGCCGCCCGTGTGAAATATTTGACAGAAAAGGGTATTCACATGGCCTCGGTTGAATATCGTTTACTTGGAGATGCCCCATTTCCAGCGGCACACGAGGATGCCGTCCGCGCAATTCAGTTTCTCCGTTCCAAAGCACTCGATTGGAAGATCAATAAAAACAAGATTGGGGCCTTTGGCAGTTCGGCTGGCGCCCAGCTTGTCGCTTATTTGGCTTGGCATGACGACTTTGCGAATCCGGACAGTGAGGATCTCATCGCACGGGAATCTTCCCG
>DDZZ01000030.1 GCA_002346535.1 Opitutales bacterium UBA2995 | reverse complement strand
CACGAAAGAGGTTTTTGGCTGAGCATGCTTGTTGATAATTAGGAGCGGTATGTTTTCTCAATAGGATTAATGTGGATATATCTCAGGCCTTTTTTGATGATTGCTAATATGACTTACCGAACTCTTAGGATTTACGTGATAGTTTCGATGGTTACCGGACTCATTGGTCTGTGTGCATCGTCCGAAAAACCCAACGTGATTTTAATCTTTGCTGATGACCTCGGCTACGGTGACGTTGGTGCTTTTTATGAGGACAGTCCTTTTGAGACTCCTCGCCTTGACCAGATGGCTCGGGAGGGAGCAATGCTGACAAGTTTCTACGTGCCAACTCCTTATTGTGCGCCTTCGCGCGGGACTATTTTAACTGGGAGGTATCCATTCCGGCACGGTGTTGTCCGTAATCCGGCGCCGGATGCCGGCTTCAACAACATCGGTTTACCGCAATCGGAGATTACGATTGCCGAGATTCTGAAAGAGTATGGCTATGCGACCGCGGCTTATGGTAAGTGGCACTTGGGGCACCGTGAACAATGGTTGCCTCGCACCCAGGGATTTGATGAGTATTACGGCATCTTGTACTCGAATGATATGTTTCCTGTGCAATTGGTACACAATGAGACAGTAGTTCAGTACCCTGTAGATCAAGGAAAGCTTACCCAGCTGTATACAGACATGACTCTGAAGTTCGCGGAGCGGCATCAAGACAAACCATTCTTTGTATATTTACCGCAGCCTATGCCTCATAAACCGTTGGCGGTTTCAGATAATTTCTACACGCCCGACACACCAGATGATTTATACGCTGACACAATTCGTGAGCTGGATTATTCCGTCGGTAAGTTACTCGATGGTTTGAAAGAGTTGAGTTTGGATGAGAAAACTCTCGTGATTTTTACCTCCGATAACGGGCCCTTTTACGGGGGCTCATCCGGCCCGCACCGCGGTATGAAAGGTCGCACCTGGGAGGGAGGATTGCGAGTGCCGATGATTGCGCGCATGCCGGGAACGATTCCGGCCAGAGTGGTTAACCACAATCCCGCCGCTACCATCGACATCTTACCTACTATTTGTGGTTTAGTAGGTGCTTTAATACCGGCAGATCGGAAAATCGACGGTTCAGATATCATGTCGATGTTTAAGGATTCCGCCACTCCAACGCCACACGAGGCAATTTTTGGGATGAGAGGGAGTTCTTTGGCGATGATTCGATCGGAAAAGTGGAAACTGCATGTAGTAAATCCCGGGTCGGTCAACATGATTAATCTGCCACTTAAGGAAGCCCAATCACGGGTCGACCGAAGACGACCGGATGGGGTGACCATCATTGCGCCCTTTGAACAGCCTACATCCGATCAGTATCCCGGTATTATTGGCGGGGTGAAACCGAAGGCCGGTTTACTCTTCGATCTGGAAAAGGATCCTGGAGAACAAAACGACTTATCCCAGAAACACCCAGAGGTTGTGAAGCGATTGAGCGCTTTATTTGATACGGCCAACTCTGAATTACCCGATTTTGAACCACCGGAATCGGAGTACCAGTTCAAAGAACCAGGCCCCGGAGAAACTCAAATTCTCATGCGGGTGATTGGCGGCGAGCTTCGCTACGATCGCTTGCCCAGGTCGCAGCAACACCTTATCATCAAATAGCTGTATTCAATTATTGGGCACGTATGGTATCTAACAGTTGTCGTAGTACCATCTTGCTTTTAATAAGCGCGGAGCTCTGGTCTTCCGCTTGCGCGATCCAAAAGGTTGCTTCGTTCATAGCACCGGATAGTTGATGTACCAGAGCCTTCGTTGAAGCTATGTTTATGAAGCCATCACGCCTCATCCATTCCAAAAAGGTTTCCAGTTCGGATCTATATTGGGCATCGATTTCTGACCAGCGTTCCCAACCAAGAACCGATGGACCATCGATCCGAAGAATGCGTTGTAGACCCGGGTCGGAGCAGGCCTCCAAATAAGCGTCACAACCTGCGAGCAATTGATTCCAAGGGCCGGTTTCTTGTTTTGAGGCTGACTTGATTTTACATGCTACTACGTCCTGGGCCTGGATGTAAACTTCCTCAAACAGAGCCAGTTTTGAGGGAAAATGATGATAGAATGCGCCCTTAGTTAGACATAGCTCGTGAATGAGGCTGTCAAGTGTAAGGGCCGAATATCCTTGCTCTGAAAATATTCGTTTCGCCGAGGTGAGAAGTCGGTTCCTAGTGGCCTTTCCTTGTTCAATTTTCAAATTCTTTTTGCTCATTCTTTAAAAATGCATGCCTACGGTAGGTATGTATTAAAGATCAGGATTTTTAGGCCATTGGGGATGCCTTTAGAAATGATATTTACATTTATTCTTTCCTCGTCTTGCTCGGAATCAAGTTTAAAAGAAGACAATAAAATGACCATCACTACTGAGAGGCAATTTGCCTATAGGCTCAAAGCCGTTTTGAGATCTGGGTCTACGAAGAAACTGTGGTTTCACCCGCTACACGCAATGAAAAGGAGGTGCGGGAAGGCAGTTTTTACCGTTTATATGTCGAAACTCCTGAATATACCGGGATAATGGATGACGACTATCGCGAGGTCGTTCCCAATGAGAAGTTGGTTTACTCATGGGAATAGAACAATGACAGGGAAGAAACCCATGTCACAGTCGACTTTCTGGATGTTGCTGACGGTTGCCTTGTTAAGCTGATCCACAGAGTATTCCAAAAACAGGAAAGCTTCGATCAGCACTCTTTCGGCTGGCAGAGTTACTTTGATAGGTTGGAAAAGAAGCTAGGTGACAACTCTTAAGGCACACAGAACGAGCGTCCGCTGATTTTTTCAGAGCCTGCCTTCACCCAAAGCTTCGGCACGGAGCTACAAGGATACTCCCACCGTACTCTTACTTGCAAAAAGATAGGGCGACTGTGCCCTCCCGGTGCGGATTGAGCTGTGTCTTTTCAGATTAAGATGAAGAGGAAGGCATAGACGATGGGTGGTTTTTACCCCAATACACTAATTATCTCCATGGCCTTTTTTCAATAGGTGAGGAAATTTAGCTTGGAATCGTTTGAGGCGCGGGATTGAGATGTAACGGATGTAGGGGGTGTGTGGATTCTTTTTTTCGTAGTCCTGGTGGTAATCTTCGCCGAGCCAGAATTTACGAAAGGGATACACTTCGGCAGCCACTTTTTCACCGCCTAATTCTTTGTTCAGTGCAGCAATCTTTTCCTCAATGATTTGTTTTTGTTCATCGTTTTGATAAAAAACGATCGAGCGGTATTGGGAGCCTTTATCCGGACCCTGCCCGTTAACTTGAGTTACATTTTGCGAGCCAAAATAGACATCGATAAGAGTGGCAAAGCTGACCACTTCCGGATCGTATATTATCTCCACCGCTTCTGCGTGACCGGTTCGGCCGGTATTGCTGGATTCATAAGTTGGGTTTTGGGTATGCCCTCCACTGTAACCGGACATAGATTCCTTTACACCTCGCAAGCTTTCATAAACAGCTTCCACACACCAAAAGCATCCGCTAGCGAAATATGCTTTGGCCAAACCGTTTTCGAGAGGTACTTCGACGGGCTCGAGTTTGGTTTGATCGACTGCCCCGTTGTATTGTTGCTTTACGGGTTGGCAGCCTGCCTGGATATCGAAAGTGAGGAATGCTATGAAAAGTATGGTATAGTTTTTCATAATTTTTGACGAATTGTGTCTGTTCTCTATTCACTTTGCGATTTTTTCAGAGGCTACCAATAAAAAAGTCGCTCCCGAGAAGAGAGCGACTTCTGCATGGCTCACAAAAGGGTCTTACATTTCGATGCATTCGCTAATCTCAAGCTTTCCACCAACTTTGAAGGATGGGCAGCCTTTTATAGATTTCCACGGCATCATCGCAGTTTTCTGCTGCTATTATGATGTAGCCGTCCTCAGATACATCCTCATCTCCTCCGATTCCTTCTTGTGGATCCTGAGTGCCGTAATAGAGGCGACGATAATCGTCGAATGAATTTCCTTCGATCCAGGTACTGGAATAGGGGTGCCTATGTAAATGAGGGAGTCACTTTTGATGCTGGGACCGTTTCAGGCCGGTTCGCAAACCGTGGAGGCAATATTTTGTTCAACGACGGCACTCGTTTTAAAATCGAGTACACGGATAACAAGGTTCGGTTGATCGCTCTTTAGGGAAGTGATTTAAAAAAACATTGCTCAAAGGGTTTAGAAAATTTTTGGTTTCGCTGCTTATGAAGATTTCTTTACTTACCACTCTATCGGCCATTGGAATTCTGTTTTTGCTAGTCTTTCTCGGCTGTTCTCAACAACCCAAGATATTGGTCGCGACCATGGAAACCAACCACGGAACCATGGTTATAGAATTATGGGAAGATATCGCTCCGAATACGGTCGGTAACTTTGTCGGATTGGCCGAGGGGACAAAAACCTGGAAGACCTTTGATGGTATCGAGAAGAACGAGCCCTTTTACAATGGCCTGACTTTTCATAGGGTGATCAAAGACTTTATGATTCAAGGTGGTTGTCCTCGCGGTACGGGAAGTGGAGGACCCGGGTATAAATTTAAGGATGAATGTTATAAAGGGAAGATGGTGGTTCTGACGGGAGAAATAACCGATGAGGAAACCGCAACAACCGTTTACCGTAGTTTATTAGATCCGTATCTCAGGGAAAATCGCGGTGCGATTCCCATTACGGCAATTGCAGAGCTCTACAAAAAAATAACCTCTCAGAACTCGGTTGAGCCAATGATCGGTATGACAGTGGAACATTTACAGGAAATATTGGGATCGAGTTTAACCGTCACAAGCTTTGAGCAGGAGTTGGATCCCAAAACGGGTCAGCCGACCCTATTAGCAACGGTGGATTACGGCACGCTCTGTATGGCCAATTCAGGACCCAACACTAATGGATCCCAGTTTTTTATCGTTACCAATAAGGATGGTGCTAGTTGGCTCAATGGGAAGCACACGGTTTTTGGAAAAGTTCTCGAAGGTATGGATGTTGCATTGGCCATTCAGGACGTGGAAAAGGAAAAGAACAGTAGGGACAGACCGCTAGAGCCGGTGACCATAACTTCATTGACGATCGACCGGATCAAGGCGCCAAAAAGTTGAGGCCCTTTAAGTATGGTTGGCTCCTTTGAAGTTGTTCGCGCATTTACCGAACATATTGACGATATCGTACCTCTGTTTGAGGCCTCCCGTGTTTTTTATGAGAAGGCTTCGGATCCGGACCTCGCGGAGCATGTAGCGCCAATTGTCGAAGCATCTATCGAAGTCGTGAATGCTGTTTATTTGAGGCAAACCTCTTCGGTTGCTCAGGTAACTCTTCGGAATAATTCGAGCATTAACTATACATTGGAAAATGTGGGAGCGTATGATTTTAATACTCACTCCAACATCCTCAGACTTTCGGCTCGAAGTGATACAAAAGTACAGGTTAAAACTCTTCAGGGTTTTGCCAATTTTGATCTGAAATTAAAAGCCCTCAACGTTCTGACAGCTCCGGATCAACATCCGGAATTTACTTTACCTGTTTCAATAGATTAATACCCGGGTATGCGATTCATTATAAGCCTGCTTTGTTTGGTACTGTTTTTACCTTTTGGGAGTTCGGCCCAAAAGAATGTGCTACTCATCTGTGTCGATGACCTCCGTCCCGAGCTGAATAGTTTCGGCATGGATTACATTCATTCGCCAAACATTGACAGCTTAGCTGCAGAAGGCCGCCCGTTTTTTCGTCACTATGTCCAAGCACCGACATGCGGGGCATCACGCAACACATTACTGACGGGTCGTTACGGTCCGGGTAGTAATAATGCTCTCTTCGATCGGGCGAAAGCGATTGCACGTGATCCCGGTTCGATTGTACCCAGTATGCCGGCTTGGTTTCGCAATAACGGCTATACTACAGTATCTGTAGGCAAGGTGAGTCATCATCCTGGCGGGCGTGGTGGGCCGGATTGGAACGATTCTACAATACCTGAGATGCCGCTTTCCTGGGACCGCCACATTAATCCGGAGGGCGCCTGGCAGCATCCGCGCGGGGCCATGCACGGATTGGCCCACGGAGAGATCCGTGGTGACGCCTCCGACATGGATGTTCACCAATCGGTTGAAGGTCTGGATTCGATATATCCAGATGGGGTGATTGTGGATGAAGGACTAAGCCAAATGGAGCAACTGGCCGCCGACGGAGACCCTTTCTTTTTAGCTGTGGGAATTATCCGACCTCACTTGCCGTTTGGTGCACCTGCCAAATATATGAAGCACTATGAATCGGTTGAATTGCCAATTGTTGCTCATTCTCAAAAACCGGACCGCCGTACGACCTGGCATTCCTCTAACGAATACATGAAATACAACAATTGGGGTAAGGATCCGAACGAGGATCAGTATTTTGCTATCGAAACTCGAAAACACTATGCAGCCTGCGTAAGTTATGCAGATGCTCTTATCGGAAAGTTGTTGGAGAAACTCGAAGCCCTTGGTTTAAAAGACAATACCGTGGTCGTTCTTTGGGGGGACCATGGCTGGCACTTGGGAGAGCACGCAATATGGGGTAAGCACGCATTGTTTGAAGAGGCTCTAATTTCTCCCATGATCATCGCCCATTCTGGTATGAAGCATGCTGGTCAATCCACCCGTGCAATGGTCGAAACCCTAGATATTTTTCCAACTCTTTGTGATCTGACCGGACTGGGTCAACCAGAAGGTTTACATGGATCCTCCTTGGTTCCGATTTTAGATGACCCCAAGCAACCAGGTCACCCGGCGATCGGCTACTTTCCGCGGGCTGGCCGAACCATCCGTACGGATACCCATAGACTCATCGTCCACAACGATGGTTTTACCGAATTATACGACCATCGTTTGGAGGATGCCGAGACATTGAATCTTGCGGGGGCGAACAGGCCGCTAGTTAAATCTTTGATTGCCCAACTTGAATCTCGATTGAGTCAAACTCAGTGGCCTTGGTAGAATGGGAGTCGAACTAAAATCGGTTAAGGATTTCCTTAATGAGGAGGAAATTTTAAATATTGTACCCATAAAATTGATACATACTGCCTAAAAAGCAATGCCGTGGACCGGTTACTTGGCATATGCTTCGGATAGTACATTTTTCGTGCTTTTCGGATTTAAAGATGTTTCGGATTGGTACAAACGATTTGAAATCGCCTACATGACTTTCCTAGAGTACGAGCGCCATGAATATGCGACTCAAATGGCGAGCAACATCGTCAAATCGCCAGCGAGAGTGGTGAGGTTAAATTTGTTAAGGCGCATACTCTGAGAAAGGAAAATGTCTCAGAATGGATCTGCAAACGAGTTGGTTTCAAATGTCGTAGCGAGGTTAACGGTCAGGAGGATAGGCTTGTTTGGCGTTGGCAACTAAAAGTTTAGGAAGCAGTTTTGAACAGCTAGATTCAATGGATTGTTTAATAGATTAAAGAGTTTTCGCTTTTGGCCGTTTCGGGGATCTTGGGTTATTGTATTGAATCTAGCCTCGGGAGGGAATGCCGTTTTTCGTTTTCACTCCTCGGGCTAGCAGCCATGTGCACTACCTCGTCTTTCATGCCTCAAAGCCGACATCTCATTCCCGTCAAAACTGTTGGCTTCTAATCCGAAAATTCTTCTTTAGATCGACGATAGGTTTTTCTTTGGCCTGAATTAACATGCAAGCTTGTCAGTTGTCGGTTGGCCACGTATATATTAATCATGAATCGTTGCGATTTTCTTAAGAAGTCCTCTGCTGCCTTTGCCTTTTCTACGCTTCCTACGCTTCAGGCTCTGTCATCTGATTTCATTGATATCAGAAAGCGTGTGGCTCTTATTGGTTCGGGCTGGTATGGAAAGCTGGATCTATTCAGGCTAATCCAGGTAGCACCGGTTGAGGTAGTTTCGATCTGTGATGTGGATGCAAATATGGCGAACGACGCGGCTGACCAGGTTGCTGGCCGCCAGATGTCCGGGAAAAGGCCACGTGTATTTGGCGACTATCGGAAACTGCTCAAGGAAAAGGATTTTGATATCGTGCTGATTGACACGCCTGATCATTGGCATGCCATGCCGATGATTGAGGCCGTCAAAGCTGGTGCTGATGTGTATGTGCAAAAACCAACCAGTGTCGATGTCGTGGAAAGTCAGGCCATGCTGGCTGCGGCGCGAAAATACAATCGTGTGGTACAAGTTGGCACACAACGGCGCAGCACACCTCACTTAATTGAGGCTCGTGATCGCGTGATCAACGAGGGTCTTCTGGGTGAGATTTCCCATGCGGATATCTGCTGTTATTATCATATGCGGCGCAAAACCACAATCGAGGAGGCTCCTAACGTGGTGGCTCCTCCCAACCTGGATTGGGACATGTATACGGGACCAGCGCCGATGCGACCTTACAATTCCATTATTCACCCGCGGGGGTGGCGCGCTTTCAGAGAATATTGCAACGGCATTGTCGGAGATATGTGTGTGCATATGCTCGACATGGTTCGTTGGCAGCTCGATTTAGGTATGCCTTCAAATATCAGCTCAGTCGGAGGTATCTACATGGACAAGGCGGCTCGCGCCAACATCACGGATACCCAGACGGCTACTTTTCAATTTCCAGAAATGAATGTGGTATGGAACCATCGCACTTGGGGTGATCCTCCCGATCCAGAATACCCATGGTCTGCTATCATTTATGGGAATAAAGGCACGCTGAAGATGAGCGTGCACAAGTATGACTTTATTCCGCACAAAAAGCGAACATCTACTCTGAACGGATCTCCATTGTTTGAGTTTGAGCAATACCCCATTGACCGCACTGAAGATCGTTTGGAAAAACATGTGTCCTCGGCGGTACGGTGGCACATGCTGGACTTTTTGCGGGCTGTTGAAAGCCGGGATCGACCGGTTGCCGATATCGAGCAGGGGCACATCTCCAGTATATCCTGTTTATTAGCCAATAATTCCATGGCCTTAGGCCGTTCTTTGGAATGGGATGAGAAGGCAGGAAAGGTTGTAAACGATGAACAGGCCAACGAACTTTTAATCCGACCCTACCGCAAACCCTGGAAACATCCCCATCCTAAAAGGGTTTGAGAAAAAAGTTTTTTCTCGCGAATCCAAAAGCGATTCAATAGACAGGTAAGACCCTCAATTAATTAGACATGAAGTGGTATGCCAAATTGTTTTGTGTCCTCTCTATGACGCCTCTAATTCAGGTATACTCCTATGGTGGGTCGGAATTTAAACCAATTGAGGGCGAGTTAATCGACCGAGCGGTCGTCATTCAACTTCCTGAGGGTGTCCGAAGGATTCGACTCCGAGTGCAGCTCGAAGATGGTACCTGGGAAACTTGCACCATGGCCCATCTGAAAGGCACCGAGGGCTACGTAAAATTGCGTTTGCCTGACGGGGTGAAAGAAGACGCCATTGAGATTGCCGCCAGCTGGTCGGATCCATTTCCTTTCGAATTCTATTCTGGAACATCCAATTTTGATCCCACGCAGACGGACAATAATACTAATCGAGCGGCTACGGGACCAGATTTTAAAGATGCTGAGGGCAGTCAGGAGGCCACAGTGGTGGAATCTGATATCTGGAAATGGCGTGGAAGCGTTCTCTACTTCTTTAATCAATACCGTGGCCTGCAGGTCATCGATGTTGCCGATCCTGCAGCTCCAGTCCGCATGGCTACCATGCGGGTTCCTTCAAGTGGTGAGCAGCTATACTTGCACCCAACTGATAATGTGGCTGTGTTGCTTACCTACGATCCTAACGCCGGTAACGGTCAAATTCTCCTGATTGAACATACCGATTCAGATACGCTGCATAAAATTCAAGCCATCCCCGTTGGCGGCTATATTGTCGAGTCACGAATGGTTGACTCCATTCTATACGTCGTTTCCCGGCAATGGTGGCAGGAAAGTGTTGTAGACCCTGAAAGCCAGGTCGAACACGTGCGTTGGCAGTCCGGATTGGTGGTTTCCAAGATCGATTTAGCGGATCCTTTTACTCCAGTTTCATCGGATCCGTTGGAATTAAGGAGTGATCGATATGATTACTGGGGTGGGCAAGTACAGGCGACTGCCGAAGCTCTGCTTATTACGACTAATGAATATAACCGTGAATTGCGCCAATCGATTTCTACCGTGCATGTAGTGGATATTTCTGATCCAGCCGTCGATCCTGTTGCGGCATTCCAGGTACCTGTCAAAGGCCAGGTTCTAAATAAGTTCAATATGCAGTTGAAGGATAACATCCTCACAGTGGCCAGCCAGGTCTGGCGCTGGTCGGAAGACCGTCGACGGTTTGCCAGTGTGGAGACCTTTGATTTATCCGAACCATCGGGAGACCCGATTGAAGCTTTGGCCCAATTGGAATTTGCCAATAACGAATCCATAACAGCTACACGATTCGCCGATGATTTACTGTATGTGGTTACGTTTCTTCGGATTGATCCCCTATTCGTAATCGATCTTTCCGATCCGGCCAATCCCCAGTTGATTGGTGAATTGGAAGTGCCCGGTTTTTCTACGCACATCGAAACCTTAGGAGAGGAAGCTTTAATAACAGTCGGGGTAGAAGATTCACAAATCGCTCTCTCCTGGTTTGATGTCAGTGATCCGGCCGAACCAACGCTGGTATCCCGCGTTCTCGTAGGTGAAGAGTATGGTCGGTCTTGGACGGAAGCCAACTGGGATGAAAAAGCTTTTGGTTTCTTCCCTGCAGATGGATGGATTTTGTTACCCTATCAGGGTTATGTGCCCGATGAGGGCTGGGTGAGCGGTATCCAGATAGTTAAGATCGGTGGCGAAGAACTTATCAAGCGAGGATCATTTGAGCACGAATTCCAGGCCCGTCGAGCAAGGGTCGTCAACGAAGCTGTGGTCTCCATTTCGGGAAGGTCCCTGAAGTCGCTGGACATCTCCGATCCTGATAATCCGATCCTCTTGGCCGATTTGACCCTTGCTTGGCCTGTGGATTTTGCTCACCGCGTAGGTGATTATTTGGTACATGTTGAACGTGGTCCCGGTTATTGGTATTACGGTTCCAATGATGCTTCAGCTCGTATACATGTCAGCCCAGCTGATGATCCGGATAAGCTGATCACGTCTCTCGACCTGAAAGGCGGTCGTGTTGTCGGCTCTTTTGTGAAGGACGATTGTTTAATGGTCGCCCAAAGCAATTTCCATTCTGGGGAAAACGACGAAAAAATTTGGGAATATACCAACAGTTTTACGCACACCGTGCTGGATGTAAGCAATCCGGAAGCACCGAGTGTCCTTGGATTGGATACTTATTCGAATACGACGACGACTTACAGTTACGGATTTGGCAGCGATTTCGGGGCTGAACTGCTTCCATCCGGAGAATTGGTTTGGTATCCGGCGGAGCAAAATTTTCATTTCTTCCTGGATGTAGGAATCGGGGGAGCACGTGCCGGCGCGGAAGATTTCCTCTATCCATATTTCCCTGCGTCGGGTCTTGTATATACGGTATCCATATTCAACAAAGCTGAGCCAGAAATCCTTAGTGCAGTTCGTCTGCTTGGCTCACAGGATGGAGAATTTAAGAACAACTACTGGACTGAAGGAACAGTACGTTTGCTTGGCTCGACGCTATACTACGGTTTGCAATCCAGCGTTTACCTTGAAAGGGAAGGCGGACCTCCACAGTGGATGGCTCAACACTGGCTTGGGCAACTGGATCTCTATGTTCCGGCTTTACCGCAAAAACGCGATTTGGTTGAAATCCCGGGTACCTTTGAAAATGTCATCAACACCGATGAGGGTGGAGTCCTGCTGTTCACTTCTTCATTCAGGTCCTTCTACGACAATGAGGTGTGGCGCAGTGAATTTCATATTCAGGCACTCGCATTTGACGGATTGGATGCGTTTTTGATTGAAGAACTCGAACTTGAACAATCAGGATTTGGTCCGAAGGTTTTCTCTGGCAATTTCTTTGTCATCGGTAGCACGGATTATAGCTCCGGTGATCCGGTAACCAGCCTTACAACCTATGAATGGTTAGATAGCGGATCTTTTTTGGAGCATCCTACGCTAGAACATCCTGGAACGGTTTACCGACTTGGAGTTATTGACGATTTACTAGTGGCTCCCGGATCTGCTGAACTGAGTTTCATCGATTTTGTAGACCCAGCCGATCCGGAGCGGAACACAGTTTCTTTTTCCAATCTGTATTTTTGGCAGCGTATAGAATTGATCGATATTTACAAGCGCGAGATTGCATATGTTCCGCAGGGATTTTATGGGGTGGATATTCTGGATTTTGAAGGCGCTTTTGGCCAGGTATCAGAATCCCTTGAACTTCCAAGGATGCAGTCAAATGAAGAAGAATGGGTGACCTTAACTCTGAGGTCATTAATTCAAACGGGAGGTGATGATGGTGTGTTGATTGAAGAATTAGACGACCAGGAATCCTGGATTTTCTCAGAATCGGTCGATCAACTTTCCTATAAGGCATGGATACAATCTGTATTAGGACTCGAACCCGGAGAAGATGTGCCAGATGGAAATGACGATTCCGACGGAGACGGAATTTCCAACAGCTGGGAATATTTTGCAGGATCGCATCCGGGAAGCTTGGCCTATTGCGTTCCTTTCGAGAGTTGGGTTTCTACTGGGCAATCCGGGGAGCGCTACATCAATATTCGCTTGGCCTACAATCTGCATGCAATGGAAGGAATTCAGACCATTCCTCAGTTTTCTGAGGACTTGCAAAACTGGATTCCCTTTCCGGAGGCCTTCGAAATGACCGAAGAGGATTTCAGTACGGCCCGGGTTTATCGATACCTCGAACCGGTTGAGTCTTTGGAAAACTTGTTTCTACGATTATTGTTGTCGACGGATTAAATGGTAGGGTGATTTGGCCTTAAACCGCCGTTCTCATATAGGCTCGCTCGGCGATCGAACCTTATCCGTAGATGGTTTTCGAAAAAGGGGTGGTCAAATTTTAACCGTCGGACTTCAGCCTTGTTCCTCGGTCTGGATTTTCTTAGTTTTTCCGCATGCAATATCCTATCCCGCTCATAGGTTGTGCTGGATTATACATTCTTTCTTTCGTAATTTTGAATTCTCTCAGAGCTCAACCCGCAGGTTTCAATTACGAAGAAGCCAAAGTTCCTGATTACGAATTGCCTTCGGTCCTAAAATTGAATAATGGTACCCAAGTTACGACTAGCTCACAATGGATAGAGGTTCGGCGTTCTGAGATTCTTCATACGTTTGAGCGGGAAATGTATGGTCGTCGTCCAGGAAAACCGAAGTCCGTCTTGCATGTAGTAGAATCGATCGATAAGTCGGCCCTTGGCGGAAAAGCAATTCGCAAGGAAGTTACCATTCGATTGAAGGATATTGGCCCCGGTTTTGATTTGAATGTCCTGATTTATTTGCCACCGGATGCGTCCGGAGAAGTCCCTGCATTTTTGGGATACAACTTCAACGGTAATCATACCATTCAATCAGATCCCGGCATAACTTTGTCGAAGGCCTGGATGCGGCGCGGAAATGAAGGTGGCAATGTTGATCACCGGGCGACCGAAGCCGCTCGCGGGCAGAGCTCCAGCCGATGGCCGATTGAAACCATCGTGGGGCGAGGCTATGGTTTAGTAACGCTTTATTATGGGGATGTAGAGTCCGATCATGCCGAGGGTTGGAAAGACGGAATTCGTGCTCACATCGACAGAGACCAGGAAGGGGTTGTGCTGGACCTCGAGGACTGGAGTGCGATATCCGCTTGGGCTTGGGGCCTGAGTCGGGTCCTCGACTATCTTGAAAAGGATGATCATGTCGATGCATTCAAAGTCTCAGTCATGGGACATTCACGTTTAGGAAAAACTTCTTTATGGGCTGGGGCGGCCGACCAGCGGTTTGCCATAGCGATTTCCAATAATTCGGGTTGCGGTGGAGCGGCATTGAGCCGACGCGCCTTTGGTGAAACCGTTGCGCGAATCAATGACCGGTTCCCTCATTGGTTTTGCCGGAATTTTATGAAATACGATGAAAACGAGGCAGAGCTTCCTATGGATCAACATATGCTGATCGCACTCATGGCTCCAAGGCCTGTTTATGTGGCCAGTGCCGAAGAAGATTTGTGGGCCGATCCCAATGGAGAATTTTTATCGGCAAAGCATGCGAGTGCAGCCTATGGACTGTTTGGAATGCCGGGCATCGCAGTAGAAAAGCAACCTTCGTTAAACGAATCCGTAGGTGACACGATTGGTTATCACATCCGAACTGGCAAACACGATGTGACTGACTACGATTGGAACCAGTACATAGATTTCGCAGACCGCCACTTAAAACAATAATCCGAAAATGTAACATGTTTGATTTCTCTATAGAACGTACTCAGGACTCTGAGACTAAGTCCGCAATCCATTGTTGTTACGGTATGCCCTATGCCGCCTTTGTTTACTGTATAGTCACTGTGATTGCGTATTCTATTTGGGCCTTTCGACTCGTCCCGGGTGCCGGTCCCATGTTCGCGTCTATCGCGGTGATTTACATGGTGCTTTCCGGTATTTCCTTGAGTCGCCTTGTTCACAAGCCCGGATCCGTAGTTAAATTCTGTATCTTTTTTGCTCTGGCTTTTTTGGTTTATTCCATTTTCTGGTGTTTTTTCTGGTTTGGATTGAAGGGACAATACCATGCAGACCTGTACGGTTCCTTTCTCGGGCTAGCGGCTTTGACTTGGCTCTTCATGAAGGCCTTCGAAAAATCAACAGGATTCCTGCCCTTGTTTTCTGTCCTGTTTACCTGTCATACAATCGGCTATTACATGGGTGGGGAAGGTTACTACTTTGTAGGTGGTCCTACCGGCCGATTGCTTTGGGGAGTCGGACACGGTTTGGGGTTTGGCGCTGGATTGGGTTATTTGATAAACCGCTGTCAATCTCCAGATTGACTGGGCAAAATGATCGAGTTCCCAAGCGGAACTACCTGATTCGGTAGCCTGGAGGTTATGATAATATGTTTTTAAGGTTGTATAGGAAGTCAAGGTTCTGGCGGAAGGACTGCATCGCTGATGCCTCGCTCTCGACACGTATCGATAATGGTCTTGTCCGTCCGCTCGGTCTCCCGAAGAATCCGGATCTTCTGCTCTGTGTTGTATCTTTTGCCTTTCATTGATTGGGTCCTCTCTAGTGGCCCAGACTAACTTTTCAAACGGCCCAGTTTAGCTCACCTCAACCAAGTGATCGTCGGTCAGAGGGGAGGTTCGTTAGTAATTTCTAAGCCGCTACCAGTTGCCAGACAGGGAATAGCTTTTTGCTTCTGGCAAAGATTCCATAAATGCCTCCTATCGCAAACGCCAGGCACACGGCGTTTAGCCAGAGGCTCGTGCTCAACTTTCAGGGTTGTTGAATATTCTTGGCTGGAATATTCTGCTAAGGAGGGTTTTAAATAAATAGTTAAACCAACGCATCGAACTGATTTTCCGCAAACTCCAAAGCCCTTTTTTCTGACCAATAGATGCCTTTTTGTCCAAAAGTCACGAAGCCACCGTGGCCACCATGAAAGGGAATCTCGAGAAAGAAATGTTCGTTTCTTTGAGCCTGGCGAATCGGATAGCATTCTTTCGGCAGGAAAGGATCATTGGCCGCATTGATAAGAAGAGTCGGGATACGGATATTCGGAAGAACCGGTTTACTACTGCATTGGGTCCAATAGTCTTCTGCGTCTTTATAGCCATGAATGGGTGCGGTGTATGCACCATCAAATTCTCGAAAGGTTTTCATCTTATCCAAGCCATGATCTTCGAGTTGGCCGGGGAACAACTCCATTTTTCGGCGAATCTTCTGTCTGAGCGTTCGCAGGAAGCGTTCCATATAAACCTGGTTCTTAAATTCTTCCAATTTTATCGAGCTGCTGGCCAGATCGCAAGGAACGGAAATCGCAAAGGCTGCCTGAATTTTTGTATTTAGATTTCCGGCACAGTCCCCCAGATATTTTAAAAGCAGGTTTCCGCCCAGACTGAAACCTCCCAATGTTATAGAATTGAAGTGGTAGTTTTTAAAGACGTGATCCAATATTCGTGCCAGCTCCTCAGTGGCTCCGCTGTGATAGGTGCGGATTTGCCGGTTTTGTTCACCACTGCAACCCCGGAAATTGGCAGACAACACGTTCCAGCCAGCAGCAGCAAACACCCTGGCCATTCCTTGCATGTAAGTCTTTTTGGCACTTCCTTCCAGGCCGTGAAGCAGAATCAGCAATTTTCCCGATTTGGCGCAATCGAACCAGTCCAAATCGAGAAAATCCTTGTCGTCCGTTTCAATCCGTTCGCGTCTTTGAGTAATGATATCCACTTTGCGGAACAGGGTGGGGTAGATGGTCTGCATGTGCGCCGACCGAAAGAACAACGGGGTTCGGTAAGTGGACTCGGGCACAAGTGGCATCCCTGCAGGAGGAGCATTTCAGTAAAAAAGTGCAAAAACAATTTTCATAAAATCCGTTTCTTTCGTTAAGCCAGGTAATTGTGCTCGCGTAGATTGGGTTGAGAAAACTTAATTCCTCAATGAAAACAATTTTCACGCTTTGGATTCTGTTGATTGCTTTCGCTTTTGTCTGCTTTGCCAAGCTCACAGGCGACGGAGGTGTAGCGAATCGATTTTACTTTGGTTGACCAGCGATTTTGGCCAAAGGCGAAATCCGTGCTTAACAGAAGGACCAAAGCAATCAATATACCATTCGGGAATTTAAGGTGGAGAAATGACATTACTGTTGGGTCGGCTAGTAGTTGAATAGATCTTTCTTGGAATATGAGTTTTCCAATATCCTATTCATAGCTCGAATGATCTTCCCTTGCACGTTTTCTGTGAGCCTTCGGCCTTTGCAAGCTTTGGTGACCATTTTGTGGGTGATATTTTCTTCAGATGCGGCCACCACATCGTGCGGTTTCAGGTGTAAGTCCTTCAAGATTCGAGCGATGGGTTGCTCTCCAAGGTTTCGTTCCAGCGTTTCATCCATATCCAATTGCTTTATGCTGCGCCAAGGTTCTTTCTCTTTGCAATGCTTGTTCCAACTGTTTCATGGCGTATGAGCTTGAATTAGAAAGAATGGCTTTTTTAATGAACGTATGATCACTCCTCGGGCAGCACTCAGGGAGCATTTTCAGCTGGAGGCATTCCGCTATCCGCAGGAGGAGATAATTCACAGTATCCTGGAGGCTAATGATACCCTGGTCATCATGCCCACCGGGGGTGGAAAGAGCCTTTGTTATCAGCTTCCGGCATTGTTGTTGCCGGGTGTAACATTGGTGGTTTCGCCCCTCATAGCACTGATGAAGGATCAAGTTGATGCGCTCAAGGCCAAGGACATTGCGGCAGAGATGATCAACAGTTCCCAGTCTTGGTCGGAGCAACAAGCCATCCTGGAATCTTTAAAGGGGGATAACCTCAAGCTCCTCTACATTGCCCCCGAGCGTTTTCGCTCGCAGTCCTTTACGAATTCACTCAAGGGAATCGATATCGCCTTAGTCGCAGTGGATGAAGCTCATTGCATTTCCCAATGGGGTCATGACTTTCGTCCGGATTATTTGCGCCTAGGAGAGGCGTTGGAGTTTTTGGGTCACCCGCTTTGCGCGGCATTCACCGCCACTGCCACACCTGAAGTGCAGGAAGATATCAGAGCCAACTTACGCCTGTGTTCACCGATGTCCTTTGTGTCAGGCTTTTCACGACCTAACCTGACATTCACAATCCATAAACCAAAGACTAAACTGCAAAAGTATGCCCGCATTCGTCGCCTTATTGAGGTGAATATTACCGGGATTGTTTATTGTGCCACCCGGAAAAGTGTCGAGGAGGTCTCCGAATGGCTAAAAGAGGATGAGCAGGACCATTTGATATATCACGGAGGATTGAGTAATGCGGAGCGGGAGGTGAATCAAAACCGTTTCATCAACGGTGAAGTGTCGGTCGCGGTGGCAACCAACGCTTTTGGCATGGGCATTGACCGGGCAGATATTCGTTTCGTCTGCCATTACGAAATGCCGGGTAGCATCGAAGCATTCTATCAGGAAGCAGGTAGGGCGGGCCGCGATGGAAAGCCTGGCTTTTGCGAATTGCAATTCATGTATTCTGACAAACGCATCCAGGAATTTTTTGTCGAAGGCGGTAATCCGGACGCTTCGCTGATAAAGAACACTTATGCCCATTTGCATTCAGCGGCGGATGATAAACAGGAAGCGCTCATGTCGATTGAAAATTTGACTTCCCGGCTGGGCAACACAACGAATGGCATGTCCGTAAGTTCTGCCTTGGGTATCCTGAGGCGTCAGGGGTTTATTGAGCGATTTGAGATACCCGGAAGTCGGATACGTGGTACCCGCATGCTAAAACCGGAGATTCTTCCCGGGGACTTGATTCTGGATACTGGGGCCCTCGTGGAGAAAAAAAGGCGGGATGAAACTAAGCTTAAAAAAGTGATTCAGTGGGCCTATGCGAAGAACTGTCGAGAGCAGTGGATTCTACGTTATTTTGGAGAAGTAAATTCCAAGCCTTGCGGTCGTTGTGACGCTTGTTTAATAGCTTTGGATTCACCAGCACGGACTTTGGATAAGCACGAGACTGTAATTCTTCAAAAAGCGCTCAGTGGCGTGGCCCGAATGTCCCGGCGTGTTAGCAAACACGATTGGGTGGCTCGGTTCGGCCGGGATCGCATAATCAAATGCCTATTAGGCAGTAAGGCCAAAAACATCTTACAGGCCGAACTTGATAAATTACCTACATGGGGAATACTTCAGACTCATACCTCCGATTTCGTTTCAGAACTTTTTGACGCCATGGCACAGCAAGGCCTTATCCAAACTACTGAGGGCGAGTATCCGATGGTTCAGCTGACCGAATATGGATCCAAGGTAATGTTTTGCGAAGAAACCACCGAGCTGGCATGGCCGGAGACAAAGCTCGAAAGTTTGGTTGAGGTGGCTGAAGTAGAAATCAATTATGAAGAGGCTTTGTTCAAGGCTTTGGTGGCGAAGAGAAACCAACTACGTAAACAGCGAGGCAATGTTTCGTCCTATACCATCTTTCCAAATCTGGTCCTCAAAAAACTGGCGAGTTTGAAGCCGTCTTCCATTGAGGAAGCCATGGAGATAAAGGGAATAGGGCCTGCGAAAGCTGAAACGATACTACCTGCATTTTTGGAAATTATTCACGAGCAAGGTTAATTGGTATTTTTATCTCTTGCTCGGTGTAAAATTCAGGTGCGAATTTCTGTGATATCGTCTAATCGGTGATCCAGTTTTTCCAAAGATTGCGCATTGAGGGTTATGCACAACTTAAGAAGGAGTTATGAGTAGTCAGATTCACTTATTAGCTAGATTGGGCTGCTTCTGGGCGTTTATACGGGCCTTCCGGAAAGATTGCTCCAACAGAAATTTTAGAGGGAGAAAATACTGCCGTAAACGGAGACCCTGAAGCTCAGTTTAATCTTGGGTTTGTTTATGCAAATGGGCTTAGTTTTCTTGAAGACTATGCAATGACTGATGCTTGGTGGAACATTGCTTCTGCCAATGTGGAAGAAACTACTAAGTTAAGCAAAGCAGACTTGGCGGAAAAGATGACCAAAGAACAAATTGCTGAAACTCAAGACCTCTCACGAGAAACGATTAAGGCCAATCCGAAGCTGTTGGGTGATTTGCCCACTGCTTCTCCGGCCCCAAAATTATTCTCTTAATGGTCAAACACAAAACATTAACTTTGATCAGGTTAGCGGGAATGGGGTAGACAGACCCTCTTCTATTTAGATTGTTCTTAGTAAAGGTTATGTTAGAAGCTTCTGCAGGTAAGTGCGTGACGATGGTTAATGGAGATCTTAGATCTGCTCCCTCCCACAGCCTCTCGCTTGATTTGCATGTTCATTGGTATAAGCACGGTGACGAGAAAGATTGGCTGATGATCCACGAAAAAGCAGACGTGTATAATGAAATCACACCTCAGCTATTCTCGGACCAGTTCGGTGACAGTACCCTCGCCCTATCGGAAAGGCAGTTCTACTTACTCGACACGACTGGCTCTGCAATTGCTACCGGCACGGCTTGGGCTACCTCACATGGGAAGTTTTCAGGGTTCGGCCGGCCACACTGGCTTGCCGTACTTCCGCAGTTTCAACGGCACGGTGTTGGTGCAATGCTCATGAGTATCATTTGGAAACGCCTGCTTGAGTTGGGTCACACACGTGCCTTCCTAACCACTTCCACAAGTCGGCCAAGGGCTATTCGACTTTACGAGAGATTCGGATTCAGAATTGTAAACACTGAAGAATGAATATAATCTCCTTTATCAAACAACGAAAGAGCGTTTAGATAGCATAGTAACAAAAAGAGACTAGCCCGCTGCTAACGGCTTTCTATAAAAAATCCTAAATTCCTTCTCATAATTTCCTAGATTTGTTAAAATAAAATTAATGAAGCGCCTCTCCACCATTTTCTATTTCTACTGACATTTCCTCGACTTATTTCCGAAGAGCTGAAAGGATTAAGGTAATGAGCGAACAGAGGAAAGCTGGCCGTGCACGAGATATGGAGAGGGTGATCGAAGTTTACATTGAAGGGTGCTGTGAGGCCGACGCGAACAAGATCATTTCATCCCTTACGCCCGATTGTACCCATTACTTCCCACCGGGCATGTATGACGGCCCCTGGGAGAGCGCCGAATTGATAGCTCAAAAATGGTGCGCAGCTGTCGCCCAACTGGGGTCCTACTGGACCATCGATTCACTAATTGTCTCTCCAGATGCTAATCAGGCCGCCGGCGAGTGGACGCATTTCAAGACGAAACAAGGAACGGTACTGCGAGGTATGGAATGGTACGAGTTTTGCGGACAGAATGGTGTGATTAGCGAGATCCGAGCCTACTACGCTTCACCCCAAGCATCTGATCTCGATCGATTGGAGCTCGGTGGCTTCGACTACCAAAGGAGAGGTTTTGAGCTGGCTCCACCACCAGGCACTCGAGACTGAATGTTATTCCGCACCTAATTCCAGCTCCGTAAGAAGGGTGGTTGATCATGGTCAAATCGTTACATATACATCAATAACCACCGAAAAAATTGTCCCTTATTGGAGGTTGTTATTTAAGTTGCCAGAATGGGTAACCCGAGAACCTGTGAAGTTTTAAGTTAGATTGAAGTTTACTTTTAATTTAAAATAGAAATGAACGACCAACTAGTACTATTTCTGTTATCACCACCATTTCTTCTCATTTTCATCTCCCTACTCTCGGGACTCATCATCGGGGCAATAATTGGAGCACTAAAAAGTAGAACAGGTTTGGGATTGATTCTTGGAATGCTTCTTGGGCCCATCGGGTGGATTATTATGCTTTTCATGAGAACTCATAGGCACAAATGCTTTCATTGCGGAGGTGTTGTCGAAGCGGGTAATAAAACATGTGTGAATTGCGGCTCTGATATACCTATAATTAAAAAACACAACTTTTGGTATGCGTTTCTTTACATCTTTATCATAATAGTAGGGCTCGTCATATGGTCTGTTCCCTTAATTGTGCTGCAGAGGCTGCTGCTTGAATATCTTCGCTCTATGTTTTAATCACTATTATTCCTTCACTAACTGAAGGCTGGGAGCTATCTATCAAACAGTGAAAATACTCCTATCTATTGTTTCCTCCTCATCTTTTGCGTATATGTTTCGGGTTCCACGTACAACCCCGAAAAAATTGCGGAATCGAAGGCTGCTTTGTAGTTAAACACACAGAATTGAATCCTAAATCTTATAAATATCGGCCCCATCCCATGTCTCATAACTACCCGCAAGAGGACCTTGTTTCCGCCTGTCAACTGTGTGGTAGCAGTAAAGCAAGGATTTATACAAAATATCCAGAATTCACCTGGGTGCGTTGCGAATGTGATTTGATCTACAAAAAGTCTACACTCCCAGAAAAAGATGACAAAGGAATTTACGGAAGCCTATACTTTAAAGCGGGCGAAAATAAACATGCCCATTCATATGATGAGCGCAGAAGGAGACGGATCAAAAAATCTAAGACACAAATACTAGATGCTCTAAACTATATAGAATCCGGGCCACTCCTCGATGTTGGATGCTCACTTGGATATACTTTACATGCAGCTGAGGAATTGGGCTTAGAAAGCGTAGGTATCGATATTGCACCTTTTGCCTTAGAAGCACGTAGGAAGCAAAACTACCATGTAAAATTCGGTAGTCTAAATGAAATGCCATTCAAAGATGGAGAGTTTGGTATAATAACAATGAAACACGTCCTGGAACACACATCTGATCCCCGAAGTGCACTCCATGAGGCGCATCGCGTTCTTCGTAAAGGTGGTGTACTCTTTATTGCCATCCCCAACGCCAACTATTACAAAGCAGCTATCAATCCCAAAAGCAGCAGATTCTATCACCCCGATTGTCCAGGCGGAACAGAACATTTCATTTACTACACATCAGATACCTTAACTCGATTATTAGAGGATGTTGGTTACAGCATTCCAAAAGTTAATTTCCATTTTTTTCATAAAAGAGCGTCGACGAAACGAAAAATCGTCGAACTGATTGTTAGCCCATTTCTAATCTTAGGCCGCCTGATCCTTAATAATCTTCGATTAAAAAAGGAGTTTTGGTTAGTTGCTATTCGCAACTAACACTTTTAAAATCGTTCAATTACTTTAAGTTTTAAAAAAGAAGAATAGAATTTAATTTTTATGAAATTTTAAGACGAACCCCTCATTTTGATTCAAAATTTATCCTATGATTTTTATACCGTCAGTGACTTGGTTGTCTCCATGTTTCTTAAAGTAAGAGTGAGCAATGGAGTTACCATTGGCGCCAATGATAACTGGGAAGATCATGTAGGACAAAAGATCCCGATTTAATCCACAGGTATTTCGCTAAGTGACTCTACAAAACCTTCTATGGTCGCTGCGATAAATCCTGATGATTATTCTTTTGTGGATAGAGGGGTTGGAGATACGACCGACTTTTCCGCTTTGGAATTTTACAAGTTCGCTGGGTAAGACTAGGCTGCTTTTTTTATGCCACAATTACTTTACGTAAATAAATGCTCAATCTAAGAAAAAAATATTCCATTAACGAATAATCTATGCAAATTTAAGGATTATGAAAAGATCCATGGCTCTTATAGCTGCCTTATTTTTGATATCCAGTTACCATACTTTGTCGGCACAAACTCTCGGGAACACGGGTAATGCTGGAGATAGCGGCGATCTGACATACACGGTTACCGACAACCAAGCCACCATCACTGGCTATTTAGGTAATGACACAGAAGTGGAAATCCCAGCTGAAGTGGATGGGATTGCTGTCGTTAAAATTGGGGAAGATGCTTTTAAAGAGAACGACTCTATTACCAGCATCAACATTCCCGATGGTGTGACGAGCATTGGGAAAAATGCTTTCGCTTTTACTAGCCTTACCAGTGCCACCATCCCAGACACTGTAACGAGCATTGCTGCTGGTGCGTTTTATGGTTGCAGTGACCTTGCCAGCATCACCATCCCAGATAGCGTCGAAAGTATTGGGTATTCAGTGTTCCAAGGTTGCAGCAACCTTATCAGCGTTACCATCGGAAACAGCGTCAACAGTATTGGGCATAATGCGTTCCATAAGTGCACTAGCCTTACCAGCATCACCATCCCAGATAGCGTCGAAAGTATTGGAGAGAATGCATTCGTTGATTGCGATAGCCTTACCACCGTAAATCTGCCTGAACGCTTCGCCGAAGATTATGAGTTTTTCGCTTTATCAGCCGAACAAGTCGTTTTGT
>DDZZ01000054.1 GCA_002346535.1 Opitutales bacterium UBA2995 | reverse complement strand
GCGGGAATGGGATGGCATCTGACGGACTGTAGATTGGGATGTGATGGTCAAGTATTTCGAATACTCTGTCTCCGGAGGCTTTGGCTGCGCTTATCAAATTGTTCAGGCCGTTCAGGCGCGTTATCGGCTCCAAGAGCAATCCACTGTAAAGAATGAAGGTGGTAAGTTCGCCGATGCTCAGGGTTCCCAGGATGTATTGGTAGCCTCCAATCCCAAGAACAGCCACCATACAGAGGCTGCTTACGAATCGGGTGCCCGAGCTGTACATTGCCCATCGGTACATGGCCACCAAGGTCTTTCCCCGAAGATCTTCGGCTTGGTCGTTAAACCTCTTCTGTTCCTTTTGCTGGAGGGCAAAAGAACTGATCAATCTGTGCCCGGCAATATTCTCGACCAGTATTCCATTCATTTGACCTGCGCTTGTTCGGACTTTTTTCCAATTGCGGCGATTAACCTGAAAATGATTCAGCGCCATTAGAATGAGTATCGGAATTGGCAATACGACAAACGTTGCCAGAAAGGGGTTTGCAATGAACAAATAGATGGTAATTCCCAACAGAGTAAACAAGGCAGTAAGGCCGCCTTCAGTTCCATCGAGGATGGCGCGCTCCACATTGATCACATCTTCAGTTACGCGTGACGAAATTTCTCCTGCTTTTCGCTTGTCAAAAAAACTGACTGGCAAATCCATTAACTTTCGGTGCAGGGCGCCCCGTATGTCGATGAGCACCCGTTGCTCGATGACGTTATTCAATCGAATTCTGAGGTAGTTGAGCACATCCCTAAAAACATAGGCGACTGTGATGGCGAGCAATCCCCACCAGATTAGATCGGCCTTTTTGGGGACAATTACATCGTCGATTACATAACCGACCAGATAGGGGATAGTCAGTAGAAAGGCTGTACTTCCCAAAGCTAGTAGCATGTTGATTACAAACAGCAGGCGGTACCGAATAAAATACTCTGCTATTCTGAGGATGCTGTTTTTCTGGGTGTCCATTCCGTTGACTAGGCTGAATACCAAAAACAAAAGCCGCCTATTTACAAGGCGGCTTCTGCGTTAAATTAAATTCCTTGAACTATTGGCTTACCGAAATAGGAACTTCCAGAGCAGAATAACCGGGTGTCTCCACATACAGGACACCGATTCCCGGAGCTCCTCCCTCGAGTGGAACGCTCACCGAGTTGCTTCCGGCTGGAATAGTCACTTCGGGCAAAACCACGCTGTCGGGAATGTTGGTTGTAATCTCCACCGGTAGTCCCGAGGCAGGCGCCTCATTCGGGATGGAAAAGATTAAAGTCGCTCGTCCTCCTGAAACCACGTTGACGTTGCTGGGAAGGACCTGCATTTGAGCAGAATCGACGCGGAAGGAGCCTACAATGATTTCCCCACTTTCACCTTGAATGGATACATTGTAGGGATTTCCTGCCGGCAACGATGGAACAAAGAAGCTGAGTGCGTTTGGAGAGAAATACTCTGAATTCGTTAACTGACCTCCTACAAACACTTGATCTGACGGATTGAATCCGCGGCCAATCAAGCCGATTTTGGAACCTACCGGACCGCGTTTTGCATCGAGAGTAACCGCATATCTGTTGACCAAAGTAAATTTCAGAAGTCCGTCCTTGGGAAGGGTTATGGATTTAGTTCGCGCGGATTTACTGCCGTAAACCTCGTATTCGATGTCGAAATAATACACTGCATTCCGGCGGCCAGAGGGCATTTTGTATTCGTAATCCCAGATGTTGTCCCCGAGGGTGCTTCGGCTCATTAAGCGCGATTCTCCGTCGATCACAACCTTGGGTCGTAAAGAGTCTTTCACTACGCCGAGATCTTTCTTTTCGCGAATCTCAACGCTCAATGTGTAAATGTTCGATGGGTTTTCAGGAAATTCTGACGGCGTCAGGTTTTTTACCGCTTTTGCGCATCCGGCCAGGAATAGGACCGCCAATAACAAAGTAAGCAAAGATAGGAATGATTTTATTTTCATAATTAAAGGGAGGTTCCAATAGTGTGATTTCAAATAAACTACAAGAACTTCCATGGATAAGAAAAGCATTCTTTAGTTCCGAATAAAAAAGGCGGAAGTATTTAGTAGCGCGCCAGTTGAGAATTTACCTTTAACGGCCATGCGTCGATTCTGCCGGCCATGTCGAAACCGTTTTGTCGAACAAAGCTGGTTACAGCGGCGCTTTTGCTTCCGTGATGGCATAAAACCAGGACCATCCCTCCTCCCGGTATTTTATCCAGATGGGATGGGATTTCGTTCATGTTGACTTCTATCGAGCCCTCAATGTTGCAGATCGATAACTCCGCAGGCTTACGGACATCAAGGAGGGCAAACTCATTGGCAGGGAATTCCACATCGACTTCCAGAGGATAGGATTTTTCTTGCATAGTTGCAAGGATTGGAGACTTCGGCTACTTGTCTAACCTCAAACTCGAAAATTGCGCTTGAAAAGCTTTGCCCATCGCCCTTTCTGCCATCCACAATGCAGGCACTTCATATCATGAGCAATCGGTACATAGTAATTATGGCTGGAGGTCGTGGGGAGCGGTTTTGGCCAAAAAGCAGATCAGCGCGGCCAAAACATCTCCAAGCCATTATTGGCGAAAAGACAATGCTTGCCCAAACCGTTGAGCGCGTAGCCGCACTTGTTCCACCAGAGAATCTGCTAATAATCACCGCCGCAGAACAACGGCAGGTTGTGCTGGAGGATTTACCGCAATTGTCTAGCGATCAAGTGGTGGGCGAACCTGTCGGACGGGATACAGCAGCCGCGGTCGGTTTAGCCACCGTACTGGTTCGGGCTAAGGATCCCGATGCGGTGTATGCGATCCTGCCGGCAGACCATGTTATCCACGACGGCCCTGCTTACAGCGAGGTATTGGAGACCGCCTTTTCCGCAGCAGAGGAGACCGAATCGCTAGTAACGATTGGCGTCAAGCCTACGGAACCTGCCACCGGCTACGGCTATGTTCAGACCGGACTCGTGAAAACATATATCATGGGCACTCCGGTTTACACGGTTCAAAGATTTGTGGAGAAACCGGACTTGCAAACGGCGCTGTCATACGTCGATTCAGGCGAGTATTTTTGGAATGCGGGAATGTTCATTTGGAAGGTGTCCGCTATCGACGCAGCACTGCAAAATTATACTCCCGATCTTTATTCAGGATTAAAAAGTATCTCCGATGGTATTGCGGCGGGCACTTCCTTGGAATCGCTGATGACTGAGGTGTACCCTGCTCTGGAGAAAATTTCGGTCGATTTTGCAATTATGGAAAAGGCCCAAAACGTTTTGATGGTCGAATCAGCCTTTGATTGGGACGATGTAGGCGCCTGGCCAGCCATTGAGCGGCATTTCCCCGAAGACGCTTTGGGTAATGTCAAAAAGGGTGATGCCATATATAAAGAATCGGCTGACAATATTATAGTTTCAGAAAATGGACACCTTACTGCCCTTATCGGAGTACAGAGTCTGATCGTTGTCCATACCGAAGACGTTACTCTCGTTTGCCATAAGGACCGGGCTCAAGATATAAAAACCATTGTAAAGGAGCTTGGTGAGAACGAGGATTTCAAACACTTAGTTTAATTTTTTCAGTGAATGTTTTGGGCCTGGATTATGGTGAAAAAAGAATTGGATTGAGCTTCGGCGATTCCTTGGGGCTCGCAGTGCCTTTGACCGCGGCGGTTCAGTCAACTGAGGACGCCCGATTGGATCACATCCAAGATTTGATTTTAGAGCGAAGTATTGAGCGCTTCGTTGTCGGGATGCCTTACAACATGGACGGGAGCCGTGGTTTTAAGGCGAAGGAGGTAGAGGCTTTTATCGGTAATCTACAACAACGATTTGGACTTCCGATCGAAACTGTGGATGAACGTTTAACAACCCACCAGGTCAAAGAAGAAGCGAAGCTACAAAAGATAAAAGTGGACCGGAAATCAGGCGAAGTCGATTCCCGTGCTGCGACATTGATTCTTCAGGATTTTCTCGATAAATCTTTGGGCCAAAATCTAGAATTACCGGAAGACATTTCGGAGGAATGAAGCGCTGGAAATGTGTATGTGCTTATGATGGCACTTCCTTTACTGGGTGGCAAAGCCAGCCGAGCCACGATTCCGTTCAGGATATCATAGAGGCTGCCTTGGCTAGAATTCTCAAGGCGGATGTTCGTATCCATGGGAGCGGTCGGACCGATGCGGGTGTACATGCCATGGCTCAGGTCTTTCACTTTGATTCCGATTGGAAGCATGGAGGCAGAAAGCTTACTGCTGCACTGGGTGCTCAGCTTCCTCTTAGCATCCGGATTCAATCGACCTGCTTGGTGGACAAGGAATTTCATGCCCGGTATTCTGCCCTGGCTAAACGGTACCATTACCGGATTTTTCTAGGACAGGCAGATCCGTTCGAAACGCGGTACTGCCTGAGCATACCTTACCAGCTGAACGTGCAGGTTATGCGATCTGCCGGCGATTTCTTGTTGGGGGGTCATGATTTCTCCGCATTTTCCGCCGAAAATGGAGCGGATCCGGATAAGGGACATCCGGTTAAGGATTTTCGGGCCTTTCAATTATCCGGTCGAGGCAAGCGGTTGAGGCTCACGTTTGAAGCCAGCGGATTCCTATATAAAATGGTGCGGTCCCTCACCGGGGCTCTCTTACGTGTTGGCCAAGGGAAACTCAGTCCCGAAGAGTTTCGATCCATTTTGAATTCGCGCACCAGAACTAAGGATGTAGTTACGGCTGGACCCCGGGGATTGTTTTTGGAAAAGGTTTACTACAATTAAAGTTGGGCTCACTATTTTAAAAAGACACGATCAATGTCAGCATTTTCCAGAGATAGCTATCACATGCTGTTCAATATGGATGAATTCCAATATAGCATGCGAGGACTCAAGATTTTGCTGATAGCTTTTGTCCTATTTCATTTGCTCGCAGGCCTTGTTAGCCCTCTTGCTTACAAATTGGTATTCGCAATTCAGGCCTCCTTTCCGAATTCCGTAACGGAGTACCTGACAGGAAAACCGTTTCCGGAATATTACGACCGGGGCAGATACCTCTTTCTGCTTTTGTCGCTTCCTTGGATGTTCGCCAAGTGCCATATGTTTTCGGCAATTAAATTGGGGTATCGCAGTACCTTCTCTTGGCATTCCAATTTTTTAAGATGGTACCTGGCTGGGTTGATTTGGGCGACTTGCGTTTTCGGATTGTTAACTGCTTTGGGACATGTCCAATTTCAGCCTTCTTTATCGTTTGGAACCCTTTTGATCGGACTAGTCTTATCATTCCTCTCCGCCTTTGCAATTGGGTCTATTGAAGAGGTGGTATTCAGGGGCTTGTTTTTCCGGATGTTCTACACGGCATTTGCACCGCTGTTCAGCATCGTTTTGTCCTCCTTATTTTTTGCTTATTTGCATTTCAAGAATCCGGTAGGCCTCTGGGACTTTTCAACACCGCCCGAGGAAGTTCAGTTAATGGATGGGCTGATTGTCGGTTGGTATGTAATTATAGGGATTGTCTACAATTTTGACCTAGTTCTTTTTTTGAATCTCAGCTTGGTCGGGGTTACATTGACGATTGTTTTTATGCGTACCAAATCCCTCTGGGCCGCGATCGGGTTGCACGCAGGCTGGGTGACCTCCGTGTTGTGGATTAGCAAAATCGCTTTGCGTACGGACGAAGAGCTTGCTGCGGAATGGTGGGGATCTTACCGGCTTTTAGATGGGTACTTTTGTACGTTTTCTCTGCTTATTTTTGCCGTTTTCCTGTCTCTTTTTTACAAACCACGTCAGCAGAAAAGATTCGAAATCTAGATGCCGTCATCCGTCGACATCGGTAGTTTTGGTCGTTCATTCCTGGATTTGGTATCCCCGCGCAATTTCGTCATAACGAGTGAGGCCGTTGAGTCTGAGAGCTCCTTCAAAAATATTTCGGGCCGATCTTCCTCATTGCCTGCGCTAAAGTGACCAAAAAGGGAGGTGTCCAACGTATTGACATTTTGGTCCTTGGACATGGATAATTTGTTACCATGCCGCTTTTTAGTAAGCCAAAATACTCGACGGTTACCGTCAAAAAGAAGGATATTCCGCAAGGACTTTGGACTAAAGATCCAATCACCGGCGATCTCATCTATAACAAGGAGCTTGAGCAAAACTTGCTTGTAGCGCCTAAAAGCGGTTACCATTTCCCTATGGATGCGCCGACCCGCATCGAATCTCTCCTCGATGAAGGCACCTTCAAAGAGTGGGATGCCGAACTTACTTCTGTGGATCCCTTGTCCTTTAAAGACAAGAAGGCTTACTCGGATCGTTTGGATACTTACCGCAAAAAAACGAAATTAACCGATGCGGTGATCAGTGGCTCCGGCAATATCCTGGATCTGCCTGTTGAAATTTCGGTGATGGATTTCCGATTTATTGGCGCCAGTATGGGGGCGGTTGTTGGAGAAAAAATTACTCGCAGCATCGAACGGGCCACGGACCGTAAAGTGCCTTGTGTGACAATTTGTGCGTCCGGTGGCGCACGGATGCAGGAAGGAATACTCAGCCTGATGCAAATGGCCAAGACGAGCGCTGCTTTGGCACGATTGGCAAAAGCAAAGCTGCCTTATTTATCTGTGCTCACAAATCCGACTTACGCCGGCGTAATGGCAAGCTTCGCTTCCTTGGGTGACTTAATCATTGCCGAGCCGGGTGCACTCATCGGATTTGCCGGAGCACGAGTTATTAAAGAGACTACCAAGGAAGAATTGCCTAAGGGATTTCAGACCGCTGAGTTTCTGCTAGAGCATGGATTGATCGATCAAATCGTTCCTCGACAGGAATTGCGCGACCGGCTCAAAACTTTTTTCTCCGTCTTGTGGTCAGCCGAACAGGCCGGATAAGTTTGGCACTCAACAGTCGTTCAGGGCTCTTTCGATCCTACCGTGAATTTCTCCCATACCAGAGATTATCTCTTTAGCCTACGGAACAAAGGTTCGACTTATGGAATCGATCGTATGGCTAAATTCATCGATGTTCTAGGTCGTCCCGATCTGTCCTATCCAATTATCCACATCGCCGGTACAAACGGCAAGGGGTCTACCGCAGCCATGTTGGAACATATATTTCGTTCTGCTGGTTATCGAACAGGATTGTTCACTTCCCCGCATTTAGTGTTTTTGGGCGAGCGGATACAGGTTAACCGGGAAATGATCTCCAAGGATGAAATTATTGAATTGGTGAAGGAGTTGGATTTTCACGCAAAAGTGGTCAGTAAAGATATTTGGGATGATCACCCCACGTTTTTTGAGTTAATGGCTGCTATGGCCTTTTTGTATTTCCATCAGCAGGAAGTGGATATTGGTATTGTTGAAACGGGTTTGGGCGGTCGACTGGATGCGACCAATGTCATAGATCCTCTCCTTTCGATAATCACCTCAATTGGCCTGGAGCACACACGAATTTTGGGAGATACCGTCGAAAAAATAGCTGGCGAAAAAGCAGGAATCATCAAGCCGGGTAAGCCGGTGGTAATAGGACGGGTGCCCGAAGTTTGCATGCATGTCATTGGTGACATTGCCGCTGGTAAAAATTCCCAATTGATTTCCGTCCAAGAAAATTTTGGCGACGATCTGGAAAAATATCCTTCCACTAATTTGTTTGGTACTTTCCAAAGCTGGAATGCCGCTACCGCCATAACGGCATGCCGTGCAGTCGAAAGTCAATTCCCAGATCTGCGATCTGTGCCAGAAAATGCCTTACAGTCTGTCGATTGGCCCGCCCGCTGGGAGAGTTTATCCTTGTCATGCGGAAGGGAGCTTATTCTGGATGCAACCCACAATCCGGAAGGTTCGCATTTCCTCGATGAAAACCTAGCCTCCCTCGTGGCAGAGCTAGGGCAGAAGCCATGGATTGTCGCCGGTACGTTGGGAGAGTTTCGTGCGCGATATCTCATGCCCGTGGTAGCCAAACACGCTCGGGGACTGTTCTTGTTGGAACCGCAACAGCCCAGGGCTGCGACATTCGGAGTTCTCCGTAGATACCTGCCTCTTCAATCCGGTTTTCCAGTGAACAACACTACCAAGGAAATGCTTTTCCCTGATGAACAGACCTGTTCTATCGGGCAACCCGGAGACACCATAGTGGTTACCGGTTCCATTTATCTGTTGGGAGAAGTTTTGGCGCGTCTGACAGGTCAGGAGTCGGAATCCGGTTCTGCTTTGCAGGATTTACCCTGAATCTTATTGCTACGCTTCAACCGGGTTGTTAACATCTTCAATAAGTCCCTTGTTTCAGGAACATCTTTGATAATTTGCTCTGGATCGGGGCCCACTCCAATATACCTCAGATTCACTGGATCGGTAGGATAGTTTTTTTCGTAAGCCACGTCGCAAGTAGCCTTTACCATTCCCGCTACGTAACGCTGGGCTTGGATAGGAAGTTTAGAAAACCTTCGAACGTCTGAGATATCTTCAGACCATCCGTCGTATTCCTCGTAGATAGGTTTAAGCTCCGAGCGGTAAGCGTCGTCCCTGGGCACATGATTCACCCGTGTGTCTCTAAAGTCCTGGTAAGCGACGCAAATCTTTAGCTTTCCAGACCATTCAGCATTGTGGCTCAAAGCATCCAACTTGTTAATGGCCAAATCCTGAAATCCTCCATAGCGGAGGGCGTCGCCTTTTTCTACCGCATCATACCAGCCCACCATTCTTTGTCTGCCGGTAGATGTGCCAAATTCCAATTTTTTGAGCCAGTTTCCCAAAGTATCCTCTTCTGGAAATTGAGTTAAAAAGAGATGGGTGCCGACTTTAGTATCGTAGGCTTTGGCTACGCCAATGGTGTGTACTTTTTGAACGGGAATACCGGCCGAGTTAAAAATTTCTGATGAAAAACTATGTGATCCCGTCACGTTTGGGCTGAAGCCTTGCCGTTTGTCCAGCCAGTAGGCCTGTCCGAATTCGCCCAGAATATATTTACCCCGATCCAGCGCTTTGAGAGCCAATTCCCGGATATCGGTGACTGTGTCGACTAATTTACATCCGGCATCCCAATATACATCCACGAGATGGTCGACATTTATGGAGAAGGGTTTTTCGTCCCGAAATACACGGAAGTCAAATTCCGCTGCTCCAAAGATGCCGGCTTCGATGCTTTCCTGATTGGCCCGCATCTCACCCTTGGTCAGAATATCAAACAGGTGCGGCCATCGATTTTCCGGTAGCTCGTATACGTGTTCGATGATCCTGGCTGCCCGGTCGCACTTTTGTTGAAGTTTCTTTCTAAAATCTTCTTTCGATCCGCGAAAGATTGAATAACTGATCTGCCATTGCCCTGTTTCATCTTGAAAAGCCGGCGATATGCCCCGTCCTGTCGATCCGCGAGGCTCTTCTCCAAGAATGTGTGATCGATAATATTCATTAGCCAGGTCCAACAGACGGTGGCTCAGATCCGATACCATGGTGCGTTCGTCGATGGCCAGTCGTTCCAGGATTTGATACCCTCGGGCTTCCAGCGGTTTGGCCTCCCAAAGAAATTTTCTCGGATCAGCTACTACGCCCGAACCGACGGCCAGGAAGGGAACACTTTTTTCAATTACGCCTGCTGGCAATAGATTCAGCTTTAATCCGCCGGCAGTGTGACCGGAATTGGCTCCACCGTTTACTTTCAGTACCACCTCGACGGGACTCTCCATTCCGGTGGCTTGTTTGAGTTCATCTATGATTTCGTAAATGAGCCTCCCTTTGCCCTCATCCCCGAAGCTTATTCCGGTGTCGGCAATTATTTTACTGGTGAATGGTGCGGTCGCCATGTCAAAGAATCCTAGTCACGCGATTTGAAAAACCCGAGCAGGGATAGCTTCTCACTACTTTCTAGTAAATAAAAAAACTTAATGTCGTTCACCAGGAACCCAAGAAACTAGTTTTCTTTAGGGGCCTTTATCTCTATGACATCGTGGGTCGTGGATTCACGTTGCCCAGCTTGCGAAATCCTCATGAAGCGTGCCCGGCGATGCAGGTCTGCAATAGTTGGAGCTCCTAAGTAGCCCATGCCTGATTGAATTCCACCTACGTAATCACCCAGGATTTTATCAATTGGCCCCGACAGCTCTTTCAAGGCCTCAATGCCTTCAGCAGCCACCTTCATGCCTATGTTTGCCTTTTCGTGACCGTAGCGTGCTGCCGATCCTTCCTTCATTGCGGCATGGCTACCCATGCCCCGGTATTGCTTATAGACGTGCCCATTTATCTCAATGATTTCCCCAGGGCTTTCCCGGCATCCGGCAAGTAAGCTACCCAACATGACCGCATCCGCCATTGTCAGGGCCTTTACCATGTCTCCTGATTTTGTAATCCCTCCATCGGCTACAATCTTTACGCCCATTTTTTCCGCCTCCTTGCAGGCCACATAGATGGCTGTCAATTGAGGTATGCCGACTCCGGCTACAAGCCGGGTTGTGCAGATTGAGCCCGGTCCTTGGCCTACCTTGACAGCATTTGCCCCGCAACCGGCCAGGAATTGCACTCCGGCAGCACTTGAGACATTTCCCGCGATTATAGTCATATCCGGGAAGGCCTCCCTAATCAATTTGACGACCTGGCCCATTCCCAGGGTGTGAGCGTGGGCCGAAGAGACGGCGATTGCATCTACGTTTTCTTCGACCAGATTCTCGATATGATCGAGTGTTGCGCTTCTGTCGATAGCTCCGTCCTTTTTGCGCATCGCAGAGACTGCTGCGCCTACAAGCAGACGAAAGTTTGAATCCCGGCTTGGCTTTAGCTGAGAGGTTTTTTCGGAGGTTATCTGCTCTACATCACTTAAAGTGAAGAGTCCCTTCAGGTTGTCCTCATCGTCTACTACCAGGATCTTATGGATACCTATATTTTCATCGAAGAATTTATCAGCGGCGGCAATGGGATCGTCGCCGAGGTTACTTTCGTTTAGTGTATATAACTGCTCCCTCGGCGTCATCGCTTTGGTAGCTGCGATGTCCCGGTATCGTTCCCGGACTACCGAACCGGAAAGCAGGCCCATTAATTTGCCATTGTCCTTAATCACCGGAAAAGTACGGAAATTGAAATTCTTTTGAGCAATGATGTTCAACACATCCCCTACCTGTTTATCCGGAGAAATGGTAACCGGTTCCTGAATTAGGCCATGGATATGGTGCTTCACTCGGGCCACCTGTTTGACCTGGTTTTTATTGTCCATGTTGAAATGGATGATGCCCATTCCGCCATTGAGGGACATCGCCACTGCCATTTCAGCTTCGGTAACTGTATCCATATCCGCCGACAATATGGGGATCTGGAGGGTAAGACTCTCAGAAAGTTTTGTCTCCAGATTGGTTTGCCGGGGCAGAATCTCAGAGTAGCGGGTAGCCAGAGAGACATCGTCGTAGGTCAACCCTGTTGGTGCGTTTTGCTGGAAAAATTGATCAGGCGGAAGGTAGTACTCCGCGTCCAGCGGATGCTTCATGTTTTCCATGGTCGTTTTTCATTTCTTAAATTCCGGGTGTCAAATTTTTCTTTTTTCTATAAAGTGCGGCAT
Organism: Opitutales bacterium UBA2995; assembly: GCA_002346535.1. Taxonomy (GTDB): domain Bacteria; phylum Verrucomicrobiota; class Verrucomicrobiia; order Opitutales; family UBA2995; genus UBA2995. The sequence continues at coordinate 16,727 of DDZZ01000054.1, read as the reverse complement.
TTCAGAATTTTTAATGAAAAGTTGTTTTGAGTATTTGCCTTATCGTCGCAAGTTTGTCCGGCCTTTGGCAACTGCACATGGAACCTGGGAAACCAGAGAAGGTATCATCATCCGGCTGAGTCAGGACGATGGCTGGGTAGGCTTTGGGGAGATTGCCCCGATTCCCTGGTTTGGCAGTGAGACCTTTGATGAAGCGCTTGAATGGTGCAAGAATCAGGCCAAAAGTGGATCGGTCGATAGGGCTATTCCCGAGTCTTACCTCTGTTGCCAATGGGCGGTTGCCGCCGCGAATGCCGATTGGATGAATGAAGGTACGGTCAAGACCTTTAAAATAGCCGCTCTATTGGATTCTTTCGGAGCTTTGGAGGAGAAACAACAGGCTGGCTTTGAGACATTTAAGCTAAAAATTGGCGCCTCAAACTTTTCAGAAGAATCTGAGCAGTTGGATCGAATTTTCGATCAGTTGAATCCAGGGCAATTGTTGCGGTTGGATGCAAACGGAGGTCTCTCGGAGGGCGATTTTATAAGATGGCTCGATTTGTTAGAGGGTAAGCCAGTCGATTTCCTGGAACAGCCTTTGGCCGCCGGGCTGGAAAATCGCATGTTGGAAATGATTGAACCCTATTCCACTGCGGTAGCCTTGGATGAATCGGTTGTCGGCCTTCGCTCTTTGAGGAGCTGGAGACATTGGCCAGGCCCTCTGATTGTCAAGCCCGGACTGCTCGGTAACTGGACCAGCGACTTAGGCGACCAAATTATCGGATCTTCGATATTGGAAACTTCCTTTGGGCTAGAGGCGAGCTTGCGTTTTTTAGAACGTAACCAAAAGCTGGATACAGCTATTGGATTTGATACCGCTTCGCTTTTGGAAAACGATGGATGGAATATCCATAACACGGGCAAAGCCATTGCTTCAGGTCGTCTTTTCTTGGAGCGACTACAGGCACTCTGGGAGGAAAAGGTTGGCGGATGAATACATTTCCGCAATCCAAGAACTCATTTCTCGCTCGGCCTTTTTTGGAGGAAAAGAATTGGTACCTGTTAAAGTTTCAGCTCGAGGAAGCCTTGGAAATGATTCATCCGGGCGAATCTGTATTGTGTGCTGAGCGGGATCCGATGCGAACGGTCGCCGTGGTAATGGCCACATTGTTGCGGGGTGGAGGGATTTTTTTGGCTAATCCCGATTGGAGCGAACATGAACTGGAGTCATTAAATCAAATAGCCTCCTTTCACAAAGTCTTTGGAGCTCTAGGAGTCGAGGCCAATCCGACTTATGCCAGTGGGTTTGAGGAAGCGAGATTAATGGTCCCTTCGGGTGGCTCTTCCGGAGCTCTCCGCTTCTGTGTCCATTCTTTGGATACGCTGTCTGCCGGCGTAAAGCAGCTCTGGCAGTTCCACGGGAAGGCCGATCTGAGTAGCATAAATTGTCTGCCATTGTTCCATGTCAGCGGCCTCATGCCCGTTTTCCGAGCTTGTCTTACTGGGGGGCAAGTTATTTTTCACTCATGGTCAGAGTTGCTTTCGGGCAACTTTCCAAGCCACATAGAGGGGCATTGGTCCTTGTCTCTTGTCCCAACCCAATTGGGGCGGCTCTTAAGATCCGAAACGGCAGTGCGGTTTTTACATGGAATGGACGTTGTATATCTCGGTGGGGCAGGCCCGTCCTCAGATTTGGTTCAGGCTATCCGGACTGAAAAGTTACCCATACATTTTGTTTATGGCATGACTGAGACCGCAGCTATGGCGGTTATCGGATCACGGGCGGAAAGCACTCCGGGCGGAAGAATTTGGGGCAGTCCCTTGCCTGGTGTTTCCGCTCAATTAACAGAAGACGGTGAAATCGTTCTTAGGTCGGATTCTGTTTTCCGCGGGTACTATCCCGAGGACTCCACGAGAAAGGAATTTGCAACTGGTGACTTTGGAGAATGGGCTGGAAACGGTCAGTTATGTGTTTTTGGTCGAAAAGATTTCTTGATCAATACGGGTGGAGAGAAGGTAGCCCCTGAGGAGGTTGAGGCGGCATTGTCCGGGCTTTTGCCTGACCGAACTTTCGGAGTTTTAGGGGTTACCGATCCCGATTGGGGCCAACGGGTGGTCGCCTTGGTTGAGGGATCGTTAGATGAGCTGATGATTCAAAACATTTTAGAAACTCTACCCCGCTATCTTGCTCCCTTTAAAATTCCTAAAGAGATTCGGTCTGTCGATTGCCTTCCCAAAAGTGCTTTGGGAAAATTAGACCGGAAGGCATTGAAGGAATTGTATTAAAATGCTCTAAGTCTTTTCATGGATAAGGGCGAAATATCGGACACACTTGGCGAGATAGCCACATTGTTGGAGTTGAAAGGAGAAAATCCCTTCAAGATTCGTGCATACCAGTCTGGTCAACTTGCTCTTGTTACCTTGGAGGAGGATCTGGGCACTTTAATTGAGGAAGATCGCCTTGGGGATGTTAAGGGAATCGGCAAGGCGCTGACCGAGAAAATCGCGACTCTCTTTAAAGATGGGCCGCTTCCCTTTTTGGATGACCTCCGGGAATCGGTTGAATCTGGCTTGGTTGAAATGCTTGATATTCCTGGGCTCGGAGCCAAGAAGATCAAAAAACTGTACGACGAATTGGGCGTCGATTCCATCGATCGCCTGGCGCAGGTTTGTTCAACGGGTGAAGCTGCTCAGTTGCCAGGTTTTGGAGCAAAGTCAGTCGAAAAGATTATTTCTGGAATCAAAAATCGTGAAGCGTATTCCAAGCGGCATTTGTGGTGGGACGCTCAGGAAACTGCCCGGCCTATTCTGAATGGCTTGAGGGATTTGCCCCAGGTTGTCCTTGCCGAATCAGCCGGTAGTCTGCGTCGAAAAATGGAAACCGTTGGAGATTTGGATTTTATTGCCGCTTCAGATGATCCCGAACCGATTATGGATTGGTTTGTCGGAATGCCTGAAGTCAGTGAAGTTTCTGGACACGGAAAAACGAAATCCAGTGTGCGATTCGAAAGTGGCCTTCAGGCTGATCTCAGGATTGTCCCTCCTGATCAATTCGTCTTTGCCTTGCACCACTTTACCGGTTCGAAGGACCATAATATCGCCATGCGAAGCCGGGCTCTTTCAAAGGGTTTTAGTCTTAGCGAATGGGGCTTGAGAACAGAGAATAAGGAGGGCATGGCTGTTGAATCAATCCCAGACGAAAAATCCTTGTTCAAATTGCTGGATCTAAATTTCATACCGCCCGAGCTTCGAGAAGGATTGGGAGAAATTGAGGCCAGTGAATCAGGAGATTTACCCAAACTGGTGAAGACCGGGGATTTGAAGGGCGTTTTTCACAATCACACCCATGCCTCGGATGGTGCAAACTCAATCGAAGAAATGACTCAGGCCGCCCAGGATCTGGGTTGGGAATACCTGGGATTGGCTGATCATTCCAAAGCTAGTTTTCAGGCCAATGGCCTGGATGAGGCCAGGGTGGAGGAGCAAATTGAAAAAATTTCCAGCCTGAACGCTACGGGTGCCTTCGACTGCCACATTTTCGCGGGAATTGAATGTGATATTCTTAAGGATGGTTCCTTGGACCTTGCTGATGGGACCTTGTCAAAACTCGACTACGTGGTGGTTTCCGTGCATTCCAGTTTTTCTCTGAGCGAAGATGAAATGACCCAACGGCTCATTAAGGCCATCGAGCATCCTTCAACCACCATGGTCGGTCATTTGACAGGGCGTTTGCTTCTGCGGCGCGAACCGTACCTGGTAAATTTTGAAAAAGTAATCGATGCTTCCATTGCCAACGGGGTAATCATGGAAATGAATGCTCACCCTCGTCGTCTGGATATGGATTGGCGGCATTGGCGACTTGCCGCGGACAAAGGATTGCTGACCAGCGTGAATCCCGATGCACACAATGTATCCGGATTTCGGTATGTGGAAGCTGGCATCAACGCCTGCCGCAAGGGGTGGTTAAACCCTGAAAGTGTTTTTAATACCTGGCCATTAGACCGAGTTAATTTATTCTTCGAAAAGAAAAAAGCATAGCAATGCGACTGCTTAGAACAAATCCTATGCGTAGTGGAATAGTGAGTACAATTGGATTGGGTTACAGGAATGACCCCTCCTTGATAAATTTTTTGGCGCAGTAAATTGCATGGCCGTAGCCACATGGTTCTGTTTGTTCGATGAAGGTGCCGTTAATTTCGGCCGGCTGCGGTGATAATAGCTTTCTGGATCTTCATGAATGGAAACTGTCTTCTAGGAGGACTGAAAATCAACTTCTGTTTTGTCGAGTGCTTAAAAGTTTGTCAGAGTTGGATTTGAGATACCCATTCCTTTTCTGCCAAATACCAGTCAACAAGGTTTCTCATACCCTTTTCGAATGAAACCTGAGGTTCCCAATCAAGAAGCGTTTTGGCCTTGGATATCTCAGCCCAGGTATGAAGCATGTCGGCCTTTATGAAGGGCTTTTCATCGATGACTGCTTTTTTATTGAGCAGGGTTTCAAAGGTTTCGATCATCCGTGAGATCGAAATTGGGTTCTTGCCCCCACCTAGGTTTATAATCTCAAAACCAATTTTCTTTAATGCGGCTATAGTTCCATGGGCTATATCGTCCACATAAGTAAAGTCCCTGCTTTGAGAACCGTCCCCGAACAGTGTAATGGGAGTCCCTTCGTCAATCCAGCGAACGAATCTAAGGGGTGCCATGTCTGGCCGGCCAGCCGGCCCGTATACGGTGAAGTAACGTACGATGGAAACATCGATACCATAAAGGTGGTGGTATGTGTAGGCCATTGCCTCAGCTGCTTTTTTGGAGGCTGCGTAGGGGGAAATGGGTTCGTTGACCGGGAGCGATTCCAAAAAGGGCATCTCTTGGCCTGCATAGAGGGATGAGGTGGAGGCTAGGACAAATTTTTTGACCCCTTTTTGTCGCATGGCATCCAGCAGATTCAGGTTCCCAAGCGCATTGGTTTGAATATAGATGTGGGGATTCTCCATGCTGGAGCGCACTCCGGCTCGGGCTGCCAAGTTGATTACAGCATTGAATGCATGCTCCTCGAATAGCGCTTCAATTACTGCGCGGTCCTCGAGGTCAATCTCATAAAACCTGAATTTTTTTAACGGAGTCAGTTGATTCAGGCGCCAGCGTTTCATATCGACATCGTAATAATCATTTACGTTGTCGATTCCGATTACCTGGTGGCCTTGTTCAGCCAAAAGTTCGGCTGTTTTCCAGCCTACAAATCCGGCGCAGCCAGTGAGGAGGATGAGCATTGTTGGACCCTAGTTTGGTGAGTTTATTATTGGCAACCAATGTTTTGCCGAGAAATGGGAGCGAGTTGCAATGTAGGTTGAGGGAAGCTCAGACACCTTTCCTGGCTTAAAAGGCCTTGCCTTCTCAAAGCCGATGTTGCGAGCATGCGCCGAAATGGATCGCAAAGGCATTATTCTCGCTGGGGGAAGCGGCACCCGATTGTATCCCCTAACACTCGTAGTCAGCAAGCAGCTGATGCCGATTTATGATAAACCGATGATTTATTATCCTTTGTCTGTGCTAATGTTAGCTGGGATTCGTGAGATTTTGATCATATCTACCCCGCATGATCTCCCTCATTTTCAAAAGTTGTTGGGTGATGGGTCGCAGTGGGGGTTGAATTTCTCATATGAGGAACAACCAGCTCCGGAAGGCTTGGCTCAAGCATTTCATATCGGAGAAAAGTTTTTGGACGGTGTCCCGGCTGCATTGGTATTAGGGGACAACTTATTTTATGGGCATGATTTTGTTCACACCCTTGAGTCTGCCGGAACACGGTTGGAAGCATCTACCATTTTTGGTTACCACGTGGCGAATCCCACAGCCTATGGGGTGGTTGAGTTCGACGCTGACGGCCGCGTAATTTCGTTGGAAGAAAAACCTGAGGAACCGAAGTCCTCATTTGCAATACCTGGTCTTTATTTTTATCCGAGCGATGTCTGTGAGCGCGTTCGAAGCTTGAAGCCATCAGCTCGCGGTGAACTGGAAATTACCGATCTCAACCGGCTTTATCTGGAAAGCGAAGAACTGTTTGTGGAAGTTTTGGGGCGGGGTGCCACTTGGCTGGATACCGGAACCATGGACTTGCTGCTCGATGCTGGCAACTTTGTGGCAATCATCGAGAAACGGCAGGGAGCCAAAATAGCTTGTCCCGAAGAAGTCGCTTACCATAAGGGCTGGATAGGGAAGGATCAATTGGAGAAGACCATCGAGAAATTGGGGAAGTCCTCCTACGGCCTTTACCTTAAGGAGTTACTTAAGAGTAATAGCTGATTGGTCGCCTGATGTCGCCATCGTCTTGAATCCCGGGATTGGCGACTAATTCGATATAATAAGTGGCCGGTTGTTTTGACATTATTTGATCGTAGATCCAAGCGTAGGTTCTTTCCATTCCATACCTTAATTTAATGCTAGGTGCCCAACCTAAGACTTTTTGAATTTCAAGGTTCCTAAATTGTTCTCGCTTCTCCTTTTCAAGTCCTCACTTCTCTAGTATATTACAAGTCATTCAAACATGCTTCCCTTTAAAATCAGCGTTTTGATCTTTGTTCGGAATTCGGAGGGCGAGTTGTTGCTCATTGAGCGTAACAAGGACCCCAATCGCGGCTGCTGGAGCCCGATCGGAGGTAAGTTGGAAATGATTACTGGTGAATCTCCTTACGAGACCGCCATGCGGGAGGCCCGTGAGGAAGCAGGTCTGGAGTTAACCGAAGAGGACCTTCACCTATTTTGTATGATTTCTGAAAAAGGCTACGAGGGCAAAACCCACTGGCTGATGTTTCTATTTGACTGCCTTAAGCCGATTCAGCAATTGCCGCCTGCGATCGAAGAAGGGCGATTTGCCTTTTGCGAGGAATCTGATTTGCCCGGGCTCCCTGTTCCCGAAACCGATCGTGATTTTCTGTGGCCTATTTATCTTAAGGACCACCAGGGATTTTCTGTTCTGCGCGCCGATTGTTTTAAGGGGTTGCCTGAAAACGTAATTGTTGAACAGAGGATGCCTAACTCTGGGATATGAATGTTATAAAATTAAACTCCTCTAAGATTGAACTTTCCATATTCGCACCTAAAATGCCGTGCCTTCTATAAAGGTTTGCTGTGACATCAACCGAAATCCACTAGAAAAGACCCCGGAGAGTCGTCCTACCGACGTAAATTCCAAATTCAAAAGAAAAAGGAAAAGTTGTAACGGAGATACTTTCGCCGCCCTCTTCGGGCGGACGGATCAAGGCCTCCCCCTTAGACAGAAAATTAGCCGAATCAGAGGGGATTGATTTGTTCATAGTTCAAGGCACTGGACCTGGAGGTCGTATCGTCAAAGCCGATGTTGAGGCCGTTATCAGCGGTGTAATGGATATTGCCGGTTCGCCGAAATCCGCCAAAGTAAGCCCGGTTTCAATCTTTATCCCCGTTCCGGCGGTTCCAACGCTCCCATTGCTCTAAAGATGCTCAGTTTTTAAAAGCGCTTCGAAAAATTTAAAAGCGCCTGCCTTGATACTCCTTTAAAGGGGAAAGCTAGTTACCCCCTGGGCCGGGTTTTCTCAAGGAGAGTACCTGAGCACCTCTGGAAAATACGGTGACCGCTCCGGATGACTCAGAGATTACAATGGCCAGTGAATTTGTTTTGGCAGTGGCTGCCGCGGCTGCCAGGTGACGGGAGCCCAATCCATGAGGGACCTGCACATCTCTAGTCACTGGTGCATCCAAATAAACTCCCGCCGCCTCTACTATTCCGTTCAAATCTATAAGGAAACCGCCGTCCAAAGCCGAGAATTCCCTCATGGTTTCGAGGAATCCGCTGTCGTAGATGCTCCGCGATTTTTTGGGATGACCTTTACAAGGATTGAGGATCAATGGCCGGGCAATTGGTTCCAGCTCCTCGATATCCCCCAACAGAAATAATGTCCCAATCGGTTTTCCTTCCCTGCCTTCAGAGGCAAATTTCAATGCTATGACCACCAGTCGGACGAACTCCTGGGATACCGGTAACTCACTTTCATCCCCGTCAGCGTGGGTTGCAAACCAGGCAAAATCCCGTTTTGGATTAACGACCAGCAGATTGTCCAACCTGTCTGATCCCGAAACACTCAACATACAAAGCACAGATTCATCCTCTTGGATGTAATCGTTCATTACCGCTATGATTAGCGCCAGCGATACCTGATCCATTGGGCCCACTGGGCCATGGGGGATCTCTACACACTGGTCTTTGGCTCCGCAAACTTCCTTGGTGGCTTCCTCCTCCTGGGCAACCCAAATAATGGATTCCTGATCCCGGACGTTGTCTACCCGTTTTCTGTCCGAGGATAATTCTGCGGACACCAGCAGTGTGCTAATTCCTAATTCCCGGGCCAATTGGAAGCCGTGGTTCACCATTCCCCGAGTTTCCCTGATTTCAATTCTGGATTCTGTGCTAATTTTTGGAGCCATTTTGTAGGAGTAAGAATGGGTTAATCGGAACCTGCGCGAACATCGGCGTCAGCCAATACGGATTCCATAAGCGATTCAATGGTTGCTTGTGCGAGTTGTTTCTTATCTGCCAACTCTGAAGGATTAGAAACCTTCTCTCGAGCAATCAAGTAAAACTTGATCTTGGGTTCAGTTCCACTTCCTCTCACCGCGTATTGATATCCGTTGGCAAGAGTAAGGAAATAAAAATTGTGCTTTGGGATTGGTTTTCCGTCGGCATCTGCAAAGTCCTGGGCGCCGAAGTCTTTAATTTCACTGACCTCGATCCCATTCATGTCCCCGGGAGGGCTGGCCCGGTAGGATTCGAGGATATTTTGAATTTTGCGGGCGCCGGCCGCACCTTCGTAGTAAACGTTTCCAAGAGCCTCAAGGTAGTATCCATGTTTACAATACAAAGTATCCAGGTAGTCCAGGAAGGTTTTCCCCTGGCGTTTCAAATAGGAAGCGACTTCGCAAAACATTACCACCGCTGCATTGCCATCCTTATCCCGGACGGTGTCGCTTCCGAGGTACCCATAGCTCTCTTCGCCGCCAAACACGTAAAAGGTGCTGTGCTCCTGCAGAAGGTCGGCTCGTTTCAAATAGTCCGTACTGTTATAGTCAATCTGGTAGCCGGATTTTTCTTTGAGACTCTCCTGAAGTATTGTTTCGTAATTGGCAATTTTTTCAGCAATCCACTTAAAGCCGGTGAGGGTATTGATGACTTTCAAACCATGGGCTTCCCCGATAGAATCTTGAAGCGGAGTGGTTACGAATGTTTTGATTAGGGCCGCGCTGTTTGTCCCGCCCGGTGGTAAAATACCCCTTTCCTTCATCTGAGTAATCCGGTATTCGGCCAGGATCGATCCGATCTGGTTTCCGCTAAGGAGGTGCATTTTCCCGGCTTCATCCCGAACAGCTGCTCCCATGCGATCGCTATCCGGGTCTGTAGCGATAACAACGTCGGCTCCGGTTGATTCCGCTTGTTGAATGGCCATTGAAAGCGCTTCGGGATTTTCGGGATTGGGTGATTCAACGGTGGGAAACTGGGGATCTAACACATCTTGCTCATTTACTGTATCTGCCTGAATCCCCAGGCTTTTCAGAACGGGAATTGTTGAAATGCCACCGGTACCATGAAGCGGGCTGAAAACCACTTTTACATTGGAGTCCTCGAACAGTCTCTTGTCCAGTACAACGTCCATAACGGACGAATGATACGCGTTGTCCAATGACTTGGGCAGGGAGATGACTGAGTCCAGATCAACTTGCAAGTGCCGGGCTGTTTCTGTCAGGTCCACTTGGTTTACCTGGTCCACGATTCCCGATGCGTGGGGCTCCACGACCTGTGCGCCATCGGCGAAGTAGGCCTTGAAGCCATTGTCGTGCGGGGGGTTGTGGCTGGCAGTTATAACTATCCCGGCGGTGGCATTTACCTTTCGTACCGTGTAACTGAGTTGCGGCGTGGAACGAGGGCCATCAAAAATCATGGCCAGACCTCCAAGGCGTGTCCAAGTTGAGGCTGCCAGCTCGCAGAAATAACGCGAAAAATGGCGTACGTCGTGAGCAATTACCAGCTTGGGTGTATCAAAAATATCACTACTCTCCAAAAACCCTTTCGAGTAATTGAAAAGTCCTAATGTGGCACGAATTACAATGAAATCATTCAGCACATTGGAGCCGATTGCCGCGTGCGCCGGAGAGCCTTGTTTGGAAGGAGTGCCTTTTTCTGAATCCGCAGAAACTTGCCCGATCGTCCTTCCTCGCATGCCGCCTGTGCCGAACTGCATGTTTTTGTAAAAACGGTCATCGAGTTCCTCGAATGCCTCCTGCGCAAGAAGTTCTTCCAGGCTTCGGAGAGCCCAATCTGGAAGAAAATTTCCTTCCACCCACTGCCTCATGTTTTTCACGGTGGATTTCATAAGCTTGCCGCTTTGACCTGCAGATTGAATCGATTCTAAAAGACTCATGCGAGGGATTATTCCAGATAGGTAGTTTGGGAAAGATCGGGCTTTTCATCGAGCTCGTTCCAGCTTTTCTCAAAGGACTGGGCGTCGTATCCAAAAAGTGGACTCACCTCCAGGGATTGAACCGGAACTCCTTTTTCATCCGTTGGCACCTCTTGACCGATTGCTTGTAACCAGGAAGCGAACTCTTTCATCTGGTCTTCCTTGCTGCTTTTGGGGGACTCCAATCCTTCCGCATTCTTGACGGGACTAAAGTCAGTGGACCTTTGCGTTTCTACAACTATGGTTTTGTCAGAGAAGGGCAGGGCGTCGAAAACAAACATCTCGAGCTTTACGCCGTTTGATTCCTTTGGTTTTACCGGGCTTCCCTGGTCATTGACAGTTGGAATCTTTTTGTTGGCCCTATGAAAGGGCAGGCTTGGAGCGGATGCATCACCGCTCCCCATTTGTTTAACAAAGTCACGCGAAATCATGTGTATCGCAATGCTCCCTGAAATGAATTTAAGGTTTCCGGCCTCATCGGTGGCCTGTGTTTGTTCTTCAGGCAAATCACTGTATTCAATGACCACGGTTTTACCGTTCTGGTTGCAAAAGACGCCCATTTTCTCATCCGCGTAAGCTTTGGGAATCATCTTGCTGGACATGCCTGATTCGCTCTGGATGTGAAATCCAATAAAGGATGGGTCGATCACCTTGATCAATGGGTTGTCCACTTGGAAGTAGCTAAGAATTTCGATGCCTATACCCTCCATAATCTGGGTTGCTCCGCTGCGAACCAGTGCGCGGAGCGATCCGCCGTGACCGTTTGGACTCATAGCGATCGAATGCTTACTGGAAAGAAGAATTTTTCCATCATTGTCGATGGCCGGCATGCGCCCTTGGCGAAAAAAATGAACTTGATCAGCATGAAGCCCGAAGTGGTTGTTCTTCTCGAAAAAATCCACCGTATCCTGGTGATTGACATGGCTTGTCATGATAAACCAGGGGATGATGGCCCCAAATGTATTTTGGGCACCGAGGATCTTCTCTGCAAATACTTGAAAAAGAGATTTTTCTTTGAGCGGAGTTACCGGAAACAGTCCCTTTGGTTTGTTATATCCAAGCCTGGTTCCCTGTCCTCCTGCAACTACGAATGCGGCTACCGACCCGTTACGCAATGCAGACTCGCCAATGCTTCTCGCTTCGGCCCAGGCAGCTGAGTCACCACCATTTATTGGGTGGGAAATGTAGGTTGCCGGTTCCAGATTGGAAAAATCCTTGTGATCCCCCTGATTCGCTAGAACCAGGCTTTTATAGAGATCAGTAATGTCTTCCAAGTCGATTTCACGTGCCTCCTCCAGCAATGAGGATTGCTCCTCTGGGGTCAGTGCTTCCCAGAATCGGAAGACTTGCCCCTGTCCAGCATGCTCAAATTGTTTAATAAGCGGGTCGGTCATGGTTGGGTTCTTGAGCCCTGTTCTTCTTTTGGAAACCGATATATCCATTCTTCAGGCCGTGTGTAGCCAAGTCGTTCTCGGACCACGCGTTCCAGAAAGACAGGATCTTTTAGTAGTTTGTCGAAATATTCCTCTTTGGCGGCCAGGTCCCGTTCGATCCTGATAATTTTTGCTGAGTATTCGAGGTCGCGCGATTTCAAGTAAGATAACTGATTCCTAGTTTGGTACAGTTCGATAGACATTACGATGAGCACGAGCGAGCATATCGCCAAAAGACAGACCAAGATCGTAGTCAGGACGAACTGTTTCATTCGTCTAAACTTACACTTTTTACGGAAAACCGCATGTTTCGCGTATTTGGCTAAAGGAACTAATTGTTGGGAAAATGAGGTCCTTTTCAGGACTTTACGCCGACAATAAGAGCTTATTTGACGGAGTTGTTAAGAGCAAATACCTATTTTCATTCAAATTTATGCCAAAACGGACCGAAAATCACTTGAACCTTGTTATGCCGGGCCCGGATATAGCTCACTGTGAGATGTGTCCAACCTCTATCCTGTCAATACATTATCTGAGGAAAAAACCTAGAACTTTTCTTTCGAAGTCCTTGAGCAGATACGACTGCTCTCCAATATGGAAACAGAATTTTTCCCGATTTCCCGGTCCACCTTTATTCGCATGACGTGAATCGGAGTGGGTCCGGATACATCCGTTTCGGTTAATGACCCTTTAGCTCGGATACCTTCTGGTCTAAGCAATGGTGGTGCAGATGAGTCTGCAGCTATTCAGGAATTCATACAGCAGACTGACATGGGTCCTCTTCAGGAGGCGAAACGCTGCGTCAGCTTTGTAAGCAACCTGACAAATCATTCCAGAAGTCTCAAGTTGTCTGCTAATGAGGGATGCGAGGTCCTTTTGGCTTTCAACAACAAAGATAAGTGACCTATGTTCAGCCATTATAGGATAAGGCTAAATTAGGAGTCTAGTTGGGATTTGTGCGGAATTTTCAGGCTCCGCAAAGACAGGTTTTGGATTTTTCTATGGGCCAAATATAAGTCTTTTTTACAAATGTAATACCTTGTTTCACCCCGAAAATGAAATGGCATTTGTAAAAAAAATCCTAATTAGCTGGACTTTTGCGAATAGCATGTCGGGGGGGTTAGTGAGATTTTCCATTGCCTGAGTGCTATTTTTTTGTTGAGGAAGGTTGAGCGGGAACCAATGTGCTGAGATTGATTTTATGAAAACTCCAATGCTCATGTTAGGCTTTCCGAAAGGCAGCCTTGAGGAATCTACCATTCGCCTGTTTGCGAAGGCTGGATTCAAGATTTCAAAGGTGCCGCGGTCCTACCGCCCGGCTATCAATGACCCGGAGCTAGAAGGTCGGTTTGTTCGTGCCCAGGAGATCAGCCGCTACGTTGAGCATGGGTACTTTGATTGTGGCCTGACTGGATCTGATTGGGTGATTGAGAATGGATCCGACGTCGTAGAAGTATGCGATTTGATCTATAGTCGGGCCTCGCGGCGTAAATCGAGATGGGTGCTTGCTGTTCCTGAAGATTCTCCGATTCAAAAAGCCGAGGACCTTGAGGGGAAGTTTGTCGCCACAGAGGTAGTAAATATCTGCAACCGCTACTTTGCCGAAAAGGGCGTCAATGCGCAGGTCGAGTTCTCCTGGGGTGCCACTGAGGTTAAAGTGCCTGATTTGGTCGATGCTATTGTTGACCTGACGGAAACCGGAAGCTCCCTAAAAGCCAATAAACTGCGAATTGTCGATACACTCTTTGAAACCAACACCAAGTTGATTGCTAACAAGGATAGCTGGGACAAACCCGAGAAGCGTAAAAAGATCGAGCAGATAAGTTTGCTTCTACAGGCTGCGTTGGATGCGGGCGACAAAGTCGGCCTTAAGCTCAATATTCGCAAAGCTGACCTCGATAAACTTTTGGAGACACTACCTGCACTTCGAAATCCCACGATCTCTACGCTGGGTGATGAAGCCTGGGTTGCGGTGGAAACGATTATTGAAGAATCGACTGTCCGAGAGATCATTCCAGCGCTCAAGGATTTAGGTGCCGAGGGCATAATTGAGTATCCACTGAACAAGGTGGTGTACTAATCATTTTTGGAATTGCACGGTTATGAAGGTGTCAGTGGGACTCATTCAGTTCGAGGTCGCCCAAGATGCTTCTACTAACTTAAACAAAGCGATTGACGGTATTCGGCAGCCAGGGGTGCACAAATCATCTGCATGCAGGAATTGTTTTTAAGCCCCTATTTCCCCAATCAGAATCTGTTGAAAACTTTGAATTGGCCGAGGCCATTCCCGGACTTACTACTTATGCTTTTAGGCATTTGGCTTAGGAACTGTTAGTTGTCCTAATCGTTCCCCTTTCTGAAAAGCGAAATAGCGGCATGTACCACAATACAGCCGTGGTCATCAATGCGGATGGACCCTTGCTCGGCCGTTAACACAAAATTCATATTCCCGATGACCCCGGGTTTTCCGAAAAGTATTATTTTATACATGGAGACTTGGGCTTTCAAAATTGGGAGACCTGCTACGGAAGCATATTCCGGTTGATTGCCCCGATATTGTCCGTGAGGGCGGAGGGCTGCATTGTTTGACTCAGCCCATACCGGTTGGTGGTTGAACCTCCAAAATTGTCTCTTTTTAAAGTCTGTTAAATTTCCAATAAAAACCTTGAATTCAAAGGGCTGACTGGCATGCTGATGGACTTTTCGTTTCAAACCGTCCATAGGCGTGCGTTGAAAATAACCATAAACCATTAATCATTAACCAATTAGGACAGTCCTGAGCATCAGGATTCAGTCCAGCGAAAGCTTAATATGAGCTCCGTAATGGAAGAACTTCTCGGGGAACAGAGCTTCGAGAATCTTAAAGAGGGTTCGATCGTAGAAGGAACCATCATTGAAATCCGCCAAAATGAAGTCGTCGTAGACATTGGCGCAAAATCTGAAGGCAGCATTGCAGGCCACGAATTTGTGGACTTAGGTGACCTGGAAATCGGTCAGGGTGTAGAAGTCTTCCTGGAAAAAATAGAAGATAAGGAAGGCAATCCCGTCATTTCATTCGATAAAGCCGAACAGAAAAAGAACTGGGAAAAGATACTTACCCGATGTGAAGAGGGCACTGTCTTGTCAGGCCGTGTAAAAGCTAAAGTCAAAGGTGGACTGATTGTCGCTATGGGCGTGGACGCTTTTTTGCCCGCTTCTCAAATCGATGTTCAACCTCCCAAAAATTTGGATCAATACGTAGGCCAAACCTACGACTTTAAGGTACTTAAGATCAATCTTGATAGGAAAAACATAGTAGTATCCCGCCGGGAATTGATTGAAGAACACCGCCAAATCAAAAGGCAGAAACTTCTGTCCGAAGTTCAACCCGGCGATGTTCGCCCTGGTACGGTCAAGAACATCACCGATTACGGTGCATTCATCGACTTGGATGGACTTGACGGATTGCTCCATATTACCGATATGAGTTGGGGTCGCATTTCTCATCCCAGTGAAATGCTAAAGGTCGGCGAGGAGATCGATATTATGATCATCGAAGTGGACCGCGAAAAAGAACGTGTATCGCTTGGCCTGAAACAAACCACTTCCAATCCGTGGGATGATATCGAAAAACGATATCCCGTGGGTGGAAAGATCGAAGGCAAGGTGGTCAACCTAGTTCCTTACGGTGCATTTATTGAATTGGAGGAAGGCGTCGAAGGTCTTGTACACGTTACAGAGCTTTCCTGGACAAAGCGTATTTCCAAGCCAAATGAAATATTGAGAGTTGGCGACAACATCGGAGCCGTCGTTTTGGGAATCCAGAAAGAGGATCAAAAGATCTCCTTGGGCATTCGTCAGCTCGAAGCTAATCCTTGGGATATGGTTCGCCACAACTACCCAGTTGGTGCCCGTGTTCGAGGTAAGGTGCGCAATTTAACCACTTACGGCGCGTTTATTGAGCTTGAGGAAGGTATCGACGGTATGGTGCATGTTTCTGACATGTCCTGGACCCGGAAAATCAATCACCCGTCAGAAATGATGAAGAAAGGGGAAGAGATTGATGTCATCGTACTCGATGTAGGTCCCGATCAACAGCGGATTTCACTCGGCCTTAAACAATTGGCTACAGATCCTTGGGAGAATATCCAGATACTCTATCGTATTGGAGATGTTGTGAACGGCAACGTAACCAAAATCACGTCCTATGGCGCCTTTGTCGAATTGCAGGACGGAATTGATGGTTTGGTACATATCAGCCAAATTAGCGAGGATCGTGTAGAAAAGATTAAGGATGTTATTTCCATCGGTGATGAAGTTTCATCCCGTGTCATCAAAATCGACCGCGATGAGCGGCGGATTGGATTGAGTATAAAGGCTGCCAATTATAACGCGGAAGAGTTGGCTGCTGAAATGACTGCCTATGATTCCCTTAATGAAGGAGGCGATCTCACGTCGCTCGGTGACATTCTTGATGAAGCTACCAAAGACGAGTAACTCTTAATTAAGATTTTAATATAGAAAAAGCACTTCTTATCGGGGTACTTTTTCGTAGGCAAAATATTCGAAGCACAAATCCGGGGTTTTTCAAGAGGCATCTTCCTCCTTCGGCCAGAACCTTGACTTCTTCTACAACCTTAACCACATAGTAATAACCTCCAGACTAACGAAGCACGTGGCCCAGTTTGAGCAACTCGATCAGATTGCACTGATTTCGACTCCCGCCGCCCGCACCAATTTTGAGTAATCTCAAAATTGGTTCTTAGCTCTGGTCTTCTTCGATGTCTTCGCTTAGCTCTGAGTGTCGTCACTTTATTCCTCGGTGCCTTGTTGCCGCACCAGCCTCCCC
>DDZZ01000028.1:97651-98560 GCA_002346535.1 Opitutales bacterium UBA2995 | reverse complement strand
CATCCACACTACAGACCCGGCAGGAACCAAATGGCGCAAGGTTAGGCGCATCACAAAGAGTAGGTATCACATTCTGACCGAGAGCCCTCCGCCCAAACGAAAGCATCGTTTCGCCAGATTCGATGGCAAATGGCTTATTGTTTAGATAGGCTATTCTAGACATGACTAATCTCCCTGGAAAAGTAGGGATCTAATTCTTCCTCAAAATACTGAAGGGCATTCCGGACTGGCAATGGAATTCCTCCGCCATGCGCGCACAACGATCCCTCTGTGAGGGTATGCAACAAATCGTCAAATAAATCTGTATCAATCCTGTAACTACTTGTATTGGCAGCTTCCAGCATTTCATGAGCTCGCTTGGTTCCTAGACGACAGGGGAAACACTTTCCGCAGCTTTCAACCGCAGCAAAGTGCATGAGCTCGACCAGATATGTCATGATAGAAAACTTTTCTGGAATACACACAACCGACGCGTGCCCCAGCAGGAATCCACCGCCATCAAAAGATTCAAAATCAATGGTCAGTTCATCGATTTTATCGGCAGGCACCAAACCTCCGAGTGGTCCGCCAATATGCAGGGCCTTTATCGGCTCGTTAAATCCTCCGCCGAGTTCGTTCACGACTACTGAAAGGGGCGTCCCCATCTCTACTTCATAGACACCGGGCCGTTCAAAATAGCTATCCAGCGACAGTAATTTTGTGCCGCTGGACTTCTCGGTTCCGAGAGCTGCGTAAGCGGCCCCTTCATTTTTAATGATAAAGGGAACCACCGCCAAGGTTTCTACGTTGTTAACGATCGTCGGTTTGTTGAACAGTCCCTTCTCGGCGGGAAAGGGAGGACGCACGCGTACTTCGGGCCGTTGCCCTTCGATGCTGCTGATCAATGCGGTTTCTTCACCACAAATGTAA
>DDZZ01000028.1:46630-97356 GCA_002346535.1 Opitutales bacterium UBA2995 | reverse complement strand
GCGGTTTCTTCACCACAAATGTAAGATCCCTGTCCGGGAACGATTTTGAAATCAAAGTTAAAACCTTTTCCGTTGATGTCCTTGCCCAACAGGCCCGCTGCACGAAAATCCTCTAGGGCGGATTTTACGATTGGAAAGGATTCCGGGTATTCCGCACGAATATAAAAAACGCCCCACTCCGCTTTCATGCAGTACCCGGCAATGATCATTCCAAAAA
The DNA here is from genome assembly GCA_002346535.1 of Opitutales bacterium UBA2995. Classification (GTDB taxonomy): domain Bacteria; phylum Verrucomicrobiota; class Verrucomicrobiia; order Opitutales; family UBA2995; genus UBA2995. The sequence continues at coordinate 97,139 of DDZZ01000028.1, read as the reverse complement.
TTACAGAATGTGGCCGCTGCTCGAGAAGGTAACGATCCGTATAGGCACCGGGATCCCCTTCATCTGCATTACAAATTATAAATTTTAGATCACTTTCGTTGTTGCGAGCAAATTCCCATTTGAAGCCCATCGGAAAACCGGCACCTCCTCGTCCGCGAACGCCAGCAGCTTTAACCTCGGCCAACACATCGGCAGAATCTTTTGCCAAGGCCCCTTTCAAAAGTTCGGCATAGGCTTCCATGCCTTCAAAAGGAGCGGTCAGAACGGCCTGACCCAGAGAACTAACCACATAGGTATCATGGTTATTTCCCTTTTCTTCAAAGACTTTTTCAAATCCTTCCGCATTCAGGGCGCTGTAGTTTTTACCATCATACTGAAAGGCACTGTTTTCGTGGCATCGACCAAGACAGGTCATGTGCCCGATTTCCTCCTCCTTGAACTTCTCTTTCAAGTCGACAATCAGCTTATCCTGAGTACCGGCACACAGACAGGCGGAACCATTACAGACGTAAACTTTTTTTCCTTGGTTTTCCGGTTTTAGGAAGTCATAAAATGTGGCGGATCCGTATACATTAGCCTTTCCGATCAAAAATTCATCAGCCAGACGATCGAGCTCTTCCGAGGAAGGCGTTCCTTCGCTAGCAGCGGCCAGTTCACCTATTTGGGTGAAGAGGTTCTCCTCAATTCCTTTACGGCCTGTAAGATCACTTAAGTTTTTCGACATTCTTTAATTCCAGGGGAAGCAGCAAATTCGTATTAATAAGATAAATACTGTAAACACACCCAAAGGAGTAAAACGAGCGAAATCGACCCCGATTTGCCAGCCAAAACCCCTGAAATAGTGTCTTTTTACTTATGGATACCCCCCCTAGATTCGGTAGTAATTTTCGCTTTATTAACCGCATTCCCCAGATATGAAATGCACGAACTTGAACTAGCAAACGCACCCATCGAGCTGAACAAGCTGAAGAAGTGTGCCAATCTGGTCAGCAGTAGAGGTCAAGTCAACGTCTTCATCTCGCAAGGGTTTTTATCGGTGAACGGAACCATCTAAACCCGCAAATGCAAAAAGATTTCGGTTGGTGATACCTTCGAGTTTCAGGGTCAAAAGTACCGCGTGATCCTGACGAAGAACTGATTGCTCCGGAGCTGAGATCAGCTCGAGCCGGCTCACATTTCCAAGGGATCGTCCATGCGATTTTTCACCCAATTAAACTCGGCGAACATACGCTCCAACCGGCCCTGATATTTCAGATCGTCGGCTAAATCGTCCATTTCCATCGGATCTGTATCCAGATTATAGAGTCGGTATTTATTGATCTTGGGGTATAAAATCAATTTGAAGTCCTGGCTGATTAACGCACGTTGACTACCCTTCTCGTAGGCACCATAAATGTAATCATATTGCTTGTCTTTTTTTCCTTCGATCAGTGGAAGCAGGCTCTGAAACTCCACATACTCAGGTATTGCGATATCAGCAACCTCTAAGGATGAAGGCATTACATCCTGCAGGTAGACCCGCGCATCAACTTTCTTTCCCTTGGGAATATCGGGACCCACGATAATTAACGGCGGCCGCATGCTATGCTCATACATATTCTGCTTGCCAATAAACCCGTGATGCCCAACCGCCAGTCCGTGATCGGCGGTGAAAAAGATGTAGGTATTTTCCGCCTCACCTGACTGTTCGAGCTTATCGAGGATTCGACCAATTTGCGCATCCATGTGAGTGATGATGGCATAGTATTCCCGTCGGTGCACTTTAACGGCATATTCCGACCTGGGTGACGGAGCCAACACCTCGTCCCGAACTTTGGCAATGTTAGCTCCATCGCTGTAAGGATAGGCATCCGCATAAGTTTCAGGAATTTCAATTCGGTCTAGCGGATAACGATCCAAATACTCCTGGGGGGCCTGGCGAGGGTCGTGTGGGGCGTTGAAGGCCAGGTACATGAAGAAAGGCTTGTCGCTCCTTGTGGCAACATCGAAGAAATTCTCAGCATTGCTGGCGACAACTTCACTCCAGTGCGTTCCTCCTGCCCAGAAACCTGCGAATTTTGGATCGGTCGCATCCCAGGGATCGGTCTCCCCTTCGACGGGCCGATTATAGGCTTCGGGGTAATAGACAGGCCCCGGCATACCGGGACGAACGTGAGAGACGTGGTCGAAAATGGCCCCGGTATCGGCTTTCACATGCCACTTACCCGTAAAGAATGTTTCGTAGCCGGCATTGCGCATCAATTGGGACCACATACGCTCTTCCCGGATTTCCTGGTTTAGCTTAGGCTCTAGCTCCAGAGCCCGCCACATGAATCGACCTGTATTGATCATAGTTCGGCTGGCGATGCACAGGGCACCGTTCCATCCTCCCATGTTATATGTGTGCGTGAAAAGAGTTCCCCTGTTAACCAGCCGATCCAGATTGGGCGTATCGATGTCGGTGTGACCCAAGGCCGCGATGGTCTCGTAGCACTGGTCATCGGCAAAAATGAACAGGATGTTCGGCTTGCCGTGATTATCTCCGTGGGAAACTCCGGCGACAAACATCATGCTAAGTGCAATTACCAATAATGAAAAATGTAGTTTGAGTGTTCTATTCATAGGCCGGAAAATTTTAAACAATACCATTATCCCGGAATTGGCAGATTCTATATTTAATCAGGCCACCGTGTTTGATTTTCAAGAAAAAGGATTGGTGGACCCTCTTCTACAAGCTTTCGATACTTCTCCCCGTGATTGGCTATCATGCCCACGGGAGAATAGGCAGCTCCCAGAATAATGTCTTTATCGCCATTCTTATCCAAGTCGCCAGAATCCATAGTTAGCCAACGCCCATTGTAAGTAGCCGGGTGGGTTTTTGGAGAGAATTCAAGGTCTCCAGATTGTTCCAGTAAAACAAAATCCTCAAGTTTTTCGGGTGAAGAGTCCGGATGGAATGCGATAGCCGCGATGTCCAAATCCCCATCCAAATCGAAGTCTTCGATCTCCGCCCCGTATACGCCATACATGGGATAAAAGTAAGCCTCCTCGAAGTTCAATTCACCCCGGTTCAAGAATATTCGAATGCCCTGGTCGCGCTTTAATGTGTTGTAAGGATCAGAGTCCCCGTTGTCGCCGTTGAGGGTAACCAGATCTTTCCGGCCATCTCCATCCAAGGTATCGCTTTGCGCTGACAACCCGCCAACGAAACCGAGAAAGGGCAGAATAATCAGGATTGAATTAAACAAACGCATAACAATCAGACGGAAACCTTTTAATAAGCCGCAATTGTTCAGACGAAAGTTCTCATTTTAAGGTGGGAAGCAAGACGCGAATTCAAGACCTAGTCTTGCTCATCAAAAAATCCATCGCTTGAGGTACTCAGCCAGTATCCAAGAATGCTTGCGAAAAGGTTCCGAAATATAACGATGAGGTATCTCGTTTTCAACTAGCAACCGGCGAATCTCCACACCACCAATAATTTAAATTTGGGTGTCATTTCGATAAAGCAGGTATCTTGAAAAATTACCGAGTATGCAAAAAAACATTCACCAGAATCCATACCTGAACATGCCTTAAAAAGCCGAAATGGCTGGAATTCCCCAAGAATAATGCGTTGAAATAATACTTGTTGAAAAGTATCCCGCTTCACAATATACCCGCCAACTACTCTAGTTTGAAAACTTCACCGTCAGGCACAGTTATCTGCTCGATCTTGGTAATGACAACAGGAGGTTTCTTACAGCCTCTTTTTGGGAAAGACCTTAAACCGGAACACTTGGCTTTTTTTGAAACGAACATCCGTCCGCTTTTTTTCGAACACTGCTACAAATGTCACTCGGCAGACGCAAAAAAAATCAGGGGTGGATTCTTGCTCGATTCGAAACCCGGTATGCTCCGAGGAGGCGACAGTGGTCCAGCGATAGCGCCAAGTGATGTGGAAGGCAGTCGCCTCGTTCAAATGATTCGCCAAGACCCGGATTACGAATCGATGCCTCCAAAATACAAATTAGCGCCGGAGGAAATTAAACGGGTCGAAGATTGGATTGCCATGGGGGCTCCTGATCCGCGTTTAGGGCAACCAAACGGCGCTATAGTTGAATCGGAGTTTGACCTAGAAGAACGAAAATCCTGGTGGTCCCTGCAGCCCGTGCAGGCCTATTTACCACCGCAGGTGCAAAACACCAGCTGGCCCATAAACGACATCGATCAGTTCATCCTGGCGAAACTCGAAGAGAAAGATTGGTCACCTTCTGAGGAAACCGACCGCCGCACCTTGCTCCGCCGGCTCAGTTTCGACCTTATCGGCCTGGCCCCCACACCCCAGGAGATGGATGCGTTTTTAAACGATCAGTCGCCCAAAGCTTACCAGAAACAAGTCGACCGCCTGCTTGCCTCACCACACTTCGGTGAAAAGTGGGCACGACATTGGATGGATCTGACCCGCTTTGGAGAAAGTAAGTCTTTCGAGCAGGACTACACAATGCCCTACACCTGGCGCTACCGTAATTATTTGATCCAGGCGTTTAACGACGACGTTCCTTACAACCAGTTTGTAATTGAAGCCTTAGCGGGAGACTTGTTGAAAAAGCCCCGCTTAAATCCTACCACGGGTGACCACGAATCCGTCAAAGGACCGGGTTATGTCTACCTCACTGAAGGACAACATGGGCCCCCCGATTTGCACAATGATGAAGCACGTATCTTTGACGGGATGATCGATACGATCAGCAAAGCCTTTTTAGGTTCAACCGTCGCCTGTGCACGCTGTCATGATCACAAGTTCGATGCGATCACCGCAGCAGATTATTACTCCCTTTACGGAGTCCTGCGCAGTTCGCGTTTCACCTATTACAATACGGTCTCGGAAAGCCTGCAGAAAAATATTGGCCGGAAACTCAAATCCAAGCACAAAAGTCTCAGGGCTTTGATATTCGACGCGGCCAAAACCGAAATGGAGAACGCTCTCGCCTACTTCACCACCGCCAACGCAATTTCAGAAAACTACCAACTCAGGGAAGGGATGGCGTCATTGAAATCTAAATACGGTAAAAAAAAACAGGCAGGCGATCACTCCGAATTTGACCGAGCCCTCCAAAAACTGCTCGCCACCTATTATAAAGAAGCCGCGGCAAATTCACTCGATTGCGAAATTCTCGAAAATTGGGTTCGGCTGAAGTTGCTTCCTGAAGAGCAGAAACTTTGGCCGGAGTTAGTTTCTATTCACGGCTACCACAAAGAATCAAAAGAAGAGGAAGAAACCTCTCCGACGTTCGCTGACCTGACCCGGTCATTCGACGACTGGCAACACCAGGGCCTCGGGTTTGAAGACCAGCCTTCTAAACCAGGATCCGTAATCGTCAGCGGGAATGGGGATCAATCCGTACAAGCGTTCATTGGAGACACCCTGATCGGAGGCCAATACACCGCCCGGATCTCAGGCGCCATTCGGTCACCAGACTTCATAATCGATGGCAAACCCATTGAACTGGAAGCGAAAGGCCAACACGGCGCGGTCCGGCTGGTGATTCGCAACTACGAGCTGACTGGGCGGGGGCCGACAACCGCCAAATTATATCATCCGGTCAACGGGAACCATTGGCAAAAATTCCGCATGGAAACCTATCTTTGGGAAGGTCAGCCGGCCTATTTCGAGATTTTTCAATACGGTGAGGCTACACACTCCGTAAAACCCAAAGAATCTGAAGCAGACCCGAACGACAATGCCTACATCAGTATTCGATTCGATGGTGGACCGGATTGGGAAACCTTTTGGCAGAAGAATGAGGATGTGCCTTCGACCCTCACAACACTTTGGGACAAAGGCCGTAAAAACAGGCTGGATGCCACGGAAGCGGAACTCCTGAGTGCTTTTTTTGGAGCCGGACTTATTAAGGCTAATCTCTCCAAGAGTGCAAAACTGGAAAAAGCTATGAAAGCTTACAGGAACCTAGCCGCTCAAATACCTTATCCTCGGATGGCCCGCAGTCTGGTAGACGGTGATCCTAAGGATGAGCCAGTTTACATCCGCGGCTTGCACACAAATCCCAGCCAGGAGCCGAATCCACGGCATTGGCTGGATGGACTGGGAGGACAAGTCCTCGAAACCAAAGGCAGTGGGCGTTTGGAATGGGCTCAGCATGTGGCTGACCCAGAAAATCCACTCACCTCACGAGTTCTGGTTAACCGGCTCTGGAAACACATTTTTGGAACGGGCCTAGTTTCCACGGTGAATGACTTCGGACAAATGGGCCGCATACCCACTCACCCGGAATTGCTCGATTACCTGGCGATCGAGCTCGTGGAAAATGACTGGTCTATTAAAGCCATATTGCGATCGCTAGTGCTCAGTAGAACCTACCAGATGAAATCGCAGCCGAGTCATGAATCCAATCTGGAAGATCCGGCAAACCTGCTTTTACAACACATGCCGGTAAAACGTCTGGAAGCAGAAGCTATTCGTGACCATATTCTAACGTGTAGTGGGGAGTTGAATGCCGAAATGTTTGGTCCCAGTGTGGAGACCTACATCGGCGATTTGCAGAAAAGCCGAGCGACCCCGAACGGAGGCCCTCTAGATGGCGATGGCCGGCGCTCGGTCTATCTGGAAATACGGCGTAGTTTTCTTCCCTCGTTCCTACGCGCCTTTGACATGCCGAATGCGACCGAACCCATCGGCGCGAGACCCTTCACGAATGCACCAGCCCAATCCCTGGCACTCATGAATGCCTCCTTCATACACGAACAAGCTCAGGCCTGGGCAGATCGAATAATCCAATCAGAGCTTAGTGTAGAAGACCGCATCAACGAAATTCACCTGAATGCGTTCAGTCGTCCGTCCACGGAAAAAGAAATCGATTGGGCCAGGCGTTTCCTGAAGAGTATAGCTGAGGAATACCAAACGGATATTAACAACTCAAATGTTTGGAAAGATCTCTGCCACTTGATCTATAACCGAAAAGAGTTTATCTATCTATTCTAATCCAACAATGCAATTCGAAATTGTAAGAGCGGGTTTTATCCCGCGATCTCAAAGAAGATCCCCAAAGCCATCGGGGCATCAATCCTCGCTTTCAGCTTCGCCACGACACGGTAAAGTCCCTCCTACAGAGTTAAAATAACACCATGACTAATCGCCGCGAATTTCTAAAAAAGAGCTCCATGGGGTTTGGTACGCTGGCGCTTTCTGGCGTGATGCAGCAGGACCTGCGGGGGAATCCAAAATCTCCCCTCTACCCCAAGACACCCGATTTTGCTCCGAAGGCCAAAAGTGTTATTTTCCTCTACATGGACGGCGGAGTTTCCCAGGTCGACAGTTTTGATCCGAAACCACAGTTGGCTAAAGAAAATGGTCTGCCCCCGAAATTCAAAGTAGATGCCACTGTCTTTAATGATAACGGAAACCTTCTAAAGAGTCCCTGGGATTTTCATCATTATGGTGACAGTGGCATACCTATCAGCGACCTATTTCCACATATCGCTTCCTGTGCGGATGAACTGTGCGTCATCCGTTCGATGACAGCCTTTTCGCCCAACCACCCAAATGCCAACTATGCTTTACATTGTGGCCACGAGCTATCGGGTCGCCCGAGCATGGGAGCCTGGGTGTCTTATGGACTGGGCACATACAGTCAGGATCTACCCAGTTATGTGGTGATTCATGGTGGGCAGGTGCCCGCAGGCGGCATGCAAATTTTTGGAAGTGGATTCCTGCCGGCCAATCATGCCGGATCCGTCTTTTTGCCGGACCATCCGGTCATGCAAAACACTGCACCCCAAGAAGTTTCGTCCGCCATCCAAAAAAAGAAATTGGAATTTCTGAACGAGATCGACGGCAACCTTGAAGCGCGAATGACACACGCAGAAGCCATTGAATCTGCCATCCAGAATTACGAATTAGCCTTCAAAATGCAGATGGCAGTCCCGGATGTGGCAGACATCAGCCAAGAAAGTGAGGTCACCAAAAAACTATATGGACTGGATGCACCCTACAAAAACACACGGGCCTATGCTGCACAGTGTCTCATGGCTCGAAGATTGGTCGAGCGGGGAGTGCGCTTTGTTGAGCTGACCATAAACCCCGGCAATGGCGATCGCTGGGACCAACACAGCAAGTTAATCGATGGCCACCAAAAAAATGCCATGGCGGTCGACCAACCGATTGGGGCACTCATCAAGGACCTGAAATCCCACGGACTCCTCGACACCACATTGCTTGTATTCAGCGGAGAGTTTGGCCGCACTCCCTTCGCTCAGGGCACAAATGGTCGCGATCATAACCCGCAAGGCTTCAGCATGTGGATGGCTGGTGGAGGCATCAAAGGCGGCACTATTTACGGAGCGACGGATGAGTATGGGTATCGGGTTATTGAAAACAAACTGACCGTCCATCATTTGCATGCCAACATGTTACATTTAATGGGAATCGATTTTCAAAACCTCACCTATCGTTACAGTGGTCGCGACATACGCCTGACCGATGTACATGGCGAGGTCATCCCTGAGATCCTCGCTTAGGCCTCAATCGTCTTCAAAAGTCCAAAGAAAGATCCGCTTATTAGTCTCCTATACATTTTTAAAAGCACAACGAATAGCAATACACACTTTTCAAGACTAAAAACTACATGCGCAAAGAGCTTTGTTCCAGTCCACATTCCACTTGGTCACGTAGAAATCTACGATCCCGCGACGGATTGCGGCATGCGCCTTACTCTTCATCATATCCCGATTTTTTGAGACCCAAGCGAAATACCTGGACGTTGCCAAAGGTAGGGCTCGATCGCGGAGCGAGCCGTTTATTTTGGGTAATTGCAATTTCTATAGGATTGTCGCCATTTTTAGCTTCCGCCTCGAATGAAGACCAAGGCAAAGCAGTTCAATACGACTACGATGCAGACATTGCCCCCATTTTGGATCAGTACTGCGTGAAGTGCCACGGGCCAGATGAGCAGAAAAGCCGATATCGACTCGACACCTACGAACGCCTTCTGACTCCAGGAAGTAGCGATGGGCAACCCATCATCCCCTATTCTCCTATGGAAAGCCCATTGTTGGAATACCTTTTAATGCCGGGAGATGATGAATACCATATGCCCCCAGAAGATGAAGACCAGCCGAACGCCGAGGACATTATAAAAATAGCACGCTGGATATATTACGGGGCAACGAACAAAACCGCAGTAGCAGCCACCTTAGCACTGGAGGAGCTCTTGGACAAAAACCAATTGGTTGCGCTAAAAGAGCTAAGGGAGAACGGAGGCATCATTCAAAAACTGGGAAAAAGCAAAGCAAGCCTCCTGGTCGATCTCCAACAATTTTCTGGCTCGAACTTGAATCAACTAACGAAGCTTCCAAGCATTGAAGAGCTCAGGATAACCGGACTGGGAATTTCCTCAGGCGAACTTGAAATTGTTCAAAGCCTTTCATCCTTAAAGCTTCTGGATGGAAGAAACAGTAATGCGGACGATGAATGGATCGTGCACATTAACCAGTTAGGGTCATTGGAATATTTAAATCTTTTTGGTACCCAGTTAACCGATACGGGTCTAAATGACTTAAACCTCCCTGTTTTAAAAAAACTTTATGTTGGTGATACAAGGGTCACTCAACAAGGCATTGAGCAATTCAAACACGGTTTTCCCGAAATCGAAATCTACGGATCGGTCGACCTCAAGGCGGTCCTTCAGATTACGGAAGACGCCAAGTCTAATTCGACAACCTTTAACCCCGAAAATCCCGCTGATTGATGGTCTGTGTTGATTTAATCTGAAAGGCATGCAGGTCTAAGATGGGTCGTAAAAAGTCCAATACCCCATGAAGATTCTTCGATTCCTTCCTCTTCTATTTCTCCCTGTCCTCTTTCCATCATCCACTACCCTTGCGGAAGATCGCCCCAACATCATGTTGATCTTCGCCGACGATCTCGGCTACGGAGACACCAGTGTCTACGGCTCTAAAAAAACCAATACGCCTAACATCGATAAACTGGCGAGCCAGGGACGGCGATTTACGGATGGCCATTCGGCTTCGGCCGTATGCACGCCTTCCCGATATTGCCTACTGACCGGCGAATACGCATTCCGCGGCGAGCATTGGGCGCCGGTGTTCCTGAAGAAGGGCCTGATTATTGACCCGGATAAAAAACTGCGGCCGATGTAATGAAAGACGCCGGCTACAAAACAGCCTGTATCGGAAAATGGCATTTGGGCTTTGGCGTAGACGCGCCTAACTGGAATGGCGAATTAAAACCCGGACCTCTCGAACTAGGTTTCGACTATTATTTTGGAATTCCGGTAGTGAACAGCCATCCGCCATTTGTGAGGGTTGAGAATCGCCATGTGGTGGGATTGGAGCCAAATGATCCTTTCGTCTTCGATAACGTATCGGAAACCCCGATACATGAGGGAAAATTGGCATCGATCAGATTGGCGGAGCCAAAGCAGCGCATACCTTGTATGACGACACGTATATAGGCACTACACTTGCAAACAAAGCAGTCGCCTGAATCAAAGAAAATAAGGATGATTCTTTCTTTCTCTACTTTTCCACCACCCACATCCATCACCCCTTCACGCCTCATTCACGATTCCAAGGTACCAGTCAGGCCAGCAAATACGGAAACTTTATCCACGAGCTGGATTGGATGGTCGGTAAAGTCATGAATGTGCTGGAGGAGGAAAATCTGGCGAACAACACGCTAGTTCTATTTACAAGTGACAATGGTGGCATGATCAATCTGGGCGGCCAAGAAGCCTGGAGTCTTGGCCACAATCAAAACGGTGATTTGCTCGGCTTTGAGTTCGATGCCTGGGAAGGCGGCCACCGGGTACCCTTCATTGCTCGTTGGCCAGGAAAGATTCCAGCCGGATCTGTATCGGATCAATTGGTAAGCAACATAGACTTGGTGGCTACTTTGGCGGCTTTAACCGGATACGAACTTAAAGACGGGGAAGGTCCGGATAGTTTTAACCTACTTCCCGTACTTACAGGCGACACTTAAAAATCCGTTAGAGATCACCTGGTATTGGCCGCATTTTGTAACACCCACCTAAGCTTGCGGGCCGGAGGCTGGATGTACATTTCCAAATCAGGTGGTGGCGGATTCAGTAATACCGAGGTCGGTACACACGCCTTTGGCGGCTACCCGGCTTTGCATTTTTCCGGACAGGTCAACAGCGACATGGAAAACGAAAAACTCAAGGAAGGGGCCCCGAAAGAGCAACTCTACAACCTGCGGTCCGACTCATGCCAAGGCCAAAATGTCATCCGCAAAACCCTGTCGTCGCCCAGACCATGCGAGAACATTTGGCCACAATAAGAGCCGCTAAGGGGACACGGTAATTCCTCGCCCAAGAATGACCATCCGCATTCCCACCATCGAGGACATTCGGAAGGCGGTGTCGGTAATTCGACAGCATTTCTCTGCCGCACCCACCCCTCATTGGATCGTATGCACTGGAAAAAGCACTCGAATTGCCTAGGAATAGCCGAGTATGGCTGAAGGATTACGGTTGGACTCCTGTCGGATCCTTCAAACTTATGGGAGATTTCCGTTGTAACCTGGACAACATTGCAACCGTTTTAGGTAATACCGGGTAATTATTCATGAGAATATGAAAGGAAAAACAAATAGAATAATCAGAAGTTTACTGTTCTTATTGGCATCCGCAGGAATGGCAAAACATTTAAGTCCTGAATCATTGGCCCTCACGAAAGAGGGAGTAAATCAGAGTATTGTCCTGCAGGACATCCAGGGCCAATCTCGAACTCCCCTTAAAACCGATCAGGCCAATGGATCGATTTTGTTTTTCGTCACCCACGATTGCCCTATATCCAACGCTTATTCTCCTGAGCTGACCCGCCTGAGGAATGAATTTAGCTCCAAGGGATTTCAACTCACCTTGGTGTATGTGGATCCGGATGTGACCGCCGATGGAATCAAACAGCACATGAAGGATTACTCTTTGGAAGGATACACGGCAATTTCTGACAAGAAACATGTGCTGGTGAAGGAAGCCGGTGCAACCATCACCCCGGAGGTTGCGGTGATCGCAAACAATGGAACCATTTCTTACCGAGGCCGGATCGATAACATGTATCCTGCCCTGGGACAACGCCGGAGAATTATTACGGAAAGAGATCTGCGAAACGTATTAAACTCCATTGTGGATAACAAATCCATTCCAATTACCCGCACCAAAGCCGTGGGGTGCTACATACCCAACTTATAAAAAATTTATTGAAAGAAATCATATGAAATCAGTGCTATACCTAATCACTGTCATCTGCTTAAGCATTGGCCTGTTTGCCAGCAGTATCCAAGCTAGCGATACAGAAGTCAATTTTAGTGAGCACATCGCTCCCATCGTTTTCAACAACTGCACTTCTTGCCACAGGCCCAATGAAGCAGCGCCCTTTTCTCTGATAAACTACCGGGACGTTCAGAAACGTGGCGAGTTGATTATGACCGTGATTGAAGATCGCTATATGCCTCCCTGGCACGCCTACTCCAAGAATTATGTATTTCAGGATCACCGCGGACTCAGTCAATCAGAAATCGGCCTAATGGCCAAATGGATGGATAACGGAATGGCCGAAGGCGATCCATCAAAAATGCCAGAAATGCCAAAATTCACCGAGGGATGGCAGCTGGGAGAACCGGACCTTGTGGTCAGTATGAAGGAAGGCTTCACGCTTTACGCCGAAGGTGCTGACATTTACCGCAACTTTGTTATTCCCTTGAATCTGGACGAAGACAAATGGATCAAAGCTATCGAATTCCGGCCTGGAAAACGGACCGTGGTTCACCATTCATTGTTTTATTTTGATACCAGCGGGGATGCCCGCAGAAGAGATGAAGCCGATCCTATAACGGGCTACAAAACCATGGGTGGCACCAATCAAGGGACTGGCAGTTTGGGCGGCTGGGCTGTAGGAGGTATTCCGAAGTTGCTTCCAGAGGGCCTGGCTTTCCGGCTTCCAAAAGAGTCCGACTTTATCCTGTCCACCCACTTTCATCCCTCAGGCAAAGAAGAAACCGAAGTATCAACCGTTGGTTTCTATTTCTCGGACGAAACGCCAACCCAACGCTTCACTCGTCTTCAGCTTCCTCCGGCTTTTGGTGCTTTGGCCGGTGTCAATATTCCGCCAGGAGACCCCAATTATACAAAAAAGGACTTGTTTGAACTTCCCGTGGACGTGAAGGCCTTTGCCGTAAACGCCCACGCCCATTATCTGGGGAAAAGCATGAAAATGACCGCGACCCTACCAGATGGTGAAGTCACTGAATTGCTCACTATAAGCGATTGGGATTTCTCATGGCAGGAACAGTACCGCTATGAAGACTACGTCTTTCTACCGGCGGGAACCCGCATAGACGCCACAGTGGTTTGGGATAATTCGGAAGACAACATCCACAATCCGAACAATCCCCCCATCCGTGTTCACTGGGGAAGAGAGTCTGGCGACGAAATGGGCAGTGTGACCCTTTCCATAGTACCGGCGAATCCAGACGAATTTGATCAATTACGGACAGCCATCCGAACCCACACCCACGTCGGCCAAACAAGGGCAAAAATTCAACGTACCCGAAACAACGCCAATAGAACGGGCAATCTCGGCGAAGGCCAGATCCAACAATTGATCAAGAAATTCGATAAGGACGGCGACGGAAAACTCAGCCGGGAAGAACGGAAAGCCGCCCGAACGGCTTTTGGCAGGTAAGATGGTTTTCAGATGTGGAGTATATTGATCCTAAGATCGAAGTTGTAGACCAAGAAAGCTCTATTCTGAGCTCAGGATGGAAAAGGAACAATGCCTCGGGAATAATACACCGTGAACTTTTGATGATTCAGGAGGGCGAAACAACGAAATTGAGAGAAGGCCACTTTGAAGCCACAGGATAAGATGTCTCTTGACACCTACAGGTTCGAAGCTGGAAGCGCGAAGGCCACATAGACATCTCCGGAAAGCGTGCGATTTTTTCCCCCACCTCCAGCGGCGATTACAATGTACTGCCTTCCGTTTATTTCGTAGGTAGATGGATTGGAGTAAGCAGCGAAAGGTAACTTGGATTCCCAAAGTATATCCCCGGTCTCCTTGTCGAGTGCTCGAAACTTTGCATCGGCAGATCCGCCCATAAAAACCACTCCTCCCGCGGTAACGGTCGGCCCTCCAAACAGTGGCGTACCTGTGGGAGGAATGCCCTGTTGCGTCAACTCTTCCAATTCTCCAATGGCTGTTTGCCAGAGAATTTCACCTCGGTTTATATCGATAGCACTGAGCATTCCCCAAGGTGGTTTCACAGCCGGATAGCCATTCAAGTCCAGGAACTTGGTAAATCCGCGGAAAGTGTAATCCTGGGGAACAAAGTCCGGATCGATCGTCTCCTTAGCTGCCGCTTGAGGATCGGCATAAAGAAAATCCATGATCTGGTCGATCTGTTCTTCGGGCAGGTGACTGAAAGACGGCATGGTGCCGGCTCCGTCCTTGAGAATTCGGAGTATATGTTCCGGTTCCAATTTTCTCGCTCTTCCTGACAAACGCTCAATCGAGTGACACTGAGTGCATTTAGCTCCGAAATGAACAGCTCCCTTGGCTGCTTTCCCGACGACTGGATCCAACCGGATTTGAAAGGGGAGATTGTTGCTAGCCACATAAAGTATGCCACTCGTCGGATCAAAGGCAGGCCCCGGCCACTCCGCTCCGCCCATCACACCATACATGACGGAGCTTTGGGGGCTTACCGGCATGAACCAACCGGAGCGGGTTTTCAAAAAGCGATTCATGGCATGCTCGCGTGCCTCAATAGTTGAACCCCAAATATCGTCAACGGTCACGACCTGCCGCGCAAAGGGAACAGGTAAGAGTGGCACGGTCTGAGTCGGCCAGGGCTGTTCAATCGAAATGTCAGATCTGGGAGCCGGTCGCTCAACCAGAGGAAACAAAGACTCCCCGGTGAATCGGTCGAGTAGGTAAGTATTTCCGGTTTTGCTCACCTGAGCAATCGCAGGAATTTTGCGGCCCTCACGTTCAACGATTACCAAGGTCGGTGGAGCCGGTAAGTCCAGGTCCCAGATATCGTGCTTAATTTCCTGAAAATGCCAGACATATTCACCAGTCTTTGCGTTTAGAGCTATGACCGAGTTGGCCAGTTCATTTTTACCAGGATACTTCCAGCCATAATAATCGGGTTTGGGCCCCGCCGTTGCACAAAATACAAGGCCGTTTTTTACATCGACACTCAAGCCGCCCCAAACATTGGCTCCATATACCGTCTTCCAGGCATCCTCGGGCCAAGTCTCGGCAAATTTTTCACCAAGATGAGGAATCGTATTAAAAAGCCATTCCATCTTTCCGTTTCGGACATTGTAGGCCCGGACCTGCCCAGCTGTGTTTCCGCGGGATCCAATAATAAAAAGATCCTGGTATATAACCCCGGCTGCGGGATTTGCGATGCCGACAAATTCCGCCGGTTTGGATAGACCGTATCGCATATCCACCCGGCCATTGTTTCCAAATGCAGAAATCCCGGACCCGGTTTCGGCATGGACCGCATAAATGTATCGACCACGACAGTAAAGTATTCGCCGATCACCTCCTTCCCTCCAATAAGCAACCCCACGGTTCAAACCGTAATATTGCAGACGGTTGGTATCCGGGTCTTTGACGACAACACCGCTATCCGTGAATCGCCAAACCTCCTTTCCGGTATCAGCCTCAAGGGCGATCAGGTCTAGGTTGGGTGTAGTGGCATAAAGGATACCATCGACCACAATCGGGTTGCATTCCATGTCCGACGCTTCACGTGCGTCACCTGTGCGGTAGGTCCAGGCGACCGCAAGTTCGGCGACGTTGGAGACATTGATCTGGTCTAGCTCCGAGTAACGTGAAATTCCGGGGTCGCCGCTTACCGTCTGCCAAGTCTTGTAATCGGAGTATGCATATTGAACGATCCAGATAAACAGTACGGACACAAGAAATGAGGCGCGTTTAATAATCTGTTCCATGACCGAGATGATCCGAAAATTGTTTTTTGAGCGAGCCGAAATTGAGTCGAGCCTTGATTATAAGAGCTGCCGCAATAGATCGAGCATCCAGCCAAATGCGATTTTGGTATTCGAGGTTTGAGAAGCTTGGGTCTGGGTGCGGCATTATCTTCTTTTCCCCAGGAATACTTGCCCCTAGGGTGACCTCAATTTTTCATCTATTCGATTAGTGCCGCTATGAAAGTTTCCTATAATTTGTGCTTAATTTCTGCTTTGGCTGCCTTTACTTTTGGCCTCGCAAGCTGCGGTGGTGGTTCATCCGGTGGCCACAAAGCTACCTATGCGTTTGTTTCCAACGGAGTTGACCCCTTTTGGACCATAGCGGAAAGCGGCGTAAAAGCCGCCGCAGCGGACTTGGGTGTGCACGCTGACGTGCTCATGCCAGCCGCTGGAGCAGTAGAGCAAAAAAGTATGCTGGAGGATTTGTTGACCCGAGGAACCACGGGAATTGCCGTAAGCCCGATTGATTCAGCTAACCAAACTGACTTCTTGAACATGGTGGCGGAGAATACCATCCTGATCACCCAAGATTCAGATGCCCCGGACTCCAACCGATTGGTCTACATCGGAATGGACAACTACGACGCTGGACGCGCCTGTGGAGCGTTGGTTAAGGAAGCCTTACCTGAAGGCGGCTCTGTCATGATTTTGGTCGGCAGAATGGAGCAGGACAACGCAAGACGCCGTAGGCAGGGAGTCATCGACGAAGTTTTGGGACGGTCCCACGACCCCACCCGATTTGATGCACCGGGAAGTCCCGTTGTTGGAGAAGATTTCACGATCCTGGGTACTCTGACTGACCAGTTTGATCGTGCAAAAGCAAAAGCGAATGCCGAAGACACGCTAGCACGCAACCCGGACATCAGCGCCATGGTTGGCCTGTTCGCTTACAATCCGCCCTTAATTCTGGAAGCCTTGGAGCAGGCGGGTAAACTCAACGAGGTCAAAGTAATCGCCTTCGATGAAGCAGATCGCACGCTACAAGGCATCATTGATGGAACGATCCACGGTACTGTAGTGCAAAATCCATATATGTATGGATACAAATCAATCGAGGTTTTAAAAGCCATCCACGAAGGCCGCGACCATGGAGCTGGAGATGATGGCTTTATTAACATAGACGCCAGGCAAATCCGTAAGGACAATGTCGAAGAATTTTGGGCAGATCTGAAAAAGAAGTTGGGTAAAGAGTGAGCGACGACTCATCGACACCACTCCTCGAAGTTCGCGGCATGGGAAAAAGCTTTCCCGGAGTCCGGGCACTCAAAGATGTCGATCTGCATATTAGAAAAGGGGAAGTACTTGCCTTGTTGGGGGAAAACGGGGCTGGCAAAAGTACGCTGATGAAAATTCTGTCGGGTGTTCAGCCAAGAGATGAAGGCGATATACTCATCGAAGGAGAAAATGTGGCGATACGCGGCGTGCAGGATGCCCTGGAACATGGCATCTCATTGATACACCAAGAACTCAACATGGCGACCAACCTCAGCGTAGGTGCAAATATTTTTTTGGGTCGCGAACCCAAAAAACGCGGCTTGATTGACGAAACGACCATCTTTACTGATTCCAAAGCCTACCTCAATCGGGTGGGTCTGGACGTCGATCCTCAAACCGTGGTCGGCGATCTGCCCATTGGCCGGCAGCAGTTGGTTGAGATCGCAAAGGCACTTTCAGTGAAGGCCCGGATACTCATAATGGACGAGCCCACATCCAGTTTGTCTCAGAATGAAACGAATACTCTCTTCCAGGTAATCAAGGACCTCAGTAGTCGAGGGGTCAGCATAATTTATATTTCCCACCGACTAGGCGAAGTGGAGGAATTGGCCGACCGGGTGACTGTTTTGCGTGATGGAGAGAATGCCGGTGACCTCCTCCACTCAAAAATTAATCACGATGCGATGGTCCGCCTGATGGTCGGGCGCGACATTTCACAATTTTACGCCCGTACGATTCATGAACCAGGCAACGGCGTGCTTGAAGTACGCAACCTAAGAACTCCTGAGCATCCTGAACACGAACTCAATTTTAGTCTGAAGGCCGGTGAGATCGTTGGCATGGCTGGACTGGTTGGCGCTGGTCGTACCGAGTTGCTGGGTACGCTCTTCGGCGTGACGCCCGCGGTGAATGGCGAAATAACCGTCTGTGGCGAAGCTACCGCCCCACAATCCCCGGAAGAGGCAATCAAGGCAGGTATCGCTCTGGTACCTGAAGATCGGAAACAACAAGGACTCATCCTCGAAATGACTGTCCGGGAAAACCTAGGACTGGCGAGTTTGAAACAAGAGAGTCCAAAGGGCTTGTTTCTGAACGACTCGAGGGAGGGAGAGATAACGCAAAAAATCATCCAAAAAATGAGCGTAAAGACCCCCAGCGACAGACAAGTGGTACAATACCTCTCGGGGGGAAATCAGCAGAAAGTGGCGCTAGGCAAGTGGTTGGCAATGGAACCTAAGGTACTGCTGCTGGACGAACCGACCCGCGGAATCGATGTAGGCGCGAAGCAGGAAATCTATGGTCTCATGGAGGACCTGGCCAAACGAGGAATCGCCATTTTGTTTGTTTCCAGCGAGATAGAAGAAGTACTCGGCATGTCTGATAGGACCTTGGTCATGCATGAAGGACGAATCACAGGTGAACTATCCCGGGACGAATTGAATGAGGAGTCCATCATGCAGCTCGCTACGGACAATCCGAATGCCGCATAAGCCCCAAACAGAATTTAGATTATGATCTCTTTTCTTTCCAAGCTCACAGGGCCCCAAAACGATGGGATGAAACGAATCCTCGGCATATTTGTTTTGCTGATGATGGTCTACGTCGTGACTGCCATCATCAATCCGAATTTTCTAGGGTCCTACAATCAGGAAAACC
The DNA here is from genome assembly GCA_002346535.1 of Opitutales bacterium UBA2995. Lineage (GTDB taxonomy): Bacteria > Verrucomicrobiota > Verrucomicrobiia > Opitutales > UBA2995 > UBA2995. Next base: position 78,243 of record DDZZ01000028.1, on the reverse strand, counting down.
TCATACGCAGAACCTCCCTCTTTGGAATACTCGGGGTCGGTGTGGCCTTCGTCATCATTACCAGGGGTATCGACCTGTCGCTGGGCTCAGTCGTTTGCCTGGTGGGTGTGGGCGTACCCTGGCTGATCATTGATCAGGGTTGGCCAGTACCGGTTGTTATCCTAATTGCCTTAGGACTACCCGCTGTAATCGGGTTCTGTCACGGATTGCTCATTACCAAGCTTAAGCTTCAACCTTTTATCGTGACACTTTGTGGGTTGCTAATGTATCGCGGCATTACCCGCGGATTTACGGGCGACCAGACAGCGGGATTTGGAACTGAGCTCAAAGGCTTACGCTGGTTCGCAACCGGAGAGATACCATTAAGGATTGGATTGGATATCCCAGTACCAGCCGTCATTCTAATGATAATCGCCATTTTGGCGGGGATTTTCCTCAACCGCACTATTTACGGTCGGTACATGCTCGCACTGGGAAACAACGAGGAGGCAGCTAAATTTAGCGGTATCAATACGGACCGCATGATCATCCTGGCTTATGTGATCAGTTCCGGCCTTGCGGGTCTGGCCGGTCTGCTATTCGTGCTGGACGTAAACCTGGCTCAGCCAGTCGATTTCGGAAACTTTTACGAGCTTTATGCCATCGCTGCGGCGGTCCTAGGTGGCTGTAGTTTACGGGGAGGCACGGGTACAATCTTGGGTGTCATCATCGGAACCGCCCTTCTTCAGGTACTGCGAAACATGATGAATATGGCTTTTCTGGGATTTCAACGGGCAGAATTCGCCGTCATCGGCGCTGTCATTCTAAGTGGTGTGATCGCAGATGAATTGGCCAAACGTGCGGTGGCTCGTAAACGTGCTGCTCAAAAACAGAAATAGGTAATTTTAGCAGGTTACTAAAAATCCTTTAGGATTGCGGCCAGGAGGGGTCGCTGGTTGGCTAAAACCAAGCATCACTCCACTATGAAAAGCATGTTTCACTTTATAACCCGTACTATTTTCACACTGCTTAGCTTCACCCTCCTGGCTGCGAACCCTATCAAGGTCGCGGTCATCACAAACCAGGATGGCGCACATCTGAGTCAGTATTTCGCAGCTCTTGCAGAATCTGAAGATTTTAGTTCCGTAATCATATCTGATTCCGAAGGTCAGACTGTCCTGGCGGCGCGAATCGGGCTTCAGTAAGGATGAGAGGAATAGCCACTGGTACACTCGACACCAGAAGCAGCTCTTTCATGAAGTATCCAAGGGTGATAAATCTGTTCCTATTTATTAATAATCGGATCTTAAGGTAGGGCTCGCTTGCCAAGCGAGCCCATAAAAGTGGCTTAAACGAGGAAATCACACGAACACTTCCTTCAAAGAGCGTCTCCAAATAATCTAAGAGCGGCTTTAATCCGCGATCGGGTTGAACCCTAAGAACAGGGATCACAACATAAAGCCGCTCCTACAAAACTCAACGACCTAACAGCGCTAAGCAATGATGTCATGAATCACCTCACCGGCCACATCGGTAAGTCGCATTCGCCGGCCATTGTGCTTATAGGTTAGCCGTTCATGATCCATTCCCAACAAGTGGAAGATGGTTGCATGGAAATCATTGATGTGAACCGGGTCCTTGGCGGCCTTATATCCGAGCTCATCGGTTTCACCATAGGAAACACCGCCTTTAACGCCGCCTCCCGCCATCCAATAAACCATGGCATGCGGGTTGTGATCCCTTCCCGGTTTTAAAGTGCCCACCTGGGAAACCGGCAGACGGCCAAATTCGCCACCCCATATAACCAGGGTATCTTCCAACAATCCGCGCTGCACGAGGTCGGTTAGTAGGGCTGCGATCGGTCTATCCGTTTCCGCTGCGAACTGAGAGTGATTTCCTAAAATATCAATGTGGCCATCCCAACCTCGTTGGTTTTCATTTCCACCTGAGTAAATTTGAACAAACCGGGTTCCGCGTTCAAGAAGGCGTCGCCCCATTAGGCACTGCCGCCCAAAATGCGCACATTTGGAATCATTTAGCCCATACAAATCCTTGATGTAGCTGGATTCACTTTCGATATCGAATGCCTCGGGAGCAGCTGTCTGCATGCGGTAAGCCAGCTCAAAACTTTCGATGCGGGCGGACAGCCCCGAATCCTCAGCCTGCTGCTCCATGTCAAAGCGATTAAGTTGGTTGATTAATTCAACCTGAGCCCGTTGTTGTCCTCCGGATAAATTCCCTGGTTTCCTCAAATTCAAAATGGGATCTCCTTTTTGTCTTACCAGAGTGCCTTGATAAACTCCCGGTAAAAATCCGGAACTCCAGCTCGATCTCCCTCCCTTGGGCAATCCGCGGCCCAACGGATCTGCCATTACAACAAAACCCGGCAAGTCCTGGCTCTCGCTCCCCAATCCGTAAGTAATCCAAGATCCCATGCAGGGAAAACCGCTTCGTGGCAGTCCGCTGTTCATCATGAACAGGGCGGGTGTGTGGTTATTAGACTCCGAATACATGGAGTTAATGAAGGCCATTCTGTCTACATGCTTTCCGAGATAAGGAAAAAGTTCGGATACCATTTTTCCACACTCGCCCCGCGGGGTAAACACAAAGGGCGATTTCATAATGGCACCTACTTCCTTGGAGAAAAAGCCGGTAAACTTATCAAAACCCTCGAACTCAGTATCGTGGAATTTCTCCAATTCCGGTTTATTATCCCAGGTGTCGATATGACTGGGTCCCCCATTGAGGAATAACCAAATTACCCGATTGGCTTTCGGTGCAAAATGAGTAGGCTTGGATCTCAAAGGACTGATCGCCTTATCTTCAAGCGGTCCGCCTGTAGCGAGCAAACCCTCCTGCTGTAAAAGACTGGCCAACCCGATCATCCCGATTCCCATTCCGCATCGCTTTAGCATCTCACGGCGGGTAAAGAACCGATGAGAATCAGTGTTCTCCGGTCCGCAATAGCCGTATGGATTATCGGTATTCATGCAATCCAAATCCTCCTCGTCTTCTTAACTATAAACCTAATTAGGTTCAATTTTCTTAGATTGATAACCGAATGTATTTCGGGCAGGAGTGATCATCGAATATAAACGAATTCGTTCAAGCTAAACAGAGACTGGCAATAGTCAACGATGGCCAAATTGGGATTGTGCCCTTTCTCTCGATAAGAAGAAGCCTGGGTCGTTAAAAACTGTTTTCCTAACTCTATTTCCTCTGTCTTCGGGAACCTGCCAAACGCAATCAAGTACGCCTGCAAAACCAGTTCATCTAAGTCATTCCAGGACGCTAGTCGCTGGGCAAATCCTTCGGCATATTTTCGGGTTTGCCGACTGTTGAGAAAATGTAGTGCCTGCGGCCCGATAGTGGTGCTATGTCGACGGCCGATGCTCACCAAATGTTCTGGCCAATCAAACAATACCATTTCCGGAATCAAAGCACTGCGTTTGATATAAAAATAGATGCTACGTCGTAGCATATCAGGGTCCCGCGTCCCTGGCCCGAACTGGGTTCTATCAAGCAAGCCGGAAACGATTAACAAGGAGTCCCTGATCACCTCGACTTCAAAACGTCTAGGGACATACCTCCAAAGCCATCGGTTGTGCATGTCGAGGTTCGATTTTTTCGCATCGAACTCTGAATCTTGCCGAAATGTGGCGCTGGTTAGAATTTGTTGATGCAAACGCTTGATGTCCCAGCCATGCTCAACAAAGTCGGCCGCCAACCATTCCAAGAGTTCCGGATGGCTCGGGTCACCACCCTGCTTCCCAAAATCATTTGGCGTTTCTACGATGCCCCGGCCAAAATAATGATACCAAACCCGATTAACAAAAACGCGCGCAAGCAAGCTACCAGCTCCTGCCTCAACGTCCGTCAGCCAATGTGAGAACCGCTTTCGAGAATCGCGGCCAGAGTCAGACGGGAACTGAGATCCTGGACGCATCAATACTTGCAGAAACCCAGGCTGGGCAACGGCTCCCTTTTGCTCAGTATCGCCACGCTCAAGAAAATTGGTTTCTTCATAAAACGACGGAAATCCCTTAGCCGCACTGCGGTGCCATATGGGGTGCGATGTATCGGTAGCAACCATGATGCGTAGCTTTTGGGTTTTTGGTCGGTTCAATTCATGCTCCTGAATACCACGCCAAATAATCTGCCAACCAGTATCTTCACGGCCAAACCACCTCCGTAGGGCAGTCCTTTCCTTATCGAGCAAGGTCTCTGGCTGCCTCCCGACAAATAATTTCAGCATGCCCTGGTATGCTGGCATCGACACTCCACTGCTAACCTCAACCGGTGCATCCCGATCGTGAGTAACAGAAAATCGAGGTCGACCAACCATCTGGTGCAGGTTGAGTCCACTCGATAATTTTACTCTTATGCGGATGGATTTGCGAAATCCCAAGGGTTCCTTGAACCAAATGACTATAGCCTGATCTTTGCCTAGGGCATTCTCACTGATGGACCAACCTTGAGAAACGTGACCGAAGATGGCCTTGGCACTGAACGATTGATCATTTTTCTCTGAAGTCGCGACGGCCGACTCCAATTCCACTTTCTTCCACATAGGTTCTTCGAGACTCAGGTCCTGTACCTCCACGGTCAGATTTAAGAGGGTGAATCCTCCCTCGTAATCTCCTCCCGGTCCTTGATTGGGGAGCAGCGGATGAGTCAGTGTTTCCATACGAAGCGCAGCCAGGTTCTGCAAGCTCGTCTCAAACTCGAAAACAAGGTTTTCATTGTCTACATCGATAAACTGACTCTGCACGAGCATCGACTCATCCCAGAGCTTGTTCATCTCAGCGTCCTGCATCGATTCAAAGGTATCAGGGCTAAGGACAATCCAACGGTCGGCAGGTATATCGAAGGAACCTTCCTTTAACCAACTTTCAAAACGGGGTTCCATCACGGATTCTTCATACCGTGCCAATTCCTGGTACAACCGATCCTTCTCAAGATCAAATTTCGCCAATTGTCCTTCAAACTGGTCGGCAAAAGGATCTTGATCGATATAAGTTCGCACTGTTCGTGTAAAGTTGGCGATCAGACCGTAATAATCCTTGGTGGGGATCGGATCGTATTTGTGGTCGTGGCAGCGCGCACAACCAATCGTCGTACCCAAAAATGCGGCACCTATCGTACTGACCATATCGTCCAACTCATCATAGCGGGCAGATTCAAATTCCTTTTCAGTGATCACCGTCGAAATAACTCCCGCACCGAGGAAGCCGGTAGCTATCAAAGCGAGAGGATCTTCCGGATCGAGTTGATCCCCTGCAATCTGCCACCGCACGAACTGGTCATAGGGCATGTTTTGGTTGAAGACTTTAATGAGGAAATCGCGGTAATGGTAAGCAAAGGGACGGTCAAAATCAGTTTCAAAGCCCATGGTCTCCGCAAAGCGGCTTATGTCCATCCAATGGCGTGCCCAGCGTTCTCCAAAATGCTTTGAGTTCAACACCCGCTCAACCAGCCGCTCATAGGCCCCCGGTTTAAAGTCACCTACAAAAACTGCCACTTCATTGAGTGACGGCGGTAAGCCCACTGCGTTTAAGAATAAACGCCGGATCAAGGTTCTGCGCTTTGCTTCTTCATTGGGCGACAAGCCACGCTCTTCCAATTGATTCAGAACAAAATGATCGATTTCGTTTCGGGGCCAAAGGTCGTTCTGAATCACAGGAAAATCCGGCATCGTTATTGGCCGGTAGGCCCAATAGTCCCGGTCTCGGTCTGTGACCTCCACCGGACCCTGATTCTTTAAATTTACGCCCTCAACCAATGGATGGTCGTAAGGCGCGCCCAAATCAATCCAACGCGCAATCGCTTCAATAGAACCCTCATCCAATTTGTCCCCCTCATGCGGCATGAAGGGCTCAAATCGGTGGGTAATGGAGTCTACTAAATCACTTTCAGCGGCGGAACCGCCCACAAAGCCACTCTCAAAAAGGGATCCCCGAGTGGACATGTCAAAATCGCCCTCCAAGTCCCCTTGCCCATGGCACTCGATGCAGTGCTGCTCCAAAATTCCGCGAACCTCATTTTTAAATAGGGCCAGCCCCCCCTTCATCTCCGCTGCATGACTCAATTCCTGGCCAAAAACACCTGTAAGCGGAAGAGAACACAGGAGAATTCCCAAGTATCTAAAAAGGAGCTTCATTCAAGATTCGAAATATTAAGAGCAGCTACTAATGCAATTTGGCCCGAGATTCAATAAGGAGGAGCCCGGAAACCATGAGTTTCTGATTTGGACCCCTCCATGAATCCCAAGTCCCTATTGTAGTTATTATGTAATTTTGTTACTAAGAAACACTGTTCATAGAAAGTAAGGACGTAGTAATTTTAGTCATGCTCATTCTCGGCGGCGTAGTGATAGTCGTTTACTTCTCATTCCCCTTTTTAATCCACAAGGGTAGTCAAAAAATGGATGATCGAAGGCATCCAACTAAAAGAAATTGAGAAAAAATAAGGAAATACAAAATGGCTAAGTTTATTACCCTAGGTCTTTTCGTAACCGCAGTTTTTTACTTTGCAATTTGAAATTATGTGGATGGTCACCCTATGGATTGGGAAGCTATCGGAATAACCCTAATCGCCATTGTATGCTGCCAACTCGGAGAGATTAAATTCAGGACGATCAGTAACCAAATGATTGAAATCCTCGATGATTCGGTTCTTTTAGTTTCCCCCATCCTCCTCTCCAATTTTACGACATGCCTGACAGGTGTCTGGAAGGAAACACTACCACGTCGGGTACAGCCCCATTGTTTCTATCAGGCAGCCATTAGGTGTGTGGTAATCGCCAACGGCGTATTGCAACACATCGCCACTTGGAAGAATTTTCATCAAGGATGCCCAAGATTCACCAAAGGTTGTTTCACCAAATATTCTGGCTCGACCGGCTTCCTGAAGTCCGAACAGGTCATTTCAAGCTGAAACAACCAGGGGACGCTTCAGACAGGACTGCTTTGTCTCGACAGGCTGAGCGATCAATCGAATGATCCATCTAAATCTGTTCGTCCAATCATTGCCCAAGTCAACAGCATTTAGCCGAAAGACCAACAACCTGATCGCCAGCCTGCGCGGTCTGCCTCCGAATTATTCCAGAGCGTACTTGAGAAAGGAGAAAGACCTGGATGCGGTCATGGAAAAGGTTATTCAACAATTTAGTCTCGAGGAGAGACGACCTGAGGAGTTAATCCGCGCTGAATGGATACAACTTGTAGGCGAAAGAAACGCAACCTATGCTCAACCATTAAGCCTGCACAAAAACGTCCGTCTGTACGTGGCAGTGAGCAATCCGGTCATTAAACAGGAACTACAATTCCACAAAAAAATCATCTTAAAAGGATTGAAAAGGATTCCGGGTTGTTCGGAGATCAGAGAAATCATCTTTAGGGCTGGATAGTAAATTACAATGGGTTCAAAAACTCGTTAAAACTAGGACCATTTTCTACTATGATTTTCCAAAAAGAACCGCAATTTAAAAAACTTATTTCAGTCCGTCATAAAGTTATTAAATCTTATAGCGGTAGTAGTTGACTAAACGAATAGAACGCTATCAATTGGCGCGTTTTCATATTACATTCCAATAGCCCTTAATCTAGAAATATGGACACTCAGTCCACTCACGCCGAGGAGTTTCAGGAACTAGAATCCGTCGTTATTCGATTTGCCGGAGATTCAGGAGACGGCATGCAAACCATAGGAGAACGATTTACCGACAGCAGCGCTGCATTTGGAAATGACTTAGCCACATTTCCCGATTTTCCAGCCGAGATTCGGGCGCCTGCCGGAACCATTCCTGGCGTATCTGCATTTCAGATACAAATTGGGAGCAGAGAAATCCTGACCCCGGGCGACAGACCGGACGCGCTGGTGGCAATGAACCCGGCGGCACTAGCCGTACATCTGAGTGAGCTTGAGGAAGGCGGAATTCTGGTATTAAATTCAGCAGCCTTCAGTCATGAAAACCTGAGAATGGCCGGTTACGATTCCAACCCGCTTGAAGACGAAAGCCTGATAGGTAAATACGAATTAATCCAAGTCGACATCAACCATTTTACGCTGGAATCGCTCTCGGAGATCGAGATGAGTAACAAGGATAAGCTGCGGTGCAAAAACTTTTTTGCGTTGGGATTCATGTATTGGATCTACAGCCGCTCCTTGGAGACAACCATCGAATTCATTGAATCCAAGTGGGGTAAAAAATTGCCCGTATTGGCGGATGCAAATATCAAGGTCTTGAAGGCAGGTTACTTTTTCGGCGAGACCACCGAAACATCCCGAAATCGTTACATGGTGGCCAAAGCCGAGGTTGAAGCAGGTAAGTACAGAAAGATTTCAGGCAACGATGCACTCGTTCTTGGACTGATAACGGGGGCCGAAAAGGCGAAACGCAACCTCCTCTATTCAGGATATCCGATTACGCCGGCTTCGTCTATCCTTGAAGGATTAGCTGCCTACAAACACTTCGGTGTTAAGGCTCTGCAAGCAGAGGATGAAATTGCAGCAATCGGTATCGCGCTTGGAGCCAGTTTTGCCGGTAACCTGGGTGTGACTGGCACCAGTGGACCCGGCATGTGTTTGAAAGCAGAATTTATCGGTCTCGCCACAGCCACAGAATTACCACTCGTAATTCTCAATATTCAGAGGGGAGGGCCTAGTACCGGCTTACCTACCAAGACGGAACAAAGTGATTTGTTGCAGGCCATCTACGGGCGCCATAGCGATGCTCAAATCCCGGTCATTGCAGCAAACAGTCCATCTGATTGCTTTGAAACAGCCATCGAGGCCATCCGGATTGCCCTAACCTACTGCACACCCATTATCTTTTTGAGTGACCTTTACCTGGCTAATGGTGCCGAACCTTGGAAGGTCCCATCTGTTGATTCGTATCCTCAGATGGACGTACCTTTTGCTGAAGAAGGGAAACCCTATAGCACCTTTTCTCGTAACCCGGAAAACCTTTCCCGCACACTGGCGATTCCGGGCCAGACAGGATTGGAACACCGCATTGGTGGCCTGGAAAAGGACGAAAGCGGAAATGTGAGTTACGACCCCAGTAATCATGAAGATATGACCCTTATTCGTTCTGAAAAAATTAAGAAAGTTGCCGAGTCGATTCCGCCAACTGAAATTTTCGGAGAAAAGACCGGCAAGGTTCTCGCAGTCGGTTGGGGCGGCACCTTCGGTTCGATTACATCTTGTATTCGTTCGATGCAGGCGGAAGGGTTTTCAGTCAGCAGTATTCACCTGCGGCACCTCAATCCACTTCCCAATGATCTTCCTAAAATATTTGAGGGTTTTGAAAAAATTCTGGTTCCGGAACTCAATATGGGACAACTGAACGTATTGCTGAGATCCCAATTCCTGGTCGATACCATTCCTTTCAACATAGTACAGGGCCAGCCCTTCAAGGTTAAGGAGCTCACCAAAAAAATCCACGAACTCCTTCAGGACTAAGAAATCCAACTTTTCCATTCAAAAAATATGTCCACAGAAACCCTGGAAGAAAAAAAGCTAACAAAAAAAGACTTCGTGACGCCTAACGACGTACGCTGGTGTCCTGGATGCGGGGATTACGCTATTTTGAATTCCCTGCAACGATGCCTCCCAGAACTGGGCGTTCCCAAGGAGAATTACGTGGTCGTGAGTGGGATCGGATGCTCAAGCCGATTTCCTTATTACATGAACACCTACGGATTTCATACTATCCACGGCAGAGCGCCCACAATAGCGACTGGCGTCAAAGTGGCCAATCCGGAACTAATCGTGTGGATGATAACGGGTGACGGTGATGGCCTGAGTATCGGAGGAAATCACCTCATGCACATGCTCCGGCGCAACGTCGATGTGAATATTCTATTGTTTAACAATCGTGTCTATGGACTCACCAAGGGCCAATACAGCCCAACCTCACCGGTGGGAACCCGGACCAAGACCACACCGTCAGGTTCAATCGATAATCCAATAAACCCCATCCTATTCGCCTTGGGGGCAGAAGCCACATTCATCGCCAGAACAGTGGACACGAACCCCAAACACATGATTTCGGTATTCAAGGCTGCCCAGGAGCACAAAGGCGTCTCCTTTGTAGAGATTTTCCAAAACTGCGTAATCTTTAATAACAAGACCTGGGAACCAGTCTATGGACGCCAAAACCGTGATGATAATTTACTTATTCTCGAGGCGGATCAACCCATGGTTTTCGGCAAGGAAGAGAAGATGGGAATCAGCTTGAACGGATCCACTCCAGAAGTCGTTAAGCTGGGAGATGCCGACCCTGTAGAGAAAAATGTTCTGTTTCACAAGCCAGATCAGACCGGCTCCCTTTACACAGCCATGCTGGCGGAAATGGAATATCCCAACTTCCCTACACCGGTGGGAATATTGCGTCAGGTTGATAAACCAACCTATGATTCGCAAATTCATGAACAGGTAGTGGAAGCCAAAGCCAGTGATGCAGCGAAGGCCTCTTTGCAGGATATTGTCTATGGTCCCAGTACCTGGACGATTTGATGATAGCGAGGCAGAATGAAAGTCTCTGCGGCTGACAGCCACTTAAAAGCGCCCAGTCCAAATAATCCTGGCGTATAGGCAATCGAAAATCCTTGCCAACAAAACTTTACCCCACCATTTTCACCCGTTTACCGTTAGGGCAGAGGCCTCCGACAGGGAACTCTCTCCGCGACACCCCTCGGGGCGAACGGTGGATTTGGCTCCGGCTGAGTCCAGGCATTTTTGCCAAAAGTCGTGAACACATATAGAACCAAAATGTCGAAAAACACCAAAATAGATAAACAACCCATAATTGAGAAGTTTCGCAAAAGCGACAATGATACCGGGTCCTCCGAAGTGCAGATTGCACTCTTAAGTGCGAGGATCTCTCAACTCACAGAACACCTGCGGGTTCATCGCAAAGATTATCACTCCCGCCGTGGATTGATCGCGCTGGCCAGCCGCAGACGTAAGTTGTTGGATTACGTAAAACGGCACGAACTCAACAAATATAAACAGTTGTTGGCAGATCTCAAGCTCCGCCGCTAACCGTAATCATCCATAAAAAACTACATGGAAACTAACCCTTCCGTCCAATGGCATGCGGTGTTCCCCTGTTAGAAGAAAGGCGGGTTCGGCAACCGAAGGCTACCAAGCCTCATGTCACCACAATCATAAGTCCCGCCTGTAATTGAAACTCAATAGAAAAATCCAAAACAATGAATCAAACTCATTCAGTTACAGTCGACGGGCTCGGAATGAAATTTTCCACCGGCGATATTGCCAAACAAGCCAGCGGAGCAGTCACCGTTTCACTTGGTGAAACCAACCTCTTTGTAAGCGCGACAGTCGCAGAGGAACTGCGGCCAAATCAAAACTGGTTTCCACTCACCGTCGATTACCGGGAAAAATATTCGGCTGCTGGACGTTTCCCTGGAGGCTATTTTAAACGTGAAGGCAGACCGAGCGAAAAAGAAATTCTAACCTCCCGCCTGTGTGATCGGCCTCTGCGTCCGCTCTTTCCAAAAGGTTTCATGAACGAAGTACAGGTCATTGGTATTCTTCTATCAACTGATCTGGTAAATGATGCGGATATCCTCATGGTCAATGGAGCATCAGCAGCAGTACTAATGTCCGACATACCTTGGAACGGACCCGTAGGTTGCATTCGCCTTGGCCAGATTAACGGTGAATTTGTGGTCAACCCAACCAACGAAGAGCAGTGCGACTCAGACCTGGATTTGATTTACGTAGGAACCGAGACGGAAATGCTCATGATCGAGGGATCGGCAGATCAGATTCCGGAATCGCGCTTTATCGAAGCCCTGGAATTTGCACAACAAGCCATCCAGCCGATTATCGCTACCCAACGTGAACTGGCCGCAGCCGGCGGTAAAGAAAAGCGCGAATTCGAATTGTATAACGTTACCGAAGAAAACCTAAAATTTGTAAAAGACCTGCTTGGCGACCGCCTTCAAGAAGCCGTAAACACGCCTAAGAGATTGGAAAGGCGCGCCGCGCTCAAAGCCCTCAATGAGGAAGCCGAAGCGGCGATGATCGAAGCTCAGGGTGAGGAGGAATTTGAACGGGCTCAATTGAACATGGCAATGGAAGTTCTCCAGGAGGAAGCCTACCGGGGAGGTATTCTGACTGAAAACAAGCGTGCCGACGGTAGGGGACCATTGGATCTCAGGACAATTACCTGCGATACTGATATCCTGCCAACGGTCCATGGTTCCAGCGTATTCACTCGTGGAGAAACACAGTCGTTGGGCATGTTAACTTTGGGTGCCATGAGCGACTCCCAGTCACTCGACGCCATTACCGGCGGGAGTAAAGAAAAGTCATTCATTCTGCATTACAATTTTCCACCTTACTCAGTAGGTGAAACTGGCAGATTTGGGATTCCGGGTCGACGTGAAATTGGACACGGTGCATTAGCTGAACGCTCGCTGCTACCGGTAATTCCGGCGGAAGACGAATTTCCCTACTCGGTTAGAATCGTTTCCGAAATCATGGAATCAAACGGTTCTACTTCTATGGCCTCTGTATGTGCGGGTTGCCTGGCCCTTATGGATGCTGGTGTGCCAATCCTTGCACCCGTTGCAGGTATATCCACGGGATTAGTTACCGAACGAGCTGAAGACGGCACGATGAACAAGGCAATCGTGATGACCGACATCATAGGTGATGAAGATCACTTCGGAGACATGGATTTCAAAATCTGCGGTACCCGAGAAGGCATTACTGGCTTTCAGCTGGATTTAAAGATCAATGGATTACCGGCCGACATAATGAAGGAAGCGATCCAACAGTCCTTCGACGCCCGGATGAAGATTCTGGACACCATGGCTGAAGCCATGCCCGAAGCACGTGCCGATGTGAAAGAGAATGCTCCACGTATCCAAACAATTCAAATCGATCCCGAAAAGATCGGACTGCTCATCGGGCCTGGTGGCAAGACCATCCGGAAGATGACCGAAGTATCAGGTGCCATCATTGAAATAGATGAAGATAACAGTGGCAAAGTTTACATTTACTCCAACAACAGACAGTCGCTCGAGATTGCCTACAACGAGATCAAACTTCTGACGGCCGATATCGAAGTTGGTGAGATTTACCAAGGCACTGTAAAATCCGTAAAGGATTTCGGTGCATTTGTAGAAGCTCTCCCCGGGAAGGAAGGCTTGGTTCACATTTCCGAACTCGCCGATTTCCGTGTCCGCAGGACTGAAGATGTTGCAAAGGTTGGAGACGAGATTTGGGTTAAGTGCATTGGCATCGACGACAAAGGACGCGTGAAGCTGAGCCGAAAAGCTGCGATGGCCGACAGAGAAGCAGCATCTGAAGATGAAGCCGCGAAAGACTCAGCAGATGATACTGTTGAAGAGGTAACTGCGGATAGTTCCGAGAATTAAGCCAGGACAAATCAAATTCTTTAATGAAAAAGCCCGCTGTTTCAGTGGGCTTTTTAACTAACAGCAACAGAAAAAAGTTGGTTAGCCCGTCAGGCCTTCAACTTCTTTGATTTGAGGAATCGGCAAACGGCATTGGATTTCTCCTCTTCAAAAATTGTATCCAGCAATTCCTCGTTCTGGCCGGACACAAAAGTAGACTCGGCATGCAACCCTTTGAAACTACTGGGAAGAAGGGACACCACGCCACCAAGGGCAATCAATAAGAATGCCAAACAAGCAAATTTAAATTTTAGATACACTTCCATACGCATATAAACCAAAGTATTCTGGGCCGCTTGCACAAACGATTAAGGCTCCTCCGCCCCCCATTTAGGTCTATCCCCCATCCTATCATCAGGTGTGGACGGAAGAAATCAGCCATTTTGGGGCATTTTTCAAAAAATTGGCTCCATTGAAGGAAAGCCGCAGATTATACAATTCTAGAAACTAAAACCTTTTCAAAAGAAGAGGACCTGCTTTATTTGGGTGGATATGCGTCCTGAACACACATCCTAATAGCTTCTCAAAATCCACTATGCTTCCTGGTTTTCCGGGGAAAACAACCCAAAGCGAAGGAAACCAAAATGATAAAATCACAGGAAAGGCTAACGTTTCTTGTCACCAACGACGACGGGATAGAAGTTTATTTTTTAAGGGCCCTGGTAAATGCCTTGTCCGCCCAAGGAAATGTTTACGTGGCAGCTCCAAAACAGGAGCAAAGTTGGGTAGGCCGAAAAGTTTCCCGCCACCAGGAAATTCAAATAGAAGAATACACTGGATTCGATGGTGCGAAAGCATGGGCCATTGACGGCACACCGACGGATGCTGTAAACATCGCCCTCGGTCATTTACTGCCGAAAAAACCGGATGTGGTGGTTTCAGGCATTAATGTGGGATTCAATGCCCTCCTGCCAATTCTCTTGAGTTCCGGAACTCTTGCGGGAGCTCTGGAAGGAGCCGGATGGGAAATACCTGCAGTCGCCTTCTCAATTCATCTATTAGCCAAAGATTTTAATGAAGTGAAACTGGACCAGGTCAATCCGACCGAGACAGTGCGGACCAGGGTGGATAGGGCTGCGAAATTGGCAACTGATTATACGCTGAAAAAAGTAGGAGAGGGGAATGAGGATTGCCAGGTCGACAATGTGAATTTTCCCTCGCGCGTCGATGAGAGTTCTAAATGGATCGCTACCCAACCAGGCAAAATTAAAATTGGAAGCTTTTTTGAACGTCGCGGGAACGACACATTTCGATTTCGTTATTCTGGGCGTGCAACCATCGAATCTCGCCCTGGTTTGCCGAACGACTGGGATACTTTCAACAATGGAAATATCAGCGTCTCAACACTCAAGTTTAACAAGCTGGCATAGAAGACTGGAAAATACAAAGTCGTATTCGGACTAATCTGCTACTAACTGGCATGGAAGCATGGCGGCATCCCGCATTCCGTGAATGATCTTCTTATCCGCAGGGCAGAATGTAGCCAGGATGCCAACGAGTTCCGCTTTGTCTCCTTGCACAAAAAAATACGGGCAAAGTCGCAATCGTCCCTGCATTTCAAAGGTGTTCTCCGGATCAGCAAATACTGGATGGGTGAACCGCTTGGGTTTCCGGTACTCCTGTAACACATGGAGATGACTTCCACTCATTTGAACCGCTTGTTCGATTCCTTCACGCCATTCCTCCTTCGAAGAATCAGAACCGAAGATCACACTGCGTGCTCCCCAAGCTGTTTCATGAAATCCGCTAATTTTAATAATCAAATTGCGCTCTTTCTTAGATGCTTCGGAAAGATCCGACCATTCACGAATGGGTTGCCCGCCAACCAAAGGACCATCTAAAACGGCAGTTGGTGGTAAGGGTGTGTGATCCATCACCCAACTTTTTGGAATCGTTTTAGCCAGTGCACTCAATGAACGCTTTGGCAAATTTTCCCGCCAAAAATCTTTAAGCATGCCATGATGAAACAAACCAAGGCTTAGCTTTTCTTCCTGAAATGCCCGCATGGGAGGAGTCAACTCAACGACCTCCTGCTTCAAGGCTTCGAAAAAATAGGGAGTCGTCTTCAAGTTCGGCAGATCAAATAGCTCAAAAAAACGGTATATGACATCCACCTTTTCTGGGTTTCCATCGATGGAAACATGCAGAACATCTCCAAGTGGATAGACATCATCGGGATGACAACAATAAACCCGTTTGCCTTGTTTCTGCATCTCCTCGCAAATCCAAACCATTTCCGGGCGGTAAGTTGCAGCCTCGTCGCTAACCACAATCGTAATTAATGGAGCATGTTTATCAGGTGCCTTGGCAGCCAGAGCCTGGTAAAACCTTCCCAGTATCAGATCGCCTCTCCCAATTACGTTGTCGTTAACTTCTGAATACAATTGGTTCAAGAAAGCGGTTAAACCGATACCTCCTGGAACGGAATCTATTTCAGTCAGGGCAAATCCGGAATCGGTCAGCAAAAGATCGGGTCGGATTACGGAGGGTAACTGACCTCGAGAGAATTTGCAGCACCCATGGCGAATAAGGTGATGGGGTTTCCCTCTGTCCAAATAATCTGCAACCCAGGATGCGATCAGATCTTTATTCCTCAGCAGCTTCTTTCCGTCCGAGGACCGGAGATATAGTATTTCAAGCGCCTTATGAAAATCCAGACAGGCCTGGCCCAAAAGATTGATTTCGTCTAATTCACTTTGGGTTATGGGCCAGGCATGAGGAGAGAGCTTCCAGGTCTTGTCCTCAAACATGGGAGTAGCCTTGAAGGATTCTTTAAGGCGATGATAAGAATGTCCGCTCTGTTCTCGAGGAAGAATCACTTTTACTCCTCCATGTTTATATCCTTGTTTCGGGAAGTGGGGCAACCGGCACGCAACCATGCGTGAATAAAACGATTGATATCCCCATCCATGACACCCTGTATGTCGGATGTATCCACGCCAGTCCGTAAATCCTTGACCATTTGATAGGGTTGAAAAACGTAACTACGGATTTGATTGCCCCAGCCAATCTCGCCTTTTTCACCGTAAAACTTATCCATTTCAGCCCGTTTTTCATCCTGCATCTTTTCATAAAGTCGGGATTTAAGCATTCTCATCGCAGTTGCCCGGTTTTTATGTTGCGAACGCTCGTTCTGACAAGCCACAACAATACCCGATGGCAAATGAGTAAGGCGAATTGCGGATTCTGTTTTATTTACGTGTTGACCGCCGGCTCCACTGGACCGATATGTGTCTACCCGCAAATCCTCTTCATTTATCTCAATATCAATGTCATCGACGATTTCGGCAATAACATCTATCGAACAAAAGGACGTGTGCCTTCGTTTATTGGAATCGAAGGGTGAAATACGGACTAAGCGATGAACGCCTCGCTCTGCCTTCGCATAACCGTAAGCGTTTAAGCCCTTGATCATAATCGTTACGCGACTCAATCCGGCTTCTTCGCCCTGTTGCATGTCTTGGACGTCAACTTCATAGCCGTTCCTCTCAGCCCATCGTGTATACTGGCGGTAGAGGATTTCGGCCCAATCACAGGATTCCGTGCCACCGGCTCCTGAATGAATAGTAAGGAATGCATTGGCGGAATCATGCGGACCACTCAGGAAGGAAGCAATCTCTAGCTCCTCGAGCGATCCAAACAAGGCTTCAGCAGTGATCTTCAATTCCTGGGAAAATTCGCCATCCAAATCACCTTCTTCTTCCTCAACGAGCTCAGCCAGAGTGTTCATATCATCGACCTGAGCCTGAAAACCAGTCATCAGGTTTACCGATCGCTTGACCACGTTCAGGCGAGTGACCGTTTCTTGTGCTTTACTTTGATTATCCCAAAAACCCGGCTCGGCCATCGTGGCCTCCATCTTTGCAATTTCGGCCTGCTTGTTTTCAACGTCAAAGATACCTCCACAAGTAACCGCCGCGCTTGTTTATTTCGTCGATGAGTGACTTTGTATCCGGAATTATCATAACTGGTTCAAAGAAAAAACCTGTTTCCTTTTTGCAAGCACGAAGACAATTTCTTTTCTCAGAAGAATTTACACCTATTAATGCAACTAATCGCTATTGCTGCCCAATCGCTGGAAGGGTTCATCACAAGAAGGGATGAACCAGGAACTGAGTTTACCTCCGAAGCCGACAAAAAGTGGTTCACTCAATTAATGGAAGAATTTCCGGTCAAAGTCATGGGCCGCAAAACTTATGATGCCGCTAAGCCCCATATTCTGAAGCAAGTTAAATCCGGTAAACGAGGTTTGCGAATTATCCTCTCCCGCTCTCCCGAGATATATAGCGATCAGGAAATTCCACATAAAATTCATTTTACAGCCTTACCTCCCGAAAAGCAGTTGGATATAATTCGCTCGGCCGGATACCAGGATGCATCAGTCGCTATATTGGGAGGGAGTTCAGTCTACACCGAATTTTTAAAAGCCGAACTCATTGATGAATTCTGGATCACATTAGAACCACAATTGTTTGGTTCAGGAATGCCATTGATCCATAGAAGTTGGACAGGGCAACTTGAACTATTGGAATCTTCACGCTTGGGCGAATCAAGCATTCTCCTCAAATACCGGTGTAAGAATTATAAAAACGCCGACGGCTAGATTGCTTTAAATTTGAAAGTCGTTCTGACCCGGCAATTCATGCAGCTCACATTCCCGCTTAAGGCCCCCAAGTCTTGTGTCCTCGGGATCCCCATGCCATCCCGTAACTTGGACGTGCTATGGGTATCTCCTATGGATAAATAACCCGTATCCACCGAAATTATAGGCACTTGGGAAGCGATGGTTGAAACCAGGTGAAGCATCACACCTGATTGGGCACTAGAACTGGTGCTCATCACCAATTGATCACCAAATTGTTCAACCGCCCAGCGAATGCGCTGGGCGGCCGTCGCATCATCTAAACGATGACCGCTCCTTTTAAGGCTGGTTTCAGCGCCTGGTTTTTAAACTGTTGCAACAGGGGACGTATCTTATCTTAGGCGTTTTAGACAATTTATTCATAAATAAAGAGGCGAAATTCCCATTTTCAAATCTTTATTTGAGAATGCAAAAACGGAAAATTCAATAAGGAATCATCAAATATTAGCTTTTGGGTCGACACCTCGATTCCTGAACGTTTGAACACCTTCAATGATTGGTTTTCAAAACGAGCTCGAGGCAAATTCCACTCAAGAAGTCTTATTCAAGTGGATCCGCAAAACCTTTCAGGAAAACGGCTGGCTACAACAGCATCTGGGCATGGAGTATCGGCCGCAGCAGGAAACGATGGCCCGAGAAGTTATAGGTGCTTTATCAAATGATCAGCCACTCCTCTTTGAGGCGGGAACCGGGGTAGGGAAAAGCCTGGCGTATCTGATACCTGCTATTTTGCACGCGGTGCGAAACAAGCGGCAAAGCGTTGTAGCCACACACACCATTTCGCTCCAAGAGCAAATTAAGGATAAGGATCTCGAGATTTGTAAGCGTCTGTTTAAAAGCGTTCCTGAACTGAACCCTTTTGCAGTCTTCAAAGTAGCTTTTCTGATTGGAAAAGGAAATTACCTGTGCACCACGCGGCTGGATCAAGCTATCGCGCAAAAGACCGAGCTTATCTCGAGCAAAGAACAAACGGACCTACAACGCATCGTAAATTGGTCGTTAGAAACTAAATCGGGCATTCGCCAAGAATTGGTTCCTCAGCCTTCCTTCGAAGTTTGGGACTGGGTAAGTGCCGACTCCTCCGCGTGCAATAAAAAGCACTGTGATCCGAAAGTGTGCCATTACCAAAAGGCCCAAAACAAAATTCGAGACGCACATATACTCATCGTAAATCATAGCCTGTTATTCTCACTTTTAGGATCAGGAATGCCGGCTCCAAAGGGTCGAGGCGTTTTATATCCTGAAGATTTTGTAATCCTGGATGAGGCTCACACGGTACCGACAGTCGCCACGGGCCATTTCGGAATGGGTATCAGCTCCTACGGAGTGAATCGATTGCTTTCCTTTCTCTATAATCCCAAATGCAAAAAAGGACTATTGAAACACCATGGAAAACAACGGGATTACGAGTTGGTCGTTCGAGTACGTAAAGAGAGTGATGTATTCTTTGATCAGGTACGCAGCCTCTTCCTGGAAAAGCAGGAAATCGCCAGAATTTATAAACCCGACTGGTTGGATCCTGCAATTTTACCTCAACTCAGCAGTCTGATAATCAGGGTTAAGCAACTCGCTATTTTATTGGACGATGGCCCTGAGAAATCGATAGTCGAAGACCAACGAGATCGCCTCACAGATTTGTACAACGGCATAAAGCAATTTATCGGACAATCACTGGAAGACCAGATATATTGGGTGGAACGAGGTGGACGAGCAGGCAAAATCATCTACTTGAGAAGTGCCCCCATTGATGTGGCCGAATACCTCAAACAAAGTCTATTCATGCGCGACACTGGAATTCTCCTGACAAGCGCCACCTTGGCCACGGGTCCGTCTATGGAAAACTTTCAGAGCCAGATTGGGGCTGAAAAGGAAATGGCTTTCCAGGTGGATTCGCCCTTCGACTATGAGCGGAATGTCCAGGTTTTTGTGGCAGAAGACTCACCGCCTCCATCCATCAGTGATGGACGCCAGGATCTGGACTATCTGGAAGAAATGATTCTATTTGCGGTGGAGCAGGTCCAAGGTGGCAGTTTGATTCTCTTCACGAATTACTACGACCTGAATCAGATTGCCCGGCGTATCGAACCTCAGCTCCGAGAATTGGGGAGACCTTTGTTCCAACAAGGGAAAGATTATCCCAGGTCCGAACTTACCCAAGAATTCGCCAAGGCAGGCACCGGGGTTTTGCTCGGGACGGATAGTTTCTGGGCTGGGGTTGACGTACCGGGACCTGCTCTTTCCCAAGTGATTATGACCCGATTACCCTTCGAAAACCCCTCTCACCCCATAGCAGAAGCGAAAAGTGACTGGCTAAAGGAACAAGGCAAAAGCCCGTTTTTGGAACTGACCTTACCGGAGGCCATCATAAAATTTAGACAAGGAATGGGACGCCTGATACGCAAAAAAGACGATCAGGGCTTTATAACAATTCTCGACTCGAGGATTGTTACAAAGCAATACGGGATCCAGTTTTTGAATACATTACCAAAAAAAGATTATCATCGGTTCAATAAAACCAACCGAGACTGGATTTTCGACAACGCTCACTAACAAAGATGACTGACGACCCGCGCCTCACCTTACTAAAAAAGTCCCTTCAATCCGCACCCTATTCTGGGCGTGTGACTTCGCTTTGTGCGCGTAAGGATGACGGCATTCGAGAGTATCCGGATCGAATCGATATCGATGTTAAAGAGGGTGTCGTCGGTGATCGTTGGATTTATAAAACGTGGAAACATTTAGAAAATGGGTATTCGGATCCACGGGTGCAAGTAGCAGTTTGCAACTCCAGAATTTTAGAGCTCCTGCAAAAAGAAAAAAATAACGACTACCACCCGGGAGATAACATTGTGGTGGATCACGATCTAAGTAAACCTGACTTCGAAATTGGAAATTGCTTTAGGCTCGGGAAAGTTATTTTACAAGTATCGGATGTATTCAATGACGCCTGCGCCAAATTCGCCGGCGAATTTGGCGCCGATGTACTCAAGTGGATAAACATCCCTGATTTTCGAAATCTCAACTTGCGAGGCATTTATTGTAAAACCGTGCAGGGTGGCGGGGTGAAGATCGGGGATAAGCTTCGAGTATTGTAAGGCTTCTTAAATTCTGATGGGCGATCTCTACCCAAAGACCGCGGCCTCGTTCAGTTCAGAAAATTGACCAGTAAAGAAGCGGCCTTACGGTAAATGCCTTCCACCTGTTTCAAACCAAGTTGAACACTTTATCTCAGGCCCTGGGATGAGCTTTTCGGTGAGCATCTTTGAGCCTTCCCATGGAAACGTGGGTGTAAACCTGGGTCGTAGACAAGCTGGCGTGGCCAAGCAGGTCCTGAACAAGCCTCAGATCAGCACCATGGTTCAAAAGATGGGTTGCAAAGGAATGCCTGATCTTGTGAGGCGTTAAATTTAATGGCAGGTCGGCCAAGGCGAGGTACTTCTTCACAATTAATTGTACCTGCCGCACTCGAATACGGTGCTTCCGGTTTCCCAGCAGAACTGGGTCGTCGAATCCCGCGGCGGGTGAATACTCGGTTTTAAATTTTTCCAGCACGAGCATCGCTATCTTTCCCAAAGGACAGAGCCGCTCTTTGTTTCCCTTTCCTCGAATGCGTGCAACACCTCGTTTAAATTCAATACCACCATAGTTTAAGCCGGCCAGCTCACTCACTCTCAAACCTGCACCATAAAGTAATTCAAGCACTAGTCGATCGCGCCAAGCGAGGAACGGCTCCAAGCTTTCATTTTCCAAAAGTCGCATGGGTCCTGCCAGCAGTTGGCTCATTTGTTTCTCCGTTAAAAACTTTGGCAATGGTTTATCTAATTTTGGAAGAACGATCCCGGCGAACGGATTTTTTTGGATCAGTTTTCGGGCCTGCAGGTACCGGGAATATGTTTTGAGGGCCGAAAAATGATTGTGGATAGTTCTTCGGGAATGGGTCGATTGCCTGTCTATCAGAAATCGTTTTAACAGCGTTGGCGACAAATTCTCCCATTCTCCGTCCCAACGTGATTTGTCTTTCATCCAAATACAAAAATCCCGGATTGCCTGTCCATAATTTCTAACCGTGTAATTGGACAGCCTTCGCTCTTTTTCAAGATGGCTGAGAAAATCAAATAAATTGCTATCAATTCCATCTGGAGACTGAGCTTTCATGCGGCGCTTTGGCCAAGGCTTATGATTTCCCTACCGGCCTCATCTAGCTTCTGGTCGAGTTTATGACTCCTTCGGTCGTACGATAAAAGTAGACCCCAAAATGAGTTCGAATGATTCATTTCCTTTAAATGTGCCAGCTCATGCAGGATGACATAGTCATGCAATTGAATCGGCAAAAGAATGAGCCGCCAATTTAGTGAAATACCTTTCGAGACAGAACAGGAACCCCAGCGAGATGATTGATCACGCACGGTTACCCGTTGAGGAGGATCAATACTTTTTAACTCACAAAGCGTTTGCAGGCGTTGCGTTATAAACGGCTTGGAAAATTTTTTAAGTGCTTCCCTGATTCGCAACTCATTGACCGTATGTGGATCGTAACGAAGCAAAACTTTGCTGGTCTTGATATTGTATTCACAATACGGACACCGATTGGTAAAAGCAAATGAAACAAAGTTCTTTTTGCCATTGAGAGTTAGAAATGGTTTGTCTCTTAAATACTCCAACAAGGAACGTGTCTTTGCTCCCTTGGCCAGTTGGTCAACCAACCAATCACCACATTCTCCCAGAAATTCGTTGGCGGCTTTGAGGGTCGCACGTTTGGGCAATGTCAGTAGAGCCCGGTTTTGACAATCGAGCGTAACCGAAATCCGTCGCGACCGACCGGAACGCCGAATGACATATGGGACCATAATCGGCCCCTCCCGGGTATCGACGGTACAAATTTTAGTCTCGGTGGCTGTCTTCAATCGAATCTACTATTTGGTTCGAGTAACGCCGCAAGGCTGACTCAGGATCAATTCCCGCAACACGACAAGCAGCAGCAATTTCGAATAAGGCTTTCCCAACTGCTGCTTCAGTCAATTCCTCCGACGTTGATTCTATGTTGACCTGATCGATTTCTGTACCGACATCCAGATCCTGTTTCTGGATCTGCTTATAAACATCGCGAGCACGCAACAGAGCGGGCAGCATGGGTGGCAGATTTTTAAAGAGTTTTCCCTCTTTCTGATTCCTGTTATTCTTTTCTCCAGCCTTAATTTCATCCCACTTTTTCAGGACCGAAGTAGAATCCTTCAAGTTCAGGTCATCAGGGCCAAAGACATGAGGATGGCGGCGTATTAATTTATCATTCACCTCCTTGCAGACAGTATCGAAATCAAAAATCCCATTTTCACTGGCAATCTGGGCATGCATCAGCACTTGAATCAGCACATCGCCCAACTCCTCCCTCATATGATCCATGTCCAGCGTATCCAGGGTTTCCAACAACTCACAGCACTCATCAATGAGACAGACAGCCAGAGATTGGTGGGTTTGTTCAATATCCCAAGCGCAACCCCCGGGAGCACGCAGGGCGGAAACCGTTTCACACAAAGCGTCGATAGCACTCACAGCTGTAGTTTTTAGTTGGATAGGTTGGATTTTTAAGTTCTTGGTTATAGAAGAATGTCGGACAAATAAAGTACGGAATCCCAAAAATGGACAAACTAAACGAGATCATGAACCACAAGCGGAAAGAGCTGGAAGGCATGCTTCGGCCCATACCGAGTGCGGAGCTGAAATCGCTGGTCGACCTCGAAAGACCGAACCTGTTTGACGCATTGTACGGCCATGAGCAAGTCTCCGTAATATCCGAAATTAAGCGAAAGTCTCCCTCAGCAGGAGACATCGCGAAAAATGCCTCTGCCTTAAGCCAAGCCAAACTTTATGAGACTGCCGAAGCGGACGGAATCTCCATACTGACAGACCAAAAATATTTTTCCGGCTCCCTGGAAGACCTTGAAAAAGTAACGGGACACATCACACAAAACGGATCTAACATTCCCTGTATCAGAAAAGATTTTTTCATTCATCCAATTCAGGTAGTTGAGGCTGCGAACGCAGGTGCAAGTGCCATTCTTATTATCGCCCGTGCCTTATCGAATCGAGAAATTTCAGATTTATTTAGTGCAGCCAATCAAGTTGGCTTGGATTCCATTTTCGAAATTCACAATGAAGGAGACCTGGAGCGATCGGTTTCGGCAGGAGCAAAAATTATCGGAGTCAACAATCGAAACCTGGCGACTTTTACCACTGACCTCGCCTTGTCAGAAAGGCTCATACCGCAAATTCCAAAAGAATGCGTATCCATCGCGGAATCCGGCATTTTCAATTTACAGGATATTGCGCGGGTCAAGGCAGCGGGAGCTCAGGCAGTCCTCATTGGCCAAGCCCTGATGGAACACTCCGATCCGGGTTCATTTATTCGCGAAATTCACAGCCTCTAGGCAAAATGGCCAATGGAAGCCTACCCTACCCTGAAAATTGTTAAGGCTGTTCTCGAAGAACATGGATTGGCGCCAAAAAAAAGATTGGGGCAAAACTTTTTAATCGACGCAAATATCGCCCGAAAATCGCTTCAGCTTGGACATATTGAAAAAGCGGATACAGTAGTGGAAATCGGGCCCGGTCTAGGAGCGTTGACTCAACTTCTTCTTGAAGCCGGTTGTGCTGTATTTGCTGTGGAAAAGGATGCAGGGTTATTTCACTACCTCGAATCGATGCTGAAACAAGATCGGCTACAGCTCATGCATGGAGATGCAATGAATTGTCCGCTGGCTTCTTGTGATGCGGCTGAGAGAGATTTCAAAATCGTTGCCAACCTGCCATATGCTATTTCAACTCCCTGGTTGGATGCAGTTTTAGTGGGTCAACTGCCGTCCCGGATGGTACTTATGTTGCAAAAAGAAGCAGCTGATCGATTTATGGCATCGGCTGGCACCAGATACTTCGGACCCATCAGTATATTTCTCAAAGCAGCCTATAACGTGGAGGCCACACACACCGTCGGCTCGCAGTGTTTTTACCCGAAGCCGGAGGTGGGCTCGGTTTTGCTCAGTCTGAAACTAAAAGACAGGCCGATCGTCTATCCCTCAACCATCAAGGAAGGCGTCCGTACCATTTTTCGAAAACGTCGAAAGCAAATCAGCTCAATTCTCGCCAAAGAAACACTTGGCGAAAAATTTCAAGCTTGGCTCGATGAGTTGGTAACAGGCGGCTTATCGCCTGAAACCCGCCCGGAAGCTATCAAAGAGGACGACTGGCAACGGTTGGCAGACTATTATTAAGGCTGGATTTTTCCAACGCCGTATGTTTTGAATCCGATTTCTTCCAATGCTGCGCGGCCCAGAATATTCCGGCCATCGAAGATACAGGCCGGTTTTTCCATAAAGTCGAAAATCCGCTGGTAGTCGAGCTCTTTAAATTCGTCCCACTCTGTTAAAATCGCCATCCCATGCGCGCCTTTACAGGCGGCATAGGCATCCTCAGCAATATCCACATTGTGATTTGGTTTTCCGTCGGCATTAATCTCGGTCTCACCCAAATCTCGGAAAATCACCTGTGGCGTCACCTGTGGATCATAAATGGATACCGTTGCATTTTCAGAAATAAGATCCTGACAAATATATATGGATGAGGACTCTCTGGTATCGTTAGTGTCCTTTTTGAAAGCAAACCCGAGTATCGCAATCTTTTTGCCATTAACAGTGTTGAACAAGGTATTCACGATTTTTCTAGAAAAACGCTTTTTCTGATAATCGTTCATTTCGACTACTTTACACCAGTAGTCAGCCACTTCGTGTAATCCAAAGTGTTCACAGAGATACACGAGGTTGAGAATATCCTTCTGGAAGCAAGAACCGCCAAATCCAACAGAAGCCTTCAAAAATTTCGGTCCGATGCGACTGTCCGTTCCAATGGCCCGCGCAACTTCGTCTACGTCGGCACCCGTTTCTTCACAAAGGGCGCTCATCGCATTGATAGAGGAAATTCTTTGAGCAAGAAACGCATTTGCAGCCAGCTTGGATAACTCCGACGACCATAAGTTGGTGGTGATGATGCGTTCACGAGGTATCCAGTTTGCGTATACTGAAGCGAGCGACTCGATCGCCTTCAGTCCTTCCGGCGTCTGATCGCCGCCAATCAGAACACGATCTGCCGTATGCAAGTCTTCGATTGCCGTACCTTCCGCCAGAAACTCCGGATTCGAGAGAACCTGGAACTGCGCATCATCGCTTTCATTCAAAATTGCTTTCAAGGCATCTGCTGTCCAAACGGGAATCGTGGATTTTTCCACAACTATTTTGGGGCCTTTGGCCATGTCGGCAATGTCTCGGGCACATTTTTCGATGTAGACCAGGTCAGCAGCCCTACCAGCTCCGATACCGTACTTTTTGGTCGGCGTACCAACCGCTACGAAAATGATGTCTGCTTCAGAGATTGCCGTCTCCCGGTCAGTGGAAAAAAACAAGTTCTTGCCACGTTGGCCGTCAACGACCTCCTGAAGGCCAGGCTCAAAGACGGGTAGGTTTCCGTTGTTCCAAGCATCAATTTTAGATGCGTCAATATCGACTACCGTCACAGTGATATCTGGGCACTTTTCCGCTATCACAGCCATGGTGGGGCCACCCACATAGCCTGCTCCTATGCAACATATTTTCATAACTGGGATAAGATAAGATTGAATAAGGCTTAGTTCGACTGTTTAATGACATTGGCTAAACGCTGACCGGCTTCAGCCAAATCATCACGTTCTAATACGCCATAAGTAAGACGCATGTAGCTCTTCGGCCCTTCGGGCGCAAAACATAAATCTCCTGGCACATAAAGTACTCCCTCTTTTACAGCATTTTCAAACATGGCACTTTCAATCGATGTGTCTGCCTGGACAGGACCTTTTACCCAGAAATACATGCCGCCTGCTGGTTTTTGCCAGTTCCAGCCGGAATCGGGCAATCCCTGTTGGATTAGAACCTCATTGAGTATTTCCATTTTTTGGAGATATCGATCTCTACCCTTATTCAGTTGAGCGTCATACGATCCATCCGTCATAGCTGTCTCCACAATTGATTGGGTATAATTCGAGGAACCAAAATCGTGATGGCCTTTAACATTGACCATTTTGCTTAAAATATCCGAATGGTCACAGATGGCGTATCCGACTTTTAACCCACTGGCGAAGGGCTTGGTAAAGGTCCCGAAAAATAGCCGCGGAAATCCGTCAAATGCCTCTATTGCAAAAATGCTCGTTGAAGGAAAAGCCTCCTCAAAATAAAGTTCCATGTAGGCCCCGTCCTCAAGAATGGGCACTAATAACCCTGCCTCTTTAAGGACTTCGGCTAAGGCAGTTTTCTCTCCATTGGACAAACAGTGCGTCGATGGATTCGAAAACCAGGATTCGATATATACACCCTTCACTTTATCCAACGAGCCTTCTGATTGCCAGCCCGCTAACATGCCTGAAAGCGCGACAGTGTCCATTTCATCGTTCTCATCCACCGGTATTCCCACGGCCTGGATACCGAGCCCTTTGAGTAGCTCAAGAAAGACAAAATAACTGGGACTTTCAACAAGGAGAATATCTCCAGGATCACAGAGTACCTGAATGGCCAGGTATAGGGCCTGTTGAGAACCAGTCGTCAGCATCACATTGTCAAGATTGTAAGCAGAGCTTTGATGCTGATCAATCTGGCTCAATCGCTTAGCCACAAATTTGCGCAATTTCGGCCGGCCGATCGTCGTGCCATATTGAAGGTACTCAGGCGTCTTTCCATTCGATGAAAGTGCCAACGTAGCGTCACGAACCGGTTGAACTGGTAAAGCTTTGGTATCCGTAAAGCCCGCCGCCAGGGAAAGCATATCAGGATTTTCCAGAGCAACTGCCATAATATGGCTAATGATTGGAGGATTCGCCAATTGTCCAATCCGCGAGAAACTAATTTTGGCCGGATTCATTCGGAGAAGAATTCAATAAAGATGGCCCAGCTGCTCAAGGCCATCAAGCCCTAAGCTAAACCCGAAATTCAGGCCATTGCGCCCGCCGCATCGGGAGACGGGCCAATTTCCGGTTCGGATTTCTTCTCTTCGGTCTCAGATTTTTCTTCCTCTTCCTCCTGATCCTTTTCCTTACGAATCAGGTCGTTGTTTTCAATCGGAGAAACGATCTTTCCATCGTTGATGGCTTCATGGACGTGCTTGGCTTCGATCGTTTCGAACTCAAGCAATGCATCCGCAATCAACGTCAGCGCTTCGCGATGGCTCTCAATGATTTCCTTCGCACGCTCATACTGACCGTTGATGATTTTGCGAATTTCCTGATCGATCCTTTTGGCTGTCTCTTCGCTGTAATTCTGTGATCGGGTAATTTCTTTCGCAAGGAACATGTGCTCGGAATTTTCTCCCAATGCAACAGGACCGAGATCGCTCATCCCCCAATCACAGACCATATGGCGGGCTGTTTTGGTCGCTTGCTTGATATCACCTGCAGCCCCGTTACTGAAATCGCCGGTTTCAGTCTCTTCACCTAGACGTCCGCCCATAGCCATGCAAATTTCGTCGAGAAGTTCTTTCTTGGAGCGACCCAAAATATCCTTGGTCGGTGTAAACATTGTCATGCCCAAGGCTCGACCACGCGGAATGATAGTTACTTTGTGCAAGGCCAGCTTTTTGTCGCCTAGTAGCACTTGAACCAAGGCGTGCCCCGCCTCGTGGAACGCCGTCATCCGACGGTCCTCTTCGTCCATAAGCTTTCTTCGTTCGCGGCCAAAAGCAATTTTGTCACGGGCTTCATCCATGTCATGCCGGTCCACTTCCTTCTTATTGTAGCGGGCGGCAATTAAGGCGCCTTCATTGAGAAGGTTGGCCAAGTCGGCTCCGGAAAAGCCGGAAGTCCCCTGAGCCAGGGTCCGAAGATCCACGTCTGCACCGAGCTTAATCTTCTTGGCGTGAACTTTTAAAATAGCTTCGCGGCCATTCAGATCGGGCAAATCAATAACCACCTGCCGATCAAAACGTCCGGGCCTGAGCAGGGCTCCATCCAGAACATCGGGACGGTTGGTTGCTGCAATAATAACCACGCCTTCATGGCCATCAAAGCCATCCATTTCAACAAGGAGGGAATTGAGGGTCTGTTCGCGTTCATCATTACCGCCACCGAGACCTGCACCACGTTGACGGCCTACAGCGTCAATTTCATCAACAAAGACAATACAAGGTGAATGCTTGCGAGCTTGCTCGAACATATCGCGTACCCGGCTGGCACCTACCCCTACAAACATTTCTACGAAATCAGATCCGCTGATCGTAAAGAAAGGTACATCCGCTTCACCGGCAACAGCTCGAGCCAACAAGGTCTTACCGGTGCCCGGAGGACCTACCATCAAGATACCCTTAGGAATCTGTCCGCCAATTCTTTGAAACCTTTTGGGGTCTTTGAGAAAGTCGACCACCTCGCCAACTTCTTCCTTTGCTTCATCGCAGCCGGCAACATCGTTGAAATTTACCTTGTCGCGATCACGGGTAAGGAGCCTGGCTTTGCTTTTGCCAAAACTCATTGCACCCCGGCCTGCCATACGCAGCTGTCGAACAAAAAGGAAATATAGAATTCCGATTATGATCAGGAATGGAACCATCCCCAGCAACAGCTCGGTCATCAAGCTGCTGCTTTTTTCTTCGGAAAATTTTCCAGACTCCTGCAGCTTCTGATAAACGTCACCCGTCAAACGACCGTCGGAGCGAAAACGAATGATTTCTTTCTTTCCTTCCGCATTGGCCAATTCGTAGTTCGATAAATCCGACCCCTGAGAAAGCGGTTCGCCAGGCTTTACAAACAATTCTCCGGTGATAATCGACCACTCCCAGGAACCACCGGAAGGATCCGATTTGATTTTACCTGAAACAATATTTCCACGTTCTAGTTCCTGAAAGACTTCAAAGGGTTCCAAAGCCAATACTTGCCCCTTGGTTTTGGGTCCCATCATAAACAAACTGGCGATAGCCATAACAACCAACAGCCAAATCATGACCACTTTCGGCTGAAACCGGTCTGGCGGGCTGTTTTTAAGCGGGCGTCTGCCCTGCGGGCCATTTTCAGGAGGCATGTTGATAGAATCTAAAAAATTAGCTTACACACCATTAGTGTAGGATCTTATAAGTCAATTGCAGGATTTCTTTTGTTTCGCTGGTAACTCGGTAGTTGTGGTTCACCGGAAGCCCCGGACACCATATGACTACCGAATCCCCATTTTCGACCACAGGTAAAGTATTTCGTTCCTTGTGGGAGATTTTACGATCTACAAACATATCCTGTAATTTACGGCTTCCAGGCCCACTTAACGGCTTATAACGGTCGCCCGGCAGCCATTTTCGGACCTGAATTGAATCACTTTTTAGGTGATCCCTATCTATTAGAACCGTCGAATCTTCAGAATATTTTCCTGCTCCCAAATCTTCGAGTAAACTAGGAAATGGCTCAACAATTCGCATAGAAAGTGAATTTCCATTCGACAGAATGGTCTCTCCACCTTCTTGGAGCGTTATAGAATCCTTCCATGGAACCTCCTCGCTCTGATTACACGAAACAAAGGATAATCGGCGGCCTACCAGCACTAAAAATTGGTTTCCGACACTCCATTTGCCATCTTCTTCAACTTCGATCGATCCTAAAATATCATTCACTAGAGACGGCTTCATGGATCCGCTATGTCCGTTTTTGGCAATCCATTGAGTGAAGAATTTTCTCAGAATCGCTTTTGGACCTACAGAATCAGGCAGACACACGGAAGATTCAGCAGGAGAAGGATACTCATAGAAATCCATCAGATGCCGCACAGCTCCATCGGCCTCCGAAAAGTATTCACTAACCTTGGCAGCCGCTTTTCCCAAATCGAATTGGGTGGAAGTCTTCCATTTTGGAATAACTTCATTTCGGAGACGATTGCGGTCATAGTCTGATCCCTCGTTACTCGCATCTTCCCGCCAAGGTATATCAAGCTGATGCATTGCAGAATGAAGTTCCTCCTTTTTTAGCTCCAAAAGCGGACGTACGAAAATCTTAACCTTACCAAAGATCGTCACCGGTCGCGGTGCAGATAAACCTTCGAGGTTGCTCGATCGGGCAATTCGGAGCATCAGAGTTTCGAGAATGTCATCTTGTTGATGCCCGGTTACGATAATGGCTCTATTTTTTTTGCGAACGAACTTATCGAAAAACTTGAGGCGAGCTTTTCGCAAGGATGATTCCGATACCTTTTCATCAGGATTCCTGTTTACCCATTGATCAGAAAAGAATGGCAACCCAAGCGCCTCGGAAACTTCCCCCACAAACTGCTGATCCTTATCTGCATCCGCCGCGCGAACGCAGTGATTAAAGTGGAGAACAGTTAACCGGTCACGTAGTCGCGGGAAATGAGCGACCATCAAAAGAAGGCCAGCGAGGGAATCCAACCCGCCAGAACAGGCGACTCCGACTGCGGTACCGGATTCATCCAGAATCGATACAACAGATTGGTGCAGCCTATTTTTAGAAATGAGGACACCCAAGTCAGCAGCTTTGGCAA
>DDZZ01000028.1:0-46353 GCA_002346535.1 Opitutales bacterium UBA2995 | reverse complement strand
ACTATTTTTAGAAATGAGGACCCCCAAGTCAGCAGCTTTGGCAAGCCAGTCCATAGCCGAACTTACTTTAGAGTGCCCCCGCCGAAATACTCAACCAGAACATTCGGTATCTTCACGTTACCGTTTTCCAGCACGTTATTTTCCAAAATAGCAGCTAGAACGCGGGGAACAGCCAAGCCGGAACCGTTCAAGGTATGAACGTGAACGGGCTTTCCACCTTGTGGACGAAAACGGATGTTGGCTCGTCTGGCCTGAAAGGCTTCAAAGTTGCTGCAGCTGGATACTTCCAGCCAGCGTTCCTGTCCCCCAGCCCAGACTTCAAGATCATACTTTTTGCTTTGCGTGAACCCAAGATCGCCTGTACACATTAATAGCACGCGGTAAGGCAGATTTAGTTTTTGCATCAAGCTTTCGGCATTTTCTTTTAGACTTTCCAATTCGTTGTAGGAATTCTCAGGATGAACCCATTTCACCAATTCGACCTTGTCGAACTGGTGGGTTCGATTCAGCCCTCGGACGTCCTTACCGTGGCTGCCCGCTTCTCTTCTGAAACAAGGAGTATAACAAGATCGATAAACGGGTAACTCGGATTCGTCCAGTATCTCATCCCGGAAAAAATTGGTTACAGGCACCTCCGAGGTGGGAATCATATAAAAACCTTCCTGAGGGATGACATACATTTGCCCTTCTTTATCAGGCAATTGACCAGTAGCTCTTGCACTTGCTTCGTTGACCACCAGGGGAGCCATCAGCTCTTCGTAACCGTTTTCTTTGGCTTGATCTAAATAGAAATTAATCAAACTGCGGATCAAGCGAGCCAACCCTCCTTTGAAAAAAGGCCAGCCAGCACCTGTTACTTTAGCTCCCCGCGGAAAATCAGAATACTGGTTGAACACCTCCAAATCGTAGTGGGCTTTGGCATGGGGACTTACCGCATCCTTATCCCCCCAAGTAAAATGCACTGCATTCCCACTTGGGTCGGGGGCAACAGGCACGCTCGAATCGGGAATATTGGGAACAGTCAGAATCAATTCGCCCCAGGTTTCTTCCATGGATTTTAATGCGGAATCCCCTGCTTTCACCTCGGCGGCCACTCTACGCATTTCTGCAACTTTTGCCAAAAACTCTTCAGACCCCTTCTGCAAAGCAGCCATCTCAGAATTCACGCTTTTCTGTTCAGCACGTAAGGTTTCCACACTGGAAATCAATTGCCGCCTTTCTTTGTCCATTTCCAAAATCGCATCAAGGTCGCAGTCGCTACCCTTATTGGCAATGGCCTCACGAACACAATCAGGGTTTTCCCTGAGGATTTTAATATCAATCATGGGTTAAAGGCTAGAAAGCGCGCTACCCTAGTTAGGAGTTCAACTGAATTCCAAGTATAATTTCCCCCATGTTTCAATTGCTTGCTAATTTTCAGATAAACCACCAGACTCCAAACGAATTTCCCAACATTATCCTGTGCACCACCTTGCAAATAGCGCCGGCTGGATACTAGCCCGCTGCTTACCTCGATTTTTTCTTCGTGTGCTGTCGGCTGGCTTGGGAGATCTCATTTACTTTTTCCCCAGCAAGGTGAGACGAACCATCCTCTCAAATTTTCATCACGCTTACCCCGAGCGGTCCATTCTATGGAGGCGAAACAAGGCTCGAATAAGTTGTCGAAGATTGATGGAAAGAAATTTCTTCAAATTAAGCTTTCCGCACTTTAACCAAGACCGTCTCGATCGCACACTCATACCAACCGCAGACTCCGTGCAAATGCTAAGAACTTATGTGGAGGCGGCACGACCAGTTCTACTTATTTTGGTGGATAACAACATGCAGGAAATGTGCTGGCTGGCTCGGCGAAATCTGCCACTCGATACTCCCGAAATCGGGATTCTACAAAACAATACTCGAAATAAACAGGATCCGCCGACCGATTCACCAACCGAAAACGAA
This sequence comes from Opitutales bacterium UBA2995, assembly GCA_002346535.1. Lineage (GTDB taxonomy): Bacteria > Verrucomicrobiota > Verrucomicrobiia > Opitutales > UBA2995 > UBA2995. Next base: position 44,409 of record DDZZ01000028.1, on the reverse strand, counting down.
CACGGTCTGATCGTGTTCGATTCCGAGGATGAGATCCCGAAAGCACAGGAATTTCTGAAAAAGGGGAAATGGATCATTTCACCGTCCGGCAGCAAGATCGAAGACGACCATGACCTTACTTTCTTGATGAACCGAGTCGCCATTGTGAATGATCTTCATCAACAGCTTTCGGATGCGGCCGAGATTGAGGTTCTAGCAATGTATGTGGAAAGAATTGGATTCTGGGAAGGCACCCTGCATGTAGAACAAATAAGCGAGGAGCCAGTTCAAACCAAAATCCAGTTCCACTTCAATCAGTGGCTCGAAAACAAATTGCTCGAAGGCGACGGATTCATTGCGAATTGGATGTGGATCAAGGATCGCTGGAAGATCCATAAAAGTGCCTCCGACCACCTCAACCTTCAACGGGCGGAAAAGGTTATTGAGAAAGCCAAAAAACTATATGGCTGGGAATCCCTGCCTCGCACCCACCGCGTCTGGATCCGGATGCCCGATCAACTCGGTAACATCGTCAAGTGGATTCCTTTTGTCAAAGCTGTCAGAGATTCACGCCAGGATGCGGAAGTTACATTGGTGACTAATCGACGGTACACCCCGCTGCTCGAAGCAGTCCAAGTTGCCGATAAAGTGCTGCAGGTTCCCAGGCGCAATACCCGCTATTATGAAAAATTCATAAATTTACGGGGTCAATTTCCCGATAGTATTTATCAATTTAACTATTCCCTATTCTCCGACTTTGAGACGCGGATTATAAATGCCCCGCGTCGATTTGGTATTCGATTCCCAGGTACGGCGAGACCTCTGCTAACGGATACATTCGAGGTGGATCCAGGATGGGACGAACGAAAAAACCACCAGACCGAATTGTGGAAAGAATACCTCCAATCCTTTGGACTGTGCGTGGAGATTGACTTCGAACCCCTCTCATTAGCACCGGGGCACGAGGTTATAAATCCACTCAGGTGCTTGCAGACCGACTCTCGACATGCACCTTACATCGGGCTCATTTGTGGGGCTGGTAATCTTCCAGAAAAATGCTGGCCTGCCGATTACTGGGTGGAATTCATCGCAGGATTGATGGATCTTTATCCTAACAGTAACCTATGCCTGTTTGGAACTTCAGCCGATCTGGATGTCAGCCGGGAAATCATCGAAGAATTCGAACCTGGATCAATTCACGATTTTACCGGTTCAACGGACATCCTGCAGTTTGTTATGGCCTTGCAGTCCTGTGCGGTCGTCATTTCCAACGATTGCGGCGGCCTCCACCTGGCGAACGCAATGGGGGTTCCGGCAGTTGGCTTGTATGGTCCAACCAACCCGGTAAACACGCACCCAATTTTTACTAGTCCAATAAGAATTGTTCAGCCAGCAGGCTGTCCCAAATATGGAGGGTATTCACCTCGGGATATTTGCCTGCCACAAGTTTTTGAGGCCGTTGCCGACCTAGTCCCATCAACCGGAATCCGTTGCGAGTGATACAATCTTGGTTTCCTAGATACAACAAGGTGTTGGGTTTTGGGTACTTGTGTTGAGATTCAGACAGCTAGCATTTCTTTCAAATGCTGCTCCACTCCTCCACTGAAGCCTTGTAAATCGTAGCCACCTTCTAATACTGAAACGACTCGGCCTTCGCACAGATCATTGGCAGCTTCCAAGACGTATCGAGTCAGCATTCCAAAATCTTCGTCTTCCAATTGAACTCCCGCCAATGGATCCCGACGATGTGCATCAAACCCGGCGGATACCATAATCAGCTCGGGCTTAAAATTCCGCATGGCAGGTAAGACCCGCTCAGTCATGAACGATTCATAAACATCTCTGCCTGTTCCGGAAGATACGGTTAAATTCAATGTTGAGCCTTCCCCGCGTCCAACTCCAGTTTCAGAAGGATGTCCCGTTCCCGGGTAAAGCGGACTCTGGTGAATACTGCAGAAATACACTGAAGCATCCTCATAAAAACTTTCCTGAGTTCCATTCCCATGGTGCACATCCCAATCAAAAATAAAAACGCGTTCCAGGTTGTGCGCCTTCAAAGCATGGCGCGCTCCAATCGCAATGGTGTTATACAAACAAAATCCCATCGCCGTATACGGGCGCGCGTGGTGCCCCGGCGGACGATTCATGCAAAAGGCGTTCGGAGCCTCACCCTGACAAACAGTATCAATTGCCTGGATACATGCTCCTGAGGATCTCAGTGCGGCCTCGTAAGACTTTTCCGAAATGACTGTATCCGCATCGAAATGCCCGCCCCCGCTCTCAGCTAGTTCTCGAACCGTCTCGATATAACTGAGACCATGGTTGGATAGAATTGAGTCCAATTCAGCCGGTTCTGGCGTTTTCCATTCACAATGCTCCTTCAGACCTGTTAATTCTAAATGTTGCAATAATGCCCGGATGCGATCAGCCCGCTCGGGGTGGCCATATCCCGTGTCGTGCTCCAATGACAACGGGTGATAAAAAATATGCGTAAGTTTTTCGACCATGAATTTCCAAAATTAACTAAAATAACTGATCTGACAAACTAAGCTGCTCCCCAACCTCCACCCCCGGGAGTAAGGATGCGAAGGCGGTCACCGGGTTGGACTTCCAGTCGTTCGAAGGGATTCAAGCTCCGGGGTTCACAACCTTCCCGGAGAAGCCACTGCTCTCCGGTCTTGCCTGCTTCGCCTCCATTGAGGCCGTAAGGGGCTTCAATCCGGTGTTGAGTGAGTAAGGAAAGGGTGACCGACTCAGTGAACTCCAATTCGCGGATGACGCCGTCGCCACCTGAAAACTTTCCCCTCCCACCAGAATTAATCCGGATCGCGAATCTTTTCAATTTCACCGGGTAAAGGTGCTCGAGAATCTCCGGATCTGTAATACCTGTATTGGTCATATGTACATGGACGCCACTTTCTCCAGTATAGCTGTCCCCAGCTCCAGATCCCCCGGCGATGGTCTCGTAGAAACTTACCCGATCGTTTCCAAAAATGAGATTGTTCATAGTGCCCTGGCTGCAGGCCACGGTCTCAAATAAGAGTAACAGCGTATCGACCAAGCGCTGACTGGTCTCCACATTGCCTGCTACTACCGGCGGACATTGAAAAGGATCCTCAGCGAAAGGTGGATTCAGTATTCCTTCATCGATTTCGATCTCCACCGGTCGTAGGAGACCGTCGTTAAGCGGCATGGGCTCACTTAACCAAACTCTTAAAAAGTAAACAACTACACTGTAAACGATTCCGGGTGTGGCATTGAAGTTGCCTGAATGAACGCCACCTCCATCAAAAAACTTTAGATTCATTTCATCTTTTTCGACGGTGGCGACCACTCTCAATAAGGTGCCGTCGTCCAAACGCTGTTCAGAAGCGTACTCGCCATCCTGCTGTTTCAAAAGTTTAGATCGAAGGCTCTGTTCCGCCCGATCCTGAATAGCCTTCATAAAATGAGTGATATTAGAACTGCCGTATGCCTGAATCATCTTTCGCATGTCATCCAATCCTTTCAGGTTGGCAGCGACCTGGGCTTTCAAATCAGAAAGGTTCTCCTGAACTCGCCGAGAAGGAAAAGGGCCATCGGTCAGAAGCACTTCGATACCCTTGAGATCAAGATGGTTATCAACCATAACGCGCATGGGAGGAATCACCACGCCTTCCTCAGCCAAAGAGGCAGCCGCGGGTGGCATTGATCCAGGTGCAACCCCACCTAATTCGGCATGGTGGGCGCGATTCACAAGAAATCCTAAAAGCTCCTCCGTATCCGAAAATATCGGACAGATGATTGTGACATCTGGCAAATGCGAACCTCCGAATCCCGGATGATTGGTAATCACCATTTCACCTCGCTTCCAGTCATGTGACATACTGACGGTTTTGACACACATCCCTAAAGAGCCCAGGTGCACAGGAATGTGTGGGGCATTCACCACAAGCCCGCCTTCTGCATCGAGCAAGCCGCAGGAAAAATCGAGCCGGTCTTTGACATTAGTCGACACGGCCGTCCGCATCAACCGCACACCCATATCTTCGACTAAGGTCTGAAAGCGATTGGAAAATAGCTCTATCTCGACTTCATCTGTATTCAAATTTCTGGCACTCGATTTTCCAGCTAGCTCAACCAAAAGCGATCCCTGGTCCCCTGCAATGGCCGACCAACCTTTATCAATAAAAAGCGTGCTGAACGGATCCTGAACAATAGCCGGACCCGAAACGGCATCACCAGTCTGCAATTTTTCACGGTGATAAACACCGGCATCGCACCATTTTCCGTCACTGAAAGAGCGTTGAGTTTTAAAAGGTTGGGGCGACTCGCCATTTGATTGGAAAGTTTCCTCCTCAACCGGATAGCCAGGCAAGGAAACGATAACTCGAATACTCACCACCTCCAAGTCTGATAAATTGGGTTCGTAACCAAAAATCGAAAGATAGAGGTTCTCATACGATGCTAGTAGCGGTTCTTCCATCCAATCCACATCGATTGCCGACTCTTGAGCCCGGAGACGTATGCTAACGATACGCCGACTTAATTGAGCGTTATCCCGATCCTCAGGATGCAGTTTTTCCGTCGCTTCTGCTGCAAGCATCTGCACGAGGTCTTCGGCGTCTTTTTCAAATTCCGAAAAGGAACACAATATTTGTTGAGCAGCAAAGGCCTCCGGCACGGCGTGGCACAATCCATTGGCGCTCAATAGTCCGGCATCACTCGGGAAAAGTATTTTTGAGATTTCCAGGTTTTCAGCGATTCCGCAAGCGTGCTGCCCCCCCGCCCCACCAAAGGCAATCAAGGCATAATCTGAAGGATCATAACCCTCGGCAGTCGAAATTTTACGAATGGCGTCTGTCATATTTTCGTTGGCGATATCCAACAAGCCGGAGAGCAGGCCATCCATCAAATCATTAAAGCCAGATACAGTTTGGCTTAATTGCAAAGCACACAATTGACTCGAGTTTCCGCTAATGGGTATGCCGAACTGGTCCGGATCAATACGCCCAAGTAACAAATTGACATCGGTAATCGTTAAGGGACCCCCATTTCCGTAACACGCAGGTCCCGGTTCAGCACCGGCACTCTCCGGACCAACTCGTAGACGCTCGCCGTCAAATAAACAGATCGACCCACCACCCGCTGCGACGGTTTCAATTTTCAAACTGGGCGCCAGAATCCGTGCACATCCAACACGAGTCTCGAACTGGTAGGAAAGCGCGCCATCGTAACGCGCCACATCAGTACTGGTGCCACCCATATCGAATCCAATCAATTTCTGAATCCCAGCCTTCACCCCGGATTGAACCGCACCGACAACCCCTCCAGCAGGTCCGCTGAAAAGACTGTCGCATGCACGGTAGGATGAACGTGGCACCAAGCCACCGGCACTGGTCATCACGGACAGTCCCAAGCTGCCAAATTCACTTACCAATCGATCCAAATAACTATCCAATAAGGGCGACAAGTATGCATCCACCAAGGTTGTTTCCGCTCGAGGTAGAATTTTCATGAAAGGAGCTGTTCGGTGGGAGCAGATAATCGTGCTGAATCCGCATTGCCGTAAATAATCAGCCAAAGATACTTCATTTTCTCCACTCTGGTAGCTATGCATAAGGCAAACAGCAGCCACCTCAAACCCTTCATTCCTTAAACTGTCGATCTGCTTGGAGAAGTCATCGTTCAAGAGAAGCTCACTATTCGAGTCCATTTCGACTTCAACCACTGCTTCATGCAGGGGATCGGGACGCTGGATATCCAATGCAAAAATATCCGGACGTTGCTGAGTATGAATGAACAACAAATCGCCCAATCCTTTATTGATAAAAAGAACAGTACGGGCGCCTTTTTTCTCCAACAACGCATTCGTACCTTTGGTAGTGGCGATTCTCAATCGCGAATGAGGCAACTTTTCGTTTCCGGCGATCCTGGCAATAACTCGCGCTCCCAATTCCGGAGCCTCCCCATCGAATTGAAGAACGCAAACATCGCCGGGTTTCAAATTTGAAGGCAGCGGGCCGTCGATTTCGATTTTTCCACTGGAGGAGGATGCTCTAACCTTTTGGGCATCCATTTCCTTTTTTGGCACTTGAAACCGGAACCCGGCAAAAAAGTTTTTCGGATAATTCGAAGAAAACTTAACCACCACGTTGTTATTACCTATAGCCTGAAGACAACCGCGAATTGCGCTACTACTCAGAACCTTGGCCCGATGCAACTTTCCATGCCTATCCCGCCCCAGACAATCCGTAAAAGTTCCACCAGTATCAATCCAGAAATCCCAACCGCTTGCCGAAACTATTTCTTCAGAACTCAAGAATCCCAACTTTTTAATTCCGGGAAATCATCCCTGTCTTCGTCGGTAGTGTAAACGACAATACGTTGCCGTATAGTTCTGGATTCAGATTCGGGCAAACATGCTTCATCAATTTTTCCGTCAAGATTTGCGTCCAATACAACATAAAATTCGGATTACCGAAACCATCGACAAGACGGTCGGCCCCATCCATGGTTTGGAGCTCGCCCAGCTGCAAGTCGTAGTAACGTTTCAATTTGGGATTATACTGATTGACCAAAGATTGATTCTTTGGGTTTTCAAATACAATGCCATCGGGCTGGTTCAAGGCCATGATTTCTGCAAAACGGCTCCATTGGTTGGCTTTCTTCAGACAGATGACAACATCCCCTCCTTTGAGGGAACCGCCAAAATCCGGATATGCGGCATGATCCTTGCGGTATTGAGTAATGGAAAAAATCAATTTTCCGAAAACAGCCTCGGACTGAGCACGCTTAGCTTTTCGCTGGATGCTGAGAATAGAAGCAGCTACCAGGCTTCCGAGGATCACGATGATGGTTATAACTGTTACCAGCTCCACCAACGTAAAGCCGAGTCGACACTTTCGGAAAGCTGCTGTTGTTACGGATGCCATGGAAGGCAGTTAATGTAGAAAGCAGGCAACATTGTGGTCAACCATCGTACCTCAAATTATCCTGATCCAGTAAATCCTGGGTATCACCTTTTTGACTCAACTGTCCATCGGGTCCTTTAGAAAATAAACGGTAAGCAGATCGGTCACCAGGGTTGATCGATTCGAAATACCTTTACTGAGAGGGCCGCCAAAAGGATCGAGCAACTTCGGATTGTCGGGATCACAACAACGACCATCAACTCCACCAGAGTGAATCCACTTACACTAATCCGATTGCTTGAGGACTGTTCCATTTCCTTCATCCACGCACAACATAACCCGCCCTGACGAGTTTTTCCAAAGAAAACCGCACAAGTGTAGTGTTGACAGGTTATGCCTAGAGCCTATGATTTCGGGTATTCTGGCAAAACGACCGAGTCGATTGCATTGGAAATCGGGAAGTTGAAGCCACAGTTTGGAATCAGATTACTGCCTGATATTAGGCATTGAAGCGTAGTGTTTCAAACAAGTAAGTTGTTATTTTTATAGCTATCTTTTATGGATAAGTCCTCAGCCAATACCATTGAGGTAGAAGGTATTTTAGATCTTTTAAAAAACAAGACGGGCCAACTTCTCGATCCGGCACGCAACGGGAAACCGACTCCTAAGGATCCGTTTGTACCGAGAGAATTGGTACGCCGTTTCAAACTGAAAAAAGGCAGCTATATAAAGGGTGTGGCTTCGGCTGACCCCAGATTTCCTAATCCCAAACTGAAATTTGTTGAGACAATCGACGGATTGGTGCCGAACGAACGAAAACACTGCTTCCAGTTTACAAGTCTCACCACTATCGCACCTGAACAACAATTGCACCTGGAAACGAACGAGCACCGCATGACTTTGAGATGTATCGATCTGTTTTGCCCAATAGGTAAAGGTCAACGGGGCTTGATCGTTGCCCCACCAAGAACCGGGAAAACGACATTACTTCAAGATATTGCCATCGGGGTTCTCGAAAACCACAAGGAGTGCCACGTAATCATGCTGCTTGTGGACGAGCGACCGGAAGAAGTGACAGACATGAAGAGGACCGTCGGAGCTGAAATATTTGCCTCCTCTAATGACGAGCCGACTGAAAACCACATCAAAATTGCCGAGCTATGTATCGCTCGTGCAAAAAACCTCGTTGAGATAGGTAGAGACGTGGTCATACTTATGGATTCGCTGACCCGATTGAGCCGAGCCTATAATTCAGCCAAAGGTGGTGGCGGCCGAACCATGACCGGAGGCCTCGATATCCGCGCCTTGGAAAAACCGCGCCAATTATTCTCAGCTGCACGAAATACTGAAGAGGCAGGAAGCTTGAGCATCATTGCCTCCGCCTTGATCGAAACTGGAAGCAAAATGGACGATCTGATCTTTCAGGAATTCAAAGGCACCGGAAACATGGAAATGGTCTTAGATCGGAAGGTGGCCGAATTGCGGATGTGGCCGGCAATGAACATCAATTCTTCAGGTACACGAAAGGAAGAATTACTCATCTCGGAAGAAAAGCTAGAAACCATTCATTTCTTCCGACGTGCACTTGCCTCATTGAAGGTGGAAGACGCCGCTGAGACTATGATTTCACGACTCTCAAAAACCACTACAAATGAGGCATTTCTAACCCTAATAAGGCGTTGACAGATAGGGTCTATGATTTCCTGATATCACGTTTCTATAAACTAGGCTGACAGACATCTGAATGCAACAATTCGCTGACCAATGCAAGGAAATGGCCCGTCTCATGTTGGGGCACAATCTTGCCTCAATAAACCAGAACGGAACCATTACTCCGATCGAGGGAGAAGAACAAAGAATCGATGAACCCGGACATGCCGCACTGGCAATAGGAGAGTTCTACCGTGCAACCGGAGAAGCTGAATTAGACGGCCATGATCTGGTAGATTTGGCGGCTCGGTCTATAACTGCACAGACCTTTGCTGATCCGGTTGCCGAAAACGGAATCGCCTATGCCGCATTAGGGCTTCTTTCTTTCGGACCAGCCAAGGACAGAAATCCTGTTTGGGAACGGCTTGTCGAAGAGACGCGTACCCGTATGGACCGTCTGTTGCTCGCGAGATCAGATCACGAGAGCCACTGGCAAGCTTTCAACGTAGCCAAGGCTGTGGCTCGCTACAGTATGGGACTCTCCAAAAAAGATGAAACAGGCAAACTGATAGACCGATTTCTCAATCGTATTGGTGAAAAAAGTACAGGCAATTTTCACGACGATAGCGAAGATGGGAAAGGAGTTTTCAACCTGTATGGCGTCCTGTCCTTCATCTTTATCCGCCAGGCTCTACAGCTACATGCCAACATCCATTTGCGAGATCGTAAACTTCCAAGCCTGAGAACTAACGCCGAAAAATACTTGCGGCTGCTGCCCGATCTGGTTCGTGAGGACGGTCTCGGCTGGTCTTTTGGTCGCGGTGGAGGAGCTTACGGTCAAATGCATTGCATCAGCCTGATTCTTCAAGGATTTCGGGACAACTGGATCGCCGAGGAGAAAAAAGCTCAGTACTTCGATCTACTGCGCCGGCTTTTTTATTTCTTTTATCTCACTTACTTGGACCAGGAAAATGGTAACCTGATCATTCGCGATGCAGAACGGGAGAGCACAAAACTGCATACTACCCGAATGGCGGATTTTGACGGTGCGCGCTACCTCAGCCAATGGGCTCGGTTAGCCAGCACAATCAACGCCCCCGACCCTGGTGATGGATTTCAATCAAAGAGTACCAGCAGGTTTGTGATTTTCGACAAATCGTCCCGTAAGGAACAGGGATTATTCATTTATAAGGACCCGGAATCCGGTTTGCACGTTAACATACCGCTCACTCATACCGATGAGTCAAACACCTCCGATTCTTTGGCTTTTCCGCATAGCCCGGGCATTTTCGATTGGCCGGTAAACCGACAACTACCGGTGATGATTCCGGAGCTGTCTTTTGGAACAAACAAGATTATTCCCTCATATTTTGGAAAACGCTGCACAACAGGTTTGGGACTGAGAAGATCCATCCATTTTCGTTACGAACAACCGGATCTGGTAAATACGGACCAGCAGATAGTCCCAGGCTTGGGTAGCTGTAAAGTAAGCTGGACCTTCAGTAAAAACACGATCACCAGCGAATTCATATTTTCAGTAAAACAACCCGTTACGATGGACCGTATGCGCTACATGCTGGTAATTGCTTCACCCCATTCTGTTCACCGAGTTGGCAATACATTTACTCTGGGGCGAGAAGGTCTCCGCTGCAGAGTCATCAAAGACGACTTTCAGGCACAATGGGCACAGACAGAAGTTGTTACTGACGATCCAGCTTACAAAACCTTGTATGGGAAAATTCATTACTTGCAGACTCTAGTTCGCGATCATCCGCTTAATATGAGACCAGGGCAGCAATACCGTTTAACGGTTTCATTTGATCCGGATCTGGCTCGAGTTGAAGGCTAACCCGCACCTCCCACCGGATGGGAGAAAACAGATTTTTAACTAAAAAATAGAGAAAGCAATTTTTGGCCCCACATGGAATCCCGCCAAATACAAGTTTTCACCCATCCTTCCGCCTTCGCCAAGGGCTATGGCGATACACTGCGGACTGAGATGCTGGTTTGTCTTCCATCCCTTCTCGGTTACGCACCAACGTGCGCGCCCTCGCCTCTCTGTCGTCAAGCCCACCATCTCAGCTCCGTGAGAACTGCGGGGTAAATGCCAAATACAATGTTATCAGCCCGCATCATTCCCTGCCTGGACGTAACCGATGGCCGTGTAGTCAAGGGAGTTAAATTTAAAGAGCTTAGAGACGCAGGTGATCCGGTTGACTGCGCCAAAGCTTACGAGGAGCAAGGTGCGGACGAACTGGTTTTTCTGGATATTACCGCCTCAAGTGACGAGCGCAATATTATGCATGATGTAGTTTCCCAAACCGCAGAGCAGTGTTTTATGCCTCTTACGGTAGGAGGCGGCCTGCGAAACACAGATGATATTCGGTCAATGCTCAAATCAGGAGCTGACAAAATTAGCCTCAATACAGCAGCCGTGGAAAATCCCGAACTAATCGACCAGTCGTCAAACCGATTTGGCAATCAATGCATTGTAGTGGCAATTGATGCGAAACGCGTTCCTGGAACCGAAACTTGGGAAGTGTATACTTACGGCGGTCGAAACTCGACCGGACTGGACGCGGTGGAATGGGCCAGACAAGTCGTGCTACTGGGTGCAGGTGAAATATTGCTTACCAGCATGGATCAGGATGGCATGCAGCAAGGATACGACATCACATTGAACCGTCATATCAGCGATGCGGTAGAAGTTCCAGTAATCGCATCCGGCGGTGCCGGAAACCTCCAGCACATGGTAGATGTCCTTACTAAAGGGCGCGCCTCAGCGGTACTTGCTGCCTCGATATTCCACTTTGGCACATACACTATTGGCGAATGCAAAGATTACTTGGCGGATCATAATGTTCCGGTCCGGAAGCTGTCCTAATAGAGCATGTTTGCATGGTTTGACAGGTTTTCTATAATACAACCAAAGACCATGCGCTTTTTCAAACAGACATCCTTCATATCTTTGGCGGCATTTTGCTTCACCCTGTCGAACGGAGCCACCAAGCCAAAAATCATGGTGTCCATTCCCCCTCAAAAGACATTTGTGCAAGCTATAGCGGGAGAGGAAGTGGATGTTATGGTTCTATTGAAACCGAGCCAAAGCCCCAATACTTTTTCGCTCACACCGCGTCTATTGGCAGGGGCTATGCAGGCTGAGGTTTATTTTTTGATGGGGATCCCCATGGAGGAGCCAATTATTGCCAAATTACAACGGCAAACGCATAGTATTCAATTCATAGATACGAGTCTCGGTATAAGAAAGCGCTCAATTGAGGATCATTCTCACGGTCATCTTGAAAATGATTCTCCCCACCCCCACATCACCGATCCCCATATTTGGCTGAGCCCAGGTTTGGTAATTGTGCAACTGCAACATTACTACCGCGCCTTAAAGGAGTTATTACCCGACAAAGAAGAACTGCTGAATAAAAACCTGAGTGGGTTTAGAAGATTTTTAAGGGAGACGGATGAGAAACTGTCGCAAATGCTTAAGCCCTTTGCAGGAAACACCGTTTTTGTATACCACCCGGCATTCGGATATTTCTTGAACCGATACGGACTTCGCCAAGAGACTGTGGAGATACGCGGAAAACAACCAAGTCCAAAACAACTTCAATATTTGATTCGTTCGATAAAGGTCCACAATGCCAAAATCATCTTTGTTCAGCCTCAGTTTGATAGAAAATCGGCAAAAGCAATAGCAGATTCAATTGGCGGAACTGTTATGGGTATCGATCCACTTGCAGAAAATTATGTGGAAAATTTGCTCCACATGGGGGAATCCATCTCCAAAAGTTTTTAAATGGCGATGCCGATAGAAGAACCGCTGATATGTTTTCAAAAGGTATCCAAGTCCTTTGGTAATACGGAAGTGCTCATCGAAGCGGACTTTGACATCGAAACCGGAGAGCCACTCTGTATCGTTGGTCCCAACGGTGGAGGGAAAACAACTCTCTTAAAACTTATTTTGGGATTGGAAGAACCTGATGTCGGTTCTATCATGGTGATGGGCGATTCTCCTAGAAAATCGAGAGGGCAAATTGGTTACATGCCGCAGTACCTGCAGTTTAATGCCAAGTTTCCTATCACGGTTCAGGAAGTTGTAGAAATGGGACTAACAACCTCGAAGAAACCGAATCTTTCCAAGAATGAATACGAAAATTCGATTAACAACGCACTGACCGCAGTGGAAATGTCAGAATTCGCCGACCGACAATTTTCAACTCTATCCGGAGGACAAAAACAACGAGTGCTTATTGCACGAGCAATTGTATCCAAACCATCTATACTCTTATTGGATGAACCAACTGCAAATCTAGACCTGACATTGGAAGACCGGCTTCTTGAAACCCTGAACAAGTTCCATCCAGCAATGAAAATTATCATGGTCTCCCACGACCTGGGTTTTGTTTCCGGGGCCGTTAAACAGGTGCTCTGTGTAAACAGACAGGTGCATACCCATCCTACTGAATCGATCTCAGCAGCGTTGATAGAGGAACTCTATGGATCCAGTCCTCGACGCATTATTCATGGGCATGATTTGGAGCATGGCCACCACCATTGATTCGGGGTTTTAGAAGGATGAGGACAAATTGGATATGGCCATAAGTAACACAAGAATTTAGAAGAACTAACACGCATGTTAGCAGTCCTAAACATCTTCTTCGATGAATCGCTCGGATTTATGCGACTAACCCTCTTGCTTGGGCTAGTCGCAAGTATCCCCTTTGGTACGATAGGCAGCCTGGTTGTAGCACGACGTATCACCTACTTGGCCGCGGCGATCGCCCATGCAGTCCTAGGTGGAATTGGGTTCGCTCTGTTTGCAAATTTTAAATTGGGCTGGGAGTGGTTTCATCCGACTTTGGGCGCCCTCCTCGCTGGAATCATCGCAGCCGGGCTTGTAGGTTGGGTAAGCGTGCACTACAAAGCTCAGGAAGATACCCTTATTGGAGCGATCTGGTCCTTGGGAATGGCGGCTGGCCTGATTTTCATTTTCAAAACCCCGCAATACGTAGATCCAATGGCCTACCTGTTTGGAGATATTTTGATGATCTCCAGTATCGATTTGTATCTGGTTGCTGCCTTGGCTTTAGCAGTCGTCGCAATAACTACCCTTAAGTATAAATCCATAGTGGCGCTCTGCTTTGATGAGGAATTTGCTGAACTACGAGGCCTGAATGCAAAATCACTTTATCAACTCACGCTGATTTTAACGGCAGTTACCATTGTATTACTCGTGAGCACCGTAGGCATCGTTATGGTGATATCTCTACTAACCTTGCCCGCGGCAATCGCTGGATTGTCCTCAAAAAAACTCTGGCACATGATGGTAGGAGCAAGCGCTATTTGCATCCTATTCAATGTGTCTGGTATTATTGTCAGTTATTACGCTGATTTTCCGACGGGACCAGTGATAATACTGTTGGCGGCGGTGACCTATTTGATAAGCTTGGTTGTTAAAGGTAAATAAAGACCGTTAAGGCGTCGCTAGCTCTTCAGTTGGAACGACCGTAAGCTGACCCTTTTTGAGCGGGCAATTCTCGCAACCGGGATCACCTTCCTCAGTAAACATGGCCTCACGCAGTTCGGAGAACTCCTTACCGAAGTAAATCGACATCAGATCCGGATAGTTGGCCAAAGGAACGGCAACGCGCTGCTGGTAAGGACAGGGCCGGACGATTTCCTGATCGACAACATACAATTCGGTAAAAGGAAGCTCGCAAAAAAGGTCAGGATAATTTTCTCCGATTCCATATGAATGCTCCCCTGCTGGACTTTTGGGATTGTTCAGCTCCGGCATGTCGAGCTTGTGTTCTTCGAAAACCTGATCGAATGGGCCAAAGTCCACCGGAATTTCTTCCGCGGTAAACTCGGAATTATCCCCCGGTAATTCATCCGGCATAAAGCTTTTGATATTCAAGCGGTATGCAGCCTGGAGGATTTCTCTTCTATAATGGTTAAAAAGATCCGGATGATTTTCCAATTTTTCCTCGCCCATATCAATTCCGCAGGTTGGAACAGCATGGTGAAAGTCCATGGAACCTGCACCCAGCCGGCCAGCGGCTTCAACAAATGCGGGGCCCTCATGAATATTCGACCTAATCATTACAAAATTCATCTGCAACTCAGGCCAACCAACATTGGCAGCTTTTTTCAGTCGCGAGAAATTAACCAAATTCCCCAGCACTCTTTTGTATTTCGCACCTTTGCGGATACTCTCAAATGTCTCCGGCACAACCCCATCGAATGAAGCCATCACCCTCGAAACTCCGGTTTCGATCACAGCTTTCTGAACCTTTGCATCAAACAGCATGGCGTTGGTGCAAAAACTCATAGTGACATGCGGAAAATTCTCCGCCAAATAGTACAAAACATCTATAAACGACGGGGCCAATAACGGTTCATCCGCACAGGACAACAGAGCCTCGTGGACGTAATTGCCAACGGGTTCAAAGAAGGCGATAAAGTCCTCCAGCGTGACAATTTTGCGAGGCTTGCTAGTGTAAGCCGGATTGTTGTAGTGACACATAACACAGCGCAAATTGCAACGGTTGATCAAATCGATCCGCAAACGGAGACGAGGGGCACGCTCCAGCCAACTTTTCACATTATCTTCTATGGAATCTCTCTCCCCGAGTTGATTGAATTCTGTAATCTGATAGGGAACCGGATTCTCAAAAATTGCCGGTTCGCGGCCAAGAGTCTGAGGTTCACGAGAGGCAACCGCTAAATCAATCCGGTGCCAGACATCCTCTTTATCATTGATCCAAAAAATCAATTTCTGGTCCGGCTGAACATCAGTTAGTTGAACGAAGAATCCACAGGATTCTCCAACGAGTGATTGAGGATGGGCTTTGTAAACATCGGGTCGTTTATGACCATATGCAACTCCAACAAGATCACCCGATTCCGTTTGGGCGACAATGGATTCTATGGGATAGTCCGCCAACAACCATCCCCTAATGGAATAGGAGTTATCCGCAATGCCGCTACTATCCTCGTCGATGCACAACTGGACACTCATGAAATCGTTTAAACTGGGATTGATTTAATTGGTAGGCGAAAGTTGAACCCTGATATTCGTACTCCAAGTTGCGGATATCCTCACAATCCAATTGAGATGGTCAAACGTTGAATTCTTGTTTTTACTATGGGTCAGGTAATTTATCTGTTCAAAATTTTTGGGATTGTGGCAATCCGCAAAAGTACAAACCCTTTCCAAAACGGAAAACCTCAAAGACTGACAGATACCTCCGTCAATTAATGCTTATCTACTCGACAGAACAACAAATGCTGCCACTCACGGACTGGTTGCAACGAGCAGAAGCCCACGAGGAGAAGATATCACCTTGGCTGAACGCGTTTCGAAAAAGACGGGAAACGCGAAATCGTCATCCGGTTTACGATTTTCTATTCGAATATTATCAGTGCAACAAGCGCATAGTATCCGAGTGGCATCCTCCAGTTGGATATGATTTGGAAGGAGCCGCAGCTGAACGGTTTCTAAAAGACAATCGCTACTCCAAATCGGAATCGGGAATCTATCTGAATCTGGAAAGCATCACCGAAAGAGAAATTAGCCTCATCAAGTGGGTCGAAGGCCTGTTACAATCTGCCCAGAATCAACAGAGTCTCCACCATTGCTACGGAATGCATGAATGGGCGATGGTTTATCAAACTGATAGTATCCGACATCAGGATACACCGTTACGCCTTCCAGCTTTGGAAATTCAACAGATGGTTAAATCCCAACCTCTCCGCTGCACTCACTACGACGCATTTCGATTTTTTTCAAAACTGGCAAGACCGCTGAACCACATACAACCACAAAGTAGTGAGCGACATGTAAATGAGCACTTCGGCTGTATCCATTTTAACATGGATCTGTTCAAATGGAGTTATAAATTACACCCGTGGATCAGTAGTGAATTGATGGCAGATTGTTTTTGCATGGCAATTGAGGCCCGGGAACTGGATATGCGGGCAAGTCCCTATGATTTGCGAAGCTATGGCTTTGAACCCATCGCAATTGAAACCCCAGCCGGCCGGAAACACTATCAGGAGGAACAAAAGCAACTGGGAATCAAGGCAAGGGAACTGGCATCTAATATGATTAATGAATGCCGATTATTTTTGCCTCAATGATTGAACGAATTGGCAGATGCATCCTTACAAAATCAAAACGTTAATACCTCGTAACATTTTTCAATATAGCGGCTGGTCTATTCATTTCCCTTAGGCTAGCTTGCCAAGCACCCAAACCCGATCTCGAGAACAGGCTTGACCAGATACCTGAAGATCATAGTCAAAACGGAGGGGAAAGACTGATCGCCGCATTCATCAAGGCAGATGGTGGCCACAAACAATGGCTGCAAAACGAAGTGCCTCAGTTTCATTGGAGCTATCACCTGAATGATCGTGGACCCAATATACGGATTGAATACCTGCAAAGGCGGATACCAGCTCGCTAGAAGCGGTGCAAGAAATCGAAGGTCAAAACATACACTTCGGTTGGACAGGAAATGAAGCTTGGGCCGTGCCAGCGGATGCACCGAGGCAGCCTCATCCAAGATTCTAGGCCCTTACACCCTGCTATTTTTTGGGACTCCCATTTGTATTTGCGGACATCAACACGAATTTTAAAATCTTGCAGAAGACAGCGATTTTGAGAAAATCAGTTATTAACACGTCAACGTAACTTTCAATCCTGGGTATGAGTAAAAAGATCGTGGTTACAGGTGCAACTCGTGGATTGGGTCGTGCACTGGTAGAAGGCTTTATCTGTGAAGGTAATCAGGTATTCGGATGCGGGAGATCAAAACATGGAATTCAGTCGTTATCTGAAAGTTTTCCAGAACACATTTTTGAGGCAATTGACGTTACCAATTTTGACCAAATCACAAACTGGGCAGAATCCATAGCTCAACAATTTGGCCCTCCAGATATCCTTATCAATAATGCCGCCCTCATGAATTCCAACGCTCCTCTTTGGGAACTGGAAGAAAACGAGGTCAGAAACCTTTTCGATGTGAACATCACCGGAGTTTTTCACTGTATCAAAGCTTTCGTTCCGGCGATGGTTAAAAAAGAGTCTGGAATCATCCTCAATCTCAGCTCGGGGTGGGGACGCAGCACGAGCCCTGAAGTTGCACCCTACTGCGCTTCCAAGTGGGCCATGGAAGGTCTCAGCAAGGCCATGGCACAGGAACTGCCTCGTGGTATGGCCTGCATCCCGTTGAACCCCGGAATAGTCAATACCGATATGCTGCAAAGTTGCTTTGGAGCAGGAGCAAGCAGTTATCCCAATGCAACACAATGGGCCCAACAAGCCGTACCCTACATTTTAGCCATATCTACCGCCAATAATGGTCAATCGCTGACCATGCCTCAATAACGGGTGACCAGAAAAAACTTTCATAAAAAAGGCCCTTTCTTCGGAAAGGGCCTTTTTGAAATAAGTGAATTACTTGACTGATTACATCATACCGCCCATTCCACCCATACCGTGGTCATGACCATGGCCACCAGCTGGTTCTGGTTTATCTTCCGGCATGTCGGTAATCAAACACTCGGTGGTGAGCAAGAGACCAGCAACAGATGCTGCATTCTGCAACGCTGTACGAGTAACTTTGGTCGGATCAACAACACCGGCTTTGATCAAATCTTCGTATTCATCCGTTGCTACGTTGTAGCCGAAGGACCCATCTCCCTCGATCACTTTTTGAGCAATTACGGCACCTTCAATACCGGCGTTGGCACAAAGTTGCTTGATGGGAGACTCAACTGCACGGCGAACAATTGCAGCGCCAACTTCTTCGTCGTCTTCCAGTTCAAGGCTGTCGATAGCGTCGATAACTCTGAGAAGAGCAACACCGCCACCTGATACGATACCTTCTTCAACCGCAGCGCGGGTAGCGTGAAGCGCATCTTCAACACGCGCCTTCTTTTCTTTCATTTCAGGCTCGGTCGCAGCACCTACGTTGATGACAGCAACACCGCCAGCCAGTTTAGCCAGCCGCTCTTGCAATTTTTCACGATCGTAGTCGGAAGTAGTTTCATCGATTTGCCGACGAATTTGCTTCACACGACCCTGAATGTCAGCGGCAGTTCCACCACCTTCAATCATAACGGTGTTTTCCTTATCGACATTGATGCGTTTTGCTGATCCCAAGTCTTCAACCTGAACGTTCTCGAGCTTGATTCCGAGATCCTCGGTAATGAGCTTACCACCAGTCAGTATAGCAATGTCTTCGAGGATCGCTTTACGACGTTCCCCAAATCCAGGTGCTTTAACAGCACATACATTCAGGGTACCACGGATCTTGTTAACCACCAAAGCAGCCAAAGCCTCGCCTTCAACATCCTCAGAAATGATAAAGAAAGGCTTACCGGATTGAGCCACCTTCTGAAGAAGTGGTAACAGGTCCTGTAAATTAGTGATCTTCTTTTCGTTCAGCAGAATGTATGCGTCTTCGAGGACGGCTTCCATTGATTCAGTGTCAGTTGCGAAATACGGGCTCAAGTAGCCTTTGTCGAACTGCATTCCTTCGACCACGTCGAGAGTGGTTTCAATAGACTTAGCTTCCTCAACGGTAATGGTTCCGTCCTTACCAACCTTGTCCATCGCATCGGCAATGATGTCGCCGATCTGGGTATCCCAATTGGCAGAAACAGTAGCGACTTGACGAACTTCTTCACGATCTTCAACTGACTTGCTAACATTGCCGAGCTCAGCCACAGCAGCTTGAACAGCTTTGTCGATGCCACGCTTCAGGTAAATGGGATTGGAGCCGGCTGCTACGTTTTTCAACCCTTCGCGGTATACAGATTCGGCCAAAACAGTAGCCGTGGTGGTTCCATCACCGGCAGCATCAGAAGTTTTGGAGGCTACTTCTCGAACCATTTGGGCTCCCATGTTTTCGTAGGGATCGGCCAATTCAATTTCCTTGGCCACGGTAACACCATCTTTTGTGACAGTTGGAGAACCGAATTTTTTATCGATTACAACATTACGACCCTTTGGTCCGAGAGTCACTTTCACCGATTGAGAAAGTGCCTCAACTCCGCTAAGGATCTTTTTGCGAGCACTCTCGCTGAAGATTAATTGCTTAGGCATAGTATAAGTATATTAAAGTTAAAGTTAAAGTTAAGCAACGATGCCGAGGATGTCGTCTTCATCTACGAGGATGTAATCCACATCGCCTAATTTGACTTCAGTGCCACCATATTTGCTGGTAAGAACCCGGTCACCAATAGCCACAGAAAATTCGTGAGCACTTCCGTCATCACCTTTTTTCCCGTTTCCGAGTGCGACCACTTCGGCTTCCTGAGGTTTTTCCTTGGCGGAGTCTGGAATAATGATTCCGCCCTTAATTTGTTCATCTTCCTCAATACGCTTGAGGAGTACTCGATTTCCGAGAGGTTTGATCTGACTCATTGCAGTTTCTCAATTGGGTTTAGTTAATATTAAAGCGAATTTTGAAAAGTAGAACCTGGGAATAAGCAATGCGGGTGCCATCCGTGCAAGATAATTCGCAAACTCTTACAGATAAAAGGTTTAATTGAAAATCACCCTTCTTATCCGAAGAAAAACGTTCCTCTAGTGTGGCACAATCTGTCACACCTATGACACACTCTGTAGCCGGTTCCCATAACCTGTCACAGAATCAATAAAGTGCTTGGATTTTTGGGTAAGGGAGCGCACAAAGGAGGCGGATGGAGAGAAAAAAGAAAAAAGTCGATTACGAGGCCCTGAATTCCCGGCTCATGCAAATCCCCAAAATGGACATAGCGTCCGCCAGAGACCTGCTCGATATCGGCATTCGTGATGTCTTTGAGTTGGAAGGCCGAAGCCCGGAATCGCTTTTTGAGAAAATCAAAAAAACAAAACCAAGGACCGACCCCAAAAGGATTTGGTCGATCCGCATGGCAGTGTATTTCGCGGAAAACAAAAACAACTTGGATCCCACAAAATTACACCCTTGGGCTTGGAAAGAGACAAGCCATGCTTAAACTCCCAGTATGAACTTGGAGATAGAACTGCCCTCGCGAGTCCCGGTAATGACTCTACCGGAGGTCGCCTTCTTTCCCAAAGTCATGCTTCCGCTGTACATCTTCGAATCACGGTACCGGGATATGCTGAAAACCAGCCTGAGTGGCGATCGTATGTTTGCGGTTGCCGGGGTCGACAATTCGAAATTGGGTCAAAGCCTGGGAACTGAGCCTGCCTACGAGATCGCAACCGTAGGAATCATTCGAGGTTGTCGAACACAGGAAGACGGTACTTCCCAACTCATTCTGCAGGGCTTAAACCGCGTCCACCTGGACGAGTTATACGAAGACAAGTCTTACCGAGAAGCAGCGATAACGCCTTTGAATTCCGAAAAGGATGCAGACGAAGCCGTTTTGTTCGAAAAGAGAAAGGAACTATTCTCTCTAATTAAAAAGCACTCCACTAAAGATCCACAAATTCCAGAGGAACTGCTCCAGTTAGTTGAAAGCCTGGAAGAGCCGGAAGATTTCGTGGACCTTGTGGCCTTTTCAATCGTGCAAAATTATGCCTTGAAACAAAAAGCCCTGGCAACCCTTTCAGTTGATAAACGATTCAATCTGCTGATTAACGTATTCTCCTGATTGATCGAAGGGCACTTTTTCAAACGAACTCAAGAGAGCCATCCGGAAGTAATCGCCGGTAGTAACAACCAAATCGGTACTTATCTTCAGAATCTTTAGTATGACAGGAACCCTCACCCTTCAGTCGAACGCGGTAAAGAATCGAATTCTGCTCACAGTTAACACGAGTTTCCACGAGCTCGAGAAAATCACCCGAGGTTTTTCCCTTAATCCAAAGCTCATTGCGAGAGGTGCTCCAGAAAGTGGCCAACCCTTCCTCCATCGCAGTTTTGAGAGCTAACTCATTGACGTATCCAATAATCAGGACTTCCCCTGTCTCAATTTCCTGTGCGACTGCCGGGACTACGTCAGCTTCACCTGAAACAACTTTTTTTAGTTTGGTAAAATCGAGCATGAACTCGCTGCCTTCTTCCAGTTCCTTACTCATAAGATCGTGAAGCCTTGCGAGGTCATTTGGTCGAATCAACCTGAAACTGCCGAGTCGGGAATGCGGTGAAGTCAATAACCTTTACAAACCCGCTTTTTGGATCAGTTTGATGCCTCTTGGTTTTGCCGGGATAGCTCAGTTGGTAGAGCAACGCATTCGTAATGCGTGGGTCGTCGGTTCGAATCCGATTCCCGGCTCCAACCTTCGCTTGGAGCGCGGTGTAAATTGAAGGCTGTCACGCCATAAGCCTGGCACGGCGAAGACGGACAACATCCGACTCTGAAAAACCACTCAAAGACTACGGCTTGGCATAACCTCTATTTCAGTAACTGTAATTATGATCCAAAGCTTTTCCAAACGGCTCGTTTAATTCCTATTGACCCGCCAAGGAGGGTTCGACCTTCTACTACCAGCACTCAGTTTATCGGAACCACTTGTACCTATATTTATGGATACCCAAGATATCGATGTCGTCCTTCACGAAAACAGGGCCTTCCCGCCATCTCAGGAATTTCAGGACCAGGCCCACATAAGCGGCAGGGAAGCGTATCAAGCGCTTTACCAAAAGAGTATTGATGATCCCGATACATTTTGGGGAGAGGTCGCCAGCGAGCTTCACTGGTTCAAAAAATGGGACCAGGTAATGGACAATTCGGAAAAACCCTTCTTCAAATGGTTTACCGGTGGAAAAACAAACCTATGTTATAATTGCGTTGACCGCCACTTGGATGGACCCAATCGGAACAAGGCTGCATTGATCTGGGAAGGTGAACCTGGGGACAGTAGGGTTCTGACTTATTTCGATCTTCACCGAGAAGTTTGTAAATTTGCCAATGGGCTTAAGAGCATCGGCGTAAAGAAAGGCGATCGAGTAGCTATCTATCTACCGATGGTTCCCGAGTTGGCGATGGCCTTGCTGACTTGTGCGAGAATCGGGGCAGTTCATTCGGTTGTTTTTGCAGGGTTTTCTGCTGATTCCATTAAAGACCGGATCCTGGACATGGATGCCAAATTTGTAATTACAGGAGATGGATCCTGGAGACGCGGAAACCCATTACATCTGAAGTCAATGGTCGACGAGGCCATTGAAGGTGTAGATTGCATTGAGAAGGTCGTCGTTGTGAAACGTGAAAATTCGAACGTTTTCGATTGCGACATACAAGAAGGTCGCGACTTGTGGTACCACAATCTGGTCAAGGACCAATCGCAAAATTGTCCAGTAGAGAAGTTAGACAGCGAAGACATGCTGTTCCTGCTTTATACCTCTGGCACGACCGGAAAGCCAAAAGGGATCATGCATACGCAGGGCGGTTACATGGTCTACACCTACCTGACTGCGAAATACGTGTTCGACCTTAAACCAGAGGATGTCTACTTCTGCACGGCCGATATTGGCTGGATCACCGGCCACAGTTATTTGGCATATGGTCCACTGGCCAATGCAGCCTCATGCGTCATGTACGAAGGCGCGCCCAACTATCCCGACAATGGCCGGTTTTGGGAAATTGTAGAAAAATATGGCGCCACAATTTTTTATACCGCTCCAACTGCAATCCGAGCCTTTATGAAATGGGGGGACCAATGGCCTGAACGTCATGATCTGAGTTCGCTCAGGCTTCTTGGGACTGTGGGAGAACCCATCAATCCCGAAGCCTGGATGTGGTATCACAAAGTAATCGGGGCCGAGCAATGCCCCATCGTAGACACGTGGTGGCAAACAGAAACCGGTGGAATCATGCTTACCCCTCTTCCCGGAGTTACTCCGACAAAACCAGGCAGCGCCACCCTGCCCTTTTTTGGAGTGGATGCGGCGGTTATTAATGAAGACGGTGAAGAGAAACAGGCGGGATTGTTAGCTATTCGTAAGCCCTGGCCCTCAATAACAAGAGGGGTCTATGGAGACCCGGAACGTTTCAAAGAAACCTACTGGTGTAACTGGGATGGCAAATACTACTTCCCAGGCGATGGTGCCAAAATCGACGACGACGGCTACTTTTGGGTCCTTGGCCGGGTAGACGATGTGGTGAATGTATCCGGACATCGGATTGGCACTGCTGAACTTGAATCAGTATACGTAGAGCATCCGACAGTCGCAGAGTCGGCAGTGGTAGGCATCAAGCACGAAATAAAAGGTCAAGGACTTGCCTCTTTTGTCACCCTGCGGGAAGACATCGAAGGAACTGATGAATTGAAAACCGAACTCGATGAGCTCGTAGCCAAAAAAATTGGGAAGTTCGCCAAACCGGAAAAAATCATTTTTACCCTCGACCTGCCAAAGACACGAAGCGGAAAAATCATGCGTAGACTACTCCGGGATATCGCGGAAGGGCGCGCATTGGGAAATGTGACAACCTTAGCGGACCCAAGTATCGTAGAAAGCCTGAAGGGCCAATATTCCGAAGACTAAGGAAATAGATTTGGGAACCTGCTCCTCCAATATAGATCCATAGGATTTGACTTTAATCCTCGAAGCGAAAAATTTTAGTCTGGTTAATAAAACTCCAAGTGTTTTTGATAGCCCCAAAAATCACCGAACGATGAAATCTGTATTTCTTTCACTGACGGTAGCCTTGCTCACCCCTTTATTAATTTCGGCCACGTTGAATTTTGAAAACGACAAAATTGTTTATTCGGCCACGCTGGACGAAACCGAATATACCGCCACATTCCCTTTCACCAATAAGGGTGATACTTCAATTGAAATTTTGGACGTGAGCTCCAGCTGCGGGTGTACCACTGCACTTCCAAGCAAGCGAGTATTCGCTCCCGGCGAATCCGGCGAGATCTCAGCCACCTTTGACTATGGAGGTAGAGAGGGGAAACAGAGAAAAACAATTCGGGTTGAAACAAATCAGGCAGAAAACGAACGCATCTTTTTAACCCTGGAAATTGATATCCCGACCGTCATGTCCGTCAGTCCGAGCGTTGTGATGTGGAACCGTAATACGGAAAATGAATTTGCTTCCAAGGAAGTAACGATAGAAAGTCATATGGAAGGAGCGCTGGGGATTGCGGAGATTGTCTCCTCAAGCGACGCTTTTTCTCACGAGGTCAGAGTTCTTGAACCGGGAAAGAAATTTGCTGTGGCAATCAAACCGGAAAACTTGCCGGATAAGAACGGAATTATTCGCGGAACTTTCATCGTAAAAACCAGTTATTCCGATCCCCTTAAAGGTACCGCAAAGGTTTACGCAATTGTGCGTTAAAGCGTCTATCGCAGTTGAAGGAGTCACTTAGACAGGCCTTGCTAATATTGCTTCTCAGCATTCTGGGGATGGGAGGCACGTGGCTCGGCCATCCGAACCTCCCACCTTGGAATCCCATGACCTTGGAAGAAGACGAGATCGACCTTGAAGGAGCGCTGGCTTTGGAAAACATTCTGTGGTTGGACGCTCGCGGTGAATCAGCCTATCTTGAAGACCACATTCCGGGCGCGCTGTTACTAAATGAAGACAATTGGGACGAACACTTCGAGGCCTTTATCCAGGTTTGGGACGGCTTAAGTGCCTTGGTGGTTTATTGTGATAGCCGAACCTGTGCGGCAAGTAAATCCGTTGCCGATCACTTGAAGGAAGACCTGGGCATTGAGGAAATATTTGTTCTGAAAGGAGGGTGGCAAACTTGGCTGAAAAAAGTGAAATAGGTTTTTGGTTTGAGCTCATACTACGGCTTATTCTGGCTTTGTTTTTCCTGATTGCAGGAGTACTTAAACTTATCGATCCGAAGTCGCTCACCACAGCCATTGAAACGTACCAACTAGTTCCATACACAGCCAGTTTTCTGCTGGCATTAATTTTACCCTGGATGGAAATTTTTGCAGGACTGGGTGTGCTTCTGAAAAAATGCTACCGTGGAAGCCTTCTGATTTTGTGTGGCTTGTTGATTGTATTCATAGTATCCTTATTCCAGGGTTATATACGAGGACTCGACGTAATTTGCGGCTGTTTGGGCGGTGCCTACGAAGAAAATCAAACCAATTATATATGGCTCATCAGTCGGGATCTAGTTTTACTCCTCTTCGCATGGACACTTTGGATTCGACAGAGCCGGAAAGTTAAACAGATTTAGCCTCAAAAACAGCCTGAGCTATGGGCAAGAATCTCAATTTTCAGTAAAAGGTCGAAGCGTTTGAAGCCTGGGCCAATCAGAGCCTGAAATCGGGAAACAAATTCAGCAACTACGCATCTGAATGGACAGAATTGGTAAATTTCCTGAATGAAAGTCAACCGCCCTCCCCCGCGGATCTGCCAACAACGATCTAAGAGTCGCCTGCCGCGGGCTGCATGACCCTGAGATTTAAAGATAAACCGGTGAATGTGATCTGTTTTGGAAAAGATAATAAATCGCATTTGTTTGCAGTCGCGTCGGAAGATTCCCCGGAAATGCCTGCACCGGAGAAGTCGGTTTTGAACGAAAACCCTTCAGTCCCTCAGCTTACTGGAACGATAATAACAAACATTATATGCTGGTGGCCCCCGATATCGCAGAACTGAACCGGTTGGTTTCGTTTTAGGAGCTTGATCAAAAGACGTGGCCTGATTGAATCCCATTTTTATGGAAGACCCGTCCATTCAAGATCTGGTTGACGAAGGAACGCTCGATTTCACGCTTGGTGACAACGAAGGGGCCTTAAAAAAATTGAATAGAGCGGTGGAACTGGAACCTCAATGTTTTGATGCCTGGTTGGCCATGGCAGAGGTATATTTAAGCGAAAAAGCGATTGATGAGGCGCTGGAATCAGCGGAAAAAGCGCATGCATTGAATTCCGAGGAGCTCCACATTAACACCACTTTAAGCAGGATTTGGGTAGAAAAAGGGGACAAGGAAAAGGCCGAGCACTTCGCCGCCCAGGTACGAATGATCAATTGGAAGGAAGAACTCAAAGAAGATCCAACTTGAGGCATTTACCTCACATTTAAGCAAATTTCTCGCAAAATTTTGAACCCATTGGCTATTTTACCGTCAAAATGCCCACACCTGCTTTTAACGATTCTTGGTCAGATTGGACCTGATTTCAGCCATTGACAGCAAAAGGCCAATCCTAAAAATCGCGCCCGCTATGGAACAATTTGAATTCATTCTCGACTTCGAAAAACCTCTACGAGACCTAGAAAAACAACTTCGTGCCCTCGAAACGGTTTCCCGAGAAAACCGAGTGGATGTCCAAAGTGAGATCGATTCCATACTCGAAAAAATCGAGGCCACAAAGCGCACGATATACAAAAACCTGACCCCCTGGCAAAAAGTCCAGATCGCCCGCCACCCCAAGCGCCTCTATTCGCTCGATTATATCCGAAGTCTCATAAACAACTTTCAGGAACTTCACGGCGACCGGCGGTTTAGGGATGATCCTGCGATGATATGTGGAACAGGAAGGCTGGAAGGCCACCCGGTTACGGTCATTGCTCAACAAAAAGGTCGTAAGACGAAGCATAAGATACTTCGCAATTTCGGTATGCCTCATCCCGAAGGATACCGCAAAGCATTGCGCTGTATGGAAATGGCGGAGAAATTCGGGATTCCGATACTCTGTCTCATTGACACGGCAGGTGCAGCACCTGGAATAGGATCCGAAGAAAGGCACGTAGCCGAAGCGATCGCTGTAAACATCCGCCAAATGAGCCGATTGGAAGTACCCATCATTGCCGCTGTCATTGGAGAAGGAGGATCTGGCGGAGCTTTGGGTATAGGAGTAGCGGATAAAGTACTGGTTTTTGAAAACTCCTACTACGCAACGATCTCTCCTGAAGGCTGTGCGGCCATCCTCTGGAAGGACCGGACCCACGCAAAAGACGCCGCTGAGGCTATGAAACTGGATGCCCAGGAACTCATTAAATTTGGCGTAGCCGATGAAATCGTTGAAGAACCCTTGGGTGGAACGCACCGGGATCCTGAAAAAAGCGTCGAAAATTTAAGAGACGCTATTTTAAGAAATTTGCAGGATTTGAAGGGCCAAGATACTGATACTCTTTTGGAGAACCGCTACCAAAAATACCGCAACATCGGTGTCTATCTGGAAGCGGAAAATTTCGAATCAGCATCAAGAATTGGGTAAACCCCAGAGCAGCAGGTATTTCCATACCCGGGCTACGGGGAGAACCCTGAAATAGGTTTAATACACACTGGAACGACCGCCAGGAATTGCAGTTTCTGGAAAGATCTGACCTGGATTATACTCACAACCATTAGCTTAAATTTAATGAAAAATCTATCACTCTTGTTAGTAGCATTGGTCCTAGCCTCTATGCTCCTCCTCAGATGTGGTGGATCTGGAGGTTCAGAAGCCCAGACAGTTTAACAAGCTGTGAATCAGGCTGCAAATGAAGGCGACAACAATGCTGCCAATATGGAAGCAGAGGCCAAGAAAGACTGAAGCTGAAAAGAAAGCCGCTGAAATGGCTAAAAAAGTGGCAAGAGCATTGCAACGATAGCAAGTTTCTAACCCGAAAAACACTTTATGAACAATTTACATCTTATTTGTGCCATTCTGATTCCACCACTGGGAGTCTTTCTGAAAGAAGGCCTGAACAAAGATTTTTGGATTTCATTGATCCTGACATTGTTGTTTTTCTTCCCAGGAATGGTCTTTGCCATTTGGCGAGTAACACAAAAATAAATTTCAAAAAGGCTCCGAATGATTTCGGAGCTTTTTTGTGTAAGAAAATCCTTCTCAATAAAGACTAACTTCGCCAGAAGACTTGTTCAATGGAAGTTGACCTTCCTAACTCCTGATCCCATTCCACGATGATCCCTGATAATCGCACATCCCCTTCCGCCACTGGAAATCGCCTGGGGATGCTATCCAGAAACCGATCAATTACCGGCTGTTTCTCCCGACCTAAAACACCATCGTAAGGTCCGGACATTCCAAGATCAGAAATATAGGCCGTACCAGCGGAGAGTACTTCCGCATCCGCTGTAGGGACATGGGTATGGGTACCAAACACGATACCGGCACGGCCATCCAAGTACCACCCAAAAGCTATTTTTTCCGAAGTAGCCTCGGCATGAATTTCGGCAACAACGAGATCTACCTCAGGGGCCAACGCCTCGATCAGGCGGTCAGCTGCCCGAAATGGGCAATCGACTTTGGGACCCATAAAATTTCGTCCAAGCACAGTGAAAACACCCATCCGCAACCCTTTTGATTCAAGTATCAGGGAATCCTTACCAGGCACTTCCGAAGCATAGTTGGCAGGCCGACAGATTCCCCCTAGCTGGTCGATCTCCTCCAGAAATAATTTTTGATCCCAAGCATGGTCACCCAATGTCAGCCCGTCCACTCCGGCAGACAACAGTTCTTGGGCGATTTTTCCGGTTATTCCAGCTCCAGCGGCCGCATTTTCCCCGTTGGCAATGACAAAATCGAATTGATATTCCTGGCGCAGTATCGGCAAATGTTCTATAAGCATGTTTCGACCAGGTCTGCCGACAATATCGCCTAATACGAGAATCTTAATCATAGGAAAGAAATCATAGAGGGTTGCCAAAGAGTTTGGAAAGATTTTTGGTAAATTCTAGGCCTGATTCACTGTAAATTCGGCTGTCGGTTATTTGTCATTAAGCGGTATATTGGGTTGCACAGCAGCTACTTAACCCTAGTTTCGGCTGGAATTTTTCGAAATTCGGCACAAATTTGAGCACCTTACCATGAGCACGAAAATAAAAAATCCATCACAGTTGTCTGAAAAACAGCAATCCATGATCGGGGCCGACCTATTGGTCGAAGCCCTCATCCGTGAAGGAGTGGAGCACGTGTTCGCATACCCTGGCGGAGCTTCAATGGAAATGCATCAGTCATTGGTAAAGCGGGAATCTGATATTCAGACCATACTACCCCGCTTTGAGCAGGGTGGTGGGTTTATGGCTGCCGGATATGCAAGAGCTACCGGCAAAGCCGGTGTTTGCATGGCTACCAGCGGACCCGGCGCGACCAACCTGGTAACCTGTATTGCAGACTCAAACATGGATAGCGTCCCGTTAATTGCGATCACAGGCCAGGTACCTCAACACCTGATAGGTAAAAGCGCTTTCCAGGAAACAGATATTTACGGAATGACTCTATCTGCGGTTAAGCACAGTTTCCTGGTCCTCGAACCTCAGGACATACCAAAGGTGGTCAAACAGGCATTCCACATCGCCACGACCGGCCGACCCGGTCCAGTGCTGATCGATATCCCAAAAGATGTTCAGCAAACTGCAGCAGTTGGAAATTTCGACGAAGAGATCGGCCTGCCCGGTTACAATCCGCTGAAGAAAAGCTCCGATAAAGACCTATCCGAAGTCCTGGAACTCATTTCAGAATCCCGGCAGCCGGTCCTTTACGCTGGCGGAGGTGTCATCACTTCGAATGCCGCGGATGAACTCTACAAATTTGTGAAGCAAACCGGAGTTCCGGTAGCAACCACGCTAATGGGCGTTGGAGCCTATCCAGAAACTGACGATTTGTCGATGAAGTGGTTTGGAATGCACGGGACTGCAACCGGTAATTATGCCGTTGCCAATTCTGATTTGCTTCTGGCTTTCGGGGCGCGTTTCGATGACCGGATCACCGGCAACGTTCGCAAATTCGCAGAAAAGGCGCAAATCGTGCACATCGATATTGATCGGTCCGAACACCACAAAAACAAAGTGGTTCAGTACCCGATTCAATCGGACATCAAATACGCACTCGCGAGAATGCTGGAATTGATGACCGAAAAGAAATTTAAAGCACCTGATCTATCAAAGTGGCACGAAAGAATCGCCAAATGGAAAAAAGAATTCCCATTTACGTATCAAAAAAGCGAGCACATCATGCCACAGGAGGCGATGGAGGTACTTTACGAACTTACCGAAGGTGAAGCTATTCTCACGACCGGAGTTGGGCAGCACCAGATGTGGGCACCACAGTATTACAACTTTAAACACCCACGAAGTTTTTTGAGCTCTCTTGGTCTGGGAACCATGGGTTTCGGGTACCCGGCTGCACTGGGCGCCAAAGTAGCTTTTCCCAACAGAGAAGTTATCGATATCGATGGTGACGGTTCGTTCCTCATGAACATCCAGGAACTCGCGACAGCCAAAGTCGAGGGCATTGGGGCGAAGGTAATGATCTTGAATAACCAACATCTGGGAATGGTTGTCCAATGGGAAGATCGGTTTTATGAAGGAGTTCGCGCCCAAACAATTTTAGGCGATCCCAATAATATTGGAAGTCCCGCCAATATGGATGCGATCTACCCCAACTACGTGGAGATAGCGCAGGGTTTTGGAGTCAAAGCTCGCCAGGTTTTCAAAAAAGAGGATCTAAGGGATGCGATTCAGGAAATGTTGGACCACTATGGTCCCTATCTCCTCGACGTCATCGTTCCCTACGACGAGCATGTTTTGCCCATGATTCCCTCCGGCAGAACGGTTGCGGACATGATCCTATCTCCAGACCAGCAAGTTAAACTGGAAAAAGGAAGCGGATTGTAAGCATCCTGCTTAACGCG
Organism: Opitutales bacterium UBA2995; assembly: GCA_002346535.1. GTDB lineage: Bacteria > Verrucomicrobiota > Verrucomicrobiia > Opitutales > UBA2995 > UBA2995. The sequence goes on along the minus strand of DDZZ01000028.1, from coordinate 13,342 downwards.
AAAAAAATTGACGGAAATTCAACTAATCCCTAATTTTGACTAATCAAAGTGAAAATTTTTATTGCTCTAATTTGCTTCATTTTAATTACTCCTCTGTATGGCAAACTTCATGTGGTGACCACCACCACCATGATTACCGATCTGGTCAAGGATATCGGAGGCGGTAAAATCGAGGTGACCGGCTTGATGGGCCCTGGAGTAGATCCGCATCTCTACAAAGCCACCGCTGGAGATGTAAGAAACCTACAACGCTGTGAGGTCGTTTTCTACAACGGTCTTTACCTGGAAGGCCGGATCGGAGACGTACTGGTAAAACTCGCGCGTAAGAACAAAAAGGTCTACGCGGTAACCGAGGCCATTGACGAAATTCGGCTCCTTGAACCTCCAGAATTCGCTGGTCACTTCGATCCACACATCTGGTTCGATCCGATTCTATGGAAAGATTCTGTGGATATCGTCGTGGAAGGATTGAGCCTGTCGGATCTAGAAAATGCTTCATTTTATTACCAGGAAGGCAGCAGGGTAAAAAAGCACTACGAGCAACTAAACGATTGGGCGAAAAGCCAGATCGCTAAAATCGATCCTTCCCAGCGAATTCTCATTACCAGCCACGATGCGTTCAATTACTTTGGCCGTGCATTTGGTTTTCAAGTCGTAGGCGTACAGGGTATTTCCACCATAACAGAGGCCGGATTGGCCGACATCGCAAAAATGGTTGATTTTATTCAGGGAAACAATGTGAGGGCCATCTTTGTCGAATCCTCGGTCTCACCGGCAGCCATCAACCGAATCAGTCAGGATGCCGGCGTAAAGGTAGGCGGAGAACTTTACTCGGACGCTATGGGAATTCCAGGAGAAACTGAAACGCGACAGGGAGATACCTACGATCTGGGCACTTATGAAGGAATGCTGAAGCACAACATTTACCGGATTGTTGAAGCCTTGCAGTAGGTGAAAAAGCCAGGCAACTTCCATTAATATTTGTTCTAAAAACAAGAAAAAATCCAAAAGGATCCTATTCCCAGCGAGGAAGATCTATTGACCTTGCAAGAAGTAACAGAAGAAACGATTCCAGAGGATGGACCCTGGATTGGGGCCGATTTGGATGGTACTTTAGCGAAACATGATCTGTGATTGAGTCACAACCACATTGTGAAGTAACGAACGAGAAAAACCTCAATATGATCGAACTCTCGGATGACCGGGCGATCCAGGTTATTTCCAATACTGGTAAACCAGTAATCAATGGCAGTTATGCCAGTAGACCCAAGGCTCCCATAGGAGAGATTGAATACACCGTATCCATATAATCCCTTCAATGCGCTTGCAATTGCGGTTTTCTTGCTTCTGACTATTTTGACTGCTCAAAATTAAACTTTCTACCGCTGAAAGTCAGCATGTCTCCGGAAAATTCTATACCTCTAGAAATTCACGACCTCACGGTTGCTTATCACAAGAAACCAGTGCTCTATGGCGTCGATATGGAGGTACCAGCCGGTAAATTAGTTGGAATTATCGGGCCCAACGGAGCCGGAAAATCGACCCTTATCAAATCCATTATGGGATTGGTACCACCCAGCAGCGGCTGGGTAAAAATTTTTGGGGAAACGTACCGCAAGAACGCCAAACGGGTGGGTTACGTGCCCCAGCGCGAATCGGTAGACTGGGATTTTCCAGTCAACGTTATGGACGTGGTATTGATGGGCCGTTTTGGACATATTGGACTTTTTAAAAGGCCCGGTCGTAAGGATCGGGAAATTGCTATGGCCTGCCTGGAAAAGGTCCACATGGCCCCGTACGCAAAACGGCAAATCTCAAACTTATCCGGCGGACAACAACAAAGGGTTTTCCTGGCAAGAGCTCTAGCGCAGGAAAGTGATCTCTATTTTTTGGACGAGCCCTTTGCCGGAGTAGATGCGGCGACGGAAAGTGCCATCATAGAGATTCTCACAGAATTGCGTGATCGCGGAAAAACCCTGTTGGTAGTTCATCACGATCTGACCACAGCAAAAAGCTATTTTGATATGTTGCTCCTATTGAATATGAGGAAAGTAAACTTCGGACCGACCGAGAAAGTCTATACTTACGATAAACTGCAAAAAACGTACGGCGGAAGACTTACAATCCTATCTGAAATTGCGGAAACACGCACGAAACAATCAAGCGACATTCCGTTGGAGAAATGAAGACTCTGCATGGCAATTGGAAATACTTTTGCTGGATCGGTTTCGTATTCGTTCCAGGTGGAGATGTATTCGCGGCAAAGATCGCCGAACTTTCCAATACCCAAATCGGCGAGCAATTGGTTCGCTTCTTTTCACTACGGGACCCCTCAGTTCGGTACGCGATCATTGCATCTTTACTGCTGGGCACCTGTTGCGGCCTTCTGGGGAGTTTCATCGTCGTAAGAAAACTGGCACTCATGGGCGACACCCTGAGTCACGCCGTGCTTCCAGGAGTTGCCCTGGGTTTTCTTTGGACAATGACCAAAAACCCCATGGCCATCTTTATAGGCGCAACCATTGCCGGCCTTGTGGGAACTGTAGTCGTTCATTGGATACACACAACGACCCACATCAAGGAGGATAGCGCAATGGGCTTAGTCCTCTCGGGGTTTTATGCGATTGGAATCTGCATATTCACCATGATCCAGCACTTGCCGACAGGAAATAAAGCGGGACTCGACAAATTCATGTTTGGCCAAGCAGCGGCCCTTAGCACAATCGATCTTATCATGATCGCAGTAATCACCACCATTTCGACGCTGCTCATATTGTTGTTTTACAAGGAATTCCTCGTCACTAGCTTCGATTATGGATTTGCCAACTCAATTGGTATGCCGGCACGTTTTTTCCATTATCTCTTGATGCTTCTTTTGGCATTCTCAGTGGTTGTAGCACTTCAGGCGGTTGGGATTGTTTTGGTATCAGCAATGCTGATAACACCTGCAACTACGGCTTACTTGCTGACGGACCGGATGCATAGGATGCTGATATACTCGAGCCTTTTTGGAATGCTCGCAGGCGTTAGTGGGGCATTTTTCTCCTACCTGGGAAACAGCCTGCCAACTGGTCCCTTTATGGTAGTGGCAGCCAGCGGTCTCTTTACAATTGCCCTTCTCTTTGGAAACCGGCACGGGATAATACCGCGCTGGTTCCGCCATGCCGACAGAACCCGTCGTATTCAAATCGAAAATACATTAAAAGCGGTTTACCAAATACGAGAACGAACGCAATTTAAGGAAGATGGTGTTTCGCTTCAACAACTCGGAGGCCAAAGAAACCTCCCCTTGGTGGAAACTGCCAAAGAAGTTAAAAAACTTCTTAAAGAACGCTACGCAACAATCCCAAAAGACAAGGGCGGTCACTTTCAGCAAAACCTGAAACTTTACCTGACTCCATCCGGTTGGGAAAACGCGTGTCGCATTGTTCGCAATCACCGGCTCTGGGAACTGTACCTGACCGAATCAGCACACTATCAACCGGACCACGTGCACGACGACGCCGAAGAAATAGAACACGTCCTAGGCGAGGAAACCGTTCGGCAACTTGAACGAAACCTGAATTTTCCGATCTTCGATCCACATGGGAAACCCATTCCTAGTATCATTGACCTTGGGGAATCGGTATAAGCAAGAATACCATCCGTGAATTTAATACCTCCATTTGACCTCTGCAATTTCCTGACAACTCCCTGGGTTGATGGCTGGGAAAGCTCACTTTGGATTGTGGTAATGGGGATATTGGTAAACTCTACTTGCGGTTTAGTTGGTAATTTTCTCGTTTTGCGGCGAATGGCCCTTGTAGGCGATGCAATCAGCCACAGCCTTCTGCCAGGCATTGCGATCGTGTTCCTCATTTCCAATTCGAGATCGACGGGCTTAATGGTTACCGGGGCATTAGGAGCGGGACTGGTCACCGTTTGGCTAATTGAGTTCATCCACAAAAAGACCCGCGTAAAACCAGATGCCGCATTGGGCGTCACGTTTACTACCCTGTTTTCAATCGGGGTTATTCTCATTTCCGTTTTCGCCGATAAAGTAGACCTCGACCTAGAGTGCGTTCTCTACGGAGAAATAGGATTCATCTATTTCGAGGACGGGAAAAGCATATTCGGTCTTGAAGTGCCTCGGCCGGTGATTCGGATGGCCGGCACTTTGCTCTTTGTGACCCTCCTTCTGGTACTCTTTTACAAAGAGATGTTGGTTACATCTTTTGATTCAGGGTTGGCCACTTCCCTGGGTATCCCGACCGGATGGGTTTACTATGGATTGATGATGGTGCTCTCGCTCGTAATCGTGTTTTCGTTTGAATCGGTTGGAGCTATCATGGTAATCGCCATGCTGATCATGCCGAGTGTAACCGCCGCCCTTCTCTCCGATCGGCTACCGCACATACTGGTGATGACCGTAAGTTTTTCATCCTTCTACGCATTATCCGGGCTTCACCTGGCGTCTTGGCTTAACTGCTCTCCAGCAGGCGCCATGGTGGTATCGGGGTTTGCATTATTTTGCATGGTTTGGGCCCTCAGCCCGAGAAGAGGCCTGATCTTATTGGGCATCAAAAAATACCGACACAAAAAAGCAGAGCAGTTCGCAAGAGAACTCTAGAAATTAGCTGCAAAGAAGGGATTCACTTTCTTTTCCTCTGCCACACTTGTCATAGGCCCGTGACCGGGACATATAATTGTGTCCTCAGGCAAGGAAAATATTTCGGAAAAAGTGGTAGAAAGCGCATCCTTATACGAAACCATTCCCCCTCCCATTGATTGAGCGAATAATGCATCTCCGACAATTGCTACGGGCCTCTGCAAACCGGTAGCCACAAACGTAGTTCCACCCATGGCATGACCCCAAGTCAGCCGCGTTTCGATATGTAATCCTCCCAAATGAAACGATGTTCCCGCAGAGAATGCATTCCCAAAATTAGCCATCTCTTTTTCGGCGACATGGATAGGACAGTCGAAAGCCTTAACAATGGCTTGCAAATCCTCGATATGGTCCCTGTGAGTATGCGTCACCCAAACACCATGTGCCTTGAGAGCTTTTGAGCGAATAAACTCAATCATACCTGAGGCATCGGCACCGCTGTCAAAAATAGCAGCATCTTTGGTGGCCGGATCCCAAAGAAGAAAGGCGTTCACTTCCATATCCTCAAACGGCGTATTGAAACAAGCAAGTCCAGGTATATCGACAGGCAATGGTCTCCAGTATTTTTCTCCTAAAAGCACCAAAGCATCGGCGTCGAGGTTCAAAACAGGCGCAAGTTTTCGGGCTTGCTCCTCGACGAATTCACCTCTTAGAGCTCCACGAATCTCCTCTTTTTCCAAGCCGGTCGACTCGGCAAGTTGACCGGCAGATAATCCCAATCCTCGGGCAGATTTGGCCAATACATCTTCGTACAAGTCTTCAATAGAAATTTCCATAAGGTGAAGTTTCAAAAAATATTTCTTAATTACCGATTACTGACAAATGTAAAAACGAAACTCTATTTTAGTTTGCGGAGAACGTTGAGAAAGCTCGCAGAAAATATCTTTTAAAAGGCCTAAAAACTTCCAACCCTTTTTGCCGGTCCCTCAGCAAACCTTTGACTGGGCGGTTATGACTATCCATGAGCTAGAGCACTACTTACCCCATAGTTCCGCCAATCCTCTACACTCTCTCCAAAACGCAAAAAGCCTGATCCCAGACAATCTGGCAGTCTATGAACACGTATTGGAGGACGGTAAATCTGTTGAACTGACAATGGACAGAAACCGAGGTAAAATGATTCTGAAAACTCATCGCGGAGGAGACTAGGTGGGAGAACCCCTCAATTTCTTTTATAAGCCCGTCACCGATGCAATTCTAGGAGTAAATTGGGTTCGCCTCGAGCCTATTGAAATCGTCCATCGATTCTCGACTGCGAATCAAAGTTAAAAGCTTCTCAAACAAAAAAACTCTACGGTCCAAAAGGGTTTTTTAGAATAGAAAGAAAGGCAGATCAAGGAGTCGTGTTCGCAAGAATGGAATGCACCTGATGCCAGAAATTCCAAGGCGCTTAGCTTTCTGGATTTACGGGAAGCCTCCTCCAGAGCGCCTTGATGTCCATAGCGTTTAATCAATCCACCAGCAGCTTCTGGTAGGCTTCAAAGCTCTTCCAAGTACAACAAAAAATTGGTCTTTTTATGGGAAGCGGCCTCGTAGAGATGTATGAGTTCTCAGGCTGTCATGATTTGAGAGTTTTTCTAGTTACCGTGTTGCCCGAAATTAAAGCATGAAGTTGCAGAGAATCCATAGGAGCGTTTCCAGTAAATTTCATAGGGGTTTTCCTTACAATCGATTACGTAGAGTCTCTTTAATTTTCCTGTTGCCTGCACGTACACAATGCAGACCGTTGAACCGTGGCCGAAGACGAACCCAACTATGAAGCTCGCATCAAAAAACTGGAAGAAGATCTCACCTTTTTGGAGCAGCACGTTTCGCGACAGGATAAGGAGATTTTCAATATCCAACAAAAACTAGACAAGACAATATCAGAAATAAAAGAAATGCGCGAATACTTCAAATCAGGGGCGCCTTCAACAGGTACGACCGAAGAAAAACCTCCTCACTATTGAAGGATGTTTTTTTCTAAGCATGTGAAAGCAATCTATCATTCCGATATTTGATGACTTACGATTTTGATACCCCGACAAACCGCCGGAAGACTGGCAGTCTTAAATGGGGAAAGTACTCAGACGGAGATGTACTTCCACTCTGGGTTGCCGACATGGACTTTAAGGCAGCACCTGAAATTTTGGAGGCGCTTGAATCACGGCTCGGCCACGGAGTATTCGGATACACCATTCCCCGCGAGGAAGTCGAGGACAGCGTGATAAATTACATGGATCGGCATCACGGATACAAGATTGACCGAAGGTGGATATTTTGGTCTCCGGGCACCGTCCCTGCCTTAAATCTGTTTTGTAGGGCCTTCGGCGAGTCAGATTCCAGCGTGATGACTGCAACACCTGTGTATCCACCTTTCCTTACAGCTCCCGGTCATGCCGATAAAAATTTAATTCAAGTTGATCTGACGAGGAACGAAAATCGCTGGACATTCGATTTTGAGGCGATGGAAAACGCACTCCAGCCAGACACACGGAGCTTTATTTTGTGTAACCCCCACAATCCGGTAGGCAGAGTCTTCAGCAAAACTGAATTAGAGCAATTAGCTGATTTCTGCCTACGCCATGATCTCATTTTGTGCACAGATGAAATCCATTCTGACCTTATTTTGGAATCCGACCTGAAACACACAACGACCAATACCATTTCGGAGGAAATTAGCCAAAGGTCAGTGATGCTCACATCACCCAGCAAAACCTATAACCTACCCGGCCTTTGTTGCGCTTTTGCGATTATTGAAGATCCCAAGTTGCGAATGGCATTTAAGAAAGTTGCCAGGGGTCTTATTACAGAGATTAACGCATTCGGTTATACAGGTTGTCAGGCGGCTTATGATCACGGAGAAGCTTGGCGGCTTGAATTGATCGAGTACCTGAAATCAAACCGCGATTTCCTGTATCAATACATGGCGCAAAAAATTCCGGAAATTAAAATACACGCAATGGAAGCAACTTACCTGGCGTGGATGGATGTTTCAGAACTGGGACTAAAGGATCCAACACGCTGGTTTGAGGGCCATGGAGTTGGGCTTTCAGATGGCACATTCTTCGGGAGTGGGAACCATGTGCGCCTCAATTTCGGATGCTCAAAATCTGTACTCGAAAACGGCCTGGACCGAATAGCCCAGGCCGTTTCTAAAATTTAAAAGCAACAGTCAGTCCTCGCGATTGAGGTCCTTAAGCCAATCTCTGATCATCGCCTTGTCGTAATACAAATCATCTGTGTGGTTTGTCCGAATACGAAATTCAAAGTTAAGGTCTGACAATCGTTCTTCACCGGATTTAATGATAGTCCCTTCTTCGGCGACCAGTTCGAAACTAAAGGATATTCGTGGCGGGTAAATTCCTTTCAAAATCCTAACGTCATCCCATGGAGGAGGATGCCATCCCTCGAATTCACCAGCAAGATCGATATCGGTAATGGTCATTCTTAAGGACTGGCCATCCAAGAGGTACCTCTTTCCTTCTTTAAGAATATAGCGTTCGATTTCAGGAAGGTATATCTTTTGGCCCTGGCGGTTCCCGTGGTAACCATAATCAATGTCCCTGAATCCGGAAGGATTTTCAAAAACCACTTCAACATCCGCGTTGAGGCTGGCCACTCCAAGGATTATTGAAAGACAAAGGACATATATTGTTTTCATGGATAATCTGTGTTAAAAATTAGGGTATATAATTGATTCCTAAGACTCCAGTTTATTTATTTGACTAATAATACGCCGGTTTAACAGCAAGTGGATGAGCCACGGCTCCGGTTTTTCATCTCCGCGAACCCAATCCAGAATGGCGAGCGTGACCGGAAGCCTGAACCACCGTGGACCGGCATTCCCCGGGTTCAGGTATATAGTACCTGAAATTTCTCTAATTTCCGGCCGATGCGAATGATCGTAAATTATCAAGTGCGCACGCTCCTGCTCTGACGAGGGCAAATGAGACATATCATGAATCATAAATAGTCTCAAGTCTGCCAGAACCAAAAATAGAGTATCCGGAAGGTGCCCATTTCTGATGGATTCACTTTGCACATTTTCCAGTATCCCTTTGTATTGGGAGCAATATAATGATCTGGATATATAGAATCCTGTTTTTGCCGCTGTTCATTCTTTTGACACCTTACTTTCTTTGGCTAACAAAGCGCAGGGGCGGGCTGGACAAAGATCTCATCCAGAAATTCGGCGATCTTCCAAACCCGGGCCAAAAGGATCCAGGAAAAACCCGCCTATGGATTCAGGCGGTAAGCGTGGGTGAAGTCGGTGCGCTCAGATCCTTACTGCAAAAGATATCCATGCAACCGACGCTGGAAGTTATCCTGACAACCACCACCAATACCGGCTATCGGGTGGCAAAAAGAAACTACCGGGACCTGGCGAGGGAAATTTACTATTTTCCGCTCGATTTTGCTTATTTTAACTACCGTGCCTGGAAAAACATTGATCCGGATATTTGTATACTAACCGAAGGAGAACTGTGGCCGGAACACTTGCACCGGGCCAAGAAACAGAAAGTCCCCGTAATATTGATAAACGCCCGTATGTCGGATAAATCGTTGCGCTATAACCGATCGTTCAAATGGATAAGTAAAAGGCTTATTTCGAAACTTGATCTTGTGATCGCTGCAAGCGAGGAAAACGGAACAAGATTCCGGCAATTTGGCATTCCAGAAGCGCGGGTAAAAATCTCCGGTAACCTGAAATGTGACACATCGATGCCCGAATTGCTTTCAAAAGATGAACAATCAAGATTGTCGGCGGAGTTAGGCTTACCGGATCGAAACAATGGAACAAATCCGGGATTCATTGTTTGCGGAGCCTCAACCTGGCCCGGAGAGGAACTCGTCTTGCTTCAAGTTTGCAAGGAATTGCGCGAAGAAGGAATCCAGTTGTATCTGCTCATAACCCCGCGGCATATGGAGAGAAGAAACGAAATTCGCGATGAGCTGAATCAGTTCGAATTTTCCTGCCATTTCAGGTCAAAGGGACTAGCTAAAAAAAAGGTGGACGTGGCGATCGGAGATTCAACTGGAGAGCTTTCTAATTTCATTCAACTATCTGACATTGTATTTGTGGGGAAAAGCCTTCACCCACACACTCAGGGTCAAACACCAATCGAGGCATGTATGCTTAAAAAACCGGTGTTGTTTGGACCCGGGATGTCCAATTTCCGGGATGTCGCTAAAAGTTTAAGAAATTACGGAGTTGCCGAAAAAGTCGAGGATGCCGTCGCTCTAAAGTCAGCTATCCAAAGACTGTGTCAGGACAAAAATCTGGACGAGATACAAGGCTCCAAGGCGGAGAAATGGTTAAAGGCAAACCAGGGAGCCCCTGATCGGACACTGGATGCAATAATGAACTTTAAAAATAAAAATTCCTGATAACTCGAAAATCCAAGTTTAGGATGGAGGCGCGGGTCGGAATCGAACCGACGCATAGAGCTTTTGCAGAGCTCGGCCTTACCACTTGGCTACCGCGCCTCAAAAAGAGATTGCGTAACAGAAACCACTTCTTTTTTGGAAGCAAGTGATTTTTCCTGTAAAAAAGACATTGGTATTTCCGTCCCAGATCCCTTTGATCTAAGGCCTCAATTCAATCTTATGCCTACAACATTTTTCACCATCGCGAATCAAAAAGGAGGTGTGGGCAAGACCACCTCCGCAATCAATTTAGGCGCCGCAATAGCATCCAAGAATATTTCCTGCCTACTTGTGGACTTGGATCCGCAAGCGAATGCAACAAGCGGACTTGGCTTTGAAAAGGAAGAAGGCCAGAGCCTTTACCAGGCAATTTTGGAGGAAGAAAAGGCGGATTCAAAAGTAAGGGAAACTTCCACCAAAAATTTGTTTTTGATACCGTCCGAAGTGGATATGGCAGCGGTGGAAACCGAACTCGCCAACTCCAAAAATTATTTGGTCCGATTGCGAGAAACTCTTCGGGCTATCAAGAAAAGCAAGCGATTCAAGGCGGTCATCATCGACTGTCCTCCTTCTTTGGGTATGCTTTCGATGAATGCGATGGCGGCATCGGACTTTCTCCTCATCGCCCTGCAATGTGAATACCTCGCCATGGAAGGTCTCGGACAGATTCTCAGCGTTCTACGACAACTTCAAGAAGCTGGTGTGAACCCGGATTTGGAATTGGGTGGAATAATGATGACCATGTACGATGTTCGCACGAACCTCTCACGACAGGTGGCCTCGGATGTGCGCCAACATTTTGGGAAGGATGTTTTTTCCACCATGATCCCGCGATCAATTCGTTTAGGGGAAGCGCCCAGCTTCGGACAAACCATATTCGAGTATGATCCGCTAAGCGCTGGAGCAATAGCCTATCAGGAGTTATCGACCGAAGTGATTAAACGCTTTAAGTTAAAGTAACGAACACCGTTTACGAAGAATCATGAAACTGGATGGGTTGCAGGAAAAGTTAGGTTATCGATTCAAGAACGAGCAGCTACTTATCCAAAGCATGACACATCCATCTTATATGGTGCACGCAGGGAACGAGGAATCCAGCAACCAAAGGTTGGAGTTCCTTGGCGATGCGGTCCTGGAACTTATAATATCCGAATTTTTGTATTTAAGATTTCCTCACTTGCGTGAGGGAAAACTGACTCAGATGCGGTCATCTCTGGTAAAAGGAACCGTGTTGGTTGATCTGGCGAATAAATTTAAACTCTCAAAATACATACGCGTAAACGTTGGCTCGAAGTATGATTCGCCAAGGGAATTGCCGTCCTCCCAGGAAGACGCCCTCGAGGCACTTATCGGAGCTATTTTTTTGGATAGTGATTTCCCAAATGCCAAAGAGATCGTTTTAGAATGGTTTGCCGGGTTAACGGATCGATTGTCCGAGCTAAATTATGACCATAATCCTAAAGGCCGGCTTCAAGAACTTCTTCAACCCAAAGTCGGTAACCACCAAATTCGATACGAGGTAGTTAAGGAGACCGGGCCGTCTCACAGCCGAAAATTCGAGGTGGAACTGATCATAGATGAGCAAACCTACGGAAAAGGGATCGGAAAAAGTAAAAAGGAGGCGGAAGTCGCTGCCGCAAGAGAAGTACTAGGCAACTTCGAGACGCTCGATCTAACCGATGCGTGAGGTCCTTCAAGAAGCCAGGCAAAATGCTTGGCTGCTGAAGGGTGTGGCCGAACCGTCATTTGCCTTTCTGACAACAAGAGCGTTCATGGACTCAAACTGCAACCTGTCGGTTCTCCTATTACCGGATGGGCGTTTGATCGACCAAACCGTCGAAGACCTCAAGTTCTATGCAAAACTGCTAGGCAAGTGCCCATTGCAAATTCTGCCCTTTCCCTTTCCAGGCAAAGGAAGCTCATCAGAAATTGATCCTCAATTGGACCGATTACGAACCTTGACTGAGTTAGCCGACGCCGATTCTCAGAATCGCACGATCCTGGTGACGACGATCGAATCAATCCGCGAATCCACCCCGGCCCGAATCGATTTACTCAGATCCGAAATTAAATTGTATTCAGGAATTTCCTACTCGTTTTCCTCTCTGGCAAACAATCTGAACGAATTGGGATACGACCACGAATCCGAAGTGGAAGGTCCGGGGCAATTTGCTGTTCGGGGGGGCATTATCGACATTTACCCAATCAACGCGCTCCTACCCTATCGCCTCGATTTCTTTGGAGACGAAATCGAGGAGATTCGTGCGTTCAAACCAGATTCACAACGGTCCACTGAAAGCGTGGACGAATTGACAATTGCCGCCTCACCCAACCATAATTTTAAAGAATCGAAATCGGGAATCCTAGAGTACTTGGAACAACCGCTTCTTTGGCAATTTTGGGAACCGGGAATTTCGGAAGCAAACAACCAAGATTTTTTTTCCAACAGGACCGAACATAAATCCTTTGCCCATTTGTTAAGAGACCGTGAGCCATTCGACGATCTCTGGATTGGCTATTCTGAACTCGATTCAGAGACCGTTTTTTTCAACGAAGCCGTAAAGCAAATTGAGGTGGAATCTGAAAATTTGCACCGGTATCGGAATTTTTCAGCAAGTGAGGCGATGGGCATGGACAGATTCTGCCAGGAGCAGGAGGACCGTAAACTCTTCTTTGAGCAACTGATCGAATGGGAAAAGGAGGGCTACAGCATCATCCTTTCTGTGCAAACCGAAGGTGAAAAATCAAGAGTGAGGGAGTTTTTGAGCGAACATACGGAATTTAAAATTCTTGAGGATGCCATTCAGATTGGATCCTTCGCGGAAGGATTCCGCTGCTCCCAGAAAAACCTTGATCCGATATTCGACTGCTCAGCGGACGAGTATGAAGGTTATGTAATAGCTTCCGACTCAGAAATATTCGCCCGGCACCGACGCCGGATCGCAACCGGTCAGAAACGTTTGAAGTCTAACCGTCAACAGGTGGACCAATTGCTAGATTTTTCAGAGTTGGTAGAGGGAGATTATTTGGTGCACATCCAAAACGGAATATGCATTTACCGTGGGCTCACAAAACTGGATGCGCAATTAGGATTCAGGGAAGTTATATCCCTTGAGTTTGAAGAAGGCATTATTCTGCATTTACCTCTCCAAGAATCTCATCTGGTATCACGCTACGTTGGGCTGAAAAAGTTTCGGCCCACACTCGGCAAGGTAGGGTCTAAACGGTGGGACAAAACGAGGCGATCGGCCGAAGAAGCAACCCTGGATCTCGCGGCAAGGTTGC
>DDZZ01000061.1 GCA_002346535.1 Opitutales bacterium UBA2995 | reverse complement strand
AGCAAAAACCGTAAACCTTGTTATAAACCTTTTCCCAGCGTGAAGTTTCTGCTAAGTTGCATGGATGGTTACATAGAATTCGGTCCGTTATGGAGAGAAAACATCATTGATACCTTCTTGTCTGATCGAACCCTTGCCCGAAGGCGGAAACACTGAAACCCGATATCTACCTAAGAGAGGTCTTCGCGCTTTTCTTTTAATACGAAATCTATTCCAATTCTTTCACGTGCCTTCAACATTAACATTGGCAACCAGAAAAAGCCCCTTGGCTATGGCCCAGACGCAATTGGCGGAAAAGGCGGTTTGCGAAGCCTTTCCGGATTGTGAGGTGAATCAATTGCCGATGACGACCACTGGGGATCAAAGATTGGCTTGGTCGTTGCAGGAAAAGGGAGGAAAAGGGCTGTTTACGAAAGAGTTGGAAATAGCCTTGCTGGAAGGTCGAGCTGACTTGGCGGTTCATTCCGCCAAGGACTTGCCTACGGAAATGGAAGACGGGCTTTCGATTGCTGCCTTTTTACCTCGAGAGGTTGTGGAAGATGTTTTGGTAAAACGGGTAGGTATTGCGCGTATCCAATCTCTAGCTACGGGGAGTCCCCGTCGACGGGCACAAGCGGCGCTGTTTCTGCCGGAGGTCGATTTCCGTGAGATCAGGGGCAACGTTGAGACTCGGCTCAATAAGATAAAAAATGGTGAGGCTGATGCGACGATCCTGGCTTCTGCCGGTTTGCGAAGATTGGGGATTACCGAGTGGGAGGGTCTGGAATTCGAGTCGCTTCAACTTAACCAAATGATTCCCGCTGTTGGCCAAGGTGCTATTGCCCTTCAGTGCCGTACAAAGGAGGTTGAGAAGTTTAAGGTGTTGAGCGATCCTTTAACGGATAAAGCCGTCCGAATTGAAAGAGAGTTTTTAGCTTTGGTCGATGGTGGGTGTCAAACTGCCTACGCAGCACATTCCCAAGGAGATACATTGGTTGCCTTTCATGAGGAATCAGGACGGTTTACTCTGACCTTCAATTCAATGGATATGGATTTCATCCGCGACTCCATGCGCAATGTTTTAGGAGGAAATGAATCATGAGTGGGGGAATGGTGTATCTCGTTGGGGCAGGCCCAGGAGCTTCCGATTTGGTGACCGTTCGCGGGAAGGAGCTTATTGAATCCTGCGATGTCCTGGTCTATGATTACCTTGTTTACGACGAGTTGCTTTATTGGACGAAGCTAGATTGCGTAAAGACCTATGTGGGAAAACGGTCTGGTTATCATACAAAGCCACAGGAGGATATAGAAAAATTACTTATCAATTATGCTCGTGAAGGTAAAACAGTCGTTCGCTTGAAAGGGGGCGATCCATTTGTGTTTGGCCGCGGAGGAGAGGAGGCGGATGCTTTGCTGGCGTCAGGCATTCCCTTCGAAGTTGTGCCTGGAGTATCTGCATCTATGGGTACGGCCGCTTCCATGGGTATTCCTCTTACGCACCGTAAAGATAGTTCTGCTGTTGTCCTCATTACTGGCCACGAAGATCCTAAAAAACCTGAAACCGTTATTCAATGGAATGAATATGCGAAACTGAATGCTACGCTATGTATTTACATGGGGCTGACAAATTTGGCTCATATTGTTGAACAACTTACGGAGGCCGGCCTGAGCTTGGATACGCCGGTAGCTGTAGTTCGATGGGCGACTCTGCCAAGTCAACAAAGCTGTACTGGGAGATTGGGCACAATTGTAAGTATGGTCAACAACGCATCGATCAAACCTCCGGCAATGATCATAATTGGAGAAGTGGTGAAAGATGCTCCGAAATTCTCGTGGTTTGAACAAAAGCCACTGTTTGGCAAACGAATCGCCATCACACGAACTCAGCAGCAAGCAAGTGAACTGATGCATCGGTTGCATCAGTTGGGAGCAGATGTTATTGAGCTACCCCTGATCCAAGTATCACGTGCCGAGAGTGGGGAAGTTAAGAAGGAAGTATTTGCTGAACTTGGGTCCTATGAGTGGATTCTGTTTTCCAGCCCAAATGGCGTGCGGTTCTTCTTTGAAATATTTTTCGAGGAATTTCAAGATGTGCGGTCCTTGGGCTTTATGCGGATTGGGGCGGTTGGTCCGGCCACGGCGAAGGAGATTGAAAAGCATCATCTGCAAGTTGAGGTGATGCCCGACAAGCACACCGGAAGTGAATTAGCAAAAGCGCTCATTGAGTCAGGAAATATCGAGAGCGCTAAAATCTTGGTCATTAGAGGCAATTTGGGAGGAGATGACTTGATTAATCCTCTTGAGGAGAATTGGGCCATCGTAGATCAGTTCGAGGTCTATAAAACCGAGCCGACTGATCTTTCCCAGCATCCTGGTGCGGAAAAGTTTAAAGAAATAGGTGCTGATGCCATCACCTTTACGAGCGGTTCAACAGTTAGGTCCTTTGTCAAACAGGCGAAAACATTACAATTGAAGGATGGAGCTCAGTCTCCAAAGGCCTTCAGTATTGGTCCTGTTACCAGCAAGGTGATGAATGAGATGAAGATTCCTTTTGGACGCGAAGCTAAAGAATCGACATTGGATGGGTTGATTGAAGTGCTTTTGGCGGAACTCGCTGAATAAAATATAATGAACGTTCCATTTCTAAATTTTCATCAAACCCATTCCGAATTGAAACAGGAATTGCTTTCAGCCATGGAAGAAACCTTGGATTCCGGTCAATTCATTCTGGGTGAGCAGGTTAAAAAATTTGAGCGGAATTTTGCATCTCTTATGGGTGCGAATGAAGTTGTGGGCGTAAACAGTGGCACCTCTGCGTTACATCTTTGCGTTCGGGCCTGTGGAATTCAACCTGGCGATGAAGTTTTAACTACCCCATTCACCTTCATGGCTTCGTCTTGGTGTATCAGCTACGAAAAGGCGGTTCCTGTCTTTGTCGACATTGATCCTGAGTCCTACATTTTGGATCCACAAAAAGCGGAGGAAGCAATTACGGACAAAACCAAAGCAATCATTGTCGTTCACTTGTTCGGACAGCCGGCGCCTATGGATGAATTTCTCAGTCTGGGTGATAAGTACGGCTTAAAAATTATTG
Organism: Opitutales bacterium UBA2995; assembly: GCA_002346535.1. Taxonomy (GTDB): domain Bacteria; phylum Verrucomicrobiota; class Verrucomicrobiia; order Opitutales; family UBA2995; genus UBA2995. The sequence goes on along the minus strand of DDZZ01000061.1, from coordinate 10,554 downwards.
AAGACTGTGCTCAGTCACACCTCGCCGAATATGGTGGACAACCGACGGGATTAATCGGCGATTGCGGGGCCTATTCATTTTATCCCACAAAGAATTTGGGGGGCCTGACCGAAGGTGGTTTATGTGTCTCCAAAGAAAAGGAGACCTTGGATTTCATGCGTTCGCTTAGGAATCATGCGATGCTCGACCGTTACACGTATTTGGATGTTGGCTACAATTATCGAATGGAAGGCATTGGTGCGGCTTTACTGAATGTAAAGGCTCGGTATTTGCGAAAATGGACGGAGCGGCGCCGACAGATCGCTGCCCGCTTCCAAGCCGAATTAAATCTTAGGGATCTGAGATTGCCACCGGTATTTGAAAATTGTCCCAGTGTATACCATCAGTTTTCGGTATGCCATCCTCAAAGAGACCGCGTCACGAAGTTCCTTAACGATCGCGGAGTTTCTACCGGGAATTTTTACCCAAGGCCATTGCACCTTCAGCCGGTGTACGAATATCTGGGTTTTAAAACGGGAGATTTCCCCGTTGCTGAAAAAACCTGCAATGAGGTTATTAATTTGCCCCTCTATCCGGAAATGACCGACGAACAGGTCCAATATGTCATCGAATCGGTGAACGCTTTCGAAATATGAATTCTCCAAAAGTAAAAGTTTGCGGTATTACACGTGAGAAAGATGGCAAGGAGGCTATTTCGTTGGGTGCAACCTATCTCGGTTTTATTTTGTATGAAAAATCCATACGCGCCATTGGTCTTGAGGATTTCAAGGCCATAAACGGATATCTTGCAGATGGATTTCGTGTGGTTGTGGATGTGCATCCCGAATTGGAAAGGGTTAGAGATTATGTGAAAGCAGGTTTTGACTTTTTCCAAATTCACATCTCGGAAATTTATGACGACTTTTATTTAAACAACCTATCCGATTTGGTGGGTTTTGATCGCCTGTGGTTGGCTCCTAAACTGCCGCCAGGAACGATTTTTGCGGAATCACTATTTCAGTACTCCAACACTTTCCTTATAGATACTTTTAAAGAAAATGCATTCGGTGGCACCGGTAAGACGGGAGATTGGAAGGGTTTCAAGCAATTGCGGACTGACTACTCGGAAATTTCCTGGATATTGGCCGGAGGCCTTAATGCAGAGAACATCAAGGATGCGATTAGAGAAGCTGGGCCGGAGACGATCGATCTGAGCAGTGGAGTGGAAGCAAGTCCCGGATTAAAGAGTCCGGAAAAACTCAGATTGTTTTTTGAAAATTTGCGAGATTCTTAGCACTTCCCAGTGCGCGTGGCATATTACTATTCACGAGATTTCTCGGCGGAATTCTTAAAGCATACCTCGTAGAAGTTTTTAACCAATTTCCTTGATATTTTGTTTTCTTTGAAACGATGAGGAGGAGACTTCGGCTCAAGAACCACTTTGAAATAAGAAAAATAAGAATCAACCAAAATTGATCACTTCATCCAATACTTAGGAAATTTTAGGATAAAACTAAATATACAACTAGCAACGAACACCGCCTAAAGGGTCGCTGCCGACCCAATCATAAGGAACGGCATCTATCGCGGGGGATTATTTCCCAACTCCATTGACTGATAGCTGTTCAATTCTTTAAATCAGCCATCATTTATGGCTAAACCGAATTCAGATTCTATTCCTGTTACCTTACTATCTGGTTTTCTGGGTTCGGGCAAAACGACTTTACTCAATAGAATGCTTTCAGAATGCGGAGATCAGAAGTTGGCCTTGCTGGTCAATGATGTGGGTGAGGTAAATGTAGATGCATCTCTGGTGAAAACCCAGCTGAAGGAGCTGGATGATTCTGCGACCCAAATGGTGGAGTTGTCCAACGGTTGTATTTGTTGCTCCATTCAGGGAGATTTGGCTAAGGCGGTTGAAGAGCTTGTTCGCGCCAGCGGCGCGGACCACATCGTAATTGAAGCTAGCGGTGTCGCCGAGCCGACCCAGGTCCTGCAGGCGTTCTATGCCCGTGATCTTTTTGGAAAACAAGTTATCGATATCGCTCCTCTGAATGCTTTGGTCACAGTGATCGACTCCTCCTTGTTCATTCGGGAGTGGAACCGTATTCATGATTCTGGTTCGAGTGGGAAAATAGTTCGGCCAGAAGAGGATCAACCTGTCTTCGAACTTTTGGTAGAGCAGATTGAATGCTCTGATATTATTTTGCTAAATAAGAAGGATTTACTTTTAGAAGAAGAGAGATCTAAGGTAATAGGACTTATTTCTGGCCTGAATCCCCGAGCTCAGTGTGAATTGGTCGAACAAAGCGACATCGACATTCCCGCCCTCCTAAACGCTCGCCTGTTCAAGATGGAGGAAACTGTAGGTGCGCCCAGATGGATGCAAGAGCTCGAAGCAGAAAACAAAGGCGAGAAATTTCGGTTTCAAACGTCAACTGAAATGAAACATTCTTCACTACTTCAACCAGACGCAATTAAGCAGTCTAACTCACCCCAAGAATCTGACTTTGCCTCAAAGTACGGATTGTCAACTTTTGTTTATCGGTCACGAATTCCATTTAAGGCTGTTCCTATGAGTCAGTTTTTGGAAAAGAACCATACCGGCTTATTTAGGGTGAAAGGTTTTGCGTGGATTGCTGAGAGAACGGATCAAGTAGCTTTGGTTTCGATTGCCGGTGATGTGAATCGTTGTGACTTTATCGGCGATTGGTGGGCCGCTCGATTTGAAAAAGGTCAGGTGACCAAGGATCAATTTCCTGAGGAGGTTGAACAGAGTTGGCAAGAACCTTTTGGCGATAGAAGGCAGGAAATTGTGTTTATCGGTATTGGAATGGATGAGGATGCGATCCGTAGTAAACTTGACGCCTGCCAGGTAAAGGAAGAGGATCTTGGATAATCCCAAACTTTAGTTCCCAAAATTTCCAATTTATACTTATCGCGTACTAGGCGAAGATGGCTCCAAGGGCGAGTATTTTGAAGTGGAGCAATCTATGTCGGATTTGGTTCTCGACAAACATCCCATTACTGTTGAACCGGTAGTTAAAGTTGTGAGAGTTCCGAATATTGGGACAAAGCACGCTCAGGGAGCTATTGATAAAAAACTGGACAACAAAACGCGGAGAAACCGGGCTTCACAAAATACGAGAAAGACAAGTTAACCGGCAATTATCATAAAACTTCGGTAAAGACACGAAGCTGCTGTCTACCCTCAATACCGGCGCAATCCGCAAGCAGCTAAGTTATATTTTTTTTAAGGCCGCTTTAAGACGTTTTGCATTCTTGGCCCCGCCCATGGCGAAATCCGGCTTCCCCCCGCCTGATCCACCCAAATCTTTGGTAAGGGATTTTACGATTTCTCCGGCTTTGTGCCCTGATTCAACAGCTTTGGGAGTGCACAAAGCCAGCACGGTGACCTTGCCTCCGAACACCCCGCCTAAAACGACTACACCTTCCTTGATAGATTTTGAAATTTGTACAGCTAGCGATCGCATTTCATTTGGATCGAGGACCTCTACTTTATTGACCACCCACTTTAATCCGTCCTTTTGGACTGCATTCCTGGCCAGATCAGACGCCTGATTCGCGGCGGCTTTTTGATGAAATTTTTTAAGTTGTTTTTCCAGGTCTGCCTTTTCGGCCATCAACTGGTCCAGTTTAGCTAGAACTTCGGTTGGTAGGCATGCTAGCTTATTGGAAACATTTCTAAGTGCGTCGATTTGCTCTTCAACAAAATCAAAGCTCATTTGTCCGACTATCGCTTCAATTCTGCGCGTGCCGGCTGCGATGGCCGATTCCGAAAGGATCTTGAAGAATCCTATTTCGCCGGTGGATTTCGAATGGGTTCCACCGCAAAGCTCCAGCGAATACGCACCAATATCTACCACACGAACCACATCGCGGTATTTTTCACCAAACAACGCAATGACGTTTTCCGGCTTTTCATCGAAGGGTACCTCGTAACAGTTGATGTCACTGTTTTCGTAAATGAGTTTGTTAACGATCTGCTCAATTTCTCGTAGTTTCTCAATAGATACAGCTTCGTAATGGTTAAAATCGAAACGAAGGCGATCTTCTACCACCAGAGAACCCGCTTGCCTGATGTGTGTGCCTAAAACTTCGCGCAATGCGTGATGCATCAAATGAGTTGCCGAATGGTTTCTTTGGATAGCGAGGCGTTTCTCGTAATCAACGGACACCTTAACTGGTTCATCCAGAACAAAATCTACATCTTCATCGATGCGGTGTAGAATATGCCCCTGACCATCTTGTTTGGTGCCTTGAATTCGGTAGCTCTTGGAACCGGCCTGGAGGAGCCCCGTATCGCCTACCTGGCCTCCCATTTCCGCATAGAAGGGAGTACGTTCGAGCAACACGTGGGAAACTCCATCCTGTTTCACCACTCTTTTGACGCTTGTCTCGTAATCCTTTAGATTTTGTAAGTTGAAGCCCACAAACTCGGTTTTGGATTCTTCTGAATCCGACATAACCTCGATGATACTTTTCTTTTGTGCACTTTGGGACCTTTCACGTTGTTCCTTCATGGCTTTGTCGAAACCTTCGGTATCCACGGATAGTTTTCGTTCGCGGGCAATGAGTTGTGTCAAGTCGAGTGGGAAACCATAGGTGTCATAGAGTGTGAAGGCTGCTTTGCCGGAAATTTCGCGTCCCCCATCTCGGGTCATTCTATCAAAAAGAGCCAATCCACGGTCCAGGGTTTTGCCGAAAGCTTCTTCCTCCGAACGAATTACTTTTTCAATGACTAATTGCTGTGCGACCAATTCAGGAAATACTTCACCGAGCTTGCTTACAGCGGGTGAGACTAGTTTTTCGAAAAAACCAGAACCCAAACCGAGTTGATTGCCGAAGAGAATCGCGCGCCTGAGGATGCGCCGCAAAACATAGTTTCGTCCTTCATTGCCCGGAAGTATGCCATCGGCTATGGAACAACAGAGCGTGCGAATGTGATCTGCAATGACACGAAAAGCTACATCGATTGATTCCTGCTCCGACATTTTATCAGCAGATTCGGGAATGCTTCCTGTATAGGCTTTACCGGATTGTTCACTGAGACTCACAAAGATCTCTTCAAAAAGGTCGGAATTGTAATTCGAGGGTACGTCGGTGTAATCTGTGAATCCTCGAGTAGTGGCCATGATTCCACAGACGCGCTCAAAGCCCATTCCCGTATCTACGTGCTTGCTGGAAAGCGGAACATATGTTCCGAGCTGAATAGTGTTGAATTGAATAAAGACGAGATTCCAGATTTCGATACAAAGCGGTGAATCTTTGTTAACCAGGCTGCCTTTGGTATCACCTTTTTCTGTCAAATCCATGTGGATTTCACTGCAGGGTCCGCAGGGCCCCGTTTCACCCATCATCCAGAAGTTGTCTTTTTTGTCTCCCATGACGATGTGGACTTTGGGATCGAGTCCCTCCTTTTCAAAAACCTCGACCCAGAAGTCGTAGGCTTCCTGATCAAAGTTTGCCGGTTCATTTTCGCCGGGATCATAGACGGTTGCATAAAGACGCTCCTTAGGGAACTTCCAGACATCGGTGAGTAATTCCCAAGCCCAATTGATTGCTTCTTCCTTGAAATAATCTCCGAAGGACCAGTTTCCCAGCATTTCGAAAAAAGTTTGGTGGTAAGTATCGAAACCCACGTCCTCAAGGTCATTGTGCTTACCACCTGCGCGAATGCATTTTTGTGTATTAGCAACGCGCACGTTTACAGCATTTCGTTCCCCTAAAAAATAGGGGACAAACGGATTCATGCCCGCATTGGTGAACAGCAGGTTAGGAGCTGCCGGAAGCAGTGGTGCGGAAGGCACAATTGTATGTTCCTTGGACTTGAAGAAATCCAGAAACGACTGACGAATTTCTTTGGACGTCATGATATCCATAATCTGGCGCTTGTGAATCAGATTCACAAATCTATCTAGGACAACATAATTTTGCTTATTTGAGATATTTGCAGTCTGCAGGTAAACTTTAGAATCTTTTTAAAGGGAAGCCAAGATGGCCAATTCCATGTCCTTAGTCGATGCCACTTCGCTGCCGAATGCAATATCACTAGTGCGGGTGCCGCCTTTCACAGCGGTTTCAACGGCCTTTTCTATGGCAGTCGCGGCTTCTTCAAGACCAAAGCTGTATCGCAGCATTAAAGCAGCGCTCAAAACCTGTGCACATGGGTTGGCTAAAATTTTACCGGCGATATCAGGTGCGGTTCCTCCTGCTGGTTCATAGAGCCCGAAAGGTTTACCTAAGCTGTTTTTCCCCGCACCTAGGCTTGCCGATGCCAACATGCCTAATGAACCACAAATTACTGCCATTTCGTCCGACAGGATATCTCCAAACATATTTTCAGTAAACAAAACGTCGAATTGATTTGGATCCCTGGCTAATTGCATCGCCGCATTATCTACGTACATGTGGGTGAGCTCCAATTCGGGGGCTTTGGCGGCGACCCTTTCGGTGACTGTTTGTCGCCACAAAACAGAAGTTTCAAGAACGTTGGCTTTGTCTACTGAACAAAGCCTTTTGCCTCTTGATTTGGCTGTTGCGATTGCCACATCGGCTATCCGTTCAATTTCTGACTTTTTATAAATCATCGTATCGATAGCCAGAATGTCATCGCCCTCGAGATCTTTGGTCTCTTTGGGTTGTCCGAAATAAATACCTCCGGTAAGTTCACGAATGCAGACGATATCTATGCCATTTGGAATCCGCTCGGTTTTCAAAGGAGAAGCTTCTGCTAGTTCTGCATAAAGTAATCCCGGTCGGATATTGGCAAAAAGTGAAAATGCTTTTCGCAAGGGCAAGAGCGCTGCGCGTTCCGGCTGCTCCTTGGGAGGAAGGTTTTCCCATTTGGGGCCGCCAACTGAACCAAACAGAATTGCATCGGCTGTTTTGCAAACTTCGAGTGTGGAATCGGGTAGGGCCGATCCGTGATTATCAATTGCTATGCCTCCTACGTCAGCTGTTTTGTAATCGAGCTGCATATTTTCTTTGGCTGCGATAGTGCTAAGGACGTTGAGGGCGACCTCCATGACCTCTGGGCCAATTCCATCGCCAGGTAAAACTGCAAACTTAAGAGTGCTCATAAATATTAGCTGATTGTGGATGCTTTCCTAAAAAGCCTGCGAGGCTCGCAAGTTCTAGTTATGTATTCAAGGCATTACTATTAAGACAGCTTTTGGAATTCGTTTGATTCACGATTGTGGGTCTACAATGTAGTGGAAATGAAAATTTTTAGCCAGGAGTTGGGGAATGTTGCGACGAATGCCTTTTTGTTTTTTGAAGAAACATCGGGTCAGGCTGTGCTGTTTGATGCTCCGAATGGTGCCTTTGATTGGATTAATAAAATCAATGAGGAAAATCCTTTTGAATTACAGGCTCTTTATCTGACTCATGGCCATTATGATCACATCTTTGATGGATGGAAGTTTACTGAATCAGGGGTAAGTACATTCGGTCACAAGGATGACCAAACACTTTTTGAAGAACCGGATACTCAGCGGGCATTCCTTTTCGGTGAAGATGAATTCAAAGGGGTTAAAATCAACCATTGGCTGACCCCGGGAGAATCGCTGGACATAATAGGGCATTCAGTGGAGGTTCGGCATGTTCCGGGCCATTGTCCTGGGAATGTTCTTTTTTATATAAGCAGTCTGAATCTGGCAGTGGTGGGTGACGCGATTTTCGCTGGAAGTATTGGGCGTGTAGATTTACCAGGTGGGAGTATGCAAGTTCTCGAACAGTCCATTCGATCCCAGATCTATTCCTTGCCCGATGAAACACATTTACTTCCCGGTCACGGTCCCGCCACAACAGTGGGAAGGGAAAAGGTTTCCAATCCGTTTGTTCGGGAGTAAAAATGAACAATCCTGAGATATTCATGCGCGAGGCTTTGGATGAGGCCCGGAAAGGGTGGGGCAATACTCACCCGAATCCCATGGTCGGTGCGGTTATCGTGGAATCGGGTAAGGTGGTTGCACGTGGTTATCATGCCAAAAGCGGCCAGGCCCACGCCGAAGTAAACGCCTTGGTTGATTTGGGTCGCAAGCCTTTAACTAACGCGACGATTTACGTGACCTTAGAACCCTGTAGCTCCACAGGGGATACCGGACCCTGCACTCAAGCCATTCTTGAGAGTGGCTTGAAAAAGGTCGTGGTCGGTGCAATCGATCCGGACGAACGTCACCGTGGACGCGGGATCGAAATATTGAGGGAAAATCGCGTGGAGGTCACCACCTGTGTGTGTCAAGCGGATTGTGAAGATCTGAACCTGATCTTCAACCAGGTTGCCCAAAAAGGTTCCCCACTTATCGCCGGGAAAACCGCTACTACTCTTGATGGCAAGGTCGCTACTCGGAATGGTCATTCAAAATGGATTACGGGCGAGTTAGCCCGAGCGGATGTTATGCGCTGGCGGCGCTTGTTTCCCGCCACTGCAGTGGGTGCTGGAACGGTGATGGTTGACAATCCTCAACTGACTAGCCGAAGCGACGTTTCCGAATATTGTCCACGCCGGATTATTTTTGATCGTAGAGGACTAACAATTGCCCAATGGAAAGAGCACCGTATTTATACCGACGAATTCCAAGGGCGTACGACTTTGGTAACTGTTGATGGGGTGCCTGATCCGAGGGAAATGGCTGACGAAGGAATCTCAATTTGGACTTTACCGAATAAAACAGGGGATTTTTGGAACTCTTTCAAAAAACGTTGTATTGAAAAAAATATTACAGGGATCTACGTGGAAGGAGGCCCAGGGTTGATGAGTGATTTGCTGGCGCACCGTCAGTTGGATTACCTCTTTGCATACCGTGCACCGAAGTTTCTTTCGGATGATGCATCTCCAGCTTTTGTTTCGGGGCAGGAGGTTTCTTTGATGGCCAATTGCTTTGGTTTGACGGACGTTCGGCACGCGATCTTTGGTGAGGATCAACTAACCCGAGGACATCTACAATACCCGGACCAATGACCACCGTCTACCTGGCTACCGACAATCCTCATAAAGTTGAAGAATTGTCTGCCATGTTTGAGAGGGAAGCGCTGGCAATTCAGGTCAAAAGTGCAGACGAAATTGGAGGTATGCCTGAAGTCGAGGAGACGGAACAAACATTTGAGGGAAATGCTATGCTCAAGGTTGAGGCTTTGGCTTCCAAAGTGGGTCCCGGAAACTATGCGCTTGCTGACGACAGCGGGCTCGAGGTGGATGCGCTGCAAGGTGCTCCTGGAGTAATTTCGGCTCGATTCGCAGGGGAGGATGCGACGGATATCCAGAATCTGGTTAAATTGATGATATTGGTCTCACAAATTCCTGAAAAGAAAAGAGGAGCTCAATTCGTTTGTAGCTTGGTCCTGATGAACAGCGAGGGCTTTTCCGAATCGTATTTGGGGATTTGCAGAGGAGTTGTTATCCAAGAATCACGCGGGGATGAGGGATTCGGATATGATCCGATGTTTATTCCGGGAGGATATGAGCTGACATTTGGCGAACTTGGTTGGGATGTGAAATCCAATATTAGCCATCGTGCCAGGGCCTTACAGCAGTTGGTTAGCTGGTTTCGAAAACAGAATAAATCAGGTTGATCAAAGGGCTTCCAGATTTTTGCAAACTGCGTCGATAATGAAGTCTGGAGTTGAGGCCCCGGCTGTTACGCCTACAGTCTCAAATTCCTTGATTTCTGCAATTTCGAGATCGTCCCAAGTTTCGATATGGTAGGTGGGTAACTTTTGCTGGAGGGCCAGTAGGGCCAGTTTTTTGGTGTTAGCTGAATGTTTACCTCCAATAACAACTATGGCTTCGGCGCCTTTGTCGGCGAGTTCAATTACTCCGGATTGTCTTTCTTTGGTAGCGCCACAAATAGTGTCGATAATAATGGCTTCAGGATAGAATTTGCGCAGATGATCGGATAATTCTAAAAATTCATGGGTAAACATTGTAGACTGAGATACAAAGCAGACCTGTTCGAGTTTTGGCAGGCTATCGATGTCCTCCTTGGTTTGGATGACATATCCCTTTCCTTCCGTATAGCCCATGAGGCCAATCGCCTCGGGATGATTCGGATCTCCAAAAATGATTATCGAAAAACCTTTTTTGGCGTGAAGCTTGATTTTACCAGCAATGATTCCGACATCGGGGCAAGTTGCGTCCCTAAATTCCAGAACGAGATTTTTTAAATATTTTCTTCGCTCCGGTGAAATGCCATGAGCGCGCACGACCATGATTGGTTTATCTTTTTCCTGGTGTGCGATTTCGACTTTTGCCTTACTCTGATAATCTCCCACTTCACGGATGCCTTTTTGAGTCAGCTTTTCCATCATTTGCTTGTTATGGATCAATGGCCCGTCAGTGTATACCGGATGACGGCCTTGATCGGCAAAATTGGATGCAATATCGATGGCCCGTTCCACTCCCCAACAGAATCCGGCACTCCCTGATCGAATTACTTTCATGACCTCACTTATTGGAGGCTGACCAAGTTTTGTCAACGACCACAGATCAATTCGTTATTCCAACTGGTCTATTCGGGCCATGGATATTCCGGCCCCTTAACTTCGTAGCAA
>DDZZ01000004.1:8325-20404 GCA_002346535.1 Opitutales bacterium UBA2995 | reverse complement strand
TCGGGATAACGCACCATCACCCGAATTTCGTCACGACCTCGCTGAATCCGCTGCGCTTCAGATCCAAAAAAAGCGGTTCGTACCTGTTGAGCAAGGTTGCTGGCAGTGATACCCAAATACTCAGCTTCGGGTTTTAGATCCAATTTGAATTCCTCGTTCGCCCGTTCGTAAGAATCGGTGATATCGTAAACTCCTTCAAAAGTTGACAGCTTGTGTTGAACATCCGCCGAGGCCTGTTTTAAAATTTCCACATCAGGATGACTCAATTCAAACGTCATGGCGGCCCGGTTTCCGCCTCGGGAAAAAGAAAAGTTCAACTGCTCGGCTTCGGGAATTGGCGGAACGAGATTGCGTAATTCAAATACCAGTTCGCGGCTGCTGTATTCGGCATCCCGTGTTTCGGAAGGAGTCAGCTCGATCACGATTTCACCCAGCTCGTCAACACCCGCTTGGGTCGCACTACGAAAAAAGGACATGGACCCAAAAGGTTGGCCACCCGCCGTCGCAAATACGTTTTCAATCACTGCGACCCCAAACCGGTCATTTACATCCTTCATGTGCTGAAGAGCCACAGCCTCTATGATATCCACTTTTTCTTTCGTAGTTTCGAAATTTGTGCCTGCAGGCATCTGCAAAGTAATAGTGGTGGTATCCTGCACAGTTGAGGGCCGTCTACTATACCCAATCCGATCCCCAAATACCATGGCCACAAATATGAGTAGCAGTCCGATAAATAAGGAAACGGAAATATAACGGTTAATCAGAGCCCAATTTAAAATAGGGTGGTAAAACTTCAGTATCCCCCTTTCGAGACCATCGGCAAAAAACCGCTGAAACCGTGCAAAGTAATTCATCTTGCCCACTCCATCGTTACTGTAATGGCAGTGCTTCAAGTGAGCAGGTAGAATCAATTTCGATTCAATAATCGAAAAGAACAGAACAGGTACAACCACCATCGGAATGTTTTTGGTGATGCTCCCGATAAATCCTGACTGCATGATAAGCGGAAAGAAGGCTACCATGGTGGTAATCACTCCAAATATAACCGGAACTACTACTTCATTAGTCCCTTTGATGGACGCAACCAGAGGTTTTTCACCCCGCTGCATATGCTGGAACACATTTTCTCCAGTAACAATGGCGTCATCAACGACAATTCCAAGGGTGGTGATGAAAGCCATCATGGTAACGACGTTTAATGTCACTCCAATGTAAGGCAGAACCAGAAACGTGCCGGCAAAAGCGATAGGAATCCCCCAGGCAACCCAAAATGCCAAAGCAGGACGCAGGAAAAGGGAAAGAATGATCACCACAAGGGCAAAACCCATAATTGCGCTGTCCTGCAAATCTGCCAAGCGAACCTTGATCCGGTTGGATTGGTCTGACCAATAGGAAAGTTTGATTCCATCGGGTAATTGCTCCTGCTTCAGAGCAAGGAACGACTTAACTTCGTCGCCAATATCGATAATGTTTTGCAAACCGGTGCGCATCACATCGATGGCAATGGCTCTCTCACCATTATACTTGGCAATAATGGGAGTCTCGTCAAATCCATCGATGACCATAGCTATGTCACCTAATTTAATGTTGGTTCCATCGGGACGCGTAAGGACAGTAATAGCGGAAAAATCTTCAAAATTGTATGCCTGCTCATTGGTGCGGAGCAATATTCGACCGGTTTCGGTTTTCACGCTGCCCGCTGAAAGATCCACAGAAGATGTACGAATAGCGTTGGTTATTTGAGCGAAGGTAAGACCGTATTGGCGCAATGTGGCCTCAGAAACTTCAATCGCAATTTCGTAAGGGCGAACCGCTTTCAAGGAAGCCAGAGTTATTCCAGGGATATTGGAAACTTCATCCCTGATTTGTTCACCCAATTTTTTGAGTTCCTTTTCGCTCAAGTTCCCCGACAATACCAACGTGATCACGCGTTCAGATCGGGTCTGAAGACTGATTTGGGGACGTTCCGCTTCGGGCGGAAATGTGCGAATTGTGGAAACGCGGTTAGTCACCTCATCCAATTTTTCGCTCAGGCTATACCCTTCATCAATTTCCAAAGTAACGGTACCGGTGTTAGAATTGGCTCTGGCTGAGATCTCCTTAACTCCCTCAATGTCATAAAGGTTTTCTTCCAGCCGAGTAACAATAGCCTGCTCAATTTCGCCTGGAGTAGAACCTCGGTATTGTACGGATACCTGGATAGAACGATTGGGAAGTTCCGGGAAGTCCTGAAGAATAATTCTGTTGAACCCGGCCCATACGCCGCCAGCCACGATGGCAACCATCAACAAATTGGCGGCTACCCCGTTGCGGGCGAACCATGCGATCATCGAATGCATTCTCTCTTACTTCGGAGAAAAGTTCTTGTTGAAGATAGAGTCTTTATCCTCTGCCTCCTCGACCGCCGCCGCCGCCACCTGGAAGTTCAATGCCCTGAGAATCAGCCCAGGCACGTAACTCCTGCATAACTCGGCCTATCTGACTCCGGTCTCCACCGGAAGTAATTTCATCCAGCTTGGCTTTCAAGTCGGCGGGTATGGGTTTGTCGGCAGGAATCGCAGAAAGCATTTGGCCCAGGAATCCTCCTCTACTGGAAACAGGACCACGTCGGGAAAAAATCTCCTGGACATTTACTTTTTCAACTTCGAACGGAAGTTTTTCTAATTCCGTCGGGTCAACTGGCAGGGCTTCCAGGGCAAAAGGCACGTCGGTCAGACAAATCCGATCGCCTGAAACGAGGCCTTCATTTACAACAATGGAACTGTCATTCTGCCAAATGATATTGACTGGTTTTCGGCGCAAAAGATTTTCACTGTCTACTGTCAAAAGAAAAGAATTTTCCCTGAGTAGCCGTCGTGGAACTACAAATACATCCTGCAATACAGCCCCTCGAATCTTGGCTTGGACGAAAGTTCCGACTTTCAGAGGTGGACGTCCATCTTCTGTAAAACCGTATGGATTTCTTACTTGAGCAATCACAAACAACTGACGTGTCCTAACATCGAAAGTACCTTCGGAACGGAAAATTCGGCCCCGCCATTCATGTGTTATGTCGGCGATCTGTGAAGTCAAAGTCACATTGGGACCATCCCGGAAATCCGATTGCTGCCCGCGATAAATTTCAGGAATGTCCAAAAAGGAAAGTTGGGTTTCAGTCAACGGAAGCCGAACTTCGGCGAAATCAACAGCATATATTCTAGCCAACTGGTTCCCCGGTGACACATATTGCCCAACGTCCACATTTTTCGTCAGAATCCGGCCAACGTACGGAGCTCTTATTTCAGTTTTCTCCAGGTTTCTTTTCGCTGTTTCAAGGCGCGCCTCCGCAGAAGCGACATTCGCTTTCGCTCGTTTCAATTGCGGCATCCTTAATACCAGCTCACTCGGCTCCTCATCCAGGTTCAATCGCTCCCAATCCTCCAATGCCTGGTCGGATCGCGCTTCTTCTTCGGCCAAAGCTAATCTCATTTGTGAAAGATTGGCATCGGCGACCACTAACTCGGTCTGATAATCGCGCGGATCAATACGAAGCAAGACTTCGTCCTCCTCAAAGAATGAACCATCGCGGAAATTCCGACCAATTTCCAGAATGCGTCCACGAACTTCAGGAATCAAAGTACTCTCTGTTCGGGCACGGACAGTTCCTTGGGTTTCCAGCTCGACCTGGTATCTACTCGGCTGAAGTGAGAACACTTCAACCTGGGTAGCTCCGGGATTAAAGTTGCGCTGTCGGGGCTCCGGTTTAGTGGCTAATATCCAGTAAGCCAAAGATCCAGCACCACCCAGAATCACTAAAGGCAATAATATACGTAATACTTTCATCGGAAAAATTTAATTAATATTTAGGGATTCATCATCGTCGCCGACAAAGCCTCCACCCAGGGCCAGGTAAAGACCAATGCGGTTTTGTATGCGTTGATTGGAAATTACAATTAAAGACCGGACGGCATTAAAGAGGCGGCGTTGGGAATCCAGAACCGTGATAATATCTACCAAACCTCGTCCGTATTGCTCCCAAGCCAGATCAACTGCCGCTTCGTATTCTTCGACAGTAATTTTTAACGCTTCTTCATCGCGAAGTAGCGAATCTTCATCTGCCAAAGCGGTCTCCACTTCTTCAAAAGCAAATAAAACGGTTTGAGCGTAATTGGCTAGAGATTGTTTATAGACGGCATACGCGCGTTCCTTAGCCGCGGTAAGCTGACCACCACGTGAAATGGGCAGCGAAAGGTTGTATCCATAGCTCCAGACACGGAACGCCTCGTCTGTTAAACTATCAAATCCAGTAGTACTGGTCCCATAATTTCCATTCAGGTTTATACCGGGAAGCAGGGCTTTTTTTGCAGCATCAATCCTCACAGAATCCGCAGCTAGCATTCGCTCTGCTGCACGGATATCTGGCCTACGGTTTAAAAGCTCGTCCGGAAGACCGACTGGAATTGAGTTTTTGATTTGGGGAAGTTCTTTAGCAGCTTCAATCTCCCGAGCCGGATACCGCCCAAGAATAATCTCCAAAATGCGTAAGTCAGAGTCGCGGTCTCGCAGTCTCTGTTCATAGCCACTCTGGGCGTTGGCAACATTGGCTCGCATCAGATGCAAATCCAAAGCTCTGGCCAATCCTCGTTTAAAATTCTGCTCTACAATCTCCAAATTAGATTCAAAGGTCTCGAGATTATCGATGGCTACATCGAGTTGAATTTCTGAAGAGATAACCCGGTACCAGGCGCGGGCAGTCTGTGCCGCTATTGAAAAACGGGCGGCTCTGAATACTTCGACAGCGCCTTGATAGTCCGCAAAGCCGGCATTTGCCAAGTCACGAACGCGTCCCCAAATGTCTAATTCCCAGTTTGCGCGACCCGATAATCCAAAGCTATTGCTCTTTCTACTCGTAACCACCAATCCACCAGCATTATTGCGCTGAGACCGACTACCTGTTGTAACTGCAGTCAAATTTGGAAATCTCCCGGATCCCTGGATAACTGCCGTCGCCTGCGCAGCTTCCAATCTGCCTTCAGCTAACACCAAATTATAATTATGCCGTAAAGCTTCATTAATAATGAGGAAAAGTTGCGGGTCCTGAATATCCTGCAGCCATCCATCGTTCCAAAAGGGCGCAGAATCATGGTCGCTGAAAAATCTTTCAGGGGCCTGGACCGGAAGCTTGTCTGCCTGGCTAGGAGGGGCCTGGGTGACGCAACCCGATAAGAGTAAAATGGCAACTAGCGAGTTAGCAGCGACTGATTTAAAACACATAAGTGAAGCGTTCATTTGAACGGATTTCCGTTCAAATGGTTTAAAACAATGTTTTGTCATCCGGGCGAACAAGGTGGCTAGGGTAAAAACGAAGAGTACGTCTACGCAGCAAAAACGTATGCTGCAACTCTTTGGTTACACCTTGTACAAAAAAATCAGCTTTCTCTTTCACGTCCCTACTATGACTTTATGCGGAATTCCTCCGGATATGAAATTCGCTGGACCTTAGATCGATATAAAACAGTTTTACCCATGGCCTATTACTTCTCCCAAATCTCGCGTGAAATTCTTTTCCCTACTTAAACCTGAAAGACTTGAGGTCGACAACTACAGGAAGAAAGATTGCTTATATATAAATTGTTGCCGGTCATAACCGGTGGCCGCGTGCATACCTTCCTGCAAATCCTGCCAAAATTAGATTAGTGCAGTGTAAACTAGCCTTAGCTCTCTTAGTCAACTAATGGGCGTGGGTAATTGAATAATTACTGACCGCATACTGCGTCAATTCGATCCAATCCTTCCAGTGAATTTGCAATTCCTTACGCAACTCACGAATCTCAACTTTGAGCTCCTTGCGTTTAGCTGCGGTCGATTTTTGCAACTCGCGAATTTTCGCCAGAATGATTGATGCCTTTTCTTCAAATGTATGAGCCAGTTCTTCTGCCCTTTTTTGAAGCTCCACTGCTTTTTCATCCAGCTCGCTCTTGAATCGTTCAAGGAGCAAGTCCTTGTCCTTTCTTACCAGGATTTTTTGCAATCGCACTTTATGAACACGACGGAGGTCAGATACCAGCCCGACTTTTGAACAGGTCCACAGAAACCATTTGGTTGGATCGAAGTGAAACCAACGAACTCCGTTACGATAATCAGTGGCCATGGCGTGATGGTAATTGTGATAGCCTTCTCCAAGCGTCAAAAAGGCCAGTATACCGTTATCAACAGCGGATTGTTCCTTGGCGTAGGTGCGAGAGCCCCACATATGAGCAAGTGAATTCACAAACCAGGTACAGTGGTGCAATAAAAAAACTCTTAGCAGGAGGCCACCGAACAATGCCGCAATTGGGTGCATGAATAAACAACCGATGGCAAATACCAACCCATTTGAAAGAAGCGACAGACTTAGAAGATGATTGTACTGAAACATCACCCGGGGATTCTTTTTCAAATCTGAAACGTTGCTGTCAATGATGGGCATATCATGCGTGAAGAGCCATCCGATGTGGGCATAGAAGAAACCACGGTGGATGTTGTAAGGGTCATTGTCCGTATCCACATGGTTGTGATGCAACCTATGGTCGTTGGACCACTGAAGAGCTGATGCTTCAACTGCCAATGTGGCAAAGAACAGGTTTAAACTTTCAAAGATCGGGCTGGCTTTATAGCTGCGGTGGGAGAATAGACGGTGGTAACCTGCAGTAATCGATATTCCACCTAGCATAAAAGTGACGCCGCACAAAACCAAAGCAGACCAGTGAAAATGTTTTACGAACGCCGGCAGCAGAATGAGCAGTAGAAGATGATAACCAGCGATAAATCCAAAATTATCCCAATGTTTTATTCGCATAGTACGTTTATTGAATTATAGGTGAGATCTCAATACAGATCTTAAAATATATTAAAAAGAAGATAGGATAAGTGCAGAGATAATACCATACGGACATATCCGGATGAGAATTACAACCCTCCAAAAAATTTTCTTTCAGGCTAGATGAGTCAACTCAGTAAGCTCTATAATGGGTATATAGCTACTATATTCTCTAAATTTATTAGCGAATGGTTATTTTAATGAAGATTGTACTTTTCAGCCAATTCACGCGCTCTTGCATTCGCAATAAATTGAAATTGTGAGATGTCATGTTCACTGACAGATAAATTCGATTGTTCTAAAAGATCTCTTGTTCTCAAACCGTAATCATTGGTCCAATCGTGTAAGTGGACTGACCAGGGTTTATAAACGTACCAGCCAGTCCATATCAGCAGCAACGCAGTAGCTGCGATTCTTAGATTGTGTAGCCTGACCAGGCAAAGAATCCTTTCCAATAATATAGAGAACAAAGGAAGTAAGGCCAAAAGTGCAACGTACTGATACCTCCAGGTCGCCACGTGATCAATAGGCGTGTGCTTTCTTCCATAGGCCAGAAGGATACAATTCCCGACAAAGAATAAAAACAAAACGCCCAAAATCAGCTGCTGTCGGTGATGGGCAAAATAAAATCCTACACCAACGAGAATTATGTTGAGCAAAAGTAACACCGAAGCAGTAGAATTTGAAATCTCGAGTCCACGGATTTGCTGGTAAAGGGGATTCAAAGCCAGTTGGTAAAACAAGTGGGTGCCAAATCCTACTGAATCAAAATTCAGCAATTTGTCCCCAACAGACTGCGAGAGATTATTCAGGCCCACAAAGATTCCGGAAAGAACACAGGGAACCAAGCAACAGACTGCCCCCATCCGAAAATTCTTGATCCGGAAGTTCGGTATCGTCCCCATCAAAAGAACCGTTAGTAAAATAGCTGGTCCAATTACCACTCCGCGAACAAAACAAAGTACACCGAGTGTTGTATATATAAGGATGAGGATTTGTTCTTTCGTGTCGAGCGGACGGTTTTCCAAATATCCCTTCGAACACCACAAAAGAGCCAAAAGGGAAAACAAATAACTCAATAAATTGGAAAACTGTATGCTCTGGGAATGAATTTCTATGCTGGTATAGTTCAACGCCAGGATACTCTGGCTAAAGACGACCGAAATCAGACCAAATCCCCAGAGGCGAAGAAGGTATCCGAAAAGTATTACCACGCAAAAATGTAACAAAAAGCTGAATACAACAAAAACGAAATGGCTTCCGCCTCCCATAATCAATAGCCCCGACCAAACCAGTTTAAATACCGGTACAAAATTTTCTCCAAAAAAACCAAACAACCAGGACAAGTAGCCTTGGCTGTCCATTCGGTGAAGTTGATCCCACTCATCCCCCCGATAAAAGAAGCGCGTAAACAACTCCCAATGAAAAAACAGTGGTAGCATACCAGCAAGTCCTGCAGGAAATATCCAAACCACAGACCAAGTTAAGGTAACATTATTATGCGGTGACTGCTGATCCACAATCAGGAAATTAAAAGGCGCCCCATGATGGGACGCCTTTTAATTTAATTGAAATTGATTGAAGTTCAACTAAGAGGTCGGAACCTCAGAAATCGTCTTGAGAATTCTGCCGCAGATCGCATAGGGATCTCCCTGAGAATTCGGACGGCGGTCTTCGATATAGCCCTTGTATTCATTATCGATGAATGCCTGAGAGACCCGGACAGAAGCTCCTCTGTCAGCGATTCCCCATGAGAATTTGTCGATAGACTGCGTTTCATGAAGACCGGTCAGTCGCATTTGATTATCCGGACCATAGGCTTCGATGTGCTCATCCTTATTCTTTTCAAAAGCCTTCATGAGCCCTTCGAAGTATGCTTTTCCTCCAACTTCACGAATGTGCTTGGTGGAGAAGTTACAGTGCATGCCGGAACCATTCCAATCTCCAGAAAATGGCTTACAGTGCCATTCAACATAGACTTGGTATTGTTCACAGAGACGCTCCAGTAGGTAGCGGGCTACCCACACATCGTCTGCACATTTTTTGGAACCCTTACCGAAGATCTGGAATTCCCATTGTCCCTTCGCAACTTCGGCGTTGATTCCCTCGTGATTGATGCCCGCGGCCAAGCAGAGATCGAGATGTTCGTCCACAATGGTTCTCGCAAGGTCGCCCACGCTGCGAAAGCCCACACCGGTGTAGTACTTACCTTGCGGTGGGGGAAAACCCTCTTCGGGCCATCCCAAAGGACGACCATCCTGAAATAGGAAATATTCCTGTTCGAGACCGAACCATGCATCTTCGTCGTCGATGATGTTGGCACGGCTGTTACTGGGGTGCGACTCGCCGTTTGGCAACATAACTTCACACATTACGAGGAAAGCGTTGTTCCGCCCTTCATCCGGATAAAGAGCCACAGGCTTCAACATGCAGTCGGAACTACTGCCATCAGCCTGAAGAGTTGAACTTCCGTCAAAAGCCCATCTCGGACAATCGTCTACGGAGGATGGAGCCTCGTCGGCTAATCTTGTTTTTCCACGGAGGTTCGGTATGGGAGTGTACCCGTCGAGCCAGAGGTATTCAAGCTTGTATTTCGCCATTATCTTGTCGTTTTATTTTTAGGTTGAATGTCCCGTAGAGTTTATTGGCCCACCGTTACCGGAGATCGCCAATTCAGGGACTAGAGAGAGAACGAGCAGAATATGTACCTGTTTTCAATATAAAATGTAATTTCCCGAATAAAATACTCAAAAAGGGACAAAATTGTTAAGTGAAAACCCGACCAAAAATGAAGGAAATTAAGGAAGCAAAGAGGCGGAAGTCCCTATAGGCTACGGCGGAAAGGTGCATAAACGCAAAAAAGGACACCTTAGCTATTCGAAAATGAAGTACGAATTCTAAAATACCTGGATAAAATGGGATGCACCTTCGTGCCTAAATTATTACATGAGGATCCGGAGAAACTGTACATTATTACTACCAATTGCGGATATATTGCACCCAAAGTGAGTGAGGAGAAAGTGAATCAGATATTTAAATCCCTCGAACAATACGGAGTAAAGCACGGGGACGCCTTTCCTCGCAATATAATCTACGACAACAGACAAGGCTGTTTCTGCGTCATCGATTTTGAATTTGCCACTATCTTGGAGACTGGCGAAGGCCTCACCACCAAGGAAGCCGAGACAGAGATGAAAAAGAATAAGTACAAGCTCTAATTCATGGAAGCCATCTCCTGGTCAGACCTCTCCAACCCTGGACGTTTTAGAAAAAACAATGAAGACGCGTTTCTGGCGGTACGCCTGAACGGCCCGCAGTTCAACTCCTTGGAAAGGAAGGGAGCGGCACCAATGCGGGTGAATTCGCGCCAGCCGGATAGCAGTGGATTTTATTACTCAACGCCTACCGGAAAACTTTCGCCTCGGAGTGATGGGATTGGAACAGGGTTATCAGGATTTTTTACAGGACGTTATTTGAAGCGATTAACAGTGAAATGACCAGTGTGAACTTCAATTACGAAGAATGCCGCAAAATGCGGCTGTTCGCTTGGAGAACAGCGACCGATATATCCTCAATACTGATGGGATTAACATCGGTATATGGGATCGTAGGCTTGAGAAACTGGTGCGCGACCCACCCCAGCGATTTGTCGACATGACTTACGCTAAACAGCTCGTTACGAATTTCATGGAAGAATCCGGGCGTGACAACCTGACCGCACTTATCGTATCAATTTCTTGATTACATAACCCTTATTACAAATCCAAGTCTCTAATAACCCATGCGAACAGGAAACCCTGCCCTCAGATCTGAAACTTTCCGCGTAGAATACGCCGGTAGCAACGTCATGACAATTGGCGGTACCGCAAACAAGACTGCAATTTTATTACTCATGGTCTTGATGAGCGCAATCTGGTCCTGGAAACAAGTCATGGGTTTGGGAGATGCTTCCGCAATGATACCCTGGATGGTTGGGAGCGGAATCGCTGGATTCATAGTGGCTATGATCACGATATTTAAAAAGACTGCATCCCCGATTACTGCCCCAATATATGCATTGTTAGAAGGCGTCTTCCTGGGAGTCTTTTCAGCAATGATAGAACTCTCTTATCCCGGAATCGCTTACCAAGCAACCGTTCTTACCTTCGCCGTGTTATTTACTCTTCTGGTGATCTATAAGGCAGGGATTATCAAGACTACTGAAAATTTTAAACTTGGATTAGTAGCAGCAACCGGCGGTATTGGCATGATTTACCTGGCCACCTTTATCCTGGGATTTTTTGGATTTCGCATTCCCTATATCCACGGAAGTGGACCCATAGGTATCGGTTTCAGTTTAGTGGTAGTGGTCATCGCCGCCCTCAATCTGGTCCTGGATTTTGATTTCATTGAAGAGGGCGCAGAACGAGGAGCCCCGCGCTACATGGAGTGGTACGCCGCCTTCGGCCTACTCGTTACGCTGATCTGGCTCTATATCGAAATTCTCAGACTTCTTGCCAAGCTACGCAGCCGGTAGATGTCTTTGAATTGAAAGGTCTACCAAGACCTTTCCTAATTTTCGATTATAGATTGAGTTTAATAAGAACTCCGAAGTCTCTTGGCATTGAGAACATTTGATCACAATTTGACAGCTATGATTAAAAGACCATCGATTCTAGCCCTAACGTTACTCGTAATCTATCTTTATACTTCCGGGGCGGACAAAGATTGGCCTGTCTATCTAGGAGATAATGCTTCAAGTCAGTATTCGTCGCTAGACCAGATCAACACCAGCAATGTGGATCAACTCACGGTTGCCTGGGTGTATCATTCTAATGACGCAAAACCTTTGGATCGGGGGGAGATTCAATGCAATCCTCTCATCATCGACGGAGTTCTCTATGGGACTTCTCCGTTATCGGCACTCTTTGCGCTCAATGCAGCAACCGGAGAGGAATTGTGGCGGCAAGATCTGACCACAATTTCGGGACGACATTCTTTAATTAAAAATCGTGGTGTGACTTACTGGACGGACGGAAAGGAAAAACGGCTTCTCTATGGAGTCGGAGGTTACTTGTTCTGCATCAATCCTAACGACGGAGAACTTATAACCGATTTTGGAAACAAGGGTTATATCGATCTGAAGGAGGGACTCGGTCGTGACATGTCCAACCTCGACTTTCTCGCCAATACGCCTGGTATCATTTATGAGGACTTGATCATTATTGGCGGACGGCTGAACGAGGCACTTCCCGCCGCACC
>DDZZ01000004.1:6052-8026 GCA_002346535.1 Opitutales bacterium UBA2995 | reverse complement strand
GCCCGCCGCACCAGGACACATTCGAGCCTACGATGTTAAAACAGGAGAAATAGCCTGGCGATTCAACACCATTCCACATCCGGAAGAATTTGGCTACGATACCTGGCCAGAGGATGCCTGGCAAAGGACTGGAGGTGCCAATGTTTGGGCTGGCATGTCGGTGGATGAAGCCCGGGGCCTGGTCTATTGCCCGACCGGCTCAGCCTCGGCGGATTTTTACGGCGGAGATCGAATAGGCAAAAACTTGTTCGCAAATTCGCTGATTTGCCTCGATGCCAGAACGGGAAAACGTGTTTGGCATTTTCAATTCGTGCATCATGACCTCTGGGACCGTGATTTACCTGCACCGCCAAATCTGTTAACCATTCGCCGAAACGGCCAGGAGATTCCGGCGGTGTCTCAAACTACAAAATCCGGACATGTCTTTGTATTTAACCGAGTGACCGGCGAACCTCTATTCCCAATCGAAGAAAGACCCTACCCGAGTTCAGATCTGGCTGGTGAAAGTGCATGGCCAACCCAGCCTCTCCCAACGAAACCAGCCCCATTTGCTCGGCAGGTATTTTCTTTCGATATTATTAACGATTTATCTCCGGATACACTTCCCGACTTGCAAAACCAATTTGTACGCATAAAACCGCACATTCCATTCACGCCGCCTAGTGAACAAGGCACTATTATATTTCCCGGCTACGATGGGGGGGGGGAATGGGGAGGTCAAGCGGTCGATCCCAATGGAATCCTTTACGTAAACAGCAATGAAATGCCCTGGATCCTAACTATGATCAACGCTGCAGAAGGGGATACGAACGGAGAACGTGTTTATTTGCAGATGTGTGCTACATGCCACGGGATAGACCGGTCTGGAACTCAAATACAAGGTTCCCCCGTGCCACCAGTGACCTTGGCTGCTCTAAAAGAAAAACAATTAGATCGGCAGGCGCTATCAGAAAAAATCCAAAAAGGAGCTGGGATCATGCCTCCCTTTGGATTCCTGAGCTCGAATGACTTCAATGCCGTCCTAAACTTCTTGCTGAAAAATGGCGGTGGGCCCACGTCAGAAAACCAAAACAGCAACAATGAAATCGTGTATGTACATACCGGGTACAACCGCTGGAAAGACGCACACGGTTATCCGGCTGTAAAACCACCCTGGGGCACTTTGAATGCCATTAATCTGAACACCGGTGACTATGTTTGGAAGACCACACTCGGTGAGTATCCAGAATTGATCGAGCGCGGCATCCCTCCAACAGGAACGGAAAATTATGGCGGACCAATCATAACCGCAGGCGGTGTCCTTTTTATAGGAGCTAGTCTTGATGAACAATTTCGAGCCTTCGACATGAAAACAGGCAAAGAGCTTTTCCGGTATAAATTGCCTGCCGGTGCTTATTCCACACCTGCGACTTACTCAGTTGATGGAAGGCAATTTATAGTCACCGCAAGTGGGGGTGGAAAAATGGGAACCAAAAACGGGGATGCTTACATAGCTTTCGCTCTCCCACATTGATCGCGATTGAGAATATTTTAATTTATAGCTGGGTAAACCGATAGCTCGAGAATTGACTTGCCACTATGATTAGTGAGGATATCCAATACCAGAATTACAATAAAGGGCTCTAATTCAATTGCCCAAAGCAGAAGCCGATCTAAAGCGTCATTATCGGTTCTGTTATCTAACAATGGCGCAATAGATAAAAAGATGGATATATATGTAGGAAACCTGTCTTGGGATGCTCAGGATCAGGATCTTTCAGATGCCTTTGTGCAATTTGGCGAAGTGTCATCTGCGAAAATAATCACCGACCGAGATTCAGGAAGATCAAGAGGCTTTGGTTTTGTAACCATGCCTAACGACGAGGAAGCCAAAAAGGCGATCGAATCATTGAACGACCAAGACTTCATGGGTCGTAATATGAACGTCAGGGAGGCAACTCCACGTCAAGAAAGACCTCGCGGTAGCGGTGGTGG
>DDZZ01000004.1:0-5739 GCA_002346535.1 Opitutales bacterium UBA2995 | reverse complement strand
GCGGTGGTGGATTCCGGGGCGATCGTGGCGGTAGAGACCGTCGGTATTAGAGTTTAAAACGACTGCCAGCATCGAGCTGGAAACAAGTTTCCTTAGCAACCCTCACTCGAAAATTGCTTCGAGGGCTGTACGCATGGTGTATGCAGGAGCTTCGTGGCCGGCCGGTCCAATACTTGAATGCAATGGTTCCTTGATTCACCAACATACCCAAACCATAAAAGGTTTTGGCATCTTGGTTTTCCGCTTCAACTAAAAAGGGAGTCCTCGGCGGATTTGAGATGACATCGCAAACGAGAAGTCCGTCGCAAATCGAACCATAATCGATATCAGGCTTGTCTGAAATATTAGGATAGAGTCCAATGGAAGTCGCATTAACGAGTACATCCGTGTCATCGGGAATGCTATAGCTGTGGAACACAAACCAATTAAAAATGGGTCATATCAGAGTAAAAGATTGTCAGGAAATGTCATGGGCATTTCTGACGATCAACTACTAGTTTTCAATCAACGACTTATTCACGCACCCAAGATCGGCTTGGGTGACACTTTGGCAAAATTCGCGCAAGTAGATTTCAGGACCCGTATAACCCTTGAATGAACTGCTCGATCCGGAATTTGAATCTCCGTTCCAATTGATCTCACCTTTCAAAAGGTCGATGGAGATGGAATCGCCATCCTTAACAAAGGCAATTGGTCCGCCAACAGCTGCCTCCGGGGCACAATGCACTCCGATCGCTCCATGGGAGACACCCGAAACACGGGTATCGGATACAAACGCAACCTTTCCATCCAGTTCGGGGGTTGAAAGGGCCGAGGTTGCGACTAAAACCTCTGGCATGCCCATGGCTACTGGCCCCATGCCCCGAAGCACAACCACATGACCGGGTTGTATCCGAGTTTCAGACACAGCTTTGACCAAGGAATCCACATCATCAAAACAAACGGCCTTTCCCTCGAAAGTTGGATCCTGGCGACTGGAAACCTTGAAAACAATTCCATCAGGAGCCAGACTCCCAAAACAAATCTGCATATCGGCAAAGGCTTTGTAAGGCTCACCGGCCGCCGCAATCAAATCGTTGCCAACCGGAATATCTGGCGCATCCTGCACTTGCTCAGCCAAAGAAGGGGCAAAAAGGGTCGGTTGAGTGCCATCAAGTACACCCACATTAATCAGGTGCTTGATCAGCATAGGTGTCCCACCCATTTCGTGCAAATCAATCATAGTCCCTTTACCTCTGGGGGCAAAATTACAATATACAGGTATATCACGCAAAATTGCTTGCACTTCGCGTAGCCCAAATTCAATTCCCGCTTCAGTAGACAAAGCCATCAAATGTAGTATTCCGTTGGTCGAACCTCCACAGGCTCCGATCATGGCCACCGCATTGCGCATCGAATCTACCGTCACAATATCCTTTGGTCTTTTGCCTGCACTCAAAATTGCAAGCATCCACTTTCCGGCTGAATTGCACTCCGATCTTTTCTCATCTCCCTCCGCCGGATTGGAGGAACTGAAAGGGGGCATCAAACCAATTGCCTCCATCGCCAATCCCCAGGTGTTGAAAGAAGCGGCGATTCCACATCCCCCGGGTCCCGAACAGGCATGTTTCACCACTTCGAGAAGACGCTCTTTGGTGGAACTCCCTACTTCGACGGCACCCTGCTCATCATAGACATGCTGAATGGTGAGATTCTGTCCATTCAAACAGCCAGGGCTAATCGTTCCACCACTCAATATAAAACCAGGCAAATTGCTGCGTATCAAAGCCAGCGCAAATCCCGGTCCGTTTTTGTCACAATGATGAAGACCAATAAGGCCATCAAACCGATGGGAAGTAGCCACCATCTCAGCACTGGATGCGATCAAATTGCGTGAAGGCAGGGAGGCATTTCCACCACTGTGTCCTTGAGTAATGTTATCGCTTACGGAAGGGACTCCAAAACGGAACCCATGCAATCCTGCTTCTTTCAAGCCTGTTATGATGGAGTCCCCCAGCTCATAACTATGCATATTGCAGAGGTTGACCTCATGCAGCGGGGTACCGATTCCAATTTGCGGTTTTTCAAAATCTTCAGAATCCCAGCCCAAACCATAATAAAATGCTTGAGGGCCAAGGTTGTCCCCCTCCATCACCGTGCGGCTATTCCAGTTCAATTTGTTTTCAGACATCCTTATAATTAGTTCTTTAATGAGAAAGAAGCTGCTTTAGCCACGATCTTTTTGCTATTTGAATGGAAATGGAATGATCGCCGATACCAACAATACTTCTATTAGGCCGAATGTACCAAGCCCAGCCAACATCACCGTCCAAGACTTAAGCGTCTCAGTTTCAGTAAATCCGCTTAACTTGCAAACCACCCAGAATCCGCTGTCATTCATCCAGGAGCCCACGCCCGAACCAAATGCGATAGCCGCAAAGAGGTAAACCGGGTGATAAGGAAGGTCCATCATCTCGGGACCACCCACACCGATTATCGCGGCAATAATTCCAGAGGTGGTAATCATTGAAACCGTGCCGGAACCTTGAGCAATTTTAAGAACCACAGCCGTAAGCCAAGCCAGAATAATAAGCGACAATCCAGTACCCTCCGTAGCGGCCTTTACAGCATCACCTACCCCCGCATGCCGGATCATAGCACCGAAGGCCCCGCCCGCCGAGGTAATCAGGATAATAGTTCCGGCAGTCGCAATCGGACCTTCGATTTCCTGCCAGAGTGGCCCAAACTTCATTTTCTTTTGAGAAGCCATCAAGTAGACCGCAATCATGGTACCAAGAGCCATCGCCAGGTTCTTATTGCCCAAAACTTCAATGACTGAATTAAACTTACTTGGTTCTCCACTACCAAATGCTTTAATACTGGAAGCCAGCGCAATGAGGAACACAGGAAGAACGACGGGCATTATCGAAACGAAAAAATGAGGTAACTCCGATTCGTCTTTGGATACGATTGCCTCCAAATCAGCAATTTTGACCGTCGGGCTTTCCCGCAAGCCCAGGTTCATTTTCTTATCCAACCTTAAGGCTATCCATACACCAACCGCACCAGCGGGCAGTCCTAAAAGGATACCCATGACCATCGCAAACCCGAGGTCGAGTTGTAGAGTATCGATCATCACCAAAGGACCGGGTGTCGGAGGTACCAGCCCATGCGTGAGTGCTCCACCCGCACAAACGCACATCACAAAAAACACGTAACGCTTGCCCAGCCGAAAAGCCAGTGCCTGTGCCAACGGAATTATGAGAAAGAAGACCGTATCGAAGAACACAGGTATCGATAAGATAAACGCCGCGACCATCATGGCCCACCCGGCCTGCTTTTCACCCATAAACCTGACTAGTCCCCGCACAATTTTGTCGGCAGCGCCACTCTCCATAAGGCAGATGCCAATGATGGCCGCCAGACCGATCACCCAGGCAATTTTACCGGCCGTGGCTCCGAACTCCAACATCGATAACTCGATGGCATTAATGACGTGGTTCGCACCTTCTACCTCATCGCCAGGCAAGGAGGAGGCAAGGACACCGACCAGGATTGCCGCTAGGATCAATGCAACGAATGCGTGAAAGCGCAGCATAGCAATGGCGAACACGATGAACAGTATCCCGATAGCCAATACAAAGAAGGGCCAGGAGGTGGTTGCTCCGAGAACGAGAGAAGAATCAAAAGTCATAAGACAATAATTAAAGCGTGTTTTTGAAGCGGATGGGCAGATTTCTTTGCGAGGCGACTTCAGCAAAAGCTGAATCTCCTATCCCGAAGGTGCAATGAAAAACTCTATACGATAAACGGAGAATTTTGCAGGACCCTGAGCTACATATCTTTAGGAAATTTAAATGAAACATTCTAAATCCAAATTGCGTTATCCCACTAGCCCTAACCTACAGGGCATCCTTTCCCACGACCTATTCTAGCAAATTTTTTGTTTGTTGTATATTAGCATCAACCTCCTGGTCAGGAGTCGCAGTTTGCAAATGCGGACACGCACACCCTGGCCTTAGTGGACGTTATTTCCCTCGCGCTTTCCAGAAACCTCAGTCTGAGAGGATCCAAAGTGCTTATAGAGTTGAGTGAAAACGACTTGCAGTTCGAAGAATCGGACGATTGCACCGGAACGATCGCCCGTAGCTTTGAGGGCGTTCACTGTATTCGACTAAGAGGAAACGGCATTGGTGGCGCATGAAATTTTGGCGTGCGCGAGCGAAAGACGAAGGAGTCAAACTAGGTTGAATCGATGAATTGGTCCTGCAAAAAGGCATCCACGAAAATAACATGACTTTTGATCCAAACCTGGCCCATGAGAACAATCAAAATCTGATGAATCTCCTCAGACAATCAGTTCAGCAGAAGCAAAAATTAAGTAAATAAAGTATCGTAAGATGGTATCTTGAAAGTACGCTTAGTCTTAATTTTTCAACATAACTGAATAAAAATAAACTCCTTACCTATTCTCATTGATTTAAGATCGGGTAAGGGGAGTTGGAAGCGCAGATGAAACTGGCTGAACTTATAATAAGCGAAGCGCGAGAACGTGGCTTAAGACACTTCTTCGGATTACCTGGAGGAGGAGCTCCACTTGACATGATAGAAGCCGGTCGAAGGTTAGACGTAAATTTTGTAAGTGTAGCACATGAATCTTCCGCTGCCTTAATGGCTGCCTATTACGGTCACATGAAAGACACAGCGGGTATAGCTATGTCGATAAAAGGAATCGGTGCGGCGAATCTAGCTGCCGGTGCGGCCAATGCCTACTTCGAACGTATGCCAGTTGTCTGCCTGTGTGAAACATCACCGGTTAGCGTCACTCAGCCGGAAATGGTACAACATTGTGATCACAAGGGTCTCTTTGATGCAGTTGTCAAATTTCAAGCTACCTTGTCCGTTTCCGAAGTCGCACAAACAATTCATCAGGCATTTTACATGGCCAACGAAGGCCGTCCTGGACCGGTTTTGGTAAACTTGCCCTCTAATATCGCTCTCTCTGACTGCGGACCAACGCAGGTAGTTGCAACTGAAAATCCTATTGAGAACCCCGATGCCGAAGCCTTGAAAAAGCTTGGGCATCGGATCAAGATTGCTAAGAGACCGGTGATCATTGCTGGTTATGATGTGATTCGAGCCGGAGCATCCGAAGTTTTTCAACGGTTAGTCGAAAATATTGAAGCAGCTGTGCTGGTAACGATGGAAGCGCGAGGTGTAATTTCCGAAATGCATCCGCGGTGGGGAGGCGTTGTTATTGGAAATAATGGACCCCACACTGTCGAGGCCGCCGTCTTCGAAAAAGCGGATTTCATTTTTGTGGTAGGGGCTGATGGTATGATGACTGAAAACCCCTGGAATGTTGGAATCCCTGCGTGCGAACTAGCGGCCCGAAGTGACTATGAAAGTTATTCTCTTGCTCCAGAAATTCGCGTCAACGGGGATCTTAAAAAGTCGCTAGGGAGTCTGTTAGAACTTCAACAAGAGGGATTTTCAAAGGCAGAAATCTCCAATATTCATCACAATAACAGTAGCTATTTTCAACGACCTCCAAATGCATGTTTTGCTGTTCAGGATATCCTGGAAATTGTTCAATCAAGGTTACCGGACAACGGGGCGCTTTTCTCCGAGACGGGTGCATTCATTCGTCTGCTTGAAGAGTTGTGGACTGTGGCCCTTCCATATACTTATTTTGGCACCTCAGGCGGACGCACCATGGGGCCCACAATTCCTGCAATTATAGGAGCGAAGCTGGCTCAA
>DDZZ01000063.1 GCA_002346535.1 Opitutales bacterium UBA2995 | reverse complement strand
TCCTTTTGCCCAGCCTCCGGAACCTGGACCCAGGATGAGTTTCCAGGCGCCGTCACGAATACTGGGAAGACCTTGGTATGAACAGCTAACGGCGTGGCGGCGAATCGGATGCACCCCTCCTTTAAGCAGTGATAGGAAGCTAGAGCTATCCTCCCCGGCACTGTCTGGTAGTTGTTGGCCTAGTATTTCTGCGAAGGTAGCCATTAGATCTGCTTGATGCACAAGTTGAGAGTTGACTGTTCCTGCTTTTACAATTTCAGGCCAGCGTACAACAAATGGCACTCTATGACCGCCTTCCCAAACGTCGGCCTTATAGCCCCGAAGTGGACCGCTAGGAAAGTGACCCATGGTTTCAAGTTCTTCTACCCCAATGTAAGGGGCACAACCGTTGTCACTCGTAAATAGGACCAGCGTGTTTTCCGCTTCTCCGGAAGCGTCGATTGCATCCAGTACCTGACCGACTATGGCGTCAGTCTCCATCACAAAATCTGCGTAGAGATTCAGCCCACTTTTGTCTTTCCAGGGTTCATTCACTGATAAGGGTGTATGGGGCGAGGTCAGCGGCATGTAGAGTAGGAAGGGCCTAGTCAACTTCGATTTTTGCCGAATATATTCCGCTGCGCGTCTGCCCAACTCCGGCAAGATGGGTTCGAGTATCCACCCGGGTAGGGCGGGTCCCTGAATACTGGCCTGATTTTTGATAAAAAGTTCGTCATCGGCGTATTCTGAAGGGATGCCAATGGTTTGATCGTTTTCAATATAGCAAAACGGCGGCCAGTTGGGAACGTTGGTTCCGAAATATGTGTCGAAACCAACGGCGATTGGCCCACCGGGAATGCGTTGAGAAAACACCTTTTCCCATGCCACTCGATGTGCGTCCAAAATTTTGAATTCGAGATCCCGGTCTGGTCTACCGGTTCTAAAATAGTCTCTGTCTTCTTCCGGTATGGGCCAGTTCCATCCAAGGTGCCATTTACCGATACAAGCCGTTTCGTAGTCCGCCTGTTTGGCTAGACTACCGATGGTCATTCGATCCGGTGTAATGACGGGTGGTCCCCAGCGTTCCACGATGCCATTTTGCAAACGTGTCCGCCAATGGTAGCGCCCGGTCAGCAAAGTATAACGTGAAGGCGAACATACGCCAGATGAAGAGTGTGCGTCTGTGAATCGCATGCCCTCTCTGGCCAACCGATCCATGTGCGGGGTTGGGATTTTGCCCCGTTCTGGGTTATAGCTCTCAACGTCTCCGTAACCGAGGTCGTCGGCATAGATGACGACGATGTTTGGGCTTTCTGCCCACAATGCGTCAAAGAAAAAAATAAAAACAACTACGGTAACGAACGGCTTAGGCATTCTGCTTCTATATTTGTTTATTTGCCCTCAAAATTGGGCTCGCGTTTTTCGACGAAGGCTTTGAATGCTTCTTTGGAATCTGAGCTGGCGCCCGTTCGCACGTGACGCTCAGATTCGAGGTCGATGAAATCCCGAAGAGCCATGCTCTCTGCGTTGACGAAGTTCTTTTTCATATCCACTAGGGCAAGCGGAGCTGACTTCGCGAGTCGGTCAACGATTGCATCGACGTCTTCCCTAAATGTTTCATCAGGGAAAGCCTTCGAAACCAGGCCAATTCGTTCTGCCTCGTCCGCCTTGAATTTATCTGGCATGAAATACAGCTCTCGGGCCTTGGCTGCCCCTAGAATTTTCGGCAGCGTCCACGGGCCGCCCATGTCACCGGAAATTGCCACACCTAGAAAAGCGGTGTTAAAGCTGGCCCGTGCCGTCGCGTATCGCAAATCGCAAGCACAGGCCCAACCGAGCCCCGCTCCGGCACAGGCACCATTAATACCGGCCACGGTTACTTTGGGCATTTCATGAAGCAGCGTAGATACGTGAAAATACTCCTTTGGGGTGGTTTCGGTGCTCTCTCCGCTGGTGAATGCTTTTAGATCCGCACCTGGGCAAAATCCTTTTCCAGCACCTGTAAACAAAACGGCCCTTACATCCCGGTCGTCCGCTACTCGGTTGAGGCATTCGTAAAGCTCACGCAAAAGCTGCATCGTGATGCCGTTCAGGTTGTCAGGGCGGTTTAGGATAACAGTGGCCCGGCCACCCTGTTTCTCATAGATAATAGTTTCGTAATCTGACATAAGACTTACAGAAGAGTAATTTTTAGTTATTCGATTGACTGCGGATAAATTTCATTCCGGTTTCCACGGGTCCTTAGGTTGAAGAAATTTTGCGTCGACCTCCTTGTACCAGGCGTGGAGTTTAGATTTCATGGAAGCGACACGGTTCGGTTGCATCACAGCCAGATCTGTTTTTTCACCGATGTCATTTTTCAAATTATAGAGGTGCAGCTGTCCATCCTCATAGCGTTCAATGAGTTTCCAATCGCCCATACGAATTGCCCCGGAGGGAATGCCACCTTGATTGCTGTAATGTGGGTAGTGCCAGTAGAGCGCCTCTCGATCGATCGGCCTATTTCCCCGAAGAATCGGAACGAGTGACACCCCGTCAACCTCATGTTCGAAATCGATCTCTGCGATCTCTAATAGCGTAGCGAAAAAGTCGATACTGCAGACGGGATCACTGTTTACACCGCCTGGTTTTGTTACGCCTGGCCATCGGATAAGATACGGTTCTCTAATACCTCCCTCGTAGGTCCATCCTTTTCCGCCGCGGAGAGGCAGGTTGGAAGTCGGTAGCCCCTCGCTGGTGGAGAGTCCGCCGTTGTCCGAAGTGAAACAGACGACTGTATTGTCCTCAATTCCCAAGTCCTTCAATACGTCGAGCACACGTCCGACGTTGGTGTCCATTGCTTCAACCATGGCAGCATAGATTGCATGCTGTTGTGAAATACGCACCATCCGTTTCCGCTGAATGGGCAACACTTGCTCCTCGGTCGCAAATTCTTGTTTCCCGATGAGACCGAGAGTCTCCGTCTTCCTCATGTACTTCCGAACGAGTTGCCATGGAGCCATTAGAGGTGTGTGTACGGTGTAAAACGACAAGTAAGCCAGAAATGGGCCGTCCTTATTGGATTTTATAAATTCGATAGTTTCACTCGCCAATCGATGAGTTAGGTACTCCCCTTTGGGTCCGTCCTCGATGCGAGGATTTTCATAGGGTGAAAAGTAGTTGTCTCCTCCCCAAGGGCCTCCGGGTCGCCAACCACCTATGTTGGTGTCGAAGCCGCGGTTTTCTGGCCAGTATTCCTCAGTGGGTCCCAGGTGCCATTTCCCCGCAAAGAACGTTTTGTAGCCAGCTTTTTTAAGCGCATCCGCTAGAGTTATTTCGTCGAGAGGCATGCGATCATGGAGTGGCGCTGGTTTGAACAAGCCTTCCCGCTTTCCGCTGAAAAAGTTGGTGGCGTCCACTCGACTCGGATACTTACCAGTCATGATGCTGTAACGCGTAGGGCTGCAAACCGGGTTCGCTGCGTAACCATCCGTGAATCGCATTCCGCTTGTAGCCAGTGCATCGATATTAGGTGTTTCGTAAAACGTATCCGGATTATTGGCACCGATGTCCATGTACCCCAGATCGTCGATCAGAAAAAATACGATGTTCGGCCGTTCGGCTGTGACACGGGTAAGAGATACCAGTGAGAGAAACAGTAACATTGTTGTAATCTTGATCATGATCTTAATCGAATTTTGGCGCCGAAACAAATTCACCGTAAACCCCCACCTCTGCGGCTTCGCCGCTATACCGAGACAAAGTCGGCATCACCACAAGCAAATTCCTATCATTTGCTCGCCGTCATTTCCTGTCATCTCTGCATAGGCCTCATAATCGGCACTTTGAAAACTCACCAGAAGAAAAGACATTTGCTTATCCAGGTGGGTCCGTACCGGAACCGTAAAACGAGGCCGGCCTTAAGATTCCTTGATTTCAGACTACTTTTAGAAACGACTTTTTACGCCGAACAAGATGCGCCGACCGGTATCATAATACTGATGCGGCAAATTGACTAATGTTCGGCTAATAGTTGCCTCATCCAGGATATTTTAGCCTCGACGACCAAGGAAAATCTCTCATTGACATCGAAAGTAAGATTTCCATCCAATACTCCAAATGGTTGGGCCATTTGGCCATCGTTAGTTAGAGTTCCAGGATTTGTTAGAAACCCGTCACGCCAAGTATAGGACAATCGAAATGCTACGCGATTTTTCTCATAGTAGCCACTTAGATTGAAGTTGTTCTTAGATGCCGCGGTAAGCTGTTCCGGGTCTGAGTTATCGATGAAGGTATAATTCGCGAGAACGCCAAAACCTTCGATTGGTAGAAAATCAAGAGGTTGTTGATAGGAAACCTCAAAGCCGCTGAGAGTTACCCCCTCGCCATTGACAGGTTCGTTAATTGTAAATTCCCGATTTTCTATACTTGTAGTGCCATCTGAAAGTAGAACGATGATCGGCAAATTGACTATAGATGTATCATCTCGTATCAGGGAAACGATATCCTTGTAGAATGCCGTTACAGAAATCAGTCCGCTATCGCCAATATACCATTCAGTACCCAAATCAAAATTATTGGATCGAAAGGGATCTAGAAGCGGATTCTGCCTCGTAATTGTTTGGTTGTTTCCGTTCGCTGATGCGGTGGGCGTTATTTGCGCCAAACTTGGCCGCGCCATTGTACGGGACGCCGCAAATCGCACGATCACATCATCACTCACGTTCATCCGGAGATTAGCGCTAGGAAGGAAATCAGTATACGAACGATTTACCACTACATCCTCTCCAGCAGGTATCTTAGTAACCGCTCCTGCTTCGGGCTCCCAGGTGATCTTTGTAATATCAGGGGTATTGCCGCGGGAAAATTGATCCGTTTTGACAACGCGGAGACCGATATTTCCCGAAAAAGAATTTATTCGAATACGTACCTGGGACATTTGAGTTAGCCGAATATCCGTTTAAACAAACCAACCGAGGCACGAATCCATCCTCAAAGGTACAGCCTTCCGGGCAATAAACACTTTCAAGGGAGATCACACCTTCGTAACCATCCTTCTTCAATGCTTTGGCGGTTGGCTCGTAACTGGATGCTAACTGTCCGATTCCCATCTCGCCCAGTCCTATGAGTCCAATTCGTTTCATAACGTTGGTTAATACCACTTTTCATTTAAAATGCGCATGCCTTTACTGAACCTTCCGATAAAGAAATGAGTCTGAAGTTAGCAGTGATATGAGTAAGGCCTTCATGCTACCATCATTTTCAACATAAGCCTTGTAGGCATCCTGCAGAACAGGAGCATCGTTGATTGTTTCATTTCGACCCATCCAGTAGCGGAATACATGGCGTACAAAAACCTGCTTCACACGCTCACTGCGAGAGAGTTTTTCGATCATTTCCAGGGCATTGTTGACCGGCCCATCCAGTGATGCTTCACCGCTGTTTGTGATTTCTCCTTTAGTATTGACGGGGTTTCCAAGTTCAGTGGTACGGAAAAGCCCAGCATGGTTAAACATTTCAAAGGGTAAACCCAGCGGATCCATTTTCTGGTGGCATGTCCAACAAGATTGTTCTCGAGTCACTCGCATACGGTGACGCAGTGTTTCTTCAGGTTCATCCGGCAACAACGCATCTACCGTAATCGGCACATCTGCAATGGCGCCGCCCAAAAGGCGCTCGCGAATCCATTTACCACGCAAGATGACGTGATTATCCATGGCATCAGAGTGAGCTACCAGCCAGTTGGGATGAGTAAGGATTCCCATGCGCTGTTCAGCAGGAAGTTTGATAAGATGCCTCTCAGTTGAAGCGCGGAGGGGGGCATCGGATTTGCTACGGCCAGAGATTTCGCCGTATTCTTGAAGCCTTACATGGATAGCCTTACTGCC
Source organism: Opitutales bacterium UBA2995 (assembly GCA_002346535.1). Lineage (GTDB taxonomy): Bacteria > Verrucomicrobiota > Verrucomicrobiia > Opitutales > UBA2995 > UBA2995. The sequence continues at coordinate 58,877 of DDZZ01000063.1, read as the reverse complement.
GGGTTTCATGGCGAGTTTTGTTTCTTTTTCAATAACTTGGGGAGCGCGTGCTTCTAGAAACTGAACCGCATCGGCAACCACCACCACACCTGTGTCGCCATCGAATTCATGTAAGGAAACGTCGCCGTCCTGGGCAGAAACTTCGACCGCATCCCATGGACCAGCTGGAAATTCAAAAAAGCCCAAGGATTGAAAATTACTATCCGACCTACGCTTCAGAAAAGAGCCGTTTATCTTTGGGTTGATACGATATTTTTTTTCTCCGCCTTTATGGCGGACAATCACCAATATTCTGATGGAGACTTTTGGTTCGTCCTTCGGGAGTATGATACGCACTTCGTACTTACCCGCTTTGGGAAAGTTCACGGGATAAATCACTTTATTGCTTTGGTCTTCAGTAATGAGATAATTCGAACCCACACGGTGTTTTGAATGGCTGGATGTAGTCCACTCACCAATGACTTTTGCATCTGTGTTATCCACTATAAATCCCGGCAAGTCTTTGGCTTGTACAGGCAGAAGAACTTTGTCCTTCTCATGCACGCTCACAAACTTGTTGCCTTCTAGAACAAAAAGCGGATTGCCATTTTCATCCACTATTTTGCCGTCTTTGCTCAATTCCCGAAAGTATCCCTCATCCCTGACATTTTTAGGCATGATAGCCCGGTCAGTGGTCAGTAATTCAGAAAGGACATTTTTGTCTTCCTTCAAAATCAATTCCACCAGGCGGTCTGTGTTGGCAGCCATTTCAACCATGAGTTGGCGGTTTGCCTTGCTACTGCTCCCGCCACCAGCCTTTTTCAGCAATATATCATCTTTATCAACTTTACTGGCGAGGTCGTAATCAAAATACTCTCTAAAAAAACGCAGAATTACAGGTTTGCGAATAGTGTCATCGTTTAGCATGCGGGTGACTTCTCTTTTGACATCCTCCCTGGTCTTCAAACGCCCATCCTCAAGCGCGTGTTTGAGTTTCATGTCTGGGCCAATATAAGAAAAAGCTGCATTTATGGCCAAAGCCAATTCCTGACCCTGTAACATGACGCGACCATACTTGTCGGGTGTCTCTGTTTCACAGAGTTCTGTGCGGAAGAGAGCGGCGCGATCAAGGAAAATCGGTGCTAGGCCCAGGATGATACCTTCTTCTTTGCCAAGGTCTGCGATGGATTTTTTGAGGATTCTGAGATATGAGGCACTTTCCTCATTAGTCGGTGGTCGCAGCGTCAAGGCTTCGAACAGAAAATCGGCGGCTGCCTTGAGTCGCTTATCATTAACACCGGGTTTGGCCATCAAATCATAGATCGGCGTGATCGGCCGCTTCGATTTATTGTAGTAAAAGACTCCCTCGGGAACGCCGTGCTTGGTTTGAATTGTTCGTCCTTTGTAGATCGCTATCCCTTTGTGTTTTTCATCTATATCTGACACATGATCGGCAAACTGAAAAGCGTTGGCGTCGGGGCCGAAGGCCATAAAGCGAATGATCGCTTCCGCATCGTTGGCAATGCGTAAGGTTTCAGCGCTGTTGACTGAATACAGGTAGGGGTAGTGCTGCAGCCCACGTTTTACTTTTGTACTTAATATGGGAGTGATTTTTTTGAGGCCGTGATGAAGAGAGAAACTTGTGCCTATCCAGTCAATCACGTCGTGAAGGCCAAGGTAAATGTTGGTCCCGGCTCTACTACTTGCGGGAACATGGTCTCCACGGGCTCTCGCACCGGGTTTTTCGGGGTTGTAGGGAGGTTCAATTGTTACCAGTTCGTTGAGTCTGGTAAAGTGCTCCTGTGGATGCAGGCGCCAAATGCGAGCCAGAGAAGATGCCGGTTCCAGGTTCTTTGGCAATTCTCCAAACAATAAATCATGATCCAAGAGATTGCCTTTGGACGGGTGAAGGTGGTCATGAAAACCACCCTTGTCCCTCAGGACGCGTTGCAATTCTGCCACAATTAATTCGGTCATTTTATGGCGCTCCTCGAGCTGCGGCTGAGTCTTTTTCTTCTTAGGAGGCATTTGTTTCAGAGCTACCTGCTCCCAAATACTTTTCCACAGGCGGGTGTTGGCCGGATTGATCTCGTACAAATCATCAAAGGACACATCACCTTTTCGCTCGACGTCGTCATGACAGGAGGCGCAGTACTTAAACAAAAACGGATCGACCCGGCTTATAAACTTCGTTGATTCATCTGCTTCAAGATTGAGCAGTATAAACGAACAATGCACCATTATGGCCGCCGTTATAAAAAATACAACGCGGGCAAACCTTCCTAGAACCATAGTTGCTTCCTGTTTTCTTAAACAAATAGTTCTATTTATTTTAAACTAGTAATTCTTCTATGGGGCCGATTCCAGAATCGTACTTGTGGGCGGTGGTCTCGCTCATATTGTAGCGGTCACAAGGAGCGCCAATGGCATGAAGTATGGTCGCGTAGAGGGCATTGATCGGTCGTTTCCCGCTGCCGCTGAACTGGGTAAATTCACCCGTCTTGAATTGTCCACCGCAGTTCCCCAACAGGATGAATGGCCAAGTAGAGCCATCCGTGTGCTGCTTATCAGCGTTATTGCTGGTGTAGACAATGAGTGTATTGTCCATCATCGTTCCGTCTCCCTCAGGCACGGATTCGAGGGATTTCATGAGTTTCACCAGCATGCGGCAGTTGTAGTTGCGGATTTTATGCCAGATGGGATTTCCTTCCTGTCCCATGTGCCCTAAAAAGTGACCTGTGGTTTCTATTCCCAGGCCTTCCCATGATCCCCAGACATCCCCGCGTCCTGATGCGATGGTCAGGGTATTCGTCAAACCAGATTTCAGTGAAGAAATACCAATATCCAGAAGGGCGTCATGCCAATCTGTTTCATACTGCGGTGAAAGATACTTTTCAGTATATTCCGGTTGATGTTTTTTGAGCTGCTCCGAATAAGAGCTGAGCTTGCCGCGCAGATCATTGATGTCACTGAAGCCGTCAACATAGGATTCATAGAGCGCCAAATCGTTTTCGTGCAAACCGCTTTTCCCCTTAGCCGCAACCGATTCCACCGCCTCAAATATGCGAGATTTTGCTTCATATCTCTTCTTCACGTCGCCATCGGCAATGCTGCCAAATAATGTTTGGTAAAGATGATTGGGATTACAATGCATGTAGAGTGGCTTCCCCGCAGCGGAAGCGGACAAAGCAGCCACGGTTGGTTGTCTTTCCATACTGGAGAGGTCGCCCATGCCGATTCTGAGATGAGGCAGTATGGTCTGTGGCAGCAACTTGCTTAGGGTGTAGTCAATTGTTTTTGCAATGGGAACCCTGAGCTCGCCGCCGGGGTATCCGCCGAGGGCACCGAAATATGCACTGTGGGTGGGGCTGGTATGCAGACCATGCAGACCGTTGATGATATGCATTTTGTCCAAATACGGTTCCAATGGTTTTATCGACTCGGGCAATGTCGCTTCGGACAGGGAACCACTGCCTTTCATTCCTTTGGGGATACACGCAGCGGTATGAAAACCGTTGTTCTGCAAGAAAAAGACAACACGTCTAGCCTTGGAAGTGACGCCCGATATGTTTCCGATAGACCCTAACACAGAAGGGACAAAGGATGAACCTAAAGCCGCACCCATGCCGCTGGCCATAACACCTTTAAGCATATTTCTTCTGCTAATCATATATCTTAGTTTTGGTGTTGTAAAAAAAAGGAATTTAGTCAAGACTAACGTCTTGATCTGGTTGCCCATTAAGGTAACAATTTTTTCGAGGACAGGTGTAGCAGTGGGCTAGTCGCCCATCAACTTTGGGTTGGCTTTAATCATTTGCCGTGAGAGGTCTTGAGTTTGGCAATTAAGAAGTTCTCAAAACTTCCGTATCGGGTTTCCGGGTAATCAGGTGAATTGATCCTGCATTCCAGGTCTAGTGTTTTCATAGCATGTTGCAGTTTGATTCCGAGTAAGACGTGATGAACCCAGGTGCCGGCAGGCGTGTTTTTATCCACCGGAACATTGTCCCGGGTGTAGGTCATGTAAACGGGAATGTCGTCATTTGTGAGATGGGTGATTGGAGACGCATCCTCCATGAGACTTTGAATATGATCGGAGTCCCATTCAGATGAATCAGTGACTCCAAACATAGGGAAGTGTGCTTCGCCATTGGGCAGTTCGGGTGCCTCAAACCATTTCCGGTAAGTGCGGAGGTCGTAAGTCGACTGACCGTTTCTGGTGGCTACGGCGGTTATGCGTGTAGATTGCCGGGCGATAGGATCGGAACTGTCTGGGTTGGCCAGGTCTTCGTGAAAGCCCAGCCAAAGTGAAATACCCGCACCAGCCGATCCGCCGTAGCAAGCAACTTTGTCGGAGTCCAGGTTCCACTCATCAGCACGGCTGCGTATCGTTTGCAGACAGCGAGCCGCATCTTCCATCATAATAGGGTAAGGGCCGGTCCCGGATAAGCGGTAGTGTATGGCGGCTACAGACAATCCGGCGTCCTGAAATTGCTTCAATGAATCTTCGGCGATGGTGTTTTTGTTGCCGTTACGAAATCCTCCGCCGTGTATGTAGATGACGAGTGGGGTAGGTTTATCGGAAGGTGTTAACCATATATCAAACACGTGCCTTTCATGAGGCCCGTAGGTGACGTCCGCATGTGTAGGTGCAGGCTTCTTGGCCTGCTGCGGTTCCTGTTGCGCACGGCGCTGGTTGTTGAAATTGCGCCATTCTTCCCTGGTTAGCTCACCTTCTTTATTGGCATCGCTAGCCGGGAAACGTTCCAAGGAAGCGGCGAGACGTTCTTCGTCGGATACCTGGTTTTGGGCGTAACTGACCTGGAATGAAAACGAAGCCAGGAAGAGAAAGAAGAGTATGTGTTTAGTGAACATAGGGCAAACAAGAGACTGATAACAGACAGCAGAATCGAAAGGAAATGTACATGTTTTCGGAAGACTAGGTAATGATGGTAAACTTAATGAATCGGTTTCATAATAAAGTTCTATTTACTCCTTTGGGCAACGTTTGTGGAGGGAAGGTGTTTTTTCAGCTGATTAATGATCTTTGCATGCCCGAAGTGAGAGTGGAAAAATAAAGCCTCCAACTATAGTGAAGCCTTCAAGAAGAGGGAGGCCGATAACTGAGATAATCCAAAAACCCCTGCAAAATTTCCAATCTGTCATAATTCAATTCTTCATTATTTGAGGGTTATACCATCAATGATTTTATGATTTTTTCTAATTAACATAGGGTTATCTTTTATTAGCTCTCTTGATAAACTTACTGCTCTGTTCCCACTTTAATCTTCCCCCATCAATTTCGGATTGGCTTCAATCATTTCCCGTGAGAGCTTCTGGGCTTCCGCAATTTGCTCTTTGGTCATTTCTTCAGCCGCCTTTGCTTTCCCTTTCTTGCCATTTGAAAACCCATTAGCAGTATCGATGTTAAACCAAGCATAGGCTTGGACTTTGTCTTCTATCACGCCGTCTCCTAGGTCGATTTCGCTAATGAGTTAAGGAGTACCCCAATGACTTATCCACTACGTTGACCATGGGCTCATTGGTTTCGAAGCGTTTCAAGTTTTCAATAAACACTCCGGTGGCTTCAAATTTGTAATCCGATTGAAAACCAGCGCAATGAGGTGAAATAATGACATTTTCAAAATCCCAAAGCGGGGAGCTCTTTGGTAAAGGCTCAGTTTCAAAAGTATCTAGTCCGCTTCCACGGACCTTGCCAGAATCGAGGGCATCGATTAAGGCATTTTCATCGATGTGAACGCCACGTCCCAGGTTTGCGACGAATACGCCTGTTTTCATTAGCTCAAATTCCGCTTTTCCTAAAATGTGCTGTGTATCCGGTGTATTCGGTAACACGCTCACAATGTAGTCAGCCATAGGTAAAATCTCGTGCAATTGATGCTGACCGTACATGACATCGACGTGTTCGTAGGTCAGTTCAGGCTGCCGGCGGATCCCTAGTACCTGCATATCGTGGGCTTTGGCCAGTTTGGCAATGCGCTGGCCAATGGCTCCGACGCCTAAGACCAACATTGTTTTTCCAGCTATGGTTCCAATGTTTCCGCCTCGTTCATCACGCTTGCCCCAAAATTTTTTATGTTGGTTGAGGATAAATTTAACGAAGTGTCGTTCAAAGGCCAGAATCATGGCAAAGGTATGCTCGCTTATGGAGACTCCATGGATCCCGCAGGAGTTGGTCAGGATCATGGGTAGATTCTCATGTCCTTCGATTGCGAACATCCAGTCCATTCCAGCGGTGTAGGCGTGATGCCATTTGAGGGCTCCGTTGAGAATTAGTGCTGGGGGTGGGGTGAACCCCCCGCTGATTTCAACTTCGGCCACTCGATCCGGATCTTCGCCAAAAGGATCATCGGTGAGCCAAATGTCGTGTTTAGGAGCCAGTTTTCGGATGGTTTCAACCTGATCCGGATTGAGCTGATTTTCGTTTAGGAGTATCAGTAAGGTAGGCATAATTTGGCTATGAATATTGCATAGCGGAATCTGTCTGCGGAAATTGTTCGGCTAGGTAGAGAACAGCTAAAGATAAGTGGTGAGACTTTCGGTATCTTCACGAATCGTGCCGTATGTCCGTCTCCATGGTTAGAGGTAATGTCCAATAGGTTGGTTCGATTGATCGTCATTCAAGGGGGATTTTATGAAATAATCAGGAAGGTAAATTGACAGTGGAAGCCTCAGCGGTGGGTGTGCAAAGCTCAGGAGCTAATAAACTAAGAGCTGTAAACGCATATTTTCAAGCAACAAGAATAATTACTTCGATTCCAGCGATGGATACTATGCCGCAACGGTAGGGGAGCGTGGTGATTGGTCTGTTGTTGAAGAATATGTAAGGAGCCAAAGAGTGAAGGAGAAATTTTAGAGAGCGGTGAGACAAAATAGGGCGATTGCTTTCATAACCGCATTATTAGCAAAACCCGCCATTAAGAGAACGTTTTTTTCGGGGGAGGTTAATTTATATATATCCGGGAACCGGACCCCCTCGACTCCCTCCCCGGACGGGTGGAGCTAGCCCCTGATTCGGTGCTTTCCTATACCATCTGACAGCTTCCTTGTCCTCTTTTTAACAGTCCAGGGGGAGAAATAGAAGGCATTGACAAATCCCGGCGCTCATACCAGACTTGTACATCCACGACTCTTGAACCTTCGGATAGTACCACCGGAGGGTTAATTATCGGCAGAGGATAAAAAGGAGTTCCCGAAGGCTAAGGACTGATCTCTTAAAATGTAATAAACTATAGTAAATTGATAAACAGATTTACGAATCAATCCACTTAGAAATTAAACCGCGCACTTAAAGAGTAGGTGCGCTCGGCCGGGATCCGCCAAACTGGAATGAGACCTGTGGATCCTTCGTTCGGATTAGCTGCAACGGGAATCAAATCGTCTTCGTCAAACAGGTTCCGGATGTTCAGGGTCAACGTCATATCCACCTTATCACCGAAAATTCTGGTTTTGTAGCGCACAAAACTATCCATGTTCAATTCGCTTGGACCAAAAAAGGGTTTGTTTATGTCTGGTCTATTATCGTCCAGTTCATTATCGAAAATCATCGGATAACCGATGGCAGCCTTATCCTGCCAGCGGGCGCCGCCTCCAACCGACCAGCCTTTGAGCCTACTTTCAGAATCAAACCGGTAGCTTGTAAAAGCATTCCAGCGCCATTCACGGATTTGGTCAATGGATCCAGCACCATCCTGCAACCTTACAAGCTGAAAAGGGCCCTCGTGAGTAAGTTCAAAACGCTCGCCAATGTTGAATGAATTACCAAGAGCGGAAGGATATTTACCCCATTTATCTTGTGTCAAATTAGCGACTTGATTGTATTTCCCATAAAGGTATTCATAAAGCTCGGCTCCGCTATTATCGCGCGAAACTTCTACCTGTACTGCATTGAAGACTGCCGTCCAATTTTTTGTAAGACTGCCAACTAATTCAAGTTCAAAACCCGTGGAAACAGCATCGCTGGTTGCTACTACATTGGTAGGAGTCGTCCAAGTCATAGCACCAGTTCCAGTTCCATCATCTTTAATCTGCCATGCATCTATGATTTCCTGTGGCTGAGCGGGGTAATTTGCCAAGTTTTCGATATCAGCCTGATTATAGAAATTTTCGTCAATAACGGGCCGACCATTTTCCCCAACCCTATTAAGAATAAATGGAATCGCACCACTCGCTTGCCCGCTCAAATCTGTTTCCGTTCTAGAGGCCTGAACAGTTTCAAACCAATTCGCACGAAACGTAAGCCTATTGTCCAAGAATCCGACCGTAAAACCATATTCGTCTGTTTCCCCATTTGGAGCTGTTAATTCGCGATTAAAAATGTCATGACGAACGGCACCGCTAGCCACGCTGTTTTCCGCTTTCGAAAGATGGAAGCTTAATGAATCAACCGGTAAATTTTCTATGAAGGAATTGGGTACATGCCCTACAACCCCATAAGAAAACGTTGTATTGCTGAATTCCGCTCCGGCGCTCGTATCCAATACTCGGAAATCTGAATCATCAAGTAACGCCCATTTAGTATCGGAAAGTGGCGCTAATTCTTGAAAGGAGTTTATTGTATCCTTCCGCCAGCCATAGGTTGCAACGATATGATCATCAAGGAAACGACTGGCGAAAATAAGAGCCTGAGATTCTCTTTCCAGGCGATCTTTTGAATTTTTCGTAGATGGATTGTTCCCTCCACCAGTCGGATTTCTTATAGTCGAAGTACTCATATTCTGCCAACTGTCAGAATTATAATCATGTGTCCTTAGCGTGTAGTTACTCTCTATTTCTATATCAGGAATGCTACCTAAAAGATTCGCTCCAACTGGAGAAGCCTTACCATATAAAGATTCACCCAGATAAATAATTCCTCCTGTCGATCTCCAGAATCGACCTAGTCTTGGCAATTGGGGGTGCGGCCAACCTCCAATGTCATCCCTATGGTGATAATCTACAAATTCTTGTCCGTAGACGTACATTGGACCACCACGTCTAAAATTGGAGGCTTCTCTATTTTCATTGAGAACTGTCATGGTATGATTGCCTACAATCTTGCTAAGCCACCCGTCGCCTTCCATCCAATCAGAAAAATTCAGGTTAAGAAAGCCGGTGAAACGTGCGACGTCACTAGTTGAATCTATTTTATTCCAAGCACCTCCATTGAACCCGACCATGGGACGACCTAAATTAGGATTCACAGAACCATCCGGCAACACGGCAGTGGGATCTATCTGCAGAGCTTCTGATCGACCACCAGTGAGGGTTCGATGATTTTGTCCAAAACTGGACTGATGATCATAGGAAAATTCGAGCCCTAAGTTATCCTCCCAGAATAAATGCTCTGCAGTTATATTGTAGGTGCTGAAATCAAGAGATTCGCCTTTGGTATTTCCATCAATCAAATGATTTCTGAAATCAATTATAGAGGTGTCTGTAATTTGGTGATTAGTGAAAAACTTGGAAATATCGGCATTAGCTTTATTGTTCCAAACCTCCATATTACGACCCGTTCCTCTAATAGCCGCCCACCAATCACCATCACGGTTGGGACTACTTTTTGGGTGCCAATACGTTTGTTTAAGGTTCAACATACCAGCAACTCCTTGTACAAAACTGGATGGGTTAACCTTGGTCGACCCAAGTTCAGCAAAAACTAACTGATGATTAAAAATAGCTGGGTTTGGACCAAAATAGGAACGCGAATAAGGGCCATTGTTTTTTACTGCAAGCGCATCGTGTGTCGGCTGAACTAGACCTTCGGGATGGGCCAGCGGATCCCACCACATGCCAATCATGTCTACTAAGGGGAATTGCCGGGGCAGATTGGATTTTATATTCCCTCCCTCAATATTCGTGCGAATCGTAAAGTCTTCTGTCGGTTTCCATGTTGCTGCCATGAAGATACGTTGATCCTCTTCAAATGCGGGGTCTTGCTGGAATTTGGTATCTTCAGAAAGACCTGTTAAGCGAATGGATAATTTATCTTCTATTAGCACCCGTTCAACATCCATAGTAGTGCGGTAGGAGCCATAAGAACCCGCACGACCGGTAACCTGGGTGCGGTTTCCAAATGTAGGCTTAACTAATCCAGTATTAATAATGCCTGCCGGACTTCCGACCCCAAATAAGATAGAATTTGCCCCACGATTGATCGTGACCCGTTCCGTGTTGTAGGTATCCATGGGCAAAAGAGTTTCGTAATACTCTCTCGTAAGCGTAGCTTGAGCAAGACCGCGAACCCGCGTCTTCGCTGTGGGACCTGTGGCGAAAATTTCAGTAACCGTATTTTCACCAGATCGTCCACCCTCATCCGCGAAATTTCCAATGGGACCAGTGACTTCAGTGCCGGGCGTGTAAATTAAAAGCTCTTTCAAGTCGGTTGAGTTAGTGTCTTCCAATAAATCCTTGGTAATGACCGTGATTGTAGAAGCAATATCGCGCAGATTCGTTTTAAGGCGAGTTCCTGCAAGTGTAGAGGTAGCTACGTAACCTGCACTATCTGATGATTCCACAGTGAAAGGACTGAGGTCATAGGTTTTATCAGATTCTTCCTGCGCGTTAACCTTAACTGGGAGTAGGTCGCCCACTATTCCGAGGGTTAGCATTACAGTCAAAGGGTAAAACGGATATTTCTTTTTAGTAATCATTTTTTAAAAAATAAGTGAAAGTAACTAGAACCCTAACCTTTATGTTCCCTTCGTAGGTTTCTTTCCTCGTTTCTTTAAGCGGTCCTTACGAAGAGCCCGAATCTTTTTCCTAACCATTTTTTTAAAAACGTATTGTTCTTTGCGGTGTTCTTTTAATAGGGAGCGGATATTGCCCTTAATTCCATCAAGTTGGGGTGTGGTGGCACCTTCAAGTTTAGCCTTATCAAAACTAGCCTTCAACCCTTTGATAGATTCTTTGAACTTTATTATAGATTCCTTATGTGCCACCAATTGTTCCTTAAAATTGGCGTTATTTTTGAGTACTCGAGGGACATGAAAAGGCGTCCGATCACCACCACTCTTCTTTTTATAATCTTTTGCATAAGTTGCTGCTACAAAGAGCATATTAGCCATTACTATGAGAGTAATCAATCTTTTCATCCTTATACACTAACTTGAAACCAGCCCTTATGGGAAGGTTTTTTTGGAGGGCTGGGGAAGCAGTGGGCTAATCACCGATCAACACCACCTATCTTTTTCAGCGAACTCGTAAATTTCCAAAGCGGCAAAGCCGGTTGTGTCGTCAAGTAAGTTGGGCCGAAGAGAAAAAAAGATTATATTCATCCATTTAAGGAAGTACACCGTTAATCGAGTCTTCGACTTCTTCGTATCTAATTGATTCTATGAAGCCGATTGAAAAGGTTTTAGGCGTTTCTAAGAACTTTCCTTTATCGCTTCGGCCAAACCCAAATACTGTCATATATGGTCGATTGAAATAATTATCAGGATGTTCATCATCCTTGTGGTTGAGCAAGTAAATCATTCGAGGGGAATTCTTATCTCCAAAGGCAATCCATTCAGGGCTTGGAAGATCGCCTAGTTGTTTTTCGTTGATCATGTGAATATTTTTATCGCCTGAAGAAAACCAAAAATCAGTTTCATCTATCGCTCCTCCGGGAACTCCTTCATAAAGAACCCAATACTTGTAGCCATCGCTTACCTTTGTCATAGTAAAATCGCAGCGATCGACGTAAAAATCCCATTGACCTTGCCAGTTGCCATTTCCTGAAGTGAAAACGATGCGAATATGATCGACTGTTTCAATTTCAATAATGGATGATGAAGATTCGGTTCCTGCATTGAGAGCATGAAAATAATTGCCATCCTGACGATGTATTGAATTTGGAAAGCCTCGATATTCGCCCTTCCACCCCGATCCTTCTTCATTGTGAAACCCCAACCAATCAACTCCGTCAATATCCAACATACTGGATAATCCACCGCCTTTCTTCTCTAGGTAGAAAGTCGCTTTGGGTGTGGATATAATGTAGCAAGGCACACTCTCTCCGGCAGAGTTATCGTATCCATGAGCTAGAGATATTCTCGCTTGCTCAGTAGAGGAACTGGAACCACAGGCAACCCATAAGACAGGCAAAAATGAAAATATCAGGGATGTCTTCATCGACTTAACATATTAAAGGCGATTGACCTGTCAAATTTTGAAGTTGGCATCGATAATTTAGTCTCAATTTTAACCCTCTTAATTAATTTTCGATAGTTTTACCGCTAATTAGACACAGGAATTACAGTGGATAATCGGATTCCAATCGAAGTTGGTTTAAAGAATCTTCAACAAACTTGCGGTACTTTTCTAACTCCCTTTTATCAAGCTTGCGAGGAATATGGAAAGGTCCACATAAAGATAAATTAATTTTTGCGAAAGGTTTAGGGATGATTAATTGGTCCCATGACTTTATTCGCCACGCTCGATTCACTGAATAGGAAAAGAAGTATATAGGGGCACCTGACAATTGCGCTAGCACAACTGTACCAGCTTTTGCTTTATATACAGGCCCATGAGAGCCATCTGGAACCATAACAATAGAATTGTTGTCTCTTTTAATCGCTCGATATAAAGTTAGAAGCGCTGCACTTCCATCTCGGTTTGACGAACCACGAACTACACCGAGATTCGCCCATTTACTCATGATGCGGCTGATTTCTCCATCCTTTGATTGACTCACCATATGGGTCAATGGAAAGCCTTTTCTAAGTAACGCAGATTCAATCCAATATCCTAAATAAAATATGCGGTTGTGCCATGCACAAAGAATGATTGGATCTTCGGAATTTAGAATTTCTTCAGCCTTTTCATTGCCGCATTTGTAATAAAGTCTACATGAAGCTCCTATAATGCGAATTAACCTTCTAACTACGAAGGCGATAATATATGTCTTAAGAAGACTTATATGTATTCTCGTCGAAATTTTAGACATGGACTAAGTAGGTAATAACTCTCATGGATCCTTTAGTGATTAAATTAGACTGTCGGAACTATAATAGATAGGCGTAAAGGTTAAACGGAAACAAGGGGTCCCTGGTTTGGTGCCATACCCCGGCCCTAGAAGCGAAAGCTCTCTCCCCATTACTCGTTATGCTGTTAGGGATAGCGACGCTGGTAATGGAGCTTTTATCCTTAAAGGCTTCATCCCCAACCTTAGCGACAGCAATTCCGTCCAATTCGGCTGGGATTTCCACTGCCCCGCCATCACCTGAATAGCTAGTGATGGCAGCTTGGTTGTCGGTAACCGTGTATGTCCAATCGCCGGAAGTTTCTGCCGACAAGGAATGGTGGGTTAAGAAAACAAAGATAGTGGTAAGAAAAAATACACCTCTTGCCTTCATGGGCACATTGTTAGCAAAACTGGCCCATTAAGAGAACATTTTTTTCCGGGGGTGGTTGATGTATATATATGGAGCGGCTCGGCGCAGGTGTAGCCCCCGCCCCGCTACCAAAATAAATTACTGCCCGATTTGGGGCAAAATGGCAATAATTGGCAGTCTGGAACTTAATTAAATAAAACAGAAATGAGCAGATAATTCCTGTAAGATTATGTTATGGAATAACTTATGAGATTATATTATTGAGATAAATAAAGTGGTGGTACGATTTCAAATCCCGCTTTGAGCCCCACCCGCCGCGGTTTCGAATTACGAAACTGTGGCGAGTTGTTCTAGGCTATTTCCCAGATTGGTTTCTTTCCCAGGCGAATAGGAATTGCTGGGCAAGTCCTGCAAAGTTTCCAAAATGTTTTCGACCGAAGTGGGCGATTTGCGGAGATTTCCAATCTTCTAGTCGATAATGGTGCTTCATGGCCTTGGTGATCCAGGTATCTACTGGGAATGCATCTAATTTTCCGCAACCAAACAGCGTGACGCAGTCGGCGACTTTTTCACCGACTCCAGGGAGAGTGCACAGTATCTTCTTGGTTTCAGAATAGGATAGGGAGCTGAGGTTTTTAAAGAGATCCGGTGATTGTTCTATGACTGCAGCAGATTTTATTATGTTGGCTGCCCGAAAGCCGAATTTGCAGTCCCGAAGTGCCTGTTCGGAAACCTGGGTCAATTCATGCCACGTCGGGAGCCTCGCGAAATCAGTCGCAACGGATTGCCCGAAGCGCTGCCTTAGCAATTTCAGCATTTCTTTAATTTGTACGATCTGCTTGGTCGCACTGCACAAAAATCCGAGCAATGTTTCTTCAAATGGCTGATTGAGAATTCGTAGTTTTGGAAACTGCTTCATACAGCGATTCAGATGCTGGTCACTCCGCCATGGTAAATTGTCATAATATTTCTGATAAGAGGCTTCTTCACCCAAGTATGACTTTAGAAACGTATCCGCAGTAGCTGCAATATTTTGTGGACTGGACCACAGGATGTGATGGGGCGACTCCCACTTTAATCGTAGTGGAATATTGACTACAATTCCTTCGTAACTGTTTTCCGATACTTGAAACCAGCAGAATGCCTGTCCACCGTCCAATGTTTCTTTGAAGGAGGGGTAATCAGGTTTCCATCCTGGATAATGTCTCCAGTCACTCCAGAGATTTTCCCGGTTTACCTGCATCTAGTTAATCAGTCGTCCCCCCAAAGGAAACTCCTCTGTGAAACCAGCGTGGCACCGTCTTTCCCTACCAGAGACAATTTGTAAGCTACCGGTGGTTCCTTTTTATCGAGCCAGTCAGTCCCGGTCAGACCCAAAAAAATAGGTTTGGCGGGATGGATGGCTGCATCAGGAACAAATTGATAGTCCGTGGGTTCTTTTGCGCCGTGTGCAAAGACCTCCAGTTTGAAATGGTCCACTGGATAAGATTTTGTAACCTCGAACGAAACATAATGGCCTGTTTTCCGGCCTTTTTCAGAGCGCAAGATAATCCGATGTCCCGGATCCTCAATTCCATTGAAGTATTCCGATATGCGCGTAAAGGATTCCTCCGTAAAATACCGTTGTTCCATGTATTCTATGGATGCAAGACTGCCGGTAATAGGAGCAAGGATTGCCAGGAATATGTATCGGATGGGCAGCATGGTTAAAGACAGTAAGAAATCGATTGTGGAGTCAATGTTCCAGGTAAAAGGGCGAACCTACTGCACCCAAAGGGCTTCGAAGGGCATGGTGCGGGACGAGGGACTTGTTGAGGAAGGATTTCGGCTGGTTCACGGAATTGAGATGTCCGCCTTCCCACTAAGCGTTGCGGCGCGACAGGGTCGGGCTTGACGAATGAGTAGAGAAGGAGGAACACGCGGCATGTCATTTCGAGGATTGGGGAAAGGCCCATTTTTTGCGTCCCAGTTCTTCCTCTTTACGCTTCTATTTAAGTAAATAACTTTATATTTCTTTTTCCAATCCGGTGAACCTCCTGAGATCACCAGGAACTGTAACGCTTGAGCCGCACAACCTCATACAACTCGGGATTAACCCGTTGGATGAACCGGCTGGGATTCATAAAATTGGTGTTTCCGCCGAATTGCGTCATCCTTGGGGATGTCATGTAGAGTTCATCCATGGCTCGGGTCACTGCCACGTAAAACAAGCGCCTTTCCTCATCGAGGTCCCCTCGATCGATGGCTCGTTTTAAAGGAAATAGGCCTTCTGAGCTACCGAGTAGAAATACTACAGGAAATTCGAGGCCCTTGGCCTGGTGCACGGTGGTCAGTTTCAATTGATCTTCCTCCGGATCGATGGAGGTTTGGGAAGTCTCGGAGTTCATTAAGACTAGTTGGGAAAGCAGTTCCTGCAGATCAGTGAATCGCTGAGCGAAGCCAATGAGACTCTGCAGATCATCCATGCGCTGCAGGTAGTTTGGGTAAAGTGTTTTAATGTAGTCCGAGTACCAACCTTCTACCGCCACGGCAACCACCTCGCTCGGAGGTTCGGAAGCCGCAGCTTTGACGACGGCCTGGATGGTTGCGGAGAGGGATTTCCAAAGGACTTTTGCTGCTTTGGGCACCTTTGCCAGTACTGGATTGCTTAAAAACATATTCGTTATTGGCTCACCGGTTGTTCGAGCCTCCTCAGAGGCGGTTTGGAAAATCTTTTCCGCGGTTTTCTCTCCAACCATGGGCAGTAATCCGGTGAACCGCTGGAAGGCCCGTGAGTCGTTGGAATTGTAAGCAAATTTGATTTGAGCCACCAGGTCTTTAACATGGGCCTGCTCGAAAAATTGAACGCCACTGGTAATTTGAAATCGGATGTGTTGCCGGGTAAGTTCCATTTGCAGATCGATGGCTTGATAATGAGCACGATATAGCACAGTGATGTCACTCAGGGATCGGCCTTCCTCCAACAATGCCTGTATGCGCCGGATAACAATCGCAGCCTCCTCGCATCCATCCATGGCCTGGATCATTATGGGCTGCAAGTGCGGATCCTTTACGGGTCGAAGCTCCTTATAAAATCCTTGTCCGGGGTCGAACTGATTGATGACGTCGTTGGCAAAGGCCAATATTTCCGGCGTACTGCGGTAGTTTGTTTCGATGCGATAAAGTTCCGTTCCTTTATGGTTGTCCGAGAAATGAAGGATGTTTTCGTAATTCGCTCCGCGCCAGGAGTAGATGCTTTGCGCGTCATCACCTACGGCCATGATTTGATTTTGGCTGCCAATGCGGTCTATGATCTCGGCCTGGATCATATTTGTATCTTGATACTCATCTACTAGAATATGCTGAAACCGTTCCTGGTAATAACTGGCGACTGATTCTTGGGTTTTCAGGATTTCCAGCCACAGGACCATTAAATCGTCGTAGTCAGCAACCTGCTGTTGTTTTTTGCGCTCCGTATAAGCCTTAAAAAACCGTTCGAAGTCGGGAATGTAATCGTGAAAGTATGGAGAAAACTGGTTCACCGAATCCTCAATGGATTGGCAGGTGTTGCGAGATAGGCTGATTGTGTTGGCGATTACCTTGGCTTTCGGATTGTTCTTATCTTTGAGGAACAGTGGATCCACCCCTCTTATGACATCTGCCATGAGCGATTCTGCATCGGACTGATCGAGGATCGTGTAATTGGACTGCAAGCCGACCGGCTCTCCATGCATGCGAACCATACGCTGCCCAATTGAGTGAAAGGTTCCTCCCCAAAAGGCCCGTCGAGGGACTCCTGTCAGGTCTTCCACCCGGGAAAGCATTTCACGCGCGGCTTTGTTCGTGAATGTGAGCAGGAGGATGTTTCCGGGATGAACGCCCTTTTCCAACAAATAAGCGACCCGATAAGTGAGTGTGCGTGTTTTCCCGGAACCAGCTCCAGCCAGGACGAGGGCAGGACCTGCAGGTGCAGTTACTGCGGCGTACTGCTCTTCGTTGAGGTCAGCCTCAAAGTCGATCGGCGGATACCCCATTTGTTGGGGGGTCGATAGCCAGCTCTCAGAATCCATAAGATGGTGACGTTAGCAAAGGCCGTTCGTGTGTGAATCAAAATATGAACAAAGATTAATTCGAACTATAGCAGGGGCTAAACGCCCCGATTAGGTTCTAAACTATCAGTATGTTTAATGAGGCAAATCTGATCTTAAAACATGATGCCGGTTATTGTGGATTTGCAAAGAGGATCGTGGCGTTCCATCTTACTCCAAGAAGCTACGTAGGACTAAAGAAAGCCGGCCCTAACCTTAAAGAATCACCAGGTCGTCCCGGTGGATTACTTCGAGTTTTTTCTTTTCAGGGTAGGCTTGCGAAATCTCAGCGGATGTTTTGCCGAGAATAGCTTTGAGCTCTTTACTGTCGAAGCGAGTGATGCCTCGGGCGATGACGGTACCATTTTCATCAGCGACATTGATGAGAGAGTCGGAACTGAATTCGGAATTGCAACTGACAATGCCCTTGGCCAATAGGCTGCCACCTTCTGTGAGCAGTGCTTCGACTGCACCACGATCAGCAGCTATCTCTCCTTTTGGTTTTTCAAAATGAGCCAGCCAACGTTTACGGCTTTCCAGGGGAACGCCTGCAGGCAAAAAGAACGTTCCCTCGGCCTGACCTTCCAGCAGGTCTATCAATATATTCTTTCTAGCTCCCGGTCCTATAAACACTCCGCAACCTGAGTGGGTAGCTACTTTTGCGGCTTCGATTTTGGCTGTCATTCCACCGACGGAAAGTTCATTGGCTGGGCCCTGCGCCAGAGCCTCAATCTCGGGGGTGATGTTTTTTACCACTGGGATAAGCTCTCCCTCTCCATTTAGGTTAAGTAATCCATTAACGGTTGTGAGAATTGCTAAGACATTCGCTTTTGTGAGACTGGCAACTAGAGCTGAAAGAATGTCGTTATCACCAAACTTAACTTCCAATTCTTCGGCACTCACTGAATCATTTTCGTTAATGATGGGGACGACTCCCTGGTTCAGTAAGGTCTCCATAGTTCGCGTGATAGCGATGTGTCGTTTCCGACCACGGACGTCGCCACGGGTCAGTAGCATTTGACCCACCACGATACCAAAAGGTTCAAAATGCTTTTGCCAGGTTTGTGTCAGTATACTCTGACCGACGGATGCACAGGCTTGCAATTTATCAATGGCGGATGGCCGCTTGTTAAGGTCGAGTTTTCCCATACCCAACCCTACTGCTCCAGAACTGACTAGAATAACTTGAACCTGTTGTTCCCGAAGTTGGGCTACCTGCTGGCACAAGGCATGTACATGCGACTCATCCATCACTCCATTTCCGGTTGTGAGGAGATTCGTGCCGAGTTTCACAACGATTCGGCGAGCGTTGGAAAAGTGGGTGAGCATGGTGCTAGCTGGTTATTTGCGGCGATGGGATTAAATTTCGTAGCAAAACGCCAATAAAAAAGCGCCGCTCAAGCGGCGCCTTAGAAAAATGTTCGATGGGTTATATTTGTTGTAGCTCTGCTTCTTTATTCTCCAGCTGATCATCAATTTCATGGACGTGTTTATCGGTACCTGTTTGGACTTCTTTTTCCCAGCGCTTAAAATCATCTTCCGACAGTTCCCCGTCTTTCTTGGCTTCTTTAAGTAAATCCAGACCGTCCTTTCTTGCATGACGTACGCTGATTCTTCCGTCTTCGGCCATGCGGTGGGCAACTTTTACCAGTTCTTGGCGGCGATCGCCACTCAGCTCGGGAATAGGCACACGAATAATGGGTCCGTCCACGGACGGGTTTAATCCCAGATTGGCTGTTTGAATGGCCTTCTCGATCGCAGTGATGACCGACTTGTCCCAGGGTTGGATCTGGATTGTTCTGGAGTCAGGAGTGGTAATAGCCGACATATCCCTTAAGCGCATATTGCTACCATAGGCATCGACCATGACGTTTTCGACCATTGATGCAGAGGCCTTGCCTGTGTGGAGCGTTGCGAATTCATGCAGGGCGTGTTCCACGGCCATGGCCATGCTTTGATTCATATCATCAATTATTTCCTTACTCATGGGTCTAATGTGAAAATATTAGAATTAGGTGTGCACAAGTGTGCCGATTGTGTCGCCTGTGACAGCCTTTTTAATGGCGGCAGGATCGTTGAGGTCAATCACTAGTATTGGTACTCCGTTATCCATACAGAGTGAAAAGGCCGTGGAGTCCATTACTTTAAGCCGTTGATTGAGGCAGTCCATGTAGGTCAGTTCGTGAAATTTCTTTGCATCCTTATGGTTCATAGGGTCCTTGTCGTAAATGCCGTCCACTTTTGTTGCTTTGAGGATAATTTCCGCCTGCACCTCATTGGCTCTCAATGCGGCTGTGGTGTCCGTGGAAAAGTAGGGATTTCCCGTTCCTGCACCAAAAATGACCAAACGTCCGCGTTCCAGGTGGCGAATCGCTCGTCTAAGGATAAAAGGTTCGGCTACTTCATCCATGCGGATGGCGGATAGTACCCGGGTGACAACCCCCAGTTTTTCCAGGCAGTCCATGATAGCCATCGAGTTAATGACTGTGGCAAGCATCCCCATATAGTCGCCGGTCGTCCGGGCCACACCTTTCCCTTCTCCTTGCAGGCCTCGGAATATGTTTCCGCCGCCAACGACAACACCGATTTCCATACCAAAATCCCAGATTTCTTTGAGCTGGTTACAAATCCTCAAAAGGATTTCCGGGTCTATAGGGTCTCCTGATTCGGGATTTTTTAATACTTCACCACTCAGCTTCAGAATGATGCGTTTGTACTTCAGTTCGCGTCTTGCGGAAGAGTCAGTTTGCATTAAAATCTTTTTGTAGGTTAATCCCTTAGCGGACGTCAATCGTTGAAAGTTTTATAACTCACTGAATTTCCGACTGAAATTTGCCAGGATCTCGCAAGTTTTTTATCCCTCGGGATGGCTTCGTTCGATGCTTGACGCGCCAAAAAAATGTTACCACCTTACGTGCCTTCATCAGAGCCCGATGGTGTAATTGGCAACACAGCTGGTTTTGGTCCAGTCATTCTAGGTTCGAGTCCTAGTCGGGCTGCCATCCTTCGCTCTCACTTCGTTCAATTTTCCGCCTTCGCTAAGGCTCCGGCGAGACACGTCGAATGGCGGGTCTTCACAAAAATTTGAGGACTGTTTTCTCATTAATTGGTTATAGGCAAAATGAGCCATGAAGCGGAACTACCGTTCTCTTTAAAGCTCATTACTGTACCCTTACGACTAAGATAATTTTAAGTTTAGGTTTATTTTGTACCCTCATCTAACCAAATCATATTTTACCTCAGACTTCATGAAATATATCTTTCCACACTCATTTTTCAGTCTTCTGGTGTTTCCTATAGCAATATTGGTATTTGCCGGGTGCGCCAAAACCGAGCCTGCGATCTAAGGACTTTACGAAAGATTTGGTGACTACCAGCGTTCCATTACTACTAGCTTATAAGGACTGGCGCTTTCTCAGGAATGCCGTTCGGTTTTACGCCCGCTCCATTGCCTGCTCCGCCTTAGAAACCGAACAAGCTCGGGCAGAAATGGAGGCTTTTAATTAGGCCATGGAGGCGGGTCCCGAGGAATGGTATATTTTTTAATAATCAGGTCAGCAAGGTGTTACCAATCGCCCAGGCCATGATCCGAGTAGAGTTACCGTGGCGTAAAAGTAAAAAGGTATAAGCTAAAGAAGTCTCTCGAGAAGACTCGGTTCGAAACCGGAACAATGGTTGGGGCCTGATTGGCCCGCCAAAGGCCCTGCGAGCTCAGGGAAAAATGAGGAAGCGAAAAAGCTCGATGCAAAAATCATTACTGCCTGGGCGAACGCCGATACGATTCCAAATTCATCCTGTTATTGCGAGCCGGGAGAAGCGTGAGTGGAGTTTTGTAGTAGCGGCTTTATGCCGCGATCCGATCCCTAAATAATGTGCGGCATAAAGCCGCTTCTAAAATTTTATCAACATTTCAATATACGCTTCCATATTCCGAGTGCTCTTGCACTCAGATCGGGGACGATAATCTGCAGCCCGCCACTTAGTCCAATTCCCGTGAAGTAGGGTAGCGTGAGAACCGGTGATCCTAAGAGGCTGGCTGGTGCGGTCAGCTGCAGATGGGCAGATCGAAGCTCCGTACTTTCCCCATGCTTTGGAGCCGGTACCGGAGCTGCAGGTAGTACTATGTAGTCGTAATCCGTAAACAGGTCCTTAAAAAATTCGATCACTTGAGTTCTGGCATTATTGGCTTGCTCCAATTCTTCAGGGTTCCGCTCATTGCCTACAGCGATGCGCTTCCAAGTTTGAGGGTCGTATTGGTCTTTGAATTGTTCGTACCAATCCTTGTGTACGACCGAGGCTTCTAGGCTTGAAATAACTAGATATGCGTTCGCCAGGTCCGGAAGCGTCTTAAATGTCTTAGTAATTTCGGGATCGATGGTTAAGGACAGCGAGTCGACGGCTTTCTGATGTGGTTGTGTGAGGTCGTTATCAATAAATGAGAAGCCTGGTAGCAGTTCCAAACCACGCAGAGCTATATCAGACACTGGAGGATCATCAAAAAGTGCATCTATGGTCGCACTCATCTCTTCGGCTGTCCGGGTAAACCAGCCGGCGGTATCGAATTTCGGGCTTAGAGGAAAGCAGCCTTCTTTTGACCAAGGATGATCCGGAGTAACCCGTAGACCATAGAGTCCATTGTACGCAGCCGGAACTCGAACCGAACCGCCGGTATCTGAACCCGAAGCCAAAGGCACCAAGCCTGCAGCAACTGCCCAAACGGATCCACTGCTCGAACCTCCTGAGACCCGGTCGGGAAAGTGAGGATGCAGGCCTCTACCAAAATGACTGTTGGTTCCTTCCATGCCGTAGGCGAATTCCACCAGGTGCGTTTTCCCCGCAAATACACCACCAGCTTTTGCGAATGAATTCTCCAGTGCACTCGATTTCCTTGGCGTACCTCGAACCCGATTTAAAAAAAGAGACGAGGCATTGGTCTCCCATCCTGCCACATCGTAAAGGTCCTTGAGCAGGTAGGGGACTCCAGCGAGTGGTAGATTAGAATTTTCGGACGATATAGCGAGGGCTTCACCCAGCTTTTTTCGTGAAAGTGTTTTTGATATGTGAGTACCCACTTGAAAGTCGGGCATTTGGCCCAGGTTTTTGAAGAAAAGATCGGCTGCCGCTTTCGGATCCTTTTTGGATTGGTCTGACCAATCGCTAATCGACCAATACGGTTTTGAAATCATGAGAAATGGGTTATTGTCTTTTGGTTAAAAGCGCTCTTACATTTATTCAGCGGATGGAATGGAGTCTTTGTATTTTTCCCAGTTTTCAAGGATGGCATCTACCACCACGCTCCCGGTACGGTAGACATTTTCCATTGTGGGTATGTAGGCGGAATAATGTCCGACAGTTTCTCCTTTCAGACTCTCATAGGCGCTAACGCTATCAATTGGACGGGTGTAATTGGTGACTCCTCGCAGCGATAAAACCCTGTTCAGGTCGGCTTTTCCCGCTTTGTCCAGGCGGGTAAGGGATTGCAAGGAGCCGGTTTCTTCCATCGCTGAAGTGAAGTAGTTACTTTGTCCTTCCGTCCAGTAGTCGACCCAGCCATTGGCCCAATCGTTTAATAGAGCACCGTGCCAATAGGTTGCGGCGGCAATGTGGCCGCCAATCTGGACACGGGATGGATGTTGCGCTCCGGCGAAGTCCTTGAATTTTTTTCGTAGATTTTCCGACCCATCGTCACTGGTAAGTTCAATATCTTTAGTAAGGCTATAGGCCCACCTGAGGAGGTCAGGATTAAGTTTGTAACGAACACCCCAGTGCTGGTCTTCAACCGGTAATGGTAATTGGTAAGGAGATTTATTTCTAAATGGTATATAACCAGTTGGCCAATCTTCAGGTGCTTCTCGCGGATCAATTTCATGGCCGATATCGCCGTCAATGGCCCAATCGGTCCAAACTGCATCTGCCGGTGAGGTGTCTTCGGGATCACCCCCTGCAATTCCGGCGATGAGCCAATAGGCTTCCGATAGATCGAAGCGGGGATCCATGCCCAGGCCCATGATCGTGGCTGTGGAAAATTGGGTGCCGATGCCAGTGGTGACTCCGAGGATACCTTTTTCTCTGTTCAGGCGAAGCGGAGAATATCCCTGAGGAAATTCGAGTGTTTCATCGAGTGGCAAGCGTTCGACCCAATATTGAAACTCGCCTGGCCGGTCTCCTTCGACCTCACCGATTTCAAACATTGCTACAACGACCACTTTAATCGTTATGGGTGGGTCCCCTTCGGACTGGACGGAACAACTCCAGGATAATGAGAAAATGCTTAAAATGAGAAAGTTTCGTAAGAGGATCATGAATGAATTATCATGTGAAGGATGCAGCACTTGCAACCCTGGCATTTTGTTTGCTTAAATTCTTTTTGTGAAATGGCTCGATCAACTCTTTAACATCAGTTCCCAAGGTAGCACTATTCGCACAGAATTACTTGCCGGGATCGCTACTTTTGCTGCTATGTCCTATATCCTGGTGGTTAATCCATCAATGTTGGCGAAAACGGGAATGCCTCAGGAGGCCCTAATCACCGTGACTGCGGTTGCCGCTGCTTTGGGTTGTTTTCTGATGGCCTGGATGACCAATTATCCTATCGCCCTTGCTCCCGGTATGGGAACTAACAGTTACTTTACTTATATTATCTGTTTGGGTATGGGAGTGCAGTGGCAAGCCGCGCTGAGCATGACTTTTTGGAACGGTTTAGTTTTTTTGATTTTATCCGTCACCGGTCTGCGGAAGAAGATTGCCGAATCGTTACCGAACGGACTCAAGGTGGGTATTCAGGTTGGCATTGGTTTTTTTATTGCTTTTATTGGGTTGAAGGAAGTCGGCATTGTAATAAGTGATGAAGCGACGTTTGTTGCTATTGGATCAATAAATAGCCCGGCTTCTATAATTGTGATTTTGGGAGTCATTTTCATGACTGTCCTTTCGATCAGAAAATTTCCCGGAGCCATTCTCGCTTCGATTCTTATAATCACCGTAATCGGTTTTTTTGTGACCAGCGGTGGCTCCGCAATTACTTCCACTCCGGCGGGCCTCATTTCAGCTCCAACAGGAATCACTGAAACTTTTTTCGCGTTGGATATTCTGTATCCTTTCCAGAATTTTGCCGCTGCTTTGCCGGTGATCCTGACGCTTTTGATTATCGATTTATTCGATAGTATTGGAACTTTGGTCGGTCTTTCTCGAAGGGCAAAGCTGCTCGATGAAAATGGCAACATGCCCAATATAGCCAAAGCGCTTACCGCGGATTCGATTGCCACCATGGGGGGAGCACTATTGGGCACGTCTACGACCACTTCTTATATCGAATCGGCTGTTGGAATCGAATCAGGTGGAAAAACCGGCCTAACGGCGGTTTCAGCCGGAATCTGTTTTTTGTTGGCCCTGATTCTTACTCCGGTACTGACCATTATTCCGGCCGTAGCGACGGCTCCAGCCCTTGTAATGGTGGGGGTATTTATGGCCCAGGGATTGAAAGAATTGAACTTTGAGGACTTATCAGAAGTAGCGCCTGCATTTGTAACCATGCTCATGATTCCGCTTACTTTCAGTATTACTGAGGGAATAGGCATTGGTTTGGTGATTTTTGTGTTTGTCATGGTCTTTTTGAATCGGATGAAGGAGGTCCCGATCTTTAGTTACTTGGTTGCGGGTTTATTTCTCGTCTATTACGGAATGAAGTGATATCACTCGTCTGAAAACCAACCGACTACATGAAAAAAGCTTTTTGGATACGATTTAGGGAACGCTTTGGATTGGGGCCTCGACAAAGGGATTCCCAAAGCCGATCTAGCCGGCGAAATTTTTTGGGTACTGGTTTTTTGGCGGCTCTCGGCTCTGGAATGCTTCTTGGAAACCGGGGAGTTTCTGCGGATTCCCATGATACAAAACCTAAACAAAAACTGGGATCGGCACACGATTCTCGCCGATATGGTCTGAGTATCTCAGACGGCATTGAAAGCGCTTGGTCCAAAGCTAAATCGAAAGCGTCACCCGAAGATCTATACCGTTTGCTGTACGCTCTGCCCAAAGGAGGCGATATCCACCACCATCATGGCGGCGGAATGCTTCCGGAAATGATTTGGGATATTTGTACGAATCCTTCACGCAATGGAGGTCAGGCCTTTTATGCCCGGTTTCGGATATCCAGTTTTCTCCTGGCTCAGGTCGGTGATCATAGCGATTCAAGGAGCCTTTCTGGTTGGGTCACCATCGCCAACCATACCTATGAGAAAATGGGCGCTTCTCTAAAGGCCGACTTCAAGCTTTTGAAGGACCTCAATGAGCAAGAGAAGCAAGCTTGGATGAATGCCATGTTTCTGGATAATGCAGGAGAGGGGAGGGATGAATTTTTCGAATACATCTGGAACCGGCTCGATGATGTCCTCCAGTCCATCGATGTAATGATGGAGCTAACGGTTGAAAACATGCGCCGGTTCGGTGCGGAGGGTGTGCGTTACATGGAAATCCAATCCCGGTTTCGTGGCTGGAAAGATTCGAATGGAACTTACCTGTCCCGCGCGGATGCCATGCAAAAGTGGAAAGACCGATTTGCTAAACCCGATGCAAAAGAGACGGGAGTACTGATTAAATTCCAGACGATTGTTTTGCGATTTGCTGATGATGCTGAAGAGCGTGTGATGGAGTATTTCGAATACACACACAACAACAAAGACTTGTGGCTCGGCATAAACATGGCCGGTCGCGAAGACGACAATCGCGGCTATCCCACTAGATTTACAGCCGTTTACGATGAGATGTTGAGGAAGTTTCCGGATGTCGGAATTTCCATACATGCCGGTGAAGCAGAGAAAAAGGATACCCACATTTTTGACACCTTGCGGTTGGGCGCCACCCGGATCGGACATGGCATCAACTTGATTCGCGATCCACAAACCATGCAAATGATGCGTGGCAAGAACTACCTCATCGAAATCAATTTGATCAGTAATCATTTGCTTGGGTATACGCCAGACCTGAACCAGCACCCCTTCCCGATTTTTATGCGACAGGGAATTCCTTGCTGTTTGAATACTGATGACCGAGGCATGTGGAGTTCCAACATGACCGACGAATATTATGTGGCGGTTAGCCGATTTAATTTATCCTGGAAAGAATTGGTGCAGCTTGGTGAGAACAGTTTGAAACATTGCTTCCTTGATGAAGATACCAAGGCGCATTTGCTGTCCGATTATTACAGTGATCTAGCCGCTTTCCAAAGCCGTTTGGAAAATGAAGGTTGGCAAAGCGTTGCTTCGGGCACGAAGGCCGTAACTTATGATTACGGTAAGGGCCACCTCAATTTGAACTTCTCATAATTTGTCCGGAAAATGAATCGATTCAGCGTAGTACCTTTGTCTTCACTCACACAGACCTTGGCAGGGGTTGCCTCTGGTACAATCCTGCCTGACTTAGTCATTCGAGGTTGCCGTATTCTTTCCACTTATACAGAGCGAATGTTGCCTGAAAAAGAGGTCTGGGTATCTAACGGGCGCATTGCTGCAGTAAAACCGGCTGGCTCGTTTCAGGGAGATGGACCGACAAAAGTTATTGATGTGCAGGGCGGGATAATCGCTCCCGGACTTGTCGATCCTCATATCCATATAGAGAGTAGCATGATGACGGCTTGCGCCTATGCCGAAGCGGCTCTGCTAAATGGCACGACCACCATTTTCTGCGATAGCCATGAGATTGGAAACGTTTGCGATACAGAGGGCATCGAATGGATGCTGGAAGATGCACGGGTTGCTCCGCTCAATATTTTTTTAACGCTGCCCAGTACCATTCCCGCCACCACTGCGGAATTGGAGACTTGTGGCGGTGATCTGACTCCACACAAAGCCGGTGTCCTATTTGATGAATGGCCGGAGATTGTCGCGTTGGGTGAAAAGATGGATTTCGTACCGGTTTGCATGGGTGATGACCGGTCGCATGGGGTGATTCAGGAAGCTTTGAAACGGGGTAAACCCGTTTGTGGCCATATTTACGGAAGAGAGTTTGTAGGAGCTTACGCTTCCAGCGGTGTTACGGATACCCATGAAGCGATCGATCGGGAGATTGCTGATGATTTTCTTGAAGCAGGAATCTGGATTTTCCTTAGGGGTGGTCCACCAACTACTCCCTGGCACAGTTTGCCTGAAGCCATCAAAACCGTGACTGAATTGGGTGCGAATCCTAAACGTGTCTGTGTCTGCACGGATGACCGCGATGCTGACGACCTTTTTGTGTTTGGGATGGACTGGGTCGTTACAGAAGCAATTCGTGCGGGCGTAAATGTCCCCACCGCCTGGTCCATGGGATCTCTGCATCCGGCGACCCGCTATGCCATGGACGGAGACATCGGCGCACTTGGCCATGGCCGGCGTGCTGACTTCGTGTTGTTAAACGACAATCTGGAAGTCAGAAACACCTGGTATGGTGGTGAGCTTGTTGTTGAAGATGGGGAAATAACTTCTTCTTTGGATGAACAACTCTCGAATCATCGCTACACGTATCCAAAAAAAGCCTACGAGACGGTTGATATGCCGGAGAAACTATCACTGATACCGTCTGCTCCGGATGGTGCCTGTGAGGTAACGATCCTGCGTACCGAATTACCAGGTATCGTCACCTTGCAGAAAAGCGCCAGACTGGAGAATCCGTCCAATGATTGGAGTTGTTTTTTGGCCGACAATGACTGTTGTCACATGTCTGTTATAGAGCGCCATGGAGTGGAAGGAAACATAGCTTACGGTTTTCTACAAAACTTCGGGCTGAAAGAAGGAGCAGTGGCCAGTAGTGTTGGTCATGATGCACACAATGTCATTGTGGCGGGTTTTGATGAGACCTCAATGCAGTTGGCTATTGAGACGATTCGAGAGTCCCAAGGTGGAGTGGTCGTCATCCAAGGTGGAAAAGTGGAAGCCTTTATTCCTTTGCCAATAGCCGGACTCATTTCTGATTCGCGTGCCGGGGATGTCGCCGAAGCTGCTTCAAAGGTAAAAGCAGCCTGGGTTGATGCTGGATGCACTTTACCCTACATGGGATTCAACCTGTTGCCTTTATCTGTGATTCCCGAAATTCGTCTGACGGATAAGGGTTTGGTCAAAGTCCCCGAAATGGAAATCGAACCGCTCTTTAAGAGTCTATAGCGATTTTTCTTTAGACAACATTTTTGATTCAGACTGGCTGCAACTGCATGATCCTGTACCGCAGGCTTTTGGAGACTTCCATTTCTTATAGTAATGTCTGCCCAGATATACCGAAGCCCCCAGGACAACAAGAATAACCAGTAATGTGTCTAAAGCGGGCATTTTAAAAAAACCTAGTGCCTATTTGATAGCACAATACTGCTCCCAGCCAAGCTAAAGTGGTCATGTAGACAAAGGACCAAACCGCCCACTTTAGGCCGGCCTCCTTAATGATGATGGAAGTGGTCGCTCCACATTGAGAGCAGAGAGCAAAGAAAACCATAAGTCCGATCACCACAGGTACGGTATAAATGGGCATGCCTTTCAACTCACCTTCCTGCCATTCACTGTTTTTCAAAGCGTCTCGTAAACTACCGGCTTCCTCGTCTACATCCCCACCCAGGCTGTAAATAATTCCCAAGGTTGAGATGATGACTTCCCGTGCTGGATAGCTGGCCAAAACACCGATGGATATTCGCCAGTCAAATCCTGCTGGTGCGAAAATCGGCTGAACCACTTTACCCAATCGCCCCATATAGCTTTGGTTAATTTGGTTGCTGCCAAGCAACAGGTTTAACTCGTGGGAAAGCTCGGAATCAGGATTTTCCAAGGCACTCATGATTTCGGCTTCTGATCTGATTTTCTGGGCAACTTTTTCTGCGACGAATGTAGCCAGGAGCTCATCCGATTGGTCATCTGTTCTTGGGAAATACAGGGTAGCCCAAATGATGATCGTTATGAAGAAAATGATGGTTCCTGCTTTTTTAACAAATTCCCAACCGGCTTCCCACATGCGGAATCCCACATCTTTAAGCCTTGGAGTCCGATATTTTGGCAACTCCATAACAAAAGGCTGGGATTTTGTTTTCAAAATGAACCGTGTGACAACCCAGGCAGTGGGGACCGCTATGGCCAATCCGACAAAGTGCATCATAAACAATGTGAATCCAGCCCACCAGGGGCCGTAAACCGGTTCGATGAAGGCTCCGATACACAGAATGTAAACGGGAAGCCGCGCTGAGCAGCTCATAAATGGAGATACAAAAATAGTCGCCAGTCGTGATTTGGGATCTTCGATCGTCCGCGTCGCCATGATTCCAGGTATCGCACAGGCATAACTGGAGAGTAGGGGCACAAAACTTTTTCCGTTCAGACCGCACCAGCTGAACAGTTTGTCCATTATGAACGCGGCGCGGGCCATGTACCCGCTGTCTTCAAGAAAAGAAATAAATGCGAAGAGAATTAAAATTTGTGGGAGAAATACGAGGAAGGCTCCAACCCCTTCGAGGACTCCGTCTAGGATCAAGCTTTGCAGCATCGGTGTCCCATCCAGTGCGGGTCCGGTCATATTCTGTGTCCAAACCTTGCCCATCTCGATTACATCCATGACCGGACCGGCCCAAGAGTAGACGGCCTGGAAAACCACGTACATCATGGCGATAAAGGCTGCCAATCCCCAGCCGCGGTGAAGCAGCAAGCGGTCGATGGATTCGGTAGCCCCGTGCGCCAGTTTCGCATCCTTTAATACAACACCTCCGATGAGTCCGTCGATATGCCTGTAGTGCAGCATGGCTTCAGCGACCAAGGGATTCATACCGTCTTTTCGGAGGAAGCCTCTGGCTGTGCTCACTTCTTTGGTGGCTTCTTCGGGACTGACCTTTAGGCGTTGAATTTCAGCGGAATGGGTATCAAACAACAGGCGGTGGGTTTCACTATCGCTTAAAAAGTCTTTATCCTCGATGGCCAATGAAGCGTTGAGGTGGTCTAGTGCCAAATGCATGGATTCCGGCCATCGGATTTCCGGCAAAAACTTGGGTTCTTCCATAAGGCTTTCAACCGCCTTCTTAATTTCTGTTGATCCTTTGTCTTTGGTTCCAATGGCTGGGATGACAGGAATATTCAAGCGGCCCTTCAGCAGATTCAGATCAATTTGTTGGCCAGAAGGTGCGACCGCGTCCCATTGATTAAGAATTAGCACCATGGGAATTTTTAATGTCGCAACCTGGGAAGCGAGAAAGAGGTTACGTCTCAGGTTAGCAGCGTCTGCAACAAACAATACATAATTGGGCTTTCCGATTTCTTTAAAGCGTCCGTTGAGAACATCGATAACCACCCGCTCATCCGGTGAGTGCGCTGAGAGGCTGTAGGCACCTGGCAAATCGATGAGTTCCGCGGACACATCGCCAATTTTCATAGTGCCGATCTTGCGGCTTACCGTTACCCCTGGGTAGTTGCCCGTTTTTTGCCGTAGTCCGGTTAGGTTGTTGAAGATGGTACTTTTCCCGGTATTGGGATTGCCAATAAGGGCGATGCGAATCGTGCGCGAAGGCGCCTGCATAGTTGCCGTTTTCATGGCCTAGGAATTATACCGGCTCTACGAGTATTCCTTCAGCTTCCGATTTGCGCAGCACAATTTGGGCTCCATCCACTTCCACGGCGATTGGATCTCCTAGAGGTGCGATCTTACAAACCTTCAACTGCACATCCTTACCAATACCCAACGAAAGGATACGCTGGTCAATATGGTTTTCGGTCCGAATGTCTTTTACGCGGGCTAATTGACCTAACTTCAATGAAAGCAAATTTTCCAATTTTCTATTTGAGAATGACTCTCAAGAATAGAAGTTTGTCAAGACTCTCGTTCGTAAAAACAAAAAGGAGCTCAAATTTTACAACCTTTTCCGTTTAATTGGAACTTATCGACCTTGGGTTGCAGAGCAGGGCATATGAATCCTTCAACGTATACGCCATCTTCCCTTGTTTGTTCTGTTTTGACGCATCCGGCCTTGTGCAAATGAGAAATCAAATCGTACCTATCGAAAGGAAACAGGTATTCCCCATATTTGGAGTTTGTTTCCAATA
Organism: Opitutales bacterium UBA2995; assembly: GCA_002346535.1. Taxonomy (GTDB): domain Bacteria; phylum Verrucomicrobiota; class Verrucomicrobiia; order Opitutales; family UBA2995; genus UBA2995. Next base: position 27,482 of record DDZZ01000063.1, on the reverse strand, counting down.
AATCGTCCATGTGGTGGACTAGATTATCGATTCCCTCCCCATTGAGGACGCTTACGAATTCCGCTTCTGGATACCGAACCTGCATGCGATTCAGCGCAAAACTGTCGTCGTTGAGGTCGGTCTTGTTAAAAACGGTAAGTATACGTTTTTCGTTTGCTCCCAACTCCTTGAGAACTTCTAAAGTGGTTTCACTGTGTTTTTCTACCTCCGGACTGGAAATATCGAGGACATGTATCAGAAAATCCGCTACAACTGCTTCCTCCAAGGTCGCCTTGAACGCCTCAATGAGATTGTGAGGCAATTTTCGTACAAAGCCTACGGTATCGGTCAGTAGCAACTTTTGGCCAGAGGGAAGAATGACCTGCCGGGTTGTGGGATCGAGAGTCGCAAATAGTTTATCCTCAGCCAAGATTTCGACACCGGTAATCTTATTTAAGAGCGAGGATTTTCCGGCGTTTGTGTAGCCGACGATTGCAGCTGAAGGAACCGGTTTTTTCATGCGCCGTTTGCGTTGGGTTCCCCGATGGGCTCGGACAACGGCCAGGCGACGTTTTAAAGAAGCAATTCTGTCTCGAACGATTCTTTGGTCGGCCTCGAGCTGGGTTTCCCCTTGTCCGCGCATCTTGGTACCACCGCCTCGTTGCCTGCTCAGGTGAGTCCACGCCCGGGTCAATCGCGGAAGGCTGTAAACCATTCTGGCCAGGCCTACCTGAAGGACTGCTTCCTTGGTCTGGGCGCGGCTGGCAAATATATCCAAGATCACCTCCTGCCGATCTATGACGCAAATCCGGGATTCCTTCTCCCAGTTTCTTTGCTGGGCCGGGGTTAGGGCATCATCAAAGACGATGCAGTCGTAACCCTTCGATTTGGCATGTTTTATTATCTCAAAAGCTTTGCCTTTACCGATGAAGAAGTGGGGATGCGGCTTACGAATGGTTATGGCCATTGTTTCCATGACTTCTATTTCGAGGGTCGAAACTAGATCTGCCAGCTCAAGCAGGAGACTGTCCACATCGTCTTCGCTTTTTTTCTGGATCTGCACACCAATCAGCAGGGCGCGCTCAACCATCTTGGGCTTTTCTCTAACTTCAAACATGATTAAAGGAGGTCCATATTTCTCACATCGGTGGAAGATGTCAAAGGGACGGAGGGTGTTTCAACAGGGTCTTCACAATTTGAATTTGTATGTTGGCGAGGAGCAAGCTCCCTTCCACTCTAATTTTGGGTGATTGGAATAAAAAAGCCCTTCCAGGAAATTGGAAGGGCTTTTTGAAATGGATCGTAATCGCCTGGGTTTAGTCCTCCAATGCCGCTTGAGCGGCTGCAAGACGAGCAACAGGTACCCGGTAGGGCGAGCAGGATACGTAAGCCAGACCTGCACGGTGGCAGAATTTGACTGAATCCGGATCACCGCCGTGTTCTCCACAGATTCCCAGCTTGATATCCGGGTTGGTCGCACGGCCTTTCTCTATTGCGATTTCCATGAGTTGTCCAACTCCGGACTGGTCGATGGATGCAAAAGGATCTGTGGCCATGATATCTCCTTCCTGATAGGCACCCAGGAAAGAACCGGAATCGTCGCGAGACATACCCATGGTTGTTTGGGTGAGATCATTGGTTCCGAAGCTGAAAAATTCTGCAGTCTTGGCGATTTCGTCAGCTGTTAAAGCACCACGTGGCACCTCGATCATAGTTCCCACTTGGTAGTTCAAGGAACGGAGTTTTTTGCGTTTCTTAACATCGGCAGCTACTTCGTGAAGAATTGCCACTTGCATATCGAGCTCCTTCTTGAATCCGACTAGGGGAATCATGATTTCTGGTTTGGCCTTCAACCCGCGTTTATTGGCGTCAGCTGCAGCTTCCAGAATGGCTCTTGCCTGCATGCGAGTGATCTCGGGGTATTTGACTCCGAGGCGGCAACCACGGAATCCCAGCATAGGGTTAAATTCATGCAGGTCGTGAACCCGATTCATGATGGTCTCGACTGGAATTTTAAGTTTCTTGGCGAGGTCGAGTTGCTGCTCTCTGGTGTGCGGCAGGAATTCATGGAGCGGTGGATCCAGGAGGCGAATGGTAGCAGGGTAACCTTTCAGCGCCTTAAAGATTCCATAAAAGTCTTTGCGTTGATGGGAAAGCAGTTTCTTAAGCGCTTTCTCCCGGTCCTTTAGAGTATCAGCTAGAATCATTTCGCGCATCGCGTCGATTCGGTCACCTTCAAAGAACATGTGCTCGGTACGGGTGAGCCCAATACCGACTGCTCCGAAGGCAATTGCCTGTTTGGCTTGTTCAGGTGTATCGGCGTTGGTACGAACCGACAGTCGCGTTACCTTTTTACACCAGCCCATTAGCTTCATGTAATTTTGATAGGTGCCGCTTTTTTGGGCTTTCTTGTTATTCTTCAAAAGTCCTTGGAGAACTTCCGAAGGAGCGGTCTTCACTTCGCTGTCGTAAACGGTGCCCGCAGTCCCATCAATGGAAAGAAAATCACCTTCTTTGTAAGTTTTTCTACCAACCTTCAATCTGCGCTTTTCGTAATCAATTTGCAGCTCCGACGCGCCGCAAACACAGATCTTGCCCATTTGGCGAGCAACCAGAGCCGCGTGGGAAGAAACTCCGCCCCTTGCCGTCAGGATACCTTCGGCCGCGATCATACCGCGCAAATCTTCCGGCGAGGTTTCAACGCGAACCAGAAGAACGCGCCGGCCTTTTTCGGCCGCTTCAACCGCGCGTTCTGCATTAAAATAAATTTGTCCTGTTGCGGCCCCAGGGCCAGCTGGGAGACCGGAAGCAATTTGCTTGGCTGACTTTACTGCCTGGGCATCGAAGATCGGCGCCAGCACTTGTTCGAGCTGTTCTGCCGGAACACGACCTACAGCGGTCTTCCAATTTATCAGTCTTTCTTTGACCATCTCACAGGCGATGCGAACTGCCGCTACTCCGGTACGCTTTCCGTTGCGGGTTTGAAGCATGAAGACTTTTCCATCTTGGATAGTAAACTCAAAGTCCTGCATGTCTTTAAAACGCTTTTCCAGTACCTTGCAGATTCGATGCAATTCTTTGAGAGACGATGGCTGCACCTGGGCAAGTTCGGCGACCGCGTATGGAGTCCGCACTCCAGCAACCACATCTTCGCCTTGAGCGTTCATGAGGAACTCTCCGTAGAGGACTTTTTCCCCGGTAGCAGGGTCGCGAGTAAAGGACACGCCTGAGCCCGATTCGTCGCCGGTATTACCGAATACCATCGCTTGGACGTTTACGGCTGTACCCCACTCTGCAGGGATGTTATATTTACGACGGTAGACAATGGCTCGGTCATTCATCCAAGATCCAAAAACTGCGCTCACTGCCCCGTCTAGCTGCTCCCACGGATCACTAGGAAAATCTTTGCCCGTGCGTTTTTTAACGAGCTTCATCATCCGGTCGATCACCACCTTGAGGTCGTCTGCAGAAAATTCTGTATCCTCCGCATCGACATTTCCCAACAGGTCTTTTTTCGCGTGTTCGATGACTACTTCGAACGGTTCGTGATCTTCGTGTGGAAGTTTTTGAACACCGAGCACGACATCGCCATACATTTGAATGAAGCGGCGGTAGCAGTCCCATGCGAAGCGGGGATTGCCGGTGGCTTTTTCGAGGGCAAGGACGGTTTCGTCATTTAATCCCAGGTTTAAAATAGTATCCATCATGCCCGGCATGGAATCGCGAGCACCCGATCTTACTGCCAGGAGAAGCGGAAAGTCCTTGGCGTTTCCAAACTTTGTGTCCATGACCTTTTCAATCTTTTTGATTCCTGCTTTAACCTGACCTTCAAGGGCAGCCGGGTAAGTGCGGTTATTTTCGTAATAAGCTGTGCAAACTTCGGTGGTGACGGTAAAGCCCGCAGGTACTGGGAGACCGATTCTATCCATTTCCGCGAGGTTTGCGCCTTTGCCGCCCAACAGGGCTTTCATTGAACCATTGCCGTCCGCTTTGCCTCCTCCCCAGGAGTAAACGTATTTGGGAGCTTTGGCTTTGCTTGCTTGCTTTTTACTGACTTTTTTAGCCATGTTATTGGAGAATTCTGTGGTTAAAGCGATTCTCTGAGAGGCACCCACCCCGTGAGAAAAGGCGCAATTGAACCAAAGGATTTTTTTCTGTCAATGGTTAAGGAAGTGCGCGAAACCTTATGTTTATGATAGGCAACTCGGGGGTTGCTGTTTTCCGATCAACCTGTTTCTTGGAACGTTTTTAAATGGAAGAAGATGAGAAAATCGTCCGCCATGAGGACGAAGATGTAGCCCTTCTCGAGGAGACGGTTCAGGAAGGCCATATGACCTTTCTTGAGCACTTGGATGAGTTAAGGGTGGTTCTCTTTAAGTCTGCTGCTGCGTTCCTGATCTCATTTATGCTGGTAGCAGCCTTCTTTCGTGATATTAATCGTCTGTTGCGTCTTCCGCTGGAACGGGCGATGGAAAACAATGGCGTAACTGAGGTGCTGGTTACGACTGGTCCATTTGGAATCTTCTCTTTCCTGTTGCAAATGGGCTTTTTGGTTGGGATGGGGTTATCCTCCCCTTTTATTTTATATTTTGCATCGTCCTTTATCGCCCCTGGGCTTAGCCAAAAGGAAAAGCGGGCCCTGTTACCCGGAGCCTTGGTAGCTTTGTTTTTGTTATGCCTCGGGTGTGTGTTCAGTTACTTTGTGTTAGTTCCGTCCGCCTTGAATGTTTCGATTTACTTGAATAATCTGATGGGGATCGATCTGATGTGGGCCGCTGATCGTTACATCAGTTTGTTGCTGTGGATGGTGCTTGGCGTTGGTTTGAGCTTCGAATTCCCACTCATAATTGCCATCCTTATTTACGTAGGCATACTTTCTTCAGAGCAGCTCAGATCCTTCCGTCGTTATGCGGTTGTGATCATTTTTGTCATGGCTGCGTTTATTACGCCAACTGCCGATCCTTTTACCCAATTGTTGATGGCCGGTCCCTTGGTATTACTTTATGAGCTTTCGATTTTTATGGGAAAATTTATCGAAAGACGAAAGCAAAAGGCGTATGAAGCTGAATTCGGCAGCTGGGACGAGGATGAAGATTCCGAAGACTAGGAGATAGGTGGGTGAAGAGTCAGGCGGAGGACGAACAACTGCGGTTATTTATCTTTTATTCTTAAAATCCTTGTAGTCGTTCAGACAAACACGAAACATGTTTATACACAGATAAAAGGTGATTGTTAGAGCGATGGATGCAAATGCAGAACCGGCCCAGCCTAAGAGTTCCGTCTGTGCGGGAACATGGGGCCTAAGTATCCATGCAAAAAACAGAAATACCAAACCTGTCCAAATAAGATTTACTATCGGATTCCCGAAGTTGGCTGTCTTTTCTTCATACGAACTCACAGAGTTGAATGGGAATCATTTCTTTTGGATTGTCCACCCTTATTTGCGTTTCCATACGAATTATAAGTAAAGAAAAAGACCGGTCAAAGCCGATCTTTTGATTAATTGGAATTTTTGAAAGTTACTTCTTTTTCTTAGCAGCTTTTTGGCTGCCTTTTTTCTGGATGCTTTTTTAGCAGGCATAGTTTTTCTTCATTTAGCGGTACGTATCAAGATATCGGATGCACAATTAATTTATTTCTCGAAAATATCGATTACCCCTTTCAAATTGTACAACACTATTGAATTTGATGACCTCAGCCTTTCGTAATTGTGGTGACCTGAAGCAATTAACACGCAGTTTATTCCCATAGCTTGAGCAACCTCCAGGTCATGTAATGTATCGCCGATAAAAAGAACTTGATTCTTTGATATGTTGTTTCTTTGTAGCCACTGTCTTCCCAGGTGTGTCTTATTATCGGCATAGTGATGGTCCAATCCCAAAACGGAATTGAAGTAATGCGCGATTTTGTGGTCTTTCAGCGCGTACTCCAAAGACTGCAATTGAGTCGCTGACAGTAAGCATTGCGGGATTTTTCTTTGTCTAAAATATTCCAATGCTGCAATGGCATCTGAATGAAGACTCAAGGATTGCCGCCCGTTTTCGTAACCCTCGATAAACTCCCGGCTTAGCTGCTCAAATGAGTCTTTTGCAAAATCAAATCCAATTCTTTGGTAATAATCCCTGACCGGGAAATTGAATGCTTCCTTGTAATCGTTGAGGTTCATTGCCGGAAGCGATCTTCGGGCTCGAATATCATTGATTAAAGTGACGCAGAGATCTACGTCATCCACAAGGGTTCCGTTCCAATCCCAAATAATGTTTCTTATTTGCCGGAAAAACTTCATGCTAAAACGGATCTGATCAATTGAGATGAAGGACCATAAAAGGGTTTTTTGATGGGCCGGATCAACGACGAAATATTTCTATGAACCATTTTTTAAACTGCTTAGAAACGTATCCAGGCAACTGCCGAAGTCCTTTGCGTTCTCAAAACACGGTGCGTGACCGGATCCCTTTATGACCTTGTGGGATGCATTAGGAAGTGTTCTGAGCATTTTATCAGCAATAGTTGTGAACTTTTTATCCTTTTTTCCTGTAACCAGCAAAGTAGGGAAATTGCACCGATGCAAATCTCCCCATGCACTGGGCATAGATCCTGTTCCAAGGATGGAGAGATAATGGGCAAGGGTTTGTGGATTGTTTCTTTGCCGGGACTCTAACATTTCGCCCAGGTATGGCAGGGGAATGTTTTGTTGTGATTTGATAAGGGGTTGGTTGAGCCAATACTCCAGAAACTTCGGGTAAGATTGAGTCCTAAGTTTATGTGCAAGTTTGGAGTCTTCCGTCCTCCGTTTGTTACGCTCCTTCTGATTCACAATGCCGGGAGTGCTTCCAATTAAAATAAGCGCTTCGATTATTTGGGGGAACTGCAATGCGAATTGTAGCGCGATCCGTCCTCCCATTGAATAACCGAGCAAGACAATCTTTTGTTTAGGCGCCTCGTTTTTCAGAAGTCTTTTCAGCATTGAGAGTGTTTGATCCCAGCTTGAACCTTCTTCTGGTTTATCGGTGAGATAATCCGGGAAGTCGGGAGCGACTATTTCTGAAAAGTTGCCCAAGTTATCCGCAACAATTTTAAAGTCACTTCCGTTGCCGAGAAATCCGTGAAGGGATATAATCTTTGGATAATTGAATTTACCTTTCCAGCGCTGAATAACACCGATCATTCAGGAACAGATTCCAGTAATCCAAGCGAAGGTAGATCAAAGGGTTTGGGGCAGGATGTCCGGCCCCCATATTGGCTTACGGATAGTCCGGCTACGGCGTTTGCCCAACACAAGCATCCGTAAAAGCTATGGTTGCTTGCAATTTCCAGAGCGAAAGCAGCATGAAAAATATCGCCGGCTCCAGTTGTATCTATTGCAAAGGCTTGTGCCGCTTCAATGTGTCCTTTTAGGCACTTGGGATCTTTCCAATATACGCCGGTTGGTCCATTGGTTATTGCCACGTAGGGTGCATTTGGTGAGAGACATTTTATCCAGTCCTCCGGGTTTTCCGATCCCGATGCATCTTTTGCAAAAGCATTGGATGCTATCAGGTAGGTTACCTTTTCGGACAGGTTTTTGGTTTCTTCCCGCCAGGATCCAGCGTCCAGAATGGAAGGTACGTTCGGATATTCCTGCAGAGCTTTCAAGGAAGCGGAATGTTCGTGTCCATCTACAAGTAAACAGGTCGGCTCGAATCCGCTTACATCCAAGTCATTCGTTTCCTTTCCATCTCTATAATTAATGATACTCCGGCTTCCCTCACCGTTTACCCAGATACTTGATAAAGAAGTATCTGTATTGGAATTTAAGGTACGGGATACATTAACTCCGGCGGATTTCAAGTCATACAGGTGTTTTTGGCCGAAATGGTCTTTGCCGAATGAACCAACAAAGGCCGCTTTCCCTCCCCAAGAGGCGATGCAATAGGAAGCATTTGCGGCTGGGCCTCCGCCTTCGCTGATAAGTGTATGTGCATGGGTCTTTTCATCGGTTCTGGGAAAGCACTCCGTGTGAAAATTTAGATCCCAGCAGGCTTGGCCTATACACAAGACGTCGACGCGGTTTAGCATGCCGTAAAAGTGTTTAAATAATCCTCGCTGTTAAAGTTGGTTGGTAGCAAATTTAAGGATTATTTAAATTCGACTTCCAATTGGTCAGGGCCGAGTTTTTAAGCCGGTTGATGTCTCCCCGACCATCCATGGTTAGGACTTTCCCTTCGGGTGACACGATTACCAAGGTCGGTAGATAGCGTACATGAAATGCCTGGGCAAGCTTCCGCGAAGTTTCCCCTTTGTAGGGAACGGCTCCAAATTCAGCCTTCATTTTTTTCATGTATTTATACTGCTCTTTTACCGAAACATCGGAGCTGACATAGATAACCTCAAAGTCTTCTTTGTTTTCATTACGAAATTTCACCAATTCGGGTGAGAAGAATTGGCATGGAGGGCACCAGGATGCGGAAAAGTATATTCCGACGAATTTCCCATCCAGTTTGGCCTCATGTACCTCTCCATTTGCATTGACCAACTCATCTGGAATAAGATCCAGGGCAGTCTGTGCATAAAGAGAGCTAGCCACGAAGAAAATGAGGGGAACGAGAAAAGCTTTCTGAATTATCACAGTATTTTTGGTAGGTTTCCCCCACCTATCCACGGGACAGGTTGATTAATCACAAGTTTCAGTAAAAATTTGTTAAGCAAATCGATAAAAATAATTAACAATTTCATTGAACTTCGAAAAGTTAGCTACTTCATCTATGGGGTTTTATGTATCAGAATCCAGTTATTTTTTTTATTTTATGCGCTGTTTTGGGCTCGGCCTCTGTGACCGTTGCTCAGGAAGGGGCTATTGAATCTATTTATGATTTGGATCCGGTTTTTGCGGTAGGGCAACGTGTGGCACTTGAGGAGTCGTTGTCAACCTATTCGATGCCGGTTTCCGGATTAAAGTACGAACCCTTGGTGGATGTACAATCGAGAAATTCTGTTGAGAGCCAAGGTGACGTAACGATCCGCGGCGGTATTTTTGAAAACACCGGATTTATGGTGGGATCAGCCACCTTATTCGATCCACAGACCGGACATTATTTTGCCGAGATTCCCGTTTCCCCTAATATGCTTTCAGGGGCTAAGATTCTAACCGGTACTGCAAATTCATTTTCCGGTTTCAATTCGAGTGTAGGTTCGGTTCATTTTGGCTGGCGAGCGATTCAGCCTAATCAAGAATATGCGTTCGGTTTTGGAGAGGATGGCTACTGGTATGCAAGTGCCTACGGGGCGCATCGCAGGGATGCCGAGGATGGATCGACATGGGCTATAGATGCCGAAGTATCTCACTCGGAATCGGATGGATCGATCGCTGATGGCGATCACGAATTCGACAGAATTAGTGTTCGTGCCCAACGAAAGGAGGGTGACAGCCAGACTGATTTATTCTTAGGGCATCAAAGCAAATTTTTTGGTTGGCCAAACATGTACACTCCATTCGGTGTACCGGAAACTGAGGACTTGGAGACCAATCTATTATTCGTCAATCACCGTGTTGATAGTGAGGATTTATTTTTTCAGGTCAGTACCTATTTTCGGTGCCATAAGGACGACTATGAATTTAACCGCCGGGATCTTGGGGCCTTTAATCCCTTTGAGCACACCACGGAAGTTTTTGATATCGCCCTTGAAGGTGGGTGGACAATGGAGCAGTGGAATCTTGTGAGCCGGATTGAATGGTTGCAGGATAATATCGAGTCAACCTCGCTGACCTTTGGGGACTTTACAAGCCGTAGCTACCTAAAAGGAGGCTTTATACTGGAGACCAATTGGGATGATGATGGAGCACGGCCTTGGACCTTTTCGGGGGGCCTTTCTTTTGATGATAACAATCGGGGTTCAAGTGAACTGTCGCCAATGGCCCGAATCTCAACCGGTGGGACAACTCCTACAGGAACAAACTGGCAGCTTTATGCAGATATTTCGAGAAGCACCCAAGTGCCCGGTTATACGGCCATCGCTTCAAATCCCGGGGGTGGCCTGTTTCGTGGTAATCCCAATCTGGTTCGAGAAATAGCCGCCAATTATGAATTGGGGTATCTGGCAAGTTCAGGGAATTTGCAATTTCAGGCCGCCGCATTCCTACGGGCTGATCGGGATCTGGTAGATTGGACTTTTGCATTTGATGTATTTGGCCGCACTGCCAACAACGTGGATATTGATACCACTGGATTGGAGCTCCTTTTGTCATACCGTCTTGATAAGGGGAGAATTGTAGCCGGATATACCGCGCTTTCCAAAGATGAGGATTATGGGAGCGCGTTGGTCGATGCCAGTTTCTATGCATTGAATTTTGCAAAACACCGCGCCACGTTGGCTTTTATTTACGAGTTGGCGCTGGGATTTGAAATCCGTTCGGATAACGTTTTCCGAATTCAGCAGGACAATCTGTTGAGGACAGATGGCACCCCGGATGATGCTGTTATATCTTCCTTGGGTATTTTCTGGTTCCCCAGAGACGAATCGTTAGATGGCCTGGAACTGAGTTTGGCTGTATTAAATTTATGGGACAGCGATTTCGAGGAAATCCCTTCCGTTCCGGCGAGCTCCCGACAAATTTCCTTTAATGCGGTTTACCGCTGGTAAGGAAATGTAGTATTCCCTCTCGGTTACTAAAACACGGAGGCCCCTAAAAACAGGAGCTTCACCTTTGAGGCAATGAAATTGATCTATATGGGTTTCGCCAGAACTAGGTAAACGACTACAACGACTAGCAGAATCGGCAGCTCGTTAAACCATCTTAGCGCACCCGAGGACCATGTGAGCTCTCCTTTCTCCGCTTTCTTTACCAGTCCAAATGTCACGTGATTGTACCCAAGAAATATTATAACAAGAAATGTTTTGGCATGAAGCCACCCTTGTCCGGAGAAGAACCCCATAGAATTGCCAATCCATAATCCGGTCGCTATTGCGATAAGCGACATGATATTGCCAAACTTGAAAAGTTTACGGGCCATGATGAACAGCCGATCGGTATTCTGTCCCGCTGCGTTTGCTTCCACAATATGTACGAGTATCCGGGGTAAATAAAAAATACTCACCATCCAGGCCATTACCATGACCAGGTGAATGGTCTTAGTCCAAAGGTAGAATTGTCCTGACATACTTATTTTGAGCTCGCGGAATACTATGATTGATTAATTGGAACCACAGAAAGCACAAAAGAGACAAAATAGCTGTCATTTTCAGGTTGTGAGTTTTCACAGTTTATTGGCTTGTCCATCATCCTCTAGCTTTCCAAGGCTCCGGAAACGGCCGAATTCTTTTCTAAGACAACTATCGAACAATCATAGAGGTGCAGGGCTAAAATCTGTTTTAATTACGTAATTGAGATGTCGGGGCTACGACTGATGGGCGCGCGCGCTGCTGTGCGTAACCAAGCCCGGAAGCACGTTTACTCGGCATGTCAGTCCGAGGCTGAGTGCAGAGCGCAAATACAAAGTGATCCTTCCTTTATAAGTCTAAAATTAGTTTTCCATTTCTGAATCAAATTTTGCCAATTACACCACCATAGACGGCATGTCTTCCCAGCTCTTCTTCGATGCGAAGGAGCTGGTTGTATTTGGCTATACGGTCACTGCGGGAGAGTGACCCAGTTTTTATTTGGCCGGCGTTGGTTGCCACCGCGATGTCTGCAATAGTGGCGTCCTCTGTTTCGCCGGATCGATGCGAAATGACCGCGGTGTATTTGTTTTCATTGGCCATCTCGACGGCGTCGAATGTCTCAGTCAGCGTCCCAATCTGGTTTACCTTTACAAGGATTGAGTTTGCCACGCCCATATCGATTCCCTTTTTGAGGAAAGCCGTGTTCGTAACAAAGAGGTCATCCCCAACAAGCTGAGTATCAGCCCCCATTTCTTCGGTCATGTGTTTCCAGCCTGTCCAATCGTTTTCATCGCAGCCATCCTCGATTGAAAGAATCGGATAGCGTGCCTGCATATCTTTGAGAAAGGCAACCATCTGCTTATAGGTCTTTTTGGATCCATCGGACTTTGAAAAGAGGTAGCGTTTGGATTTGCTGTTATAAAATTCGGAGGACGCGACATCTAAGGCGATGAATATTTCCTTACCCAGTTTGTAGCCTGCTTTTTTGACAGCCAGGGCAATCACTTCGAGCGCTGCTTCATTGGATTCGATTTGGGGGGCAAAGCCGCCTTCGTCTCCTACGGCCGTCGAAAGGTTTTTGCCTTTTAATACACCTTTAAGGGCGTGGAAAATTTCCGCTCCCATGCGTAGGGCTTTACTGAAAGATTGAGCCCCTTTTGGCATAATCATGAATTCCTGGATATCGATCGGCGCGTCCGAATGGGCACCACCATTCATGATGTTCATCATGGGCACCGGTAAAACTTTGGCGTTTGTACCACCCAGGTAACGATACAAAGGAAGTTCCAGCGCCGAAGCTGCCGCTTTAGCCGTAGCCATGGAAACACCTAAAATCGCATTGGCGCCGAGGTTCTTTTTATTGGCGGTCCCATCGAGATCGAGCATGGTCCTGTCAATGCCAGCCTGACTCGCTGAATCCTGGCCAATAAGCTCAGGTGCGATCTTTTCATGTACATTAGCAACGGCCTTGAGGACTCCTTTCCCCAGGTATCGTTTCTTTCCATTAATACCTTTGGGCAATTGCTTGGCCGTAACCATTCCGTCCCGCAATTCCAAGGCTTCATTGACGCCCGTACTTGCACCGGAGGGGACTGCGGCCCGTCCGACGACGCCACTTTCCAACTCGACGTCTACTTCAACGGTTGGGTTACCGCGGGAATCCATGATCTCGCGCGCGCGAATGTCTGTAATTGTTGTCATATCCGTTATCGGTTCAGTTTTTAAGAACGGCGAGACCATCTACCGGGTCTTCCGGCCTGTCAACGCCATACAATTGGGTTATTTGTATCTGTTCTGCCTGGAAATACCCTCCATTTTATGAAGCTTTAAAATTCTCTTGTTTTGGCCCGTTTTTTTTGGAGGAATACAATTTCAATTCCGGAAAATCTGCGGTTGTTCGATTAATTGAAATATTTTGCAACCAATGCTTTTAACTTAACGTATATGGCATTGGCGCTCATGAAATTAAAAATCTTCCTCACTAAACTTTCATGGTCTGTATTTGTTCTGGCCATGATGCTTCAACGCTCTCCAGTCGTTCGTTTCATTGCAGAAGTTGAATTTTCATTAATTCCACGCATCCAGCATATATGGGCCGTTGTTACCGGTGCCATCGTTGTTGGGTCCTATAATACGGTCACAGGTGCATCCGGTGATTTGTTTTTGGAGGAAAACTTCAGCCAGACCACGATCAATCTTGGCGATCCACTGCTTCTTCGTGTTCGAGTGGAAGGATCGGGTAATACGCCTAAAACCTGGGTTCTCGATGGGGATATTCCCGATGGAATAACCTGGAACACCATCATCGATGGAGAGGCAACCATTTCTGGAATTCCGACAGAAACGGGTGAATGGCCAATAACTGTTCGGGCATGGCGGCGTCCCAACATGCGTGGAACAGAAGCAACTCCTGTCAGTTTTACCATCAGAGTAGAGACTGTGGGTCCCGTTATCAAGCAGCAGCCTCAAAATCAGCAGGTTGACTGGGGACATCCTTTCGAACTATCCGTAGCAATAAAACAACCGGAAGGGACGACTTATCAATGGCAGAAACAAAATGTGGATAATCCTGAAGTATTTGACGATATACCCGACGCAACGGATGCCACTTTGAGTTTTGAAAATGGCTTTACCGCAAATAACGGGGTTTACCAAGTGGCTATAACCGATGGGGGCGGAACGGTTGCCAGCGATCCTGTTACGGTTAACGTAAATGCGCTTTTCACCCAGCAACCGACCAATCAGGCAGCGGATTGGGGAGGCGCAGCCGAATTATCCGTTGCGGTAGCTGATGCTGAAGGAGTCACTTTCCAGTGGCAGAAGCAAAATGTAGAGAATCCCGAGATCTTTGACGACCTACCTGGGCAGACGGGACTTGCTCTGGACCTTGCCAACATTACATCCAATGATGCGGGTAATTACCAGGTGGTTGCGATCCGAGGCGCAGCTATGGAAATTAGCGCTGTGGCGGCTCTCGTTGTGAACGCAACCGGTTTTCAAGCCTGGCGGGATATGAATTTTGAGGACCCCTTTGCCGTTGAGGCAGGGGAGGATCAAAACAATGATTCAGATCCCTTTATCAATTTTGTCGAATTTCTTTTTGGGGGAGATCCGAGTAAACCTGATTCGGCAGCCAGTTCAGAAACATTTACGGAGTCCATCGAAGGAGTATTGTATGCCGTATTTCAATACCCGCCAGTTCCTTCCGGGGGTGAGTCTTACATTACTCCGCAAGGATCCGATACGCCCAATTTGGCAAATTTTTCTGCTCTGCAAAATGGAACCGATGGCGTGATCATCGAAAACAACGCCGAGGGCTACTTCGTTAAAGTACCCGCCAATTCAGTACTGTTTACGCGATTGTTTATTTCCTCCGAACTTTAAGTTAGATACTTTAAAAGTAAAGGATTTCAGAGTCAGTTCTTCAAGAATATTAGGCCATACCTAGCATTGGAGAAAGGCTGGTTTTAGGCTGCATCCTCGTTCGCATTCAAATGTGTTCAGCGAACAAACTAACCTGAGCTTTGACAGGTATTCTGGTAAGTTGCTTACTATCGTGTCCCCGTAATTTTGATGCGACGGATGTTATAATCAGTTTGGAGGAAAGTCAGGATTTGGTTAATTGGAGAGCCATCGCCTCCAGTGTGATTGGATCGACGTTTCAATTAATAATGGATGGAAATTCTATAGTCGAAACGGTCCAGGACGGGAAGATCCTGTTTGGATTGACCAGTCCTAATATTTTGTCGGAAAGCAGGTATATACGAGTTTCGGTTGTCAGGTAATTGGATGATTATGCCAATCGAATCGAAGGTTGGGGATTCCTGAATCCGATTAGGCTTTTATAACGTATCGATTAAAAAAAGTATGAATCTGTTATGCCCTAATGGCGAAGAAAGTCGGTGTATAAGGTTAATTTTCGGCTAATTTTAACTGCGGATATTAGGTTGATTTGATGATGGCATCAGTTTTAACGTATCCATTCTTTTGTTACCAAGATCCGTGCTGTTTGCCCTGATCCGGGGTGCACAGATCAGTTGAATATATATGCAACCCCCTTTTTTCAGGTGGCTTACACTCATTAACTACCGGTTAACCTGGTCTGGTTTATTTCTGATAGTGTTTCTGCAAAGAACTCCGTTGGTTCGCATCGTAGATGATTTTCAGTTTCTGAGTGCTCCTCGAGCCGCCCATTTGATTAAGTGGATTGCCGGTGCCGCTATTACCACCGGCGTTTATAATACTGTTACAGGTGCAACTGGGGATCTTTCCGTACTGCCGAATACGAATAACCAGGGTTTTATCGTCTCTGTTGCTGGTGCCCAGCTGAATGCCGTTATCCGGGCGGAGCGCGCTATACCCGCTACCGTCGAACTTACTGGAGATCTGCCGCCCGGCATGGTTACCAACGTGACTCCCGAAGGTCAGGTCCCTGAAGTGCCCGTGCCCGGTATTATCACATTTACCGGAGTTCCTGATACTAGTGGCGAGTTTCCTATGAATTTAAAAATTCTGACCTGGGAGAATGAATCAACCTATCAGGGGCCTCCCATCGAATTGCAGTTCGCATTCCGCATCACCGATGAACCGCCCGAAATTAGCAGTCAGCCTCAAAGCTTGGTTGTTCCTTGGGGTGCAACCGCAGAATTGTCTGTCGAGGTGTTCAATCCCGGAGGGACAACCTATCAATGGCAACGAAATGTGGGTGCTAATCTGAATGTATTTGCTGATATTATGGGTGCTACCGATTCAACTTATTCGGTACCCAATGCAACTCCGGTGCTGGATGGAGCTTATCGTGTTCAGGCTACGAAAAACGAACTTATAGAAACGAGTGATGTCGTCTTTATAAGCGTCCAGGTGTCAGACTACGACAATTGGCGCCAATCCGAATTTGATTATCCGGAGTCGGAGGATGCCGCTGAAGATGGCAATCCGGATGGAGACGCGTTCATCAATGCATTTGAATTCTATTTTGACTTCAATCCGAAACGGCCCGACAGCGTACAGTCTCCGATGATAACCCCTGAGAATATTGCAGGGGTCCCTTATGTTGTATTTACATACCCACCTGTGGTGGGCGGTCCTTTTTTATCATTTGGTTTTGAAACCACCTTCGACTTTGTCAACGGCCCCTGGACAGAAGCGGTCGATGGAGTGGATGGAATCATCATCGAGAATACAGTTCAGGCATCGGTCATTAAAATGCCGTACAGTGCTTCTGTCTACTGTAGGATGCGAGTCGATACTGGAGATTAAATTGCTCTAATTTATCGACATTGCGGAAACATTATTGCTGCAATTTCGATAGGTGAAAATTGTTTCGCTCAGAACTTACATAGTGCCTGTGGGTAGTGATCAATGATCTCGCAAGCATGCCTGCACGGAACAAGAATTGCATAAGTGCGAGTGAGATGGATGGTGAAGGACAAGGGGCTCGTTTTACCGCTACCTTCCAATTGAGCGATACGAGTCATTATACAGTTGGTGATATTGTAAAGTACGAATCAGGATCTTTAGTCAGGCTTCGCTATGAGTTTTCTACTGACACATCCGGGGTTAAATTGATTGATGAAGTTTATCAACTGACCTCCAAGGGTCCGCAGAGCTTCAAATTGAAACATAGTATCGGTTTTAAGAACTCAGGTCTGCCCTTTTGGGTACAATTCCTGGCGGTTTCCGGCCTTATTAGAAAAAAGATGGGTCCGAATCCATTGGATGGAATTGAGGAGCTCGTATCTTGATTTATTGTCCTTAAAGCTTTTTCCTAAGGAACGGCCAAGTAGGGCTTTTTTTGATTTGTCGCAGTCCATTTACGGGGCCTTGGTAAAGAATTCTACCGCCTGCCTCACCTCCTTTAGGGCCGATCTCCACCAAGTAGTCTGCTTCGGCAAGAAGGTCGAGGTTGTGTTCGATCACGACTACCGTGTGCCCCTGATCGACCAGTTGATGTAGGAGGCGGATTAATTTCTCACAATCGCTCATGTGTAGGCCGATGGTGGGCTCTTCGAGGATGTAAAGGTTTTGAAATTGGATAGCGTGACTTTTATCCCGGAAGCTGGGGAGGCCTTTGGAGAGTTCGCTTACGAGCTTCAGACGCTGCGCTTCGCCACCTGAGAGGGTGGGGCTGCTTTGACCCAAAGTCAGGTAGCCAAGGCCTGTTTGCAGCATCAATCCCAGCATGTCGCTGAGTTTGCTATGATTTTTGAAAAAATCGGCAGCTTCCTCAAAGGACATGTTTAAAACATCCGCGATGGTTTTTCCCTTCCACATAAGGTCATTTAGTTCCGGACCATAGCGTGAGCCGTTGCAATCTTCACAAGTCATATAGGCATTGGGCAGAAAACTCATTTCAAGTTTGATCTTCGCTGACCCTTTGCAGGTTTCGCACCTGCCTTGAGCCGTATTGAAGGAAAAAGTGCTAGCATTCATGCCGCGTATTTTCGCCTCGGGCAAGTTGGCAAAAAAGCGGCGAATGATATCCATGGCTCCAATGTAAGTAGCCGGTGTAGATCGGGGCGTTTTACCAATCGGATTTTGATCCACCTCAATAACCGCGCGAAATTGATGTCCGTTTATCAGTTGGGAAAACGGTTTCTCAGAATGGGTGTTGGGCAAATCGACGTACTGGGAAAACTCACGTTCGTGTACTTTCGCGTCCTTATATTTTCGAGCGTAGTCTGCAATCGGATGAAGCAAGTCTCGAATAAGAGTTGATTTCCCGGCTCCGGAAATTCCTCCGACCATGGTCAATTTCTTAATGGGTATATGGAGGTCGTCACCTTTTAAATTCCTCAATTTAGGATTTTTCAGGATCAGCCAATCTTGAGGGATCCGTTTTCTTGGCTTGCAGGCAGGCGGAAGTTGTCGGTATTCACCCCGTATAGGGTGGGGGATGCCCTTTTTGAGAAATTCTCCGGTGAGGGATTTCTTGTTTTTAAGAATCTGCTTAAGGCTTCCATTGGCCAACAGTTTGCCACCGTGGATTCCTGCTCCCGGACCCAAGTCGATGATGTGATCTGCCTGTTCCATGGTTTCGTCATCGTGTTCGACAACCAGAAGTGTATTTCCCCGAGTTTTTAGATCCTTAAGGGACTTGATCAATCGTTCGTTGTCTTGAGCATGGAGTCCGATGGAAGGTTCATCCAATACGTAAAGGACACCCGACAAGTTAGAGCCCAATTGAGCGGCTAGGCGGATCCGTTGGGTTTCTCCGCTCGATAAGGTTGAGGTCGGACGATCCATGCCCAGGTAATCCAACCCGACTTGTTCCATAAATTTCAGGCGCTTCTCAATCTGCGGAAGAATGTCAGTCATGACCGCTTCCCCTTTTCGATCCAGGCGTAGGTTTCGCAGATTTTTAAGCAATGCTTCCGGTGCAAGCTTTAACAAGCCGGGCAAGCTTAACGATGAGCCATCCTTGAAATTCAGGTAGACATTTCTTGAAAGAAGATTCAGCCGTTTTCCTTCACAGGATTCGCAAGTTTCGAGAAACCATTTTCGGTCCGCGCTACCATCCTCGTTTTCGTACCAGATATTCCCGTTGCCCTTACAGTCGGGGCACCAGCCCTTTGAGCTGTTCCAGGAGAAGTGTTTGGGGTCCAGCTCGGGGTAAGCTTCACCCGTTATTGGATCTACCCGTTCGGTGGATAACCAGATGAGATTGTTGCTCTTACTGTCGAGCAGTAGTGTCGAGCCTTTGCCGAGCTTCAGAGCGCGTTTGATCAGGTTGGTAAGTTCTTTGGTTGGTGGCGACCCACTTGGTCCATCCGATTTCCTCCGGGCAGGTAATCCGGCCCTACCCAAGTCAGTCAGGATGACTTCGATATCGTGTTCCTTGTAGCGGGATAGTTTTTTGAATTTGGCTACCTCTATAATCGTTCCGTCGATGCGCATCAACTTGTAGCCTTGTTGGGCCACCCACTTGGCAATCGGTTCATGGTGCCCCTTCCGTCCACGGATAAGAGGCGCTGCAAGAAAGAGGTTTTTTTGTCGTTTGTATCTTGCCTGGCCGAGCAAGCCTTCCAAATGCTTTACCAGGGCTGATAGGCTCAAGGAAATTACTGGAAGGCCAGACGCAGGGGAATGCTGGATACCAAGCCGGGCATAAAGCAGCCTGAGGTATTGGGCAACTTCCGTGATCGTCGCGACGGTAGATTTGCGGCTGCCTCGTGTAACACGTTGTTCTATGGCAACTGTTGGTGCGATACCCCGCAGATCATCAATATCGGGTCGTGGGAGTTGTTCCACAAACTGCCTTGCGTAGGCCGACATCGATTCAAGAAACCGCCGCTGTCCTTCCGCGAAGACAATATCGAACGCAAGGCTGGATTTTCCTGAGCCGGAAACACCCGTTACCACCGATATTTCGTTGTGAGGGATGTCCACTGAAATGTTCTTCAAGTTATGTTCGCGGGCGCCGAGGATCTGTAGGCAGTTCTCATAGGGGCGTGGGGCTAGAGGCGAACCGCCGCCGCTTAACAGCTGTGGTGAATCATCGTGGTGAGGATTCGTTTTATACGAGTCGAAAGATTCTGTGACTTGCAGTTTTTCTGACTTCTGACTGTTTCGGTTGGCTTCGCCCCCGGTCTTGTCGCTTCGCTCGGAACTAAACTCTGATTTCTGGCGATTCAGTTCCTGAATCAAAAACGGCTGAGACGGAATTTTCTTTTTGATAACTTGTTCAGGCGGTCCTTCGGCAATTACCCTTCCACCGGCTGCTCCTGCTTCTGGGCCAAGTTCTAACAGCCAATCGGCACATTTTATCATGTCGAGATTGTGCTCAATTACCACCACGCTATGACCTTCGTTCACCAATTGATGCAGGACCCCGATCAATCGTTTCACGTCATGCTTGTGTAGCCCGGTGGTGGGTTCGTCCAGCAGAAGGAGGTAAGGATCGGTGTTGTCTTCAACTTGAGGTAGGTACTTGACCAGTTTCAGCCTCTGTGATTCGCCCCCCGAGAGGGTATTGAGTGGTTGGCCTAGGGTGAGGTAACCGAGTCCCACGGCTTCAAGGGATTGCAAGCGGGTTTTTAGTTTTGGTTGGTCGTCAAAAAGCTCCACCGCTTCGATTACGGTCATTTGAAGGATTTGAGAAATGGATTTGTCTCTCCATTTGATCTTCAAAATTTCTGGTTTGAATCGCTCTCCTTCGCAGATGGGGCAGGTTACAAACACATCGGACAGAAATTGCATCTCAACCTGCTCATAACCCAGGCCTGTGCAACTATCACAACGCCCTTGACCGGCATTAAATGAAAAATAGGCGGCGGTGAATCCCTGTGACAAAGCCTCTTCAGTTTTGGCATAAAGGTTTCTAACCTCGTCCCATGCGTTGACAAAAAGGATGGGATTGGATCTCGGAGTTTTTGTAACTGGACCTTGGTCGACCAGTACCACATCTGCGAAAGATACAGGGCAATCGACCTTGGCAACTTCGGCCGGGTTTTCCGCCATAAGACCGCGTGCCTGTTTTAATTTCTGGTGAATTACATTGTCCAACAAAGTTGATTTCCCAGAGCCGCTTACACCTGTCAGGCAGACGAAGCGCTCCAGTGGGATTTTGAAATTTTGCCGGTGTATGTTGTGCTTTGATACATTGTTGAAAGAAATAAAGGGCGTTCGGAGTGACCGGGTCTTGCTTCTTGTTTTTACGCTTCTTCTTTTTATGGGGGGGTCTATTGTCTTTCTATTGGATAAGTATTTTCCTGTTATTGAGATTGGGTCGTTCAACAGATCTGTGAGGGAACCTTGAAATACAAGCTCCCCTCCCTGATTACCCGGCTTCGGACCGATCTCAATTAACTGGTCGGCCGCACGGATTATCGACTCGTCATGTTCGACTACAACTACCGTGTTTCCGGCATCCGTGAGATTGCGCAAAATTCTGATCAATTGGTCAATATCCCTAGAATGAAGTCCGATTGAAGGCTCATCCAACACAAACAGCGTATCTACGAGTGAAGTGCCAAGACAGGTGGTAAGGTTGACCCGTTCAATTTCTCCTCCGGATAAAGTCTTGGATGGGCGGTCGAGGGTCAGATAACCCAGTCCGACCTGAACCAGGTATGTTAGGCGGGTGAGGATGGATTCATAGGCTAGATCCACCTGATTATCGCCGGTAGTTTTGAAATGATCACGGACCAAAGGAAGAAGGTCCTGCACGGGAATCTGATAAAGATCGGGCAATTTTTTCCGGCGCCATTTCCAGTTTAGTGATTCCGGTTTAAGGCGTGTTCCCTCGCATGACGGACAACGTATGTAGGTGCGGTAGCGCGACAAGAATACGCGGGCGTGCATGCGGTAGGTTTTAGTTTCCAGCCAATTGAAAAAGCCTTTCAGACCGTACCATGCATTAGGCCATTTGCGTCCTTTTTTACCATAGTCTGGATCTCCTTGTATGACGAATTCCTGTTGGTCCTCGTTGAGATCTTCGAACGGAACGTTAGTTGGGATACCCAGTTTCCGGCAAAACGCCTCAAGATCCTTTCGGTTTTCGCTGTAAACGGCTCCCTGCCAAGCCTTGATTGCCCCTTCCTTGATGCTCAACTTGCGGTTTGGAATGGCCAAGTGGTAATCGACACGAATGATTCGCCCAAAGCCTCGACATTCGGGACAGGCACCGATGGGAGAATTGAATGAAAACAAGGCCGGTGTTGCCGGTTTGAACCGTTTATCTGATTCCGGTGAATGAAGGCCGAGAGAGTACTTACCGGCCGGTTTTCCGTTTTCTTTGAAAAAAACCAGTTCGCCCTTTCCGAAATGCAATGCCGTTTGCGCTGATTCTATGAATCGGCTCCTGTTTCTGGCGGCGATCCTGATTTTATCTTGAATAACAAACAAAGGCTCTTTTCTGATTTGGCTAGGTTTTAAGTCGTCCAGTTTGAAGATCTTACCTTTGAAAAGAACGCGGGTGTAACCCTGAGCCTTTATGGGCCTCAAGATTTCTGGCCACTTCAATTGCTTGGGCCACTCGATTCTGAAGGTCATCAACAGCTGCTCACCCGGACAACTTGCTCGAATCTTTTTCCAAATGGTATCCGGGTTATCGTCCTCCACTTCTTTCCCGGTTTCAGGATCGTAGAGCGTGGCGACGTGGCTGAACCAGATTTTTAAAAAGTCGGTTAGCTCGGTCATCGTCCCGACGGTCGATCGGGTGGTTTTGACCGTGTTGCTTTGCTGGATTGCTATGGAGGGTCGGATGTTTTCTACCGAGTCCAGTTTTGGCCGGTCCAGCAGTTCTAAGAATTGCCTAGTGTATGGGCTGAAAGTTTCAACGTAGCGCCGTTGGCCTTCGGCATGGAGGGTCTCAAACACCAAGGAAGATTTCCCTGCTCCACTTAGACCGGTAACAACAATTAATTGTCTCAATGGTATTTCCAGGTCGAAACCTTTAAGATTGTTTTGTCGGACTCCTTTGAGATATATAAATTCTTGCGGCACAGATTACGATGTGAGGGTGTCATTCCTTGATTCGTGCATGCCAATGCGGGAATCAAGGAATGACACCGTATAGATTGCAGATTAAGCGGAACGAAAACGCTACGATCTGTTTCTTGTTGCGCAACTGTATCCACCACCTTTTTGCGACAATATGAATCTTTTTTGTGTTTATTGGTTTAAAAGGTAAACATTCTTTGCAACTTCGAGACAAAGAAGTAAGCCAGAATTGAATAAAACCACGAATTGGATATCTACTTTGAAAATTGCTCTTCCAGATCAAAATCCTAGTCTAACTTTAACACCTCAAAAAATTCACCCCCTGTGAGTCCCCGGAAAAAGTCCAAAAAGAAACTGATTGTATTTATAATCCTATTCCTGGTCGCAGGTGGGACGATCGCGCTCATTGCTACCCGCAAGAAAGAGGAAGTGATCGAAGTCTCTATGGAAGAAGCTGAACGTCGGTCGATTACAAGCATCGTATCGGCAACTGGCAGAATCTTTCCGGAGGTCGAAGTCAAAATTTCCTCCGAAGTGGCCGGAGAAATAATTGAAATGCCCGTCGTCGAGGGGCAAAAAGTGAAGAAAGGAGATTTGCTGGTTAAGGTGGATCCTGACCGGGTCGAATCTCAAGTAAATCAAAGGAGGGTTTCCATTAATTCAGCGAAAGCGCGTTCCCTGGAAGCCAAGGCCCAACGCCTGCAATCTGAGCAAGATTTAAGCAGGGTTGAAGAATTGTTTGCCAAGGGCTTCGCCAGCGAGAAGGAGTTGGAAGATGCAAAGACTTTGGTAGAGATTAGAGATACCCAGGAGCAGTCTTCATTGTTAGAAATTGAACGTTCCAAGTCACTACTGGATGAATCATTGGAACTCTTGTCCAAGACAGTTACTTTTGCTCCTATGGATGGCACGATCAGCAAATTGGATTCCGAGTTGGGAGAACGAGTTGTCGGCACCGGGCAATTTGCCGGAACTGAGATTATGCGGGTTGCCGATCTCACGAATATTGAAGTTCGAATTGAGGTGAGTGAAACCGACATTGTGAAAGTCAAAATCGATGACAAGGCGGTGGTTGATGTAGACGCCATGTCGGAAGTGAAATTTGAGGGATACGTAACAGAGATTTCCAGTTCGGCTGCAAATGTTCGACAGAATAATGACCGACTGACGACTTTCGAGGTCCGCATCAAATTGATAGAACCCAGCTCCAAATTACGGCCAGGGATGACCGCTACAGCCGATATTGAAACCGAAACCGTGGGTGATGCAATTTCTGTTCCTTTGCAGTCGGTAACCGTTCGGAAAAAAAGTGAAGTTAAAAAGGCGTTGACCGGAGAGGATTCAAAGGATGAAAAATCGAATAATGAGGAAGAGGGAGATCCATCGAATAACCAGCGGCTGGCAGAAAACCGAACTCGCGAAGAAAAACGGGATGCCAAGGAAGACCTGCAGCGGATCGTATTTGTGGTCAAGAATGGCAAAAGCGAAATGAGGGAAGTTAAGACCGGAATCGCCGATAACACCTATATTGTAATCGAGAATGGAATAGAAGTTGGAGAACTTGTAGTTTCTGGAAGCTACCGTGCCATTACGCGGGACCTGGACCACCAGAAATCAGTGACTATGAAGAAAGACGATGAGAAAAAGGATGAGTCCGACAAAAAACCCTAATCCAATTTAAAAGGCAACGAGTCACCCATACATTTAGAATCTTGATTCAAGCATATACAGGAGTCGGGGAGCCCATCATAGATATAAGTCGAATAGAAAAGCTCTACGATCTGGGCAAAGCCGTTACGGTTCGGGCGTTGGACGGCGTGGATCTTAAGATTTATAATAACGACTATGTTGCAATCATGGGGCCTTCCGGGAGTGGCAAGTCCACCCTCATGAACATGCTCGGTTGTTTGGATACTCCAACCTTCGGACAATACTTTTTCGAAGGTGAAGATGTGGCCGAAATGGATGACAACGAACTGGCATTCATAAGAAACCAAAAAATTGGATTTGTTTTCCAAAGTTTCAATTTGCTGGCCCGGGCATCTACCTTGCGCAATGTCGAGTTGCCATTGGTTTATGCCGGCATTCCCAAATGGGAGCGACAGGAAAAAGCCCAGGTGGCTTGTGAAAAAGTTGGCCTTGGAGACCGGATTTCGCACAAGCCGAATGAATTATCGGGTGGTCAACGCCAACGTGTTGCAATCGCTCGTGCCCTGGTGAATGAGCCTTCGATAATTTTAGCGGATGAGCCTACCGGCAACCTGGATTCCAAAACCGGGGAGGAAATCATGGCATTGTTTGATGAACTGCACAGTCAGGGAAATACGATAATTCTCGTGACTCACGAAGAGAACATAGCCAACCACGCTCATCGTTTCATTCGTTTGATGGACGGTAAAATTGAAAGTGATGAGGTAAATCCCAACAGACGATGAGGAGAATCATTAGTGAGCTGGTTGAAAGTATTCGAATTGCCGTCGAGCAAGTGAATGCTCACAAGACTCGCAGTTGCCTGACGGTGCTAGGGGTTATCATCGGTGTTCTTGCAGTGACTCTAATGGGTACTGCTATGAACGGTATTGATAAAGGCGTTAACGACAGTCTTGAAATCATTGGTAATGACGTGTTTTACGTCGAGCGTTACCCCTGGGATGCGTCCTCGGAAGATTACCGTAACATGAAAAACCGTCCCTATATTCGGGATATTGAGGCTGAGCGCTTGAACGAAATAATTGCCCAAACAAACGGCAGTAACTTATACCGAGCGGCCCCGGCCGTGTTCTGGTATCCGCCGGCTGAATTTAAAACTCCGGATAAGGCAATTACGAATGTACAAGCGCTTGGAACAGACGAGAATTTTGAATTGATAGCTGAGGCTGCTGTGGTTGACGGGCGATCTTTTACCGAGATCGAAGCTGAGGCCGCGCGTGCCGTGGTGGTACTTGGGGCTGATGTGGCTGAGGCCCTTTTCCCCGATGAGTCAGCGGTTGGGAAAACGGTGAGGGCGAAAGGTCATGAGTTGGAAGTTGTAGGTGTTTTTGCCAGGCAGGGTTCTTTCTTCGGATTGATGAGTTTTGATAATTTTGCCCTGGTGCCTATTAAGTGGCTACGAAAGCATTATATTTGGAATTGGACCACTAATCTAAGAGTGAGGATAGCCCCCGGTGCAGATAAAGAAGAAGCGCGCTATGAACTGATTGGAGCCATGAGAAGAGTTCATGGGCAAATTGCCGAGGATGACGACAACTTTTCGGTAAATAGCACAGATGCGATCGAAGATAACCTGGCGTCCGTCAAGAATGGATTGGCAATTGGTGGATTTGGCATAACGGGGCTTTCCTTATTCGTTGGGGCGATCGGAATCATGAACATCACCTTTGTCAGTGTAAAGGAACGTACCCGTGAAATAGGTACGCGTCGTGCCATGGGTGCCCGAAGATCTTCGATCCTCTTACAGTTTTTAACAGAGGCTGTATCCGTTTGTTTGGTTGGTGGAGCCTTTGGTTTGGGCATTGCTTGGGGATTAAAACTTGCCATAGACAAGGCGTTTTCGACGTTTCCTTTTGTATTTTCCGCAAATCTGGTGGTCATAGCTATGGTTGCCTCGATAATAGTGGGGGTATTGTCCGGGTTTATCCCAGCTTTAGTTGCATCTAGATTAGACCCTGCAACTGCGTTGCGCCATGAATAGAAAAGAACGATTTGACCGAAGTAAGCGGGTTCGGCCGTGGGAAATTGTGACCATGGGCCTCGTTTCTTTGAATTCCAATAAACTTCGTTCTTCCTTAACTATTCTTGGAATCGCTATTGGAGTCTTTTCGGTAGTTGGGGTGATGACGGCACTATCCGCGTTGCGCTCATCTATAGATAGCGGATTAGAGATTTTTGGCGGGGGCGTTTTTCAAATCAGCAAATACCCTGCGGTACAGGTAAAAAATGGCTGGTGGAATTATAGACACCGGCCCAACATCGATTACAGGGAATCTCGGCGCTTCAAGATATTGTTGGAGTCCGAATCCGACGCCGAGGTGTGCATGTACTTAACGGACAGAGGCGAGACCGCCCGCTATAGGGACCGTAAATCCAATAGGAATCTTCGGGTTATTGGAACAAACGAAAGCTACCTCAATTGTTTCCCAGTTGAATTGGATTTTGGCAGAAATCTGACCACCGAGGATGTGGAGTTTAATCGGACTGTAACCTTAATTGGGGCGGAAGTCAGGGAAAAGCTGTTTCCCAACGAGGACCCGATTGGAAAACAAATTTCACAAAGAGGTAACCGCTTTACAGTTGTCGGGGTATTAAAAGAAAAGGGTCAGAGCTTTGGGACAAATCCCGATCGTATGGTGATGATCCCCATCACGCGGTTTCTTTCTACGAATGCTCGGCATTATTCTACCATGAATCTTGCCGTTAAGGCATCTTCCCTAAATGCAATGCCCGATTATCAGGATCGGGCCATCGGTGTTTTGCGTGTGGTACGCGGTCTGGAACCCGAGGACCCAAACAACTTTGAGGTCACATCGAATGATGCCATCCAAGACATGTTTGAAAAAATCGCCAAGATGGTGGGCACTGGCGGCTTGATTATCAGCGCCATTGCCCTGGTTACGGCCGGGGTTGGGGTGATGAACATAATGCTGGTTAGCGTAACAGAAAGGACTCGTGAGATTGGATTACGGAAGTCCGTTGGCGCTCGAAGTAAAGACGTATTGAAGCAATTTCTTTTGGAAGCGGTTCTTCTATCGGAGGTGGGCGGTGTGATTGGAATCTTCATTGGCGTGGTTGGTGGAAACATCATTGCAAGGTCGATGGATGTCTCGATGATTTTTCCGTGGTTCTGGACTGGACTGGCACTAGTAACCTGCAGCGCGATCGGGATTATTTTTGGAATGTATCCGGCCTATAAGGCTGCCAAGCTT
>DDZZ01000040.1 GCA_002346535.1 Opitutales bacterium UBA2995 | reverse complement strand
CCCAGTTCTCCGGGATCAAGTCACATCCATACGGTTAGAATGAGGACATACTTTAGTCGCAAAACACTTGAATTTCTCATGTGAATCAAATGAGTGCTCCCTGGAAACAGGTATTGACGGGCATCGGTGGTTGAAGGGTATCACCGAACCGATTCCCATGGACTTGGTCAGTCTTTTGGCTAGGAAAATTCATCCTCTTAACTCCTACGTCGATCTCCAAAAATAAATGCAGGATCCCCGTTTTTTATAAAACATTCATAATTACCCTTTATTAATGATACGCATGGACGCGGTCGAAGTTGCAATCAATTCGGGTTAATTATGTGTACCGTTTTTTTTATTCTCCTCGAAAACACGCTGCATGCAGGGTTATATTACTGGTTGCTTTTATTTTTCCTGCGCCTGAGAACTGGAAATGTAGCGATGAATCTCCAGGGACGGATGATTCCATAGGAATTGGTAAGGGGTTTTACGCTTGGGTCCGGTTCTTTCAGCGATCGGATGTAGGGGGTCAGGGCAATTTGCAAAATCGCAATTAAGGCAAAGTAACTCATAAAGGCGGTTAAGTTCATGGAAGGCACGTCTCCACTACTTTTGAAAACCAGTCCCCATATGATGGATGCAATACCCGCCGATAGTCCTACGACGGCGGCGTGAAGTGACACTTTCAGTGCGCGTTCGCGGTTTTCTGAAACAAAAGCCAGGTATTTCAAATGTGCACTGAAATAAATGGCACCAGCTGAACCTATTCCGAAGTAGGTCAGTGGCAGTAGATAGATCAAGTAAATTGTCAGGTTCGGATAACTCATCCCCGAACTGATTAAAATGATCCAGCTGAGGTAAATGAAGAGGTTGATGAACATCACGATCAAGAAACTGCGGCGAATACCGAGTCGGTCCATACGGTTTTTCATTATGAGGGCACCAGTGATGCCTCCCAGGCATTGAACCGCTGTGAACAGTAAGATGTATGTTTCATTAATTTCCAAAACCGCTTTCAAGTAATAGATGCTAAATGGGATGACTGCGCTACCACTTACGACCCAAATCAGGGACAAGATCAGGTAATGACGAAAATTGCCACGTCGCACCAACAACTTGTGTCCTTCTTTTATGATTCTCAGAGGACCAAAGCTGGGCGGTTTTGGCACGGAGGGAAGTTTAACTATCCCCAAGAGGCATAATAGGGCTCCGGCCAAGGCAAAAATGTATTGTGCTGAAAAAGCTTCAAAAGTGGATAGCCATCGGAAGGTCAAGCTGCAGAATACTAGTGCTATGACTCCGCCTACATTAATTATTGCCATGTCTGTACTGAAATAACGGGCTTGGAGCTTTTCAGGTAGCAGATCGAATAACCAGGGTTGTATTGCGCAAGTGCCAATCGATCGAAAGATGCAAAAGCAGAACATGGCCATCAACAGCCAGGAGACGGCAGAAGTATTCTCATCAATCGGTTGTCCTCTTATGGCTATTACCAAGGGAATGAACAAAAAGACGGACCGGGTTGTCCAAGCAAAGAATACCTGGGCCTTGTACCCGAATTTGGGAAGGGTGGCCGTAGCCATCACTTGAAGCGGCAGCAGTAAAAAGACAAAAGAGTACAGGAGTCCTACTTCAAAAGTACTCGCACCCAGGGATTCGGCGAACAGTACTGCCGGCGTGCCCAGGACAACAATCCAGGTCGTAGAATTGAAAAAGCTAAACAGGAAGCCAAACCGGTACGGTTTTAAGGATAAATTCTCTTCTGAGGAGCCAGGCATAAAAAGCGGATATCATCCTCAATTGCTTTTAAACTACAATGCGATTCTTGACACCAGATTCTGACTATCCGCATATAGAGGGATGACACCTGAAGTTTCAAAAATCACCCTGGGATGTTGGGCTTTAGTAGGCGGAATGGAGTGGGGCGACCAATCGGAACAATTATCAATTGATACCATTCATGCGGCCGTTGATCAGGGAATTACTTCATTGGATACAGCGCCAATGTACGGCAAAGGCAAGTCGGAATCATTATTGGGCAAGGCATTGAAAGGGCGTCGGGATGGCGTATTCATTGCCAACAAGATTTCGCCCGGAGTCTCAACCGACTCTGCGATCAAAGAATCGTGTGAGAACAGCCTGCAACTGCTGCAGACGGATGTGATCGATTTGATGCAGGTTCATTGGCCCGACCACGAAGTGCCCTTTGAAGAAACCGCTGCTGCTTTAATCGGCCTGAGGGATGCGGGCAAGATACGGCATATTGGAATTTGCAATTTCAGCGCGATTGACACGGGACGCTGGTTAGAAGCATCCGGTCCGGTTTTCTCGAATCAGTTGCCGTATTCCTTACTTTCCCGGTCCATTGAATATGAAGTTGTGCCCCAATGTTTAGAAAACGGCATTGGAATATTGGCTTACAGTTCGATTATGCAGGGTCTATTGAGCGGTAAATTTAAGACAGCTGCCGAAGTGCCTGACGGCAGGGCGCGCACGCGGCACTTCAATTCCGAGCGTACACTCACACGACATGGAGGGCCCGGTTGTGAGGAGGAAACTTTCACGGCAATTGCTGCTGTGGGGGAAATTGCCAATTCAATAGGTGTACCAATGAGCCGAGTGGCTTTGGCCTGGGTGCTGCAAAAGCCGGCTATCTCCTCAGCCATTGTCGGGGCTCGCAATCCGGATCAGATTGTTGAAAACATTAAGGCCATTGATCTCGTGCTTGATGAGGAAACAATGATGGCCCTTGAGGGTGCCACCGATTCGGTTAAAACATTTCTTGGACGCAACCCGGATCTATGGGCTGCTGAATCACGTTACACATTATGAAAACCGTCACACTCAAAGGACCTGGTGAATTTATATTGGAAGATACACGAACCCCCGCCGCTCCTGGACCCGGAGAAGTGCTTGTTCGAGTCAAGCATGTAGGCATTTGCGGTACGGATATTCACGCCTATTATGGAAGGCAGCCTTTTTTTGATTACCCGCGTATAACTGGACACGAACTGGGAGTTATTATCGAAGAGCTCGGCGAAGGTGTCGAAGGTCTTACGGTAGGGCAGCACTGCTCTGTTGAGGCCTACTTATCTCGACCCGGAGATAAGGCATTTTCGCGTGGTAAAACAAACTGCACTTCCACGACTCAATGCTTAGGGGTACACGCGGATGGAGGCATGCGTGAGCGAGTAGTTTTGCCTGCTAACAAAATGCATCCCTCTTCGCTCGATACTGAAAAGTTGGCGATCGTTGAGATGTTATGCATAGGCCACCATGCTGTTGAACGTTCATCTCTTGTTGGTGACGAGCTGATCGCGGTGATCGGGGTGGGTCCTATTGGGTTAGGAACGGTGCAGTTTGCTTGTCAGCCGGGCACGAAAGTGGTTGCGGTCGATATATCTGAGGACCGATTGGCCAATTGCAAAGAGGCCTTTCCGGAAATTGAAACACTTCAGGTAACCCTTGATGACGAGCCTCTGGTGGATCTATGGAAAACTCAATTTGATACCCTCCCGGAAGTGGTTTTCGAATGTACTGGCAATAAACATTCCATGGAAGCTTCCATCGGATTGCCGGATTTTGGAGGAAGGATCATTATGGTGGGATTTTTTATGGGAGATTTGGTTTTCAGTGATCCCGACTTCCATAAACGGGAATTATCCATCATGTCATCCCGCAACGCCACTGCTCATAACTTCCAAGACGTGGTTGACCAAATGGAAGCTGGTAAGATAAATCCGGATACATGGATAACCCATCATTGCAAGGCTGAGGAATTCCCCGGTTTGATTGATCAGTGGTTGGTTCCCGAAGAAGGGCTTATAAAAGGAATCGTCGAGTTTTAACCAAACATTTTCGGTTTCAGAAATGCGACAGTCCGACTGGATGCCCTTTCCACTTCCGCGAGCCACTTCATTTAGGCTTTCCAACTAATTTTCAAACAGGGTAACGTATAATTTAGGCTTGGGAAGAATTTGAATCAAGTAACATTCCATGCGGTCTCTTTCGCAGGGCTTGCTGAGCGATGAGATTTCATTACAAACGAATTGGGGAACTTAAAAATGGTGTGGTCTTTCCTTCTACCCCTCAAATAGATTGTTAAACATGTTCTGTCCCGATTCCTTTTATGAGCATCTTTTATCTTAGAGCCCGCGAAATTATTGTTTATAGTCTTTGTTTGTTCGCTTGGGGTATTGTGCAGGTTCGTTCGTCAATG
Source organism: Opitutales bacterium UBA2995 (assembly GCA_002346535.1). Taxonomy (GTDB): domain Bacteria; phylum Verrucomicrobiota; class Verrucomicrobiia; order Opitutales; family UBA2995; genus UBA2995. The sequence goes on along the minus strand of DDZZ01000040.1, from coordinate 1,000 downwards.
GAGAAACCAAATGTCATCATGATCATGGCCGACGATCTCGGGTATGAGTGTCTGGGTGTTTACGGGTCTTTATCTTATGAAACGCCCCATCTCGACCGTATGGCCGAAGAAGGAGTTTTATTCTCCGATGCCCATGCTATCCCTCTTTGCACGCCTACACGGGTGTCCTTGATGACAGGTAAGTATAACTTCCGAAATTGGAAGGCCTTTGGAATACTTGATCCAAATGCGCGGACTTTCGGGCATTGGATGAGAGATGCCGGCTATGCAACCTGTATCGTTGGAAAGTGGCAATTGTGGAGCTACAACAGAATTGGCTACATGCCTGAATGGCGCTCGAGGGGAATGACAGCGGAGAACGCCGGTTTCGATGAATATGCACTTTTCCATACCGAACACGATGAGCAGAAAGGTTCACGTTATTCTGACCCTGATATCGACGTAAATGGAACTTACTTGAAAAACAAGGAAGGTCGTTATGGGCCTGATTTTTCGGTGGAATATATGGGTGAATTTATGGAGCGCCATAAAAACGAGCCATTCTTTGTGTATTACCCCATGGCTTTGACTCATGGACCGCTTCAACCCACGCCGGATAGTCCAGAATGGCCGGAACAGCGCCATCAAGAGGATACACGGTTTTTTAAGGATATGGTCGAATACATGGACAAGCTGATCGGCAAAATTAGAGCCAAGGTGGACCAATTGGGTTTATCCGAAAATACGTTGATTTTATTTTATAGCGACAATGGCACTGTACGGGGAATTCCATCAAAAATGAAAGATGGGACGACCATCATTGGAGGGAAAGGTGATCCAACGGTTTATGGATCTCATGTACCGCTCATTGTAAGTTGGCCAGGTACTGCCAAGGCCGGTCATATCGTGAGTGATTTGGTTGAGCCAAATGATTTTATACCGACTATTCTGGAAGCAGCTGGAGTTCCGTTGCCCGAGGATGAGATCTTTGACGGGGTTTCCTTTCTTCCGCAGCTCAAAG